>NZ_VUNO01000002.1:0-585162 GCF_009695665.1 Staphylococcus sp. McC-251-APC-3A2
AAGCTCCTTATCTGTTCGCTCGACTTGCATGTATTAGGCACGCCGCCAGCGTTCATCCTGAGCCAGGATCAAACTCTCCATAAAAATATGATGTTTGATTAGCTCATAAAATACTAATTTGTGTTATTAATAACACGTTGTTTTGATTCAACATTTAATGTTGAAATCGGAATTAACGTTGACATATTGCAATTCAGTTTTCAATGTTCATTTAAATAAATAATTGCTTTACTACTATATCATCTTTGTTTACACTTTGTCAACAAAGATTTCATTTGCTTAACAATCATTTAACATTACTTTAACAATATTAAATTATTAATATCTTTTTTTCAAGTATATTTTTTACACTTTTAAAAATTTATTTAAAATAATGTTTTGCCGTTTTGACGACTTTTATATATTATCAACTTCATAATAAAAAGTCAATAGTTTAAATATATTTTTGCAACAAACTTTTCAAGCTACTTAATCGTGCTTTCATTGGTCACAAGAAATTATTCTAACAGCAATTCAAAAAATTGCAAGAGAAAAACTGAGCAGAATTAAAAATTTCTACCCAGTTCTATAAATAATCTATTTTTTTGTTTTGTCGATGATTTGTTTTGCCATTGATTGATATATTTTACCTAGTCGATCATCCGCTTGATAAATAGAAGGTGCGAAATCTTTTGGATTCCATGATGGCTGTTCTAATGGTAATTGACCTAAAAGTTCTGTTTGCAACTCATCAGCTAACTTTTCACCGCCACCTTTACCAAACACGTATTCTTTATTACCAGTTTCTTTACTTTCAAAGTATGACATGTTTTCTATAACACCTAAAATAGAATGTTCTGTATGTTTAGCCATTGCACCTGCTCTTGCTGCAACAAAAGCTGCAGTCGGATGCGGCGTAGAAACAATAATTTCTTTACTAGATGGTAGCATTGTATGAACATCTAAAGCGACATCACCTGTACCTGGAGGTAAGTCTAAAAGAAGATAATCTAAATCTCCCCAACGTACCTCAACAAAAAAGTTAGTTAACATTTTACCTAACATAGGTCCTCTCCATATAACTGGCGCATTTTCTTCTACAAAAAATGCCATCGAAATGACTTTAACTCCATGTCTCTCAACTGGTATAATCTCTTTGCCATCCACTTCTGGCTTTTTGTCTATACCCATCATATCTGGAACACTGAAACCATATATATCAGCATCGACGAGTCCAACTTTTTTACCTTCCCTTGCTAATGAAACGGCTAAGTTTACAGCTACAGTGGATTTACCAACGCCCCCTTTACCAGATGCGATTGCTATAAATTCAACAGGATTATCCTTTGATAGTAAACCTTCTATTGTTTGCGGTTGGTCATCACTGTTACCTCTATACTGTTCAACAACATCAGACGGTAATTCCTCAAATCTTATTCCAACAGTATTCGCGCCATTTTCTTTAAGCACTTCCACAATAGCCATTTGTAAATCTAACTGTGGCTGTCCTCCTAATTGAGCCATAGCCACTTTAACACTTACATGTTCTATCTCATCTTTTGTTGTTACCTCTACGATTCCATCAGTTTCCTTTAAAGGAACATTAATAATTGGATCCTTAAGTTCTCCAACAAGTTCTTTAACTTGCTCTATCGTTAACACAAAGCGTCCCCCTCTATTATATAAATATATCCACTAATATTCTAACAAACATAACTTAATTTTGCTTAAGTAGTTTACACTTAGTATAAATATAATCTTGGTAATACAAAAGCAGTTAGCTCAACGGTCACTTAACCACCTCTTAGCACTTATATCATTAACTATTTATTCTGATTAAGATTTTTGCTATCAGGATAAAAGACTTCTTTACATATAAATAGAATACCCATAATTACAACAATCACCCAAAAATCAATATCTATATATGCATAATGAATGTGAACAATAAAATAGAATAATAACGTTGTAACAACAAATGTTATTAAATGATAAGTTATTCCTTGAAAATAGGGATTATCTGGTAATTTTTTTCTGAAATAATCCATTAAGTTCTCAATAATAAATAAAGTAAAATAACCTAATACGATATAACTGCCGTAATAAATTAAGTTATCATAAAAGCTTTTATTATAACCAAAGTATGCTAGATGAAAAAATATAAGGATACGGCTTAATCCATATAAGCCAAATCCTAAGAATGCTAAAAATATAGCGCCAGAAATGATAAATACCGAAAGCACAATAAGCGTCGTAAATAAATACTTTATATATTTCATTGCTTACTGTCCTCCCCTTCACCTAATTTATTTTCTGCTTATTTCACATTAATCCTTAATTAAAAACTGTTTCTTATTTTACCATTATAACAACATACACCCAAATACAAATAAGCAAGTATTAAAATTCACTAAACTTCAATACTTGCTTAATAATTAAAATACATATAACTTTTTGTTTTTATTCTAAGAATTGAATTTGCGATCATCTTGTTTATACAGTGTATTCCAAAGTACAAACAGTACGATTAAGATGATAAAACTGAGTAAAATCACATTGTGTATTGGTAAATGAATAAATGCGATTGTTAAACCATAAACCGTACCCATAATTGTAGAGCCGATAGAATTACCTAAACTTTTTGTTAATGTATATAATGACATCATACGCTTCATATTCTGTGGGGAAGTTTCTTCTTGAGTTATTACACTATCTTTCGTATAAACTGTTCCAAAACTAATACCAGCCAGCAATAAACTAAACGCTATAAATATTGGTGTTTTTGTACCTGCAAATATAAAAATGCCACATATTGTTAATAATGTAAAAGCAAATATATACAAGCCTTTTCTAGACATTTTTGCTTCTAACCTATTTAAGTTGAAATTTAACACTAACCAAGCAAAGGAAATTGGAAAAATAACAAACCCACTTTGTAATGGTGATAGTCCGAGTTCTTCTTGAAGATATATCGGCATATATAAATTATATCCCATCAATATCATTGCATATAAAAAATCTGTGATGAAAACAAGTATAATTGTTTTGTTAAATTCTTTAACAGGGAAAAATGGAGCCGCTACGCCCTTTTCATTTTTAATTAAGATCATACCCATAGCTATCGCTACAATAAACGAAATACAATTTAAATACCAATGGCTGCTATTCATTACTGTAAACATTAAAAAGAAAACAAACAGATAAAATAACATAAGCCCTTTAATATCTAATTTATGTGAAGTTGTCGTTTGTTCATGTTCAAAATGAAATGTAAACACTACCAATAACATCGCAACGATAGCGATAGGTATATTGACAAAGAATAACCAATGCCATGTAGCAAATTCTAAAATCCCACCGCCTAGGACGGGACCTATGATACTTGATATACCCCACACACTGCCCACAATCCCCATGATTTTATATCTTAATGGAATTGCAAAAGCAAGCTTTGGAACTATTTGACTCAAAGCCATCATTATTCCTGCACCTAATCCTTGAATAAAGCGCGAGATAATTAATATACCAAATGTACTACTTATACCTGAAAAAAAGCTTCCAATCGTAAAAAAGACTAATCCTAATAGTGTTATGTATATGATTTTAGTGCGGTCCAACAACTCACCTACAATTGGATTAGCAATTACAATTGCTATAAAATAGACTGAAAATATGAGTGATATTGAACCAGTCACATTTAAATCTTCTTTTATAGTAGGCAATGCTAATGAAACGATTGATGTTTCAATTGCAGACATAAACATAATTAATATTAATGCAACAACAACACCAAATGTTTTTATATTCATAATTAATCTCCTAACACGATACTTTCATTATCAATCATTACTAAATCACTAATTGTGCCTAAGTTCAATAGGTTTGCTGCAAATTACTTCTTTTGCCCTATAAAAAGGGATTAAAAAGAAAGCGAGAATTATAATCAAATGAACCTTTTTTGATTTACTTCTCGCTCCCTTATTTGAGTGCTTTTTTAATCCTATTCATTTTGTAAAATAATCATACTTTACATTTAAATGGTCCATCTATTCAATGATTACATAAAATATAAAATAGCTATAAAGTGAAAAACAGAAGCTATTAAAATAAACAAATGCCAAATCATATGAAAATAAGGTCTATCTTTTTGCGCATAGAACCACGCACCTATTGTATAGGCTATACCGCCCAATAGTATAAATAACATAAACTTCAAGCTAGTATCGAAAATAATTGTGGGTAAAAATATTATGCCAATCCATCCCATCACTAAGTACATCGTTAAGCTAAGCTTATGATTGACATGTTTAGCTAAAGATTTATAGAGTATGCCCCAAAGCGTTATACCCCATAAAACAATCATTGCTGTCCAGCCTATCCAACCACCTACTAGTACTAGACACACTGGTGTATAGGTTCCAGCAATGGCAATATAAATCATACTATGATCAATGATTCTAAGTATAAATTTATGTGAAGAATAATTAGGCATTGTATGATAGACCGTTGAAGATAGAAACATTAAAAAAATACTTATTACATAGACAGAAACACTAAAAGAGCCTAAAACACCATGTGCAAAATAACTTTGTAATGCTGCATATGGCAATGCGCATAAAGTAACAAAGGCAGCTACGCCATGTGATACTGCATTACCAATTTCTTCTCCAAAAGTTAATGGTATGATGTTTTTAAATGATTTAGTGACTTTATTGCTTTTAATCTCTAATGGTTTAGTCATTAGTGTAATCACCTTTTCTTAGATCCTATTTAAACGTTTTAAATCAGCTGTAGCGGTTTCCACACTATCTTTGCCCTCTTTGTTTTTTAATGGTGAGAACTCTTCGTCCCTCGGTACTTGTAATGTTATAAAACTATGAGCATATTGGAAGATATCAAAATAAAATAATTCAAATTTTAAAGCAGGATTTTCAATAACGCCAAAATCATCGTCCAATTGTTTAAGCTGTTTTACTGCTAAATGATATGGCAAATGATTATCTACAGCAGTGTTAATAAATTGTAGCTTAAACATATGTATACCAATGTTTGCATTATTTAATTGATTTGCAGTTTCTGCTTCCAATTCTGAGTATTCAAGCACTGTATCTTTATCCTCGTTTGTAACTAACCTTCCGACGCTTTCCCCATGCTTGGGCTGAATCGATTTCGTTGTAATATCCATACTATTTTGGAAAGTATAACCTGCAAAAAATAAATCTAGCACTTTTACCAAAACATTATCAATGTTATTTAAAAAGATATATTCAACACCATTTTCTGTCATATCTTCAAGATATCCTGCTTTTTTGAGTGATTTAAATACGCCACCATTACCATTTGGAGTTTCCAAAATAGAACTATCAACATCTAAAATAAGTTTGCCTTCTTCAGATAATGCGACGATATTATCTTGAATAAAAAAGTGTACATGTTCTTTGTCATATCCAAAATAATTTTTTTCTTCAAAAAACAACTGGGTTTGACTATCATTTATTTTACTTGTCATGATATACCAATCTACATAAACACCCGTTTTTTCTTTCAATTCTAATAATTGACGTGCTTGTAGTTCAAATAAGCTCACACCTTCAATCTCAAATGCACCCTTAGGTCCTTTGTATCCTAAACGTGTGCCTTGTCCACCTGCCATTAAAACTACTGCAAATCTACCTTTTTTAATTGCTTCTATGCCAACATCTTCAAATTGTTTAATTTCTTCATCTGAAAAATTTTCTTTTATATCGTATTTCACTTCATTTACTGAAGATATATCATCTATCATTTGTTTATTTAAATACAAATCACGATATAAATCTTGAATGTAAGCTAAATCTAATTGATCAACTTGACTAGCTAATTGTTCTTTTTCATTATTACTCATTAATTTTTCAAATTCTATTAGATGTTCTTGGTTAAACTTTGCTAACTCTTTCTTATCTAACATGTTCTCTCTCCTTTATATTCAAAATAGATAAAAATAATATCTTATATCTAATAGGAATATATAATTTCACTATATGCACTTTATATTATTACAATTATAATCACAACCATAATCACTAAAAATTTAAAAAGAGATTATTAAAAAATGATTTGAATAATACGTAAAGCGCACCTATTGAAAGCGCGCCTGCTAACGATAAGTCTACTAAGCCACCTGTTTTAAAAACTAAGGGGAATTTAATCGTTAACGGTATTGGATATAATAATTTTACACCTCTAGGTGTTAACATATCTAGTATAACATGTGAAAGCAAACCAAGGAAAATTGAAACCAAATAATACTCTGGTGTTTGAATAAAATATAAAAGGATACTAATTATAGAAAGGAATAATAACGAGTGTGTAAATGTCCTATGACCAAACAGTATACGAACTAAAAAACTCAATACTTTGAAACGTCTTCCAACCTTGCTTTGCGTGTGACAAATATCAGGTAATAAGCTTGATATAACTGCAAGCGTCATAATTGTAATCGATGTAAATAAATCTGTTTGGTAATATTCTATAGTTAATGCGCCTACTAATAAACCGCATGATGTGTGTGTTTTACCTGTCATGTGCATTGCCCCTTTTCTCGGCTAAATTTTACCATAAAATTATAGAAAATGCGAACATACTTTCGTAAAATAAAATAGTATGACATAATGATTAAAAGTATCACACAATCACTTGAAAACGATTACTTTTTATTGTATGCTATAGCTATAAATAATTTAAAGGATGTGTTCGCGATATGGCAATGACAGTAAAAAAAGATAACAATGAAGTAAGAATTCAATGGAGAGTCGCTGATATTAAGATTCCAACAAGTGAAATTAAAAATGTTTCTCAAGATCAAAATATCCATGCAGTTCCAAAATTAGATAGAGAAAAAGTTTCACGTATTGGTTCTACATTTGGAAAAACAAATCGTGTTATCATTGATACTGATAATCATGAATACATTATATACACGCAAAATGATCAAAAAGTTTATAATGAAATTACAAAATAATAATCACTAAAAGTTTAATTTAATAAATCTAATTGATTATAAAAAGAAGTGAAATTCTGATAAATAGAATTTCACTTCTTTTTCAATATACAGAGTAAGTGAATATTGAACAATGGCTTTCAATCATATAAAGGTTTAGTTAAATGCTATACTAAAAATATCAATTAGAAAGTAGGTGAATAATATGTATGTTGTTACTAATAGAATAGATGTTAAGAAAGGGTTTGCTGAAAAACTAGCACCAAAATTTACACAAGGCGGAAAAATTCAAGATTTATATGGCTTTCATCATATTGAAGTATGGTTAATAGATGACGAAGCAGATTACGACCAAATGTATGTTAATACTTGGTGGGAAAATGAGGCAGCTTTCAACGGTTGGCTAAAAAGTGACGCTTTTAAAGAAGCGCATAGTCAAAACAATAATTCCCAACAAGATGAGCCATCTCCTATTTTAGGAAATAAAATTGTCAAAGCTACTGTTTTAACAGAACTTCACTAATCTAATTAAAAAACACACATTTACAAATATGAGAAATGACTTAAAGGTAGGTTACCTCTAAAAATTTCAAATATGAGTTCATGTGTGTTTTATTTTATTTAATTAAAATAAAGATGTGCCATTAAAGCAATAATTGGTAAAGCGATGATTGTTCTAATCAAGAAAATAACAAACAATTTAAAAATACTAACTGGTATTTTAGATCCTAATATGACGCCACCCACTTCAGATAAATAGATCAACTGCGTAATACTCAAAGCACCAATGACAAACAATGTTATGTCATTGCCCACACCTTCAATTAAAATAGAAGGCAAGAACATGTCAGCAAAACCTATTAAAACTGTTTCTGAAGCCTGTGTAGCTTCTGGAATTTGCAATAAATCTAAATAAGGTACAAAAGGTTTACCAATGATTGCAAATATTGGAGTATAAGTCGCAATGACTGTAGCTAAAGTCCCAACACTCATTACAACTGGTAATATAACGAACCACATATCTATAACAGTTTTAAATCCAGATTTAAAGAACGATTTGAATCCTGGTGCTCTAATTCCTGTTTCTGTAGCCATATCAAATCCATGTTTCAACGCAGTTTTATTTTCAGGTAACTTCTCAGTTCTCATTTCCTCAGATACTTCTTTGGAATATTCATCTTTAATCTTACTCAATGGCCATATTCTAGGTAAAATCAAGGCACATACAATACATGATACGATTACTGATAAATAAAAATAAAAGAAATGATTTTGCATATGTACTGTTTCTGCAACAACAATTGCAAATGTTAATGATACTACACTGAAAGTTGTAGCTATCACTGTCGCTTCACGTCTAGAATAAAATCCACCTTCATACTGCCTACTTGTTATTAAAACTCCAACTGTCCCATCGCCAATAAATGATGCTAAATTATCTACTGTCGAACGTCCTGGCAGCGTAAATAGTGGTCTCATGATTGGTCTGAAAATCGGTCCTAATAATTCTAATAAGCCATATTCCATTAATAAAGGTAAAAAAAGTGCCGCAAAGAAAAACACAGATACAAGCGTTGGTAATAAACTTTCGAACACTAAACCACCAGTATCAGTTGAATAAATTGCTTTTGAGCCCATTTTCAAATATGTCATCCAGACAAAAATAACGGCTAAAACCCTTAAAATAAGCCATACAAATTTTACATTAAATGCGTTATTCATTAATCCATCAGGTTTCAATTTATTTTTCAATACCGTCGAACAGATGATAGATAAAACACCTGAAATAGTAATTATTATTACAATAATCACTGGCATCGCATCACCTAATAAATCTTTTAATAGACCTGCTAAAAATGCCACTGGTAAAGTCGTTTGCTTTTCACCATCTTCAGTCACGGTTATAGGAATCAAAAATAGAATAATCCCCAAAACTGACATCAAAATGAATTTTAATCTTCCTTTGATAATTTGTGCTTTACTATAATCGTCCATTTCGTTCACCCCTTAGGTGTGTATATATTTTCATAAACACTTTAAAAAGCAACAGCAATAATTATAACCTATTTTGTATAAATATGTAAATCAAATTTTAATGTCTTTTTAATGTCATTTCTTTTTATAGCTAATAAAAGGAGTGGGACAGAAATCTAATTTTATTAAATAGATTTCGTCGTCCCACCCCGATAAGGTTGACTAGAATTGAAAAACTTAATCTAAAGCGCGTTTTCAGTTCAGTCATTTTCTGTCAATATGAAGTGAGGTTGGTACAAATGCATGTTGTCTCAGCCTCTACTTTAAATGAAAGCGCTTTCGTTTTCAATCTTTTATATATTAAATTTATAATTTTCTCAATAAAAATAGAAAATATGGTACACCAACAATTGCGACAATGACACCAACAGGAATATCAATTGGCGGATGGATGCCTCTTGCTAGACTGTCGCTTATCATTAAAATTAAAGCACCTAATAAGCCAGACATAAGCGTAATATGCTTATGTTTATGACCAACTAATTGTCTAGCTATGTGAGGTGCAATGAGACCTAAAAAGCTCAGTCCACCAACTACTGATATTGAAGCACCTGCTAGGATGACAGCTAAAAATAAAAGAATTGCTTTTACCTTTTTCACTTTTGCCCCGAGTGCAATCGCTATCTCATCTCCTAATGTCAAAATATCTAGTTGATGACAATAATAAAATATCACCGGTAACGCAACAATAAACCAAGGTAATATCACCCACACATTTGACATACTATGACCATATAAGCTACCTGTTAGCCAGACTAATGCCGTGTTAGCGTCAAGCGGGTTACGTATGAGCATATATTGTACAATTGCTGTACATATTGCACCTATCGCTAAACCAATTAATGCTAACTTAGAGCCCTTTACATTAAATCTTGATATTAATATAGTTAAAATTAAACTTATGATTAATGCGCCTGCAAATGATCCAAATTGCAATATGAATAAAGGCGCTGATGGAAATAACATGATGATTGTAACGGCAGATAAACTTGCACCTTTGGTAATACCTATCACATCAGGAGAAGCCAGAGCATTTCTTACTACGCCCTGTATCAATGCACCGGAAATAGCAAGGCTACTACCTACAATTAATGCCAAAAACATTCTTGGCGCTCTATACTCGTTAATTATAAAATTATTTTGCGTAAAAAGGCTATTTACCGCTTCAAACGGATTGATTAAAACAGCACCTATTGAAAGGGACGCAATTGACGCAATCAATAACAATACTGTAACTAACAAATAGCGAAATATGAATGGACGCCTCATAGCCTTCTCACCCCTTTTATTGTAAATGCTAAGAAATAAAAAGCACCTATAAATGACGTTACTATACCTACAGGTGATTCAAAAGGAAAGGCAATCAATCTACTTAAAACGTCAGATAATAATAATAAGTTTGCACCGATAATCATCGTTAAAGGCACCATTAATCTATAATCTGTTTTAATATAGTGTTTAACAATATGTGGCACTATCAGTCCTACAAAACCAATTGGACCTGCGATTGAAACAGAAGTACCTGCCAACACAATGACTAAGATACCAATGATCATTCTTATCAATTTAACATTTTGGCCTAATGAGGTGGCCAAATCTTCACCTAATTCCATGATTGTCAATTGTTTAGCTATGATAACTGTACAGATAAATGCAAGTATCAACCATGGCAAGATACCTAATACTTGTGTCCATGTAATCGAAGATAAAGATCCTACTAACCAAAACATCACTGTTGATGTTGCATCTTCATTTAATAAGATAATACCCTGTGTCATACTTGAAAAAAATAAATGGATTGCCATTCCGGCAAGCGCTAACTTAATTGGAGTCATCCCTCTAGTTGAGCCAGATAAAGCGTAGACAGTTAGACCACCTATAAAGGCACCTATAAAAGCTAATATCGTTGCATAAGATGACAACGATGGCACAATCATAGTAATCAATACAATCACGAAAGATGCACCTGAATTCACGCCAAATATTTGAGGAGAAGCTAAAGGATTTCTAGTCATCGCTTGCATTAACAATCCTGCTAACCCTAGCGCTGCACCTATGAATAAACCAGCTAACATTCTTGGTATTCGTACATTATGTATTAAAAAAGTTTGTTTCGTTTGTGAATGCGCAAAAAAAATAATCATTAAAGTCATTGAAAGTAATATGAGATGCGCCTATACTTAAATTAAAATAAATAATGACAAAAAGCGCACACACACTCACAATAAATGTGAGTGCTGTGCGTTTGTTATTTTTCTTGTCTTCAGTTTTGGTTTGGTTAATGCTATTAGACTTAGTCATTTACCGTTCACCTTACTTTTGTTGTTTATCATTTTTTTCATCTTTTGAAATCTCTACTAACTGTTTAGCAATCTCTTCAGAAGAAATGATACCTCTTGCACGAGCCCAAGTATTTCTATCTACAATAGCAATTCTATCATTTTTAACAGCATCTAAACTTTGCCAAACTGGCTCTTCTTCTTGCTTTTTCAAGTTTGGATCAGCTTTTCCTTTGTCCACCATGATAAACATGCGTCCTGGATTAATGTCTGAAAGCACTTCTGAATTTAGTTGTAAGTATGGTCCTTTTAAATACTTAGATAGATTATCTGTTTCAGTTTTATTAAGCGCGTTGTTAAAACCTAATTCTTTTAATAATTCACCTACATATGTATTTTCTGGGTGTGCAAGCAAACCAGATTTGGCAATTACTGTAGCTAATACTGGTTGAGATTTGTCCATTGTTATTTCTTTCTTATATTTATCCATTAACTCATTATGTTCTTTTAATCTTTCTTTTCCTTTATCTTCTTCACCTGTAGCTTTAGCAATTGTTTTAAATGCCTCTAAGTTGTCTTTATAATCACTATCAAAGCTTGGTAACATTATCGTAGGGGCAATTTTTTCTAAATCTTTTTGTATGCCTTTATGTCTATTACTATCTGCGATAATTAAATCTGGTTTCTGATTACTAATTTCTTCCAGGTTTGGTTGTTTACGTGCACCCACTGATTGATAATCACCTATTTTTTCACGAATCGGTGCTAAAATTCTATCTTTTTTACCATCATCAGCGACACCAACCGGTTTAATATCCAATGCCGCTAATGCATCAACAAATGAAAACTCAAGTGCAACTACACGTTTAGGTTTTTTATCAATGTTAGTTGTTCCTCCATCATGCTTAATCGTTGTGCCGTTTTTACTTTTGTCGTCCTTTTTAGATTGGTCAGAACCATTATCACTAACTTTACCACAAGCCGCTAACAGGATAAGCGTTAATGTGATTAATAATAGACCCATCCATTTAGATCTCTGCTTCATCGTTTTCACTCCTTAGATATGTATCATTACACATCTAATTTTATTGATAACGATTCTCAATGTCAATAATTTTTTTATTAAAATTTGATAAAAATCAAATTTTATTCAATATTCTCATATTTTTGATATAACACATTTTTTCAATAACATCATCACTCTGATAATCTTTAGCTAAATTAGGTACAAACATACTTTGTGCTAAAGCTTTGTAACCTAAACTGAACTGTATTTTATCTCCGATACGGTAATGATCATTATTTAATAAATTTATCATAAGGTGGTCACTCGTCGCACCCAAAACTTTCACTTGATGATGTAATGGTTTAATGTCATTAACGTCTGTGTCTAAATTTCCTATATCTACAATTGCTTGTAAATAGTGTTCTCCATCATTCATGTTAATACGTGGTTTGATTTCAACAATTTCTGTTTCTAAAATGATGGCATTTTGATATAAAGTAGCAAATGAATTATTTGTAGTCGTTTCAATTCCTCTAAACAAAGTTTCTCCAACTCTTAATTCATTAATTTTTCCTAAATCGTTATAAAGCATTTGTAATAGCATACTAGAATTGCCACCTGAGATTATTTCAAATTTCATATGTGTTTCTTTCTCGATTGAAGTTATAAACTGATTGATCATCTCAACGTCCTCTTCGGTTGGAGCAATAGCATTAAAACACATAAAATTAAAAGCCAATCCTTTGAGGGAAATATGATGCATGTTAATAATTTCTCTAATATAAGCAATTACATCGTAAGTCAGCACACCTTCTCTAGCATCTTTCCAATCAACCATTAATAATATTTTATGTTTCACATTATAATTACTTGCGATTTCATTGATTTGTCGTATTGTTTTTAATTCAGTTTGGATGCTCATGTCAACGTGGCGTACTACATTTTCTAATTCATCATGGTTACTATTTCTAATTAATGTATAAGATATGGCTTCATCTGTACTTTTTAGAATATTGCTGATCCTTGCGTCTGCAACATGTGTAATGCCAATACTTTTCAACGTTTCAACGATTGTTTTATCACCCGCTACACATTTAATCACAGGTGTAAAAGCAATGTGATGTTGTTTTAAAAGTGTGTTTAATGTCATGGCGTTGTATTTAATTTTAGAAAGATTTATGTTGATTTTTGCCATAATTACACCTCATTACTTAAAGGATTATCTAAATCTACAGTTAAATAATTTTTAACCTTACCTTCCATTCGCATACGTAGCAATGCTTTCACATTTATTTTAGCTCCAAATAAGGTTTGTCGTAGTATGTGTGCATGTGCTTTTTTAGAATCAATGGATTGTTCAACTGCTTCGCGTACAAGGTCAAATAGTTCGTCTGCTTCAATACCATCATATTGCGTAAAATGATGTATTAGTTCTGAAATTTGATTTTGAATGACAGCATGTTGAAATTTTGCTATGACCGCTTCAATATTCTCGACGATTAAACTTTTATTAGTAACATTAATGTTAGGTAATTGAGCTTTTAACGTATCTAAGTCAATTCTTGAACCTCCTAAATCTCTGATCATAAACTTCATTTTAAAATCGTGGTTCAAATTAACAATTGTGTTTTGCATGTGCGCTTCTAATGCAACACCGTAATCTTGGATATAGGCTATTAATGGTTTTATAAGTGTTAATGCATAATTACTAATAAATTTTTTAATTGTCTCTTTGGTTAACTTTAGACCAAGCCATTCTATATAACTATCGACAATGATTTGATTATCTACAGGATTTCTATTGACCAAACTTCCAGTTACTATCGTGAGACCAGTGTTTGAAATTTGTGGCTGATAGCGCACAATACAAGCTAATTGGCGTGCGATATCTTCATCTGTATCAGCATATATACCATAGGGCTCCAACGCGACCTTTAATTGAGGATACACATCCATCATATCTTGCAGCTCATAACTTAATTTAGGACCGTCAACGGTTGTTACTGCTGAAACGGTTCTCACTGCACTTGTCGCCTGAACATTTATTGGTAATTTGACATGAAATGGTTTATTGAGTAGCTCCATTGTTCTAAAAGACAGTGTTGCTTTGGATTCTAAGTCAAACGGTGTCGCTACAAGACGTTGTGTTTCTATCCAATGTCCAAATTGTTGTGGAATAACATTTTCATATTGCCATGGATGTACAAATATAATTCGATAATCTGCTAAATCTAAATCATGTGAATCTAGAAATGCTTTTATTTTAACTTTATATTCAGGAATGACTTGATTGATGATATATTGTTCATCGTCTTCCATCGCAGTTGCTATACAAAATTGTTTATGGATAAGCATGATTTTCAATGGAATAATTTTTTCAAATTCAGGCGCATATAATTTAACTTCTTCATTCGTTAAGGGTAACTTTGTTTTAGTTAAAGGGTGCGTTGGATGCCCCTCCACTACAAGACTTTCAGAATAAATTAAATCATTAACGTCATTATCTTCTTTCATATGTTGGAGCCATGTAAAAAAGTTGATCGTAATTGGCATTCTTGAAAAATTCAAACTATCACGAATGTTAGATTGTCTATTATTAAAATGTTCATAACTCATCGCTAGTCCTTCTCGGCTTGATTGTAACTCTGCTGTTAGTCTAGTACTAATAGGGATATCAAATTGATTTGTTAATAATTCAAGCAATTGTTCCAAAGATTCAATATTAAAACTTGCGTCACCTTTAATATAACGTATCTCACCTTCAAAGACATAACGCATTAAAGGACTCTTTCTTATATAGTTAACATTTAATGCTTGTCCTTTGTATTGAAGTTCTAGGCATTTATCAAAAGACTTAAAGAACATTTGCTCAGGAAAAATATGTTCTTTAAGAATTGCATTAAACATGCGGTGTTGAATATTTAAATCTGCTAATTTCCATATATGATGCATCATACAACATTGCCTCCATTTGTTCTTTGTCTGTTAATCGTGCCAAATATTAATGCAATCGTTAAGGTACTTAATCCCATAATAATGAAGGTTTCTATAATACCTATGTACTCAGTTAAAAAACTCATGATCATGGCACCTAGGGGAATCATCCCTCTATCCATCATTACAACACTTAGTATTTTCCCTCGATGTTCTGATTTAACACGATGTTGAAAATAAATCCTATTAGTGGTACGCATCCATTGACTGAACAGACCAATTAAGAAAACTGAAATAAAAAAAACAACAATATTCTGGCTAATACTACCTAATAAAGAAACGCCAAATAATATCGAACTATAATAATACATCTTCACCATAGAGATGTTTTCTAGTAAATTAGGTAAAATCATCGTCGCAATAATACCACCTATTGCACAACATGTCATTGCTGTCCCAAACATCGTTACTTGTTCAGGGAACGTCTTATCTGTTAAAACTGGTAATAATGAAGTATATGTAAAACCACTAGCCATTATAAATAAAGATGTTACAAATATCCTAGTGCCAACACTATTATCTTTAAAGTATTCAAACACAAATTTAATACTCATTTGTGTTTGTGCTTCATTATCTCTCGGTTGTTCAATCTTGAGAGGCAAGCACAGCATTAAAGATATTAAGTAACATACCGCTTGTATAATGAAACTTATTTCTGCGTTATAACTCGCCATTACTAAACCTGCTATAGCAGGACCTATAGATCTACAAATATTAATAATAAATGAATGGTACGAAACAACCTGTGTTGTTGTTAAACGTTTCGTCAAATCTGGTAGTACAGATTGACGAACTGGCGTTTCTATTGCACTCATAATACCTCTACCCAATGAATATAATAAAAATACTACAATCGGTATATCCCATTCTTGAAAGATTAAGACACACAATAAAGTGGTAAGTAAGAAAGAAGAAGAGATAGTTATTTTCAATAATTTCCCCCTATTACATCGATCTGCTAATGCACCAGCCCATACACTTATGAGTAAAATAGGTACAAGACGGAAAAAATTAATGAGTCCAAGATGAATTGCGTTATGATATAACGTATACACATACCAATTTAAAGTGATATGTCCAATCCAATTTCCTAAAAATAATAGGAACGAACTTGGGAAAAAATACTTTGCCATAATTTCACCTGACTTTTTAATTGATAATAATTATCATTATCGATATTATGGATTATACAAATATCTTATACTTTTGTAAAATAATTTTTAGAGGTGCTTTATGAATTCAAAAAGTATTAACAACAATTTTTTAAATAATATTAACAATGACGAACAACATGCATTTGATTATTTATCATCAATCAATGAACAATGGGCAAAATTGTTCCTAAATATGCTTTTAGAAAGTCGAGATAAAATATCTCAAAGATTAATTTCTTCATTACATAGGGAAAATTTAGTAGAAAGTCGGAGCCACAGTAAGGTTATTTCTAATCAAGATTTGAACATTGAACACTTACCAGCAAACAGTAAATTGTTATCCATTGCGTTTCCTAAACTTAATAAGACACTATATGCAACTATAACAGGAGAACATGCATTTGATCGCTTAGATGTTCAAGGGCCATTTTATATTGAACACAATGGCAGTTACAATAGGGTACAACATCCAAATGAAATATTAAACATTATTTTAACAATATCGCCAGAACTTGATAATGAAGCTAGCACTCAATTTTATGAAGATTTGAACAATAGTGTCACAAATATGGCAATTGCATTAAGCTATCAAGCATACACATTAGAAAACAATAAAAAAAGTTTATATGATTTAATTATAAATTCAGAGGATAGTTATTTGAGTTCTGAACAGTTTGTTATTGAAGGACACCCAATTCATCCGGGAGCTAAATTACGAAAAGGAATGACACCAGAAACTGTAATTAATTATTCAGCGGAATTTGGTAATGCCATATCCTTACAATTTATTTTAATACATAAATCAATAGCAAAAGCTCAAACTTATATTGAAGAAGAAAATGATTTACTTTTTAGAATGTTTGAAGGGTTAGAAGCAGCTGTTATGAATCATGTTGGTCGTGATCAAATTAATCAATATTACGTAATGGTCGTGCATCCATGGCAATACGACCATATATTATTACAGGAGTACAAAGCAGAATTAAATACCAAGAAAGTGATACCAATTGATTATCAACAATCATATTACGCAGGACTATCATTTAGAACATTAATGCCCAAATATCCTGAAAAATTACCTCATATTAAGTTATCAACTAATGTTCATATTACTGGTGAGATAAGAACATTATCTGAACAAACTACAATAAATGGGCCACAGGTAACACGTATCCTTAATGATATTAAACAAAATGATTCATTGTTTAAGCATATAAACGCTGATACAATTGATGAGCTTGCCGGTATTCATTTTTATAACTCATTGGATGAGACAACTATCAGAACAAAAAGAAGTGAACAACTAGGTACATTATTTAGAACCAATATTTATCAATTGATCAAAAATGATACTACACCCATCATTCCTTCAGCATTAGTTACTTCAACTATATATAATGATGAACCATTAATTGTCTCGTTAATTAAAAAATATAAAGAAAAAAATAAACTTCCGACCTTTGAAATAGCTGCTTTATCTTGGATACAACAATACAGCCAAGCCTTAATAGATATCACGATTCCTCTATATGTGAAATACGGAATCGCCCTTGAAGCGCATCTACAAAATTCAATCGCTACATTTACCGAAGATGGGCTTTTAGATACACTTTATATACGTGATTTTGAAGGGCTACGTATAGATCAAATGCACTTAAATAAGATGGGCTATAGTACTGCAAAATTTCATGAAAAATCTTTAATTTTATCTGACCAACCTCAAACAGTATTCAATAAAGTTTTTTACTCAAGTATTCAAAATCATCTCGGTGAATTAATTGTCAGTATTACAAAATCAAGTGAGCACTCTAATTTTGAAACTCAACTTTGGCAATTGATCCATGATATTTTAATTGCTAAATTAAAAGTTATTGCAAATGATATAGATGACCAACAACGCGTAGAAAATATTAAATCAATTCTATTGGCACCAAAAATAGATTATAAATGTGTTACAACGATGCGCCTCACAGATGAAGCGGATTATTATACTTATATCAAGGTTAGCAATCCATTATATCAGGAATAAAAATACGCTATATGAACGTACAAAAAAACTACCGGTAAAGTAATTACTTTACCGGTAGTTTTGTATTAAGCATTATTGTAAGCCTTTATTTTCGTTGTTTGAATCTTGGCTTTTTTCATTTTTTTGTGACCATTCTTTTCTAGTCATCACGTCTTCAACACGCATATTCACTTCTACAACTTCAAGACCAGTAATATATTTAACTTGTTCTTTTACTAAGTCTGTCACTTTGCGGAAGATTTTAGGTGCAGATTCACCATATTCTAAAATAACTTTTAAATCAACTGCCGCTTGTTTTTCGCCTACTTCAACGCTAACACCTTGTGTTACGTTGTTACTGCTACCAAATGAACTAGAAATGTTATCAACGAAGCCGCCTTTCATTTCTAAAATACCATTTACTTCGCGTGCAGCAATACCAGCAATTTTTTCAATAACTTCGTCTGAGAAAGTTAACTTATTAGTGAATTCTGGTTCTTGTTGCTGTTGTTGTTGCTGTTGTTGCTGTTCTTGCTCTTTTTCTTTTACTCCAGTTTGATTATCATATGCTTGTTTTGCTTTATTATTATCTACTGCCATAATTAATTCTCCTTTTTTATATAAGATTTTAAAATGATTAATTTACTATTTTAAATTAATTAACTCCATCGATTTAAGAAATTCAAAAAATCCTGCTTACGGTCTTTAGTATACCCAATACCAATACCAATTAAACATAAAACAATTATTAATATTGTACTCCAGAAACCTAACGTTAAAAATAAGATAGCGATAATTAGAAATGCTAAAAATCCAATTATTCTCCATTTAAACGTTTTGAAAAAATCAACAACTTCTTGTGTAGAATCTTGTCTTTGTTGGTTATTATTGTTAGCCATGATAACCCTCCCTTACAACACACGTTTGCCTGAGGCTTTTTGATCTCTAACATTAACCTCTAATTTTGAAACTGGTAATTCTGTGAAATGCTCAACATTTTGTTTAATGTCATTTCTTACTTCTTCTGTCAATGAACCAACTTGAACATCACCTGGAACAAAGAAATCCGCTTTTAAAGCAATATGTGATTTCTTTTTCTTGTTATATAGTTTCGCTATAACATTTGGTTGACGAATTTGGTCATATTTTACAAGTGTATCGTATGCAGATTTTTCAACTGCTTTTCTTGATACATAAATATGTCCATCTTCATAGTCTTTATAAAGTCCAGGTTTTCTGTACGTAGGTTTAAACAAGCTAAATACAAGTATTAGACCTATTAAAATCAGTAGGGCTGCTAAGCCAATAAGCGTCGGTTCAAACCAATTAAATTGCTTGAAGTAGTCTTGGTACTCACTAATTCTAGAATCTTTGATATACATAAATAGTAAAAAACCAACGATGACTACGATTAATAGACCTAGTATAAAATTTTTAATTCGCTTCACCTCGTATGACACCTCCTATAGTTAAATTATATGTACATGTCATACATCTTTATACCCCGTTAAATAAAAGTAAAAACATTTTAAATTGAAATTATAATGTATTTGGTAAAATAATTTTAATTACTGTCGTGATGCGTTTGTGATTGACTATTTTTTTCATGGTCTTGACTCGCTTTTCGATATTGTAAATATTTTTCATCTGAAACAAGTAATTTATTGCTAGGCCGTGGTTTTTCAATTGATAATGATTTGAATAACGACCAAATCATAAAGATAATAACGATTGAAAAAGGTAATGCTGCTATGATTAATAAGTTTTGTATTGACTGTGTACCACCTGTATAAATCATAATCATAGCAAATAGTGCTAAAATAACACCCCAACTTACTTTTACTACGCCAGATGGATTAATACTCCCTTTAGAACTCAACATACCTAGCACATAAGTTGCAGAGTCTGCTGAAGTAACAAAGAAAATCATAATTACAATGAGTGTAATAATACTGAGTAAAAATCCTAATGGAAAATGCTCAAGTGTTGCAAATGTTGCAGTTTCAGTTGCCTCTTTAGCAATGTTGGCAATGCCATTTTGCTGTAAATAAATCGCTGACGCCCCGAACACTGCAAAGAATAAAAAACAAACAAGTGCAGGTACAAAAAGTACACCTAAAATAAATTCTTTAATTGTTCTACCTCGAGAAACTCGAGCAATGAATATGCCAACAAAAGGTGCCCAAGAGACCCACCATGCCCAGTAGAAAATTGTCCACTGTTGCAACCATTGGAATTTCTCCCCACCTGATTGTGGAATACGTAAACTCATGTTAAAGAAATTAGCAATATAATCTCCCAATGAGTTAGTAAACGTATTTAAAATGTTTAACGTAGGTCCGACACAAAATAATGCGATTAATACTACAAAAGCTAAAAACATATTAATATTACTTAAGTTTTTAATGCCTTTATCAATACCTGACCAAGCAGACCACGTAAATAACACTGTAGCAATAACAATAATCACAACTTGTGTACCAAAATTAGAAGGTATTTTAAATAAAAAATTTAGACCTTCATTAATTTGTAATGCACCAAATCCAAGTGTCGCAGCAACACCAGTCACTGTGGCGATAATTGCAAGCACATCGATTGCGCCACCTATTGGCCCACGCATCATCTTTTCTCCTAAAACTGGTCTTAATGTAGCACTCACTAATCCAGGATAACCTTTATGAAAATTAAAGTATGCAAACACAAGTCCAACAATTCCGTACACTGCCCATGCATGTATACCCCAGTGGAAAAATGAGAACTGCATCGCTTCATTTATAGCAGTTTGTGTTCCTGCTTTATGTATCGGTGTTAATGTAAATGCATGACTGATAGGTTCAGCTGTTGTCCAAAATACTAAACCAATCCCCATACCCGCACTAAACAACATTGCAAACCATGATTTTAGTGAAAATTCTGGGTCTTCTCCTTCTTCTCCTAAAGTTATTGTTGAATATCTAGAAAATAATAAATAAATAGATACAACTAAAATAGCTAATACTAATAGTAAATAATACCATCCAAAATTTACTGCAATAAAATTGGTAATCGCTTGTGTAACCGATTCTAATTGTTTAGGCGCAATTGCGCCATAAATAACAAATAGCGTACAAATCGTTAGCGCTACCCAAAAAACTACTGTTAATTTTTTAAGACGCATATTAACATGACACTCTCCCTTTACTTTATGTGTCATATATACCCTTACATCGTGGTAATATGCGTAATTTATGAATTTAATTGTATTTAACACTTTAATTTATACATTTTATATCTTAAATTGTGCGTATATTCAAAAGTAATAATTTTCGATATTGATATTGTGAGAAACCGTTACTTTGAAAAAATAAAGGAGCAAAATAACAATCAAATATACTGTTTTGATTGTCTTTGCTCCTTTGTAGCAGCTATTTTATTGAAAGCTGTTAAACTTTTATAGTATTGCTTAACAATAAGAATTTCTCAATAGCAGTGTTCATATTTATAACATCGTGCACTTTTACTAAATAGAAATAACTAATTTGCCAACCATGCTGTGGTTTTCCATTTTTTTATGCGCTTCATAAATATTATCTGCTGTTAATCCTTTTAACACTTCATTTGCTGTTGGTTTATAGTCGCCTGATTCTACTTTGTTAGTGATATCTTTTAAATAGGTACCATGAATAGACATATCTTCTGTTTTATTTAACGGTCTTGAATACATATATTCATGTGTAAAGGTTACACTTTTAGGCTTCAATAAATTTAAATCTTGCTTATTGTTGAAAGCAACAATTGTAGCAATCTTACCGCGTGGTTTTACTAATTCAATCATTTTTTCGTAATACAAGTCCGTATCAAAAGTACAAAATATATAATCTACTTCACTAATTTCATATTTTTTAAATTCATCTGTCAGATTATTTTTATGATTCAACACGATGTCTGCACCTAATGATTTTGACCAATTATACGTTTCATTGCGAGATGCAGTGGTGATGACGTGTAGCCCGTAATACTTTGCTATCTGTGTTGCGATACTGCCTACGCCACCTGCGCCATTAATTATTAATATGGACTTGCCTTCATTTTCTTCTGGATTATGAGAAATATTAAAAACATCAAAAAGCGTTTCTGAAGCTGTTAAACCAGTTAAAGGGAGACTTGCCGCTTCAACATCACTAATATTACTCGGCTTCAATGCTACCAATCGTTCATCAACAAGTTGATATGTCTGATTCGATCCTTGATACGAAGGTGAACCTGAATAATAAACTTCATCGCCAATCTTAAATTGTTTAACATCTTCGCCTATAGCTTCTACAACACCTACAGCATCATATCCTAAAATTCTTGGCGACTCATTTATAGACGATTGTCTAATTTTCGTATCTACTGGATTCACACTAATAGCAGTTAAACGCACTAATAATTCATATTGCTGAGGCTTTGGCTTCTCTATATCCATTTCATAAAATTGATTATCCTCATCTAATGTAAACGGTCTATCTGCAGCAATTGCTTTCATATGTGCATCTCCTTTACTTATAAATTGTCTGAAACTTGGACCACTTGTTTACCAAAATTATCTCCAGTAAATAAATTTCTAAATGCATTAGGCACGTTTTCAAATCCTTCTACGATCGAAGTTTTTGTTTTTATTTTATCTTCATTTACCCACTGAGCAAGCTGTTGACTCGCTTGTTTAAAGTCATCAGCAAAATTTGCAACAACAAATCCTTTCATAAGTGCTTGTGATTTTATCAAAATCGGCTGAATACGTGGTCCGTGCTCAATACTTTTATCATTATAGCCAGAAATTGCACCACATACTGGAATTCTAGCAAATTGATTTAAGTGTTTCATTACTTCATCTGCAATGTGTCCACCAACATTTTCAAAATAAACATCTACACCATCTGGAACTGCTTGAGCTAATTGTTCTGAGAAGTTATCAGCTTTATAATCTACACTAGCATCAAATCCTAATTGTTCAGTTAAATATTTCGTTTTGGTTGTTCCGCCTGCAATACCAACCACACGCGCACCTTTTAATTTAGCTATTTGACCTACTACTGAACCGACAGCCCCTGAAGCTGCAGATACAACAACAGTTTCTCCTTCTTTTGGTTGGCCGATTTTTAGCAGACCATGGTATGCCGTTTGACCAGTCATACCTAATACACTTAGATATAAATAAAGTGGAATGTCTCTCTGAGTAATTTTCGTAACTTTTTGAGCTGATACATTTGTATATTTTTGCCAAGGTAACATACCTAATACATAATCACCTTGCTCAAAAGTGTCAGCGTTGGATTGCACTACTTTTCCAACAATATGTCCTGCCAATGGTTCATCTAATTGAAATGGTTGTATATAAGATTTACTATCATCCATTCTGCCACGCATATATGGATCTACCGAAATATATATCGCTTCAACTTGAATCTCATCATTACCAGGCTCATCTATTTCAATAGTTTCGTATCTAAATACATCATCAGAAGGTATGCCTTCTGGGCGTTTTGCTAATACAATGCTTTCTGTTTTCATTATTTTGCCTCCATTTCATATTTTCTTCTATTCTATAGTGATGAAGTTATGCAATCAATCAAATCGCTTATTTGATATTTTGTCCTCGTGTTATGATAAATAAAATGGAGCACTTAAATGATTGTAATGAAGGAGAGTGTAATATGCGATTAAGTATACTAGACTATGTTCCAATATTTGAAGGCAGCGATACTACTCAAGCGATAAATCATTCTGTTGAATTAGCTCAATTTGCAGAATCGCTAGGTTTTTATCGATTTTGGGTTGCTGAACATCACAAAGTATTGTCAGTTGCTTCTAGTGCTCCTGAAATGATAATGATGACTTTGCTAGAAAATACAAATTCGATTCGCATAGGCAGTGGTGGTGTTATGCTTCCTCACTATAGTGCATATAAAGTAGCAGAAGTATTTAAAATACTAGAAGGACGTCATCCCGGCAGAGTGGATTTAGGCATTGGCCGTTCTATGAGTTTTAAAAATGTAAATCAAGCATTAAATGAAAACAAAACAACCAACGTTGATTTTAAAACACAAATTGTGGATTTAACAAACTATTTTAATGATGACATTCAAAGACAAAGATTTCTTGGATTATACGCTACACCTTTAATCAATACACAACCTGATATGCATTTATTGGGCACAAGCCAAAATAGCGCTGAACTCGCTGCACAACTTGGTTTACCCTTTGTCACTGCTTTAATGGGTAAGAATAAAGATAAGGTTAAACAATCCATCGATGATTATCGAAAACTATTTTCAAAACTTCATCCAAACCGAACACCTTATGTTATTATTTCAACTTTTGTAATCACTGCAAATGACATTCAAAAGATTAAAGAATTGGAACAAGCTTTTCATCTATGGTTATTGCGTATTAACTATTTAAAACAACCTAGTCACTATCCATCAATTACATTTGCTCAACAAAGACAACCATCTACTAGAGAACTTGAAAAAATGAGGCAAAATGAACCACGCTTTATCAGTGGTTTACCAAATGAAGTTTACACACAATTACAAGCAATCGCACATAACTACAATGCGGATGAAGTAATGATTCAACCACATGTTTATGGGGAGTCAAACCGCAAAAACGTGTTACAATTATTAGCAATTGAAAACAATCAATTTTAAGTTTTTTATAATGAGTAAATATAGTGACTTCATAACTGTTCAAAAGATAATTCTAATATAATAGAGTTATCTTTTTTATTTATAATTCCCAAAGAAATGCATTAATTTGATCTGTAACTTTTTCATTATCATGAAGCTCGCTATGTTCAGCTTTAGGTCCATAAATTTTGTATGCTTTATAAGTTTTAACATGATTTGATAATAAGTACCTTAACGATTCTGATGATACATTCGTTACTCTACCATCAGAATGCGTCCCGTCTTTTAAATCACCATAAATATTAAGAACTTCAGCGTTTTTAGGATAGTGTGCTTGCATGGATAATAAATCGCGGTATTCTTTTAACATCTTGTTGGGTTTGCCATTTTTGTCTAAATGTATATTTAAGTCTAAACCATTGATATCTACTTCTCCGTTAAAGTTTCCAGCTAAACTAACTTGCTTATTCAACTTAGGTAAAACACTATCATCACCATACTTTAACATATAATAACTAAAAGATTGATTTCCCATTGAATGTGCAACAAAATTAAATTTTTTAAAATGATATTTTGCATTAAAAGCTATCATAACATTTTTGATCCATTGTGCATTTTTTTCTAAATTTTTATTTTCATTATCTTCAAGTATAATTTTTATAATTGGACGCTTCATATTGTTAGATATATTTTTATTAAATGTCACCTTTCCATTTGATGAAACTTTAGCTTCAACAACGTCATTTGTAATATTATTTTGGACTGCCGAATTTACCATGTATTTTTCTGATTGAGTTGTTCCAGAATAACCATGTAAATAAAATGTCGGTACTGATGTTTCACTGGACATGTTTTTAATTAACGTTTTGTTAAACACTTGGTTCATGACCAAAAGAATAATGCTAGAAAAAATAATTAATATTAATACGATACTCAATTTTTTTAAGTGATGATTTAGTTTGTTGAATGTCATATGTATAACCTCTAATACTGTTTTATTTTATTATACTTCATACTATTTGAACTTACTAAAATAAAACAAATTCTTTCTATTTTTACGAGTACAAAAGTTGTATACATTTTTGATTATTTATAAAACAAAAAACTTCCCATATTAATATGGGAAGTTTGAAACGTTTCTTCTGTTTGACATCAATTACCTAAGCAATTAATGTACCAAATCTGTGAGCGAAAAATATTCGCAACAACATTTGGGAAATTAACGTTTTGAGAATTGTGGTGAACGACGAGCTTTTTTAAGACCTGGTTTTTTACGTTCTTTCATACGTGGGTCACGTGTAAGTAATCCAGCGCGTTTTAATGAACCTCTATATTCAGGATCTGCTTCTAATAAAGCACGTGCAATACCATGACGGATAGCTTGTGCTTGTCCAGTGAAGCCACCACCGTGAACGTTAACTAATACATCATAGTTACCTTTAGTTTCTGTAACATCAAATGGTTGGTTTAAGTCTAAGATTAATGATTCGAATGGTAAGTAGCTACGTACATCAGTGTGGTTAACAGTAATGTTACCTTCGCCAGGTACTAAACGTACACGTGCTACTGAGTTTTTACGACGGCCTGTGCCTTTATATTCAACTTGTGCCAATGTAATTTCCTCCTTTTAATTAACCACGTAACTCGTAGTTTTCTGGTTGTTGTGCAGCGTGTGGATGTTCAGCGCCACCATATACAAATAATTTTTTGCCTTGTTTTTCACCTAGACGTGTGCTTGGTAACATACCTTTAATTGAGTTTTCAAGTAGACGTTCTGGGTTTGTAGCTTTTAACTCACCAGCAGAGATTGATTTGATTCCGCCTGGGTGGTTACTATGACGGTAATACATTTTGTCTTGTTCTTTATTACCAGTGAATTGAATTTTAGCAGCGTTGATGATAATTACATAATCACCTGAATCAACGTGTGGTGTATAAGTTACTTTATTTTTACCGCGTAGAATAGCAGCTACTTCTGATGATAAACGACCAAGTGTTTTACCTTCAGCATCAATAACATACCATTTGCGCTCAATGTTTGCTTCATTAGCCATAAATGTTTGACGCATATAATTGTCCTCCTAGAATAAATAAATGTTTCTTGTCTAATTAAAGTGATATTTAAACTTAAATTCATTTATTTTGTTAATTTATAATTTCTACGTGCTTCTATATCTTGTTACACAATAAGATTCCGGGGCTTATCGTGGGGTGATATAAAACAATACCGTTAGTTATCGTATAATTTTTATGGGGTTTTGTCAATGTAATTCAACTATTTTGTGTAGATTTTTTTTGATATATTTTTATATCTTCACCAAAGTCTCTTTTCAGTGCTTCGGGGGATAAATATATATGTTCCAAATACAATCCATCAGCTGGTGCAGTGAACGGAACTTTATTGCGATCTTTAGCAATTAATAATTGTGGAACTACCTCAGGTTGGAATTTCCCTTTGCCTACTCCAATTAAAAATGCTACTAACACACGCACCATATTATATAAAAATCCCGAACCAGTAACGACATAATCAAAACCATATTCTGTTTTTTCTATTTTACTTTCATATAACGTACGGACTTTACTTTCAACTTCTGTTTTTTGGGAACAAAATCCAGTAAAGTCATGTGTACCAATAAACAAATTGGCAGCTTGTGACATTTTTTCAAAGTTTAAACTTTCTGGTACGTGATTTTTTAAACCACATTCAAATGGATTTTTATTAGGTGATTGATAAACTTTATAGCGATAAGTTTTACCGACACAATCATAACGACAATGGAATGATTCATCTACAAATGAAACATCTTTCACATAAACATCATCAGGCAATGCCCGATTCATCGCATATCGCCATTGATCTGGTGAAATGTTAAGCTCTGTATCAAAATGAAAATATTGTTCTAATGCATGCACGCCACGATCAGTTCGACTACTAGGATGTATTCTAATATGTCGTTTGTGCATGCGTTTAAGTATTTTTTCAAATTGTTGTTGTACGGTTCTACCATTATTTTGAATTTGAAAACCTAAGAATTGACTACCCTGATATGAAATATTTACTAAAACACGAACCATTCTTTACACTCCCATATACTTTAACACAAATAATATTATTGCTATTGGTATAATTGAAATCAATAACAAACTATCAGACCATTGCCAGTCTAATTGACGATAACTTGTTCGCTGTTTGTTTGTTTCATAACCACGGACTTCCATTGCAATGGCTAAATCTTCTGCTCTTTGGAAAGCTGAGATAAATAAGGGTATCAATAAAGGAATAAATGCTTTAACTCTGTTAATTAACCCCCCAGAACTGATTTCAGAACCTCTTGATTTCTGTGCTAAGATAATCTTATCTAGCTCATTCATTAAAGTTGGAATAAAACGTAAAGCGATTGACATCATCATACTCAGTAAATGTACAGGAACTTTTATCAACTTTAATGGATATAATAATCGTTCAAACGCATCAGTAAGATCTAATGGACTTGTCGTTAAAGTCATGATCGTAGATACCATAATGATAAACATTAGCCTCAACACAATATAAATACCTTCTAAAACGCCCTGAGTATCAATTGAAATAAACCCTATCTCAAATATACGCATACCACCTTTAGTTAAAAACAAATGCATTAAAAAGGTGAAAATCAGAAAAATCCATATAGGTGTTAATCCCTTTATTAAAAACCAAGATTTTATGTGCGCTGCTTTCATCATGGTTACAATGATCAAGAATAACCATAAATAAGTGATAAATGAATGTGCAAAAAATATTAGTATGATAAATAAAAATACAAATATTAATTTGGCACGTGGATCACGACGATGTACAAAAGTGTCTAATGGAAGATAACGTCCTATAATAAACTTATCTCTCATGTTGTTGCCACTCCTTATACATCTCAGTGAATTCTGATTCGGTTAATGCCGTGCGCTCAAATTTAAATTGATGCTTTGCTTCAATATCTCTCTGTAATTTGACGATGTCTGGTACATCTAAATGCATATCTTTAACATAGTCGTCAGCATTAAACAATTTTCTTGGAGAACAGCTTTCCACTAACTTGCCATGTTTAATAATTTTCACTTCATCAACATATTTTGCAACATCATTCATTTCATGCGTAACTAATATGATTGTTTTATTTTGTTCAAGCTGAAGTTTCTTTAACATTTCCATGATTTGATTTCTACTTTTAGGGTCAAGTCCTGCAGTAGGTTCATCTAAAATAACAATATCTGGATCCATAGCTAATATAGAAGTAATTGCTATTTTTCTCATTTGACCTCCCGACATTTGGAAAGGTGATTGTTCAAGTATATCCCTATTAAAACCGAACTCTAATAATAATTGAAATGCCCGTGTTTTTACTTCTTCAAGTGGCATATTAAAATTTTTAGGTCCGAATAAAATTTCTCGTTCCACGGAGTCTTCAAAAAGTTGTGATTCTGGAAATTGGAATACTACCCCTACACGCTTACGCACTTGCTTTAAATATTTATCTCTAGTCTTGTGCGTAATCATGACCTCATTGACCTCTAAAGCGCCATGTGACGGTTTTAGCAATCCATTAATATGCTGTATTAATGTAGACTTACCAGAGCCTGTTTGACCAATCACTGCATAATACTTACCTTGTTCAAAAGTAGTTACAATCTCTTTCAATGCAAGATGTTCATAAGGTGTTCCTTTTTGATAAACATAGGACACTTGATTGAATTTAACAGTCATAATTTGCTTACCAACCCTTCATAAGAAATATAGTCAGTAACACCTAATAGTTGTTGGCTCATTCTCATTGCAAACGGTAAATCTAAACCTATTTGTGTTAATGCCTCTCCTTTATTAAAAATAACTTGAGGCAAACCTGATTGATATAGAAAGCCTTGGTTTAAAACAACTAAATGATCCGCATCTATAGCTTCAGATAAATCATGAGTGATGGATATAATTGTCACATCTTTTTCTTCCTTTAAACGATGTATGAGTGAAATTAATTCTGTTCTACCTTCTGGATCTAACATAGACGTCGCTTCATCTAATATGATGATATCTGTATTTAATGCTAAAACACCTGCGATAGCGACACGCTGTTTTTGGCCACCAGAAAGTGATTGCGGCTCATATGTAGCTCTGTCCAGCATATCTACATCCGCTAATGCTTTAGGCACAATTTCATGCATTTTCTCGTAAGTCATAGCATTATTTTCTAAACCAAATGCTACATCAAATTCCACAGTAGACCCAACAAATTGATTTTCTGGATTTTGAAATACAATTCCTATATGCTGTCTCAACTTATTTAAGTTATCGTCATTGATACTAACACCGTTTAAATATATTTGGCCCTCAAAAGGTTTTTGAATGCCTATCATCAGTTTTGCTATCGTTGATTTACCTGAACCATTATGACCTACTATAGAGGTCCATTTGCCTCTAGGAATGCTAAATGATACATCATTTAACGCAAGTGGTTCATCGCTATTATATTTAAAAGATACATGATCAAATTTAATTATTTCTTCTGCTTGCGTTATCATACCAGTTATCTCCTAAATCAAAAATATTAATCATATACTTAATCATTTTACATGAAAAACGATAAATAAGCACTTCATCTTCATTAATTTCTCTTTTAAATTTTATTTATTGAGACACGCATAAAGATAATTTTGAGCATAAAATACACTTCTCATTAATATAAATAGTTAACAATTATTGTTTCTTAGCAATTTATCTACTTTTAAATTTATGAACAAAATATTGCCTAGTTAGAACTTCTTATGCATTGGCTCTATGAATGTATTCCTTTACCTTACCCAAATTAAGGCTCAGCGGTTCGCTATTGCTTCGCAATTGCATAAGTCCCCCTAAATTCTTCGAATTAAGGCTCAGCAGTTCGCTATTGCTTCGCAATTGCATAAGTCCCCCTAAATTCTTCGAATTAAGGCTCAGCAGTTCGCTATTGCTTCGCAATTGCATAAGTCCCCCTAAATTCTTCGAATTAAGGCTCAGCGGTTCGCTATTGCTTCGCAATTGCATAAGTCCCCCTAAATTCTTCGAATTAAGGCTCAGCAGTTCGCTATTGCTTCGCAATTGCATAAGTCCCCCTAAATTCTTCGAATTAAGGCTCAGCAGTTCGCTATTGCTTCGCAATTGCATAAGTCCCCCTAAATTCTTCGAATTAAGGCTCAGCGGTTCGCTATTGCTTCGCAATTGCATAAGTCCCCCTAAATTCTTCGAATTAAGGCTCAGCAGTTCGCTATTGCTTCGCAATTGCATAAGTCCCCCTAAATTCTTCGAATTAAGGGGGACTAACAAAAAAAAGCGCGCACCCCATCATATTTGAGTTCACGCTTTAAAATTTATTAAGTTTGATGGGGTACTCTGAGCTAGACAATATTTGTATGTGGCAAACATTATCGTTGCACTCATTTGCTTTATACATAGTAGTATGTGTATTTAAATTAAACTAATTCTATAATTACTGATTCAGCACCGTCACCGCGACGAGGGCCTACTTTAAGGATACGTGTGTAACCACCTTGACGTTCTGTATAACGTTCAGCAATTTCACCAAATAATTTTTGAAGTGCAGTTTGTGTAGTTTCATCTTCATTTAAGACTTCAACATTACGTAAAGTTTTAGCAGCTTGACGACGAGATGCTAAATCTCCTTTTTTACCTAAAGTGATTAATTTTTCAACAACACTACGTAATTCTTTTGCACGTGCTTCTGTCGTTTCAACACGTTCACTAACAATAAGTGAAGTAGCTAAGTCACGTAACATCGCTTTACGTTGATCAGAAGTACGACCTAATTTTCTGTAACCCATGAGTTAACCTCCTTTTTATTAATCTTCTTTTCTAAGACCTAAGCCTAGATCTTCAAGTTTATATTTAACTTCTTCTAATGATTTGCGTCCTAAATTGCGCACTTTCATCATATCTGCTTCAGATTTATCAGCTAATTCTTGAACAGAATTAATACCTGCGCGTTTCAAACAGTTATATGAACGGACAGATAAGTCTAATTCTTCTATAGACATTTCAAGTACTTTTTCTTTTTGATCTTCTTCTTTTTCAATCATGATTTCAGCATTTTGTGCTTCATCAGTTAATCCAACGAAGATGTTCAAATGTTCAGTTAGGATTTTTGCCGCTAGAGAAACAGACTCTTGTGGCGTAATTGAACCATTAGTCCAAACATCCAAAGTTAATTTATCAAAATCACTACTTTGACCTACACGTGTGTTTTCTACAGTATAGTTAACACGTTCTACTGGTGAATATAGTGAATCCACTGGAATTACACCAATTGGTAAATCACTAGTGTTATTTTGTTCTGCTAATGCGTAACCTCTACCCTTATTAGCAACAAGACGGATTTTTAAATGTCCACCTTTAGATACTGTTGCGATTTTAATCTCAGGATTTAAAATCTCTACATCACTATCATGCGTGATGTCGCTTGCAGTAACTTCGCCTTCATCTTTTACATCAATCTCTAATGTTTTATCTTCTTCAGAATAAATTTTCAATGCTAGCTTTTTGATGTTCATAATAATTGTTGAAACATCTTCTACAACATTATCTATTGCTGAGAATTCATGTAATACACCTTCGATTTCGATGTACTTAACGGCTGCACCTGGTAATGAAGATAGTAGGATACGACGTAAGGAGTTTCCTAGTGTAGTACCGTAGCCACGTTCTAGTGGTTCAACAACGAACTTACCGAATTTAGCATCTTCACTAATTTCAATTGTTTCAATTCTAGGTTTTTCGATTTCAATCATTTACAAATATCCTCCTTGATTACGTCGACTTGAATTGTACTGTGTTTCTCAGTGACTTGCGACAATAACGATAATATTATACGCGACGACGTTTTGGTGGACGACAACCATTATGTGGTACTGGAGTAACGTCACGGATTGCAGTTACATCTAATCCAGCTGATTGTAATGCACGGATCGCTGATTCACGACCTGGGCCAGGACCTTTAACAGTAACTTCAACAGTTTTTAAACCATGTTCCATAGCTGCTTTAGCTGCAGTTTCTGATGCCATTTGTGCTGCAAATGGTGTTGATTTTTTTGATCCTTTAAATCCAAGTGCACCTGCTGATGACCATGATAAAGCATTACCAAATTCATCAGTAATAGTTACGATTGTATTATTGAATGTTGAGCGGATGTGTGCCACACCATTCTCAATATTCTTTTTCACTCTACGTTTACGAGATACTTGTTTACGTGCCATTTAAAATTTGCCTCCTTTACCTATTATTTTTTCTTGTTAGCTACAGTTTTAACTGGGCCTTTACGAGTACGAGCATTGTTTTTTGTCTTTTGTCCGCGTACTGGTAAACCACGACGGTGACGGATACCACGGTATGATGAGATTTCCATTAAACGTTTAATGTTTAAGTTTTGCTCACGACGTAAGTCACCTTCTACTTTATAATTGTCTACTACTTCACGGATACGACCTAATTCGTCATCAGTTAAGTCTTTAACGCGAGTATCTGTAGATACATTAGCTTCTTCAACAATTTTTTGAGCTGTAGTAGTACCGATACCATATACATAAGTTAAAGAAATAACAATACGTTTTTCACGTGGAATATCTACTCCTGCAATACGTGCCATAATTATTTACACCTCTCTTTATTAACCTTGTCTTTGTTTGTGTTTTGGATTGCTACAAATTACCATTACTTTACCTTTACGTTTAATGACTTTACATTTTTCGCAAATTGGTTTTACTGATGGTCTTACTTTCATTTTAATACCTCCCTATATTATGGAGTGACGATTATTTATAACGATACGTAATTCTTCCGCGTGTTAAATCATACGGAGACATTTCTACAGTTACTTTGTCGCCAGGTAGAATTCGAATATAATTCATTCTGATTTTACCACTTACGTGAGCTAAAATCTCATGACCATTTTCTAATTCTACTTTAAACATTGCATTTGGTAAAGTATCTAATACTGTACCTTCTAATTCAATAACATCTTGCTTAGCCATTTATTAACTTCCCCCTTTTTACAATAGTTGGTTATCGTCTAAGATCAACTATAACCATACGAGTCTATAAGTGTTGTTAATAAGTTCAACAAAATTAAAATGAATTACTATATCGCATTGTCACTCTTTTTCGTTTATACTCTTGGCATTACATAGACCGTACAAAGTTGATACTATTTTAGGTTCTCAAGAATATCGATTACGTTTGAAGTAACCTCATTAATATCTTTTGAACCATCAATGTTTTTCAATACATTTTCATTATCATAGTATTCTAGGATTGGCTTAGATTGTTTTACATTGACATTTAAACGATTTGCAACTGTTTCTGGGTTGTCATCTTCACGTTGGTATAATTTACCACCGTCAATATCACAAATGCCATCAACTTTTGGAGGATTGAATACAAGATGATAAGTGTGCCCGCATTTTTCGCAAATTCTACGACCAGTAAGGCGGTTCATTAATTCTTCTTCAGGTACCTCTATATTGATAACAGCATCAATTTTTCTATCTAGTTCTTGCATGATTTCACTTAATGCTTTTGCTTGTTCAATAGTACGAGGAAAGCCGTCAAGTAAGAATCCTTTTTTTGCATCGTCTTCAGAAATTCTTTCTTTAACAATGCCCACAGTAACTTCATCAGGGACTAATTCTCCACGATCCATGTACGATTTAGCTTCTTTTCCTAAATCAGTTTCATCTTTAATCGCTTTTCTGAACATGTCTCCAGTAGATATGTGTGGAATTGGGAATTTCTTAACAATTTCACTCGCTTGAGTTCCTTTACCTGCGCCAGGTAAACCCATTAAAATGATATTCATAAGTGCCCTCCTACAATTTATCTACCACCAAAGCCTCTATAATCTTTTTGACTCACTTGAGCTTCAAGACTCTTCATTGTTTCAATCGCAACACCAATTACGATAAGTAGACTTGTACCACCGACTTGTATCGATTGTGGTAAGTCCATCACCTTAGTAGCAATGATTGGTAGTATAGCAACGACAGCTAAGAATATTGATCCTACAAAGGTCAATCTGTAGAGAACTTTAGTAATATATTTTTTTGTTTGTTCGCCAGGTCTAATACCCGGAACATAACTGCCTTGTTTTTTAAGGTTATCAGACATCTTTTCAGGATTGACTTGTACAAATGCATAGAAATATGTGAATGCAATAATAAGAATCACATAAACAATCATCCCTATATTATTTGATGGATTTGCAACGTCAGATATTTTTTGCGCCCAACTTGCATCAGGGAAGAACAAAGTTAATGTTCTTGGTAATAAGAAGAACGCCATTGCAAAGATGACTGGGATAACCCCTGCAGAGTTAACTTTCAAAGGTAAATATGTTGCTTGTGAACCTAATCGTTGTGCAGACTGTTTTTTCGCATATTGAATTGGTATTTTTCTAATAGCTTGTAGTACGAATATTGCACCAACCGTTAGCAATACCATTCCAACAATTAATCCAATAACTTTTAACCATGCTAAAGTTGTATCATCTTGTCCTACAAAGGACTGCTGGTAAAACTGGATTAATGATGAAGGTAATGAAGATAAAATACCTCCAAAGATAATGATGGAAATACCATTACCAACACCGAATTGAGTGATTTGTTCACCTATCCAAATTAAAAACGCTGTACCAGCTGTTAACACAACAGCTATTGTTAGGTAGCTTATTACGGACTGATCCATAATAAGTTGACCTTTCAAATAATTATTAAATTGGAACGCCATTCCTATTGATTGGATAAAAGCAAGTACAATCGCAAAATAACGGGTTACGTTATTAAGTTTTTTTCTACCTGCATCACCTTGTTTTGCCCACTCTGAAAACTTTGGAACAATATCCATTTGTAATAACTGCATCACAATTGATGCAGTAATATATGGCATTATACCCATGGCAAAGATAGAAAAGTTCTGCAAGGCTCCGCCACCAAACGTGTTAAGTAAGTCAGTGACACCTTGAGAACCTTGTTGACTGTCAAAAGCAGCTGGATTTACGCCAGGTGCTGGAATATAAGTACCTATTTTAAAAATAACTAACATTGCGAGCGTAAAAAAGATCTTGTTACGAACTTCTTTTGTAGTAAAGAAGCTCACAAGCGTTTGAAACATTAGATCACCTCGTGTGCTCCGCCTTTAGCATCAATAGCTTCTGCTGCAGAAGCAGAGAATTTGTTAGCTTTCACTGTTAACTTCTTGTCAAGTGAACCACTACCTAGTACTTTAATACCAGATTTTTCACTTTTAACTACACCAGATTCTACTAATAAAGCAGGAGTTACTTCAGTACCATCCTCAAATTTATTAAGTTGGTCTAAGTTAACAATAGCATATTCTTTGCGGTTAATGTTAGTAAAACCTCGTTTTGGTAAACGGCGGAATAAAGGTAATTGTCCACCTTCAAATCCTGGTCTAATACTACCACCTGAACGCGCTTTTTGTCCTTTTTGTCCACGGCCACTAGTTTTACCGTTACCAGTAGCTGCACCACGACCTACGCGGTTACGAACTTTACGAGAACCTTCTGCTGGTTTTAACTCATGTAATTTCATTTCGGCACCTCCTTAATTATTTTTCTTCTACTGTCACTAAGTGACTTACTTTGTTGATTTGCCCACGAATAGCAGGGTTATCTTCAACAACTACTGAAGAGTTTGTTTTTTTCAAACCTAAAGCTTCAACAGTTTTACGTTGTGTTTCTGGACGACCTATAACACTACGAGTGAGGGTAATTTGTAATTTAGCCATAACTTATTTTCCCTCCTTAATTATATAATTCTTCTACTGACTTGCCACGTAATTTCGCAACTTGTTCAGCATTTTTAAGGTTTTGTAATCCATTAATTGTTGCACGCACCATATTGATTGGTGTGTTTGAACCTAAAGATTTACTTAAGATATCAGTGATACCTGCTAGTTCTAATACTGCACGAACAGGACCACCCGCAATAACACCAGTACCAGGAGCTGCTGGTTTCATTAATACACTACCTGAACTGAATTGTCCAGTGATCATGTGAGGAGTTGTACCTTCGACACGTGGAACTTCAACTAAGTTTTTCTTAGCTGCTTCAACTGCTTTTTTGATTGCTTCAGGTACCTCTTGTGCTTTACCAGTACCGAATCCAACGCGACCGTTTTTATCTCCAACTACTACTAAAGCGCTGAAACGGAAACTACGACCACCTTTTACAACTTTTGCAACACGATTAATTGTAACAACGCGTTCTTCAAATTCTTTCGCTTCTTCTCTACGAGCCATATAAATGTCCCTCCTTTAAATTAAAATTGTAAACCATTTTCACGAGCTGCATCTGCTAATGCTTTAACACGTCCGTGATATAAATATCCTCCGCGGTCAAATACAATTGTTTTTACGCCTTTTTCATTCGCTCTTTTAGCAATTGTTTCGCCGACTTTAGCTGATAAATCAACTTTAGATCCAGTTTCATTAGCTAGATCTTTTTCTTGTGTTGAAGCTTGTGCTAATGTTTTACCATTAACATCATCGATAACTTGTGCATAAATGTGTTTGTTTGAACGATAAACATTTAAACGTGGTTTTTCAGCAGTGCCAGATAATTTGTTACGGACACGAGCATGTCTTTTCAAACGCACTTTGTTTTTATCAATTTTGCTGATCATTTTATTACTCCTTTCTTCTGAAAGTTATTTATTATTTACCAGTTTTACCTTCTTTACGGCGAACGTATTCACCTTGGTAACGAATTCCTTTACCTTTATAAGGTTCTGGAGGTCTTACTGAACGAATGTTTGAAGCAATAGCTCCAACTTGTTCTTTTGAAATACCTTCTACAGTTACTGTAGTGTTTTTATCAACACCGAAAGTGATACCATCTTCAGCTTTAAATTCAACTGGGTGTGAGTATCCAACGTTTAATACTAGGTCATTACCTTGCATTTGAGCACGGTAACCTACACCTACAAGTTCAAGTGTTTTTTTGTAGCCATCTTTAACACCTAGAATCATATTATTAATCAAAGCACGAGTTGTACCATGAACTGTTCTGTCATTTTGAGAATCAGTTGGTCTTACAACTTCTAATGTGTTTTCATCTTGCTTATATGTCATTCTTTCATTCATTGTTTGTGATAATTCGCCTTTTGGACCTTTAACAGAAACTGTATTTCCTTCGATAGTTACTGTAACGTCACTAGGGATGTCAATAATTTTTTTACCAACACGACTCATGTTATCGCACCTCCTTGTTATTAATTATTACCAAACGTAACCTAAGATTTCTCCACCAATATTACGTTTTCTTGCTTCTTTATCAGTGATTACACCTTCAGAAGTAGAAACTAATGCAATACCTAAACCATTTAACACTTTAGGCACTTCGTTTGCTTTAGCATAAACACGTAAACCTGGTTTTGAGATACGTTTTAATCCAGTGATAACACGTTCATTGTTTTGACCATATTTAAGGAATAAACGAATAACCCCTTGTTTATCGTCTTCAACGTATTCTACGTTTTTAATGAAACCTTCACTTTTTAATATTTCAGCAATTTCTTTTTTGATATTTGATGCAGGCAATTCTAACTTATCATGGCGCACCATGTTTGCGTTTCTTACACGAGTTAGCATATCTGCAATTGGATCGTTGATTGTCATTGAATGTTGCCTCCTTTCAGACTTTTTTCTATTACCAGCTAGCTTTACGAACGCCAGGGATTTGGCCTTTATAAGCTAATTCACGGAAACAAATACGGCATAATTTAAATTTACGATATACAGAATGTGGACGACCACAGCGTTCACAACGCGTATATTCACGTACTTGGAACTTTTGTTTTTTTTGTTGCTTAGCAACCATTGAAGTTTTAGCCACTTAATTAGCCTCCTTTAGAGATTATTTTTGAAATGGCATACCGAATTGTGTTAACAATTCACGAGCTTCCTCGTCAGTGTTAGCAGTTGTTACGATAACGATATCCATTCCTCGTATTTTACTTACTCGGTCATAGTCGATTTCAGGGAAAATTAATTGTTCTTTAACACCTAAAGTGTAGTTACCTCTACCGTCAAATGCTGATTTTGATACACCACGGAAGTCACGAACACGTGGAAGTGATACCGCAATTAATTTATCTAAAAAGTCATACATTCTTTCACCACGTAAAGTTACTTTAGCGCCGATTGGCATACCTTCACGTAAACGGAATGTAGCGACAGATTTTTTCGCTTTAGTTACTAATGGTTTTTGACCAGTGATAGCTTGTAATTCTTCTACAGCATCATCTAATACTTTAGAGTTTTGTACAGCATCACCAACACCCATGTTCACTACAATTTTTTCTATTTTTGGTACTTCCATTACTGAACTATAGTTGAATTTTTTGACTAAGTCCGTTGTAACTTCAGAATTAAATTTTTCTTTTAAACGATTCACAGTGGATCCTCCTTTCAATTAGTTATTCATTATTAGATTTGATTTCTTCGCCAGATTTTTTAGCGATTCTAACTTTTTTACCGTCTTCGAATTTGAAACCTACGCGAGTTGGTTCATTCGTTTTAGGGTCTAATAATTGTACATTAGAAACATGGATTGCTGCCTCTGTTTCTAAGATTCCACCTTCAGGATTAAATTGAGTTGGTTTTTGGTGTTTTTTAATAGTGTTAACACCTTCCACAACGACACGGTCTTTTTTAGGTTCTGTAGCTACTACTTTACCTTCTTTACCTTTGTCTTTACCTGCGATAACTTTTACGTTGTCACCTTTTTTGATATGCATGTGTGGCACCTCCTTAAATTTATATATTTATAAATAATTTATTAAAGTACTTCTGGAGCTAATGATACAATTTTCATGAAATTACCTTCACGTAATTCACGCGCAACTGGTCCAAAAATACGAGTACCACGTGGGCCTTTGTCGTCACGAATGATGACACATGCATTTTCATCAAATTTGATATATGAACCGTCATTACGACGTACACCTGATTTAGTACGTACAACAACAGCTTTAACTACTTCACCTTTTTTGACAACGCCGCCTGGTGTAGCATGTTTAACAGTAACGACGATAACGTCACCAATGTTCGCTGTTTTACGACCAGATCCACCTAATACTTTGACTGTAAGTACTTCACGTGCACCAGAGTTATCTGCTACTTTTAATCGTGTTTCTTGTTGGATCATGAGTTAAACCTCCTTTATCTTCACTGTTTATTAAATAATTACTGATTCTTCAACAATATCTACTAAACGGAAACGCTTAGTTGCTGATAAAGGACGTGTTTCTTGAATCTTAACGATGTCCCCTAATTTAGCTGAGTTGTTTTCATCATGTGTTTTGTATTTTTTAGAGTATTTTACTCGTTTGCCATATAGTTTGTGTGTTTTGTATGTTTCAACAAGTACAGTTACTGTTTTATCCATTTTATCGGAAACGACTCTACCTACATAAACTTTACGATCATTTCTTTCGCTCACTTTAGTAACCTCCTCTTTCAATTTGATTATTGATTAGCCTTACCTTGTTCAATTTCTCTTTCACGAGCAACAGTTTTTAGACGTGCAATCGTTTTTCTTACTGTACGAATACGTGCAGTTTCCTCTAATTGACCTGTAGCTAACTGAAAGCGTAGGTTAAAAAGCTCCTCTTTTGAAGATTTGATTTGTTCTTCGATTTCAGAAGTGGTTAAGTCTCTAATTTCCTTAGCTTTCATTTGTTTCACCACCCAATTCTTCACGTTTTACAAACTTAGTTTTAACTGGAAGTTTGTGACTAGCTAAACGTAATGCTTCACGCGCAACTTCTTCGTTTACGCCTGCAACTTCAAATAAAATTCTACCTGGTTTTGCAACTGCAATCCAGCCTTCAACGGCACCTTTACCAGCACCCATACGAACTTCTAAAGGTTTTTTAGTGTAAGGTGTATGTGGGAAGATTTTGATCCAAACTTTCCCGCCACGTTTCATATAACGAGTCATTGCAATACGAGCTGATTCGATTTGACGAGATGTGATCCAAGACGTTGTAGTTGCTTGTAAACCATACTCACCAAATGTTACATAGTTACCGCCTTTAGAACGACCAGTTGTTTTAGGACGATGTTGACGACGATATTTAACACGTTTTGGTAGTAACATTATTATTTTCCTCCTTCACTAGTGTTCTTAGTAGGAAGAACTTCTCCACGATAAATCCACACTTTGACACCTAACTTACCATAAGTTGTGTCTGCTTCTGCGTGTGCATAGCCTATGTCAGCACGTAGTGTATGAAGTGGAACAGTTCCTTCTGAATATTGTTCTGCACGAGCGATATCAGCACCAGCTAAACGACCAGATACTTGTGTTTTGATACCTTTAGCGCCTTGTTTCATCGCTCTTGTAATAGCTTGTTTTTGTACACGACGGAATGATGCACGGTTTTCTAATTGACGCGCAATATTTTCTGCTACCAATTTAGCATCTAAATCAACTTTTTTGATTTCAATTACGTTGATGTGTACTTTTTTATTTGTTAATGAATTTAATTTGTTACGAAGTTTTTCGATTTCTGAACCGCCTTTACCGATTACCATACCTGGTTTACCAGTGTGAATAGCGATGTTGATACGATTAGCTGCACGTTCAATTTCTACATGAGAAACTGATGCTTCACTTAATGCGTTATCAATAAACTTACGGATTTTTAAATCTTCGTGTAATAATGATGCGAAGTCTTTTTCTGCATACCATTTAGCTTCCCAATCACGGATTACACCGACACGAAGTCCAATTGGATTAATTTTTTGACCCACAGTGTTCCCTCCTTAAGATTTTATTAAGCTTCTTTAGCTTCTTCTTTACCGTCACTTACGACGATTGTAATGTGGCTTGTACGTTTGTTGATCGCACTTGCACTACCTTGTGCACGTGGACGGAAACGTTTTAAAGTTGGTCCTTCATTAGCATAAGCTTCTTTAACTATTAATTCATCTGTGTTCATATCATAGTTATGTTCTGCATTAGCTAAAGCGGACATTAATAATTTTTCAATTACTGGTGATGAAGCCTTGTTTGTTAATTTTAAAATCGCTATCGCTTCACCAGCGCTTTTGCCTCTAATTAGATCTAATACTAATCTAACTTTACGAGGTGCGATTCTTATTGTTTTAGCAACCGCTTTTGCTTCCATTCCAATTTCCTCCTCTACCTGTTAGATATTATCTTCTTGTTTTTTTATCGTCTGCAACGTGACCTTTAAATGTACGTGTTGGTGCAAACTCTCCAAGTTTATGACCAACCATATCTTCTGTTACAAATACAGGCACATGTTTACGTCCATCATATACAGCGAATGTATGTCCGATGAAATCAGGGAAAATAGTTGAACGACGTGACCAAGTTTTGATTACTTGTTTTTTCTCGCTTCCGCTTTGAGCTTCTACCTTTTTCATTAGGTGATCGTCAACGAAAGGTCCTTTTTTAATACTACGAGCCATAGTGGCGCCTCCCTTCTTATTATGTGCGTGCAGCGTTTAAGCCGCACACCCAAATAAGTTATTTTTATTTTTTCTTACGTCCACGAACGATAAGTTTATCTGATGATTTTTTACCGCGACGTGTTTTCTTACCAAGTGTTGGTTTGCCCCAAGGTGACATTGGAGAAGGCATACCGATTGGTGCGCGTCCTTCACCACCACCGTGTGGGTGATCGTTAGGGTTCATTACAGAACCACGAACTGTTGGACGGATACCTTTCCATCTTGAACGTCCAGCTTTACCAACGTTAACAAGTTCGTGTTGGATATTACCAACTTGACCAATAGTAGCGCGACAAGTTGAAAGAATCATACGAACTTCGCCAGATCTTAATCTGATTAATACATATTTTCCTTCTTTACCTAATACTTGTGCACTAGCACCAGCAGAACGAGCAATTTGTCCACCTCTGCCAGGTTTCAACTCGATGTTATGAATAACAGTACCTACTGGAATATTTTGTAGTGGTAGGGCATTACCTACTTTAATATCTGCTTCAGCACCACTTTCAAGTACTTGACCTACTTTTAAGTTTTTAGGTGCAATAATATAACGTTTTTCTCCATCAGCGTAAAATAACAATGCGATATTTGCTGAACGGTTTGGATCGTATTGAATTGAATCAACTTTTGCTTGGATACCATCTTTGTTACGTTTGAAATCAATTACACGGTATTGACGTTTATGTCCACCGCCATGATGGCGAACAGTCAATTTACCTTGGTGATTTCGTCCCGCTCTTTTCGGTAGCGGTTGTAATAATGACTTTTCAGGAGTAGTTTTCGTAATTTCTGCGAAATCTAAACTAGTCATATTACGACGACCGTTAGTAATTGGCTTATATTTTTTTAGAGCCATTGTCGTTTACCTCCTTATTGGTAATTTTTTAGTTAAATAGATCGATTGATCCTTCTTTTAATTTAACGATTGCTACGCGTCGTTTGTTAGTATAGCCTTGGTAACGGCCCATACGTTTTTTCTTTGGTTTGTAGTTAATGATATTTACACTATCAACTTTTACATCAAAGATTTCTTCTACAGCGATTTTTACTTGTGTCTTGTTAGCACGAGTATCAACATCGAATGTATATTTGTCTTCAGCCATTGCAACTGAAGATTTTTCAGTGATTACGGGGCGCTTAAGAACGTCTCTTGCTTCCATTATCCGAGCACCTCCTCAACTTTTTTAGCAGCTGCTTCTGTGATTACTACACTATCAGCGCTTGTTAAATCTAGAACGTTTAAACCTTGTGCAGTTGTTACTTGAACACCAGGGATGTTACGTGCTGAAAGTGCAACATTTACATCTTCAGATTCAGTAACTACTAACACTTTTGTAGGTTGTTCTAAGTTAGAAAGTACAGTTTTGAATTCTTTTGTTTTTGGAGCTTCAAAACTTAATGCATCTAAAATTGTTAAGCTATTTTCTTGTGCTTTGAAAGATAATGCTGAACGTAATGCTAAACGACGCATTTTCTTAGGCATTTTGTAAGCATAGCTTCTTGGTGTTGGTCCGAATACGATACCACCACCACGCCATTGTGGCGCACGAATAGTACCTTGACGCGCACGTCCTGTACCTTTTTGTCTCCATGGTTTACGTCCACCACCACGTACTGCTGAACGGTTCTTAACAGCATGTGTACCTTGGCGTAATGAAGCACGTTGTAAATTAATTGCTTCAAAAAGAACGTTATTGTTTGGTTCGATTGCAAATACTGCATCGTTTAATTCAACTGAACCTGATTTAGTTCCATCTACTTTTAATACATCATAATTTGCCATTATGCATTTCCTCCTTTCGCTCTATAATTATTTATTACCTTTAATTGATGAAGAGATTTCTAAGTATCCTTTTTTCGGACCTGGTACATTACCTTTTACTAAGATAACATTGTTTTCAGTGTCAACTTGAACTACTTCTAAGTTTTGGACTGTTACAGTGTTTCCACCCATACGTCCTGGCATTTTTTGTCCTTTGAAAACTTTTGAAGCATCAGATGCCATACCTACTGAACCAGGTGATCTATGGAAATGAGAACCATGTGACATTGGTCCACGTGCTTGGTTATGACGCTTGATAGCACCTTGGAATCCTTTACCTTTAGATACGCCAGTTACATCAATGATGTCACCAGCTTCAAATGTATCAACTGAGACTTCTTGACCTACTTCGTATTCATCAACATTAACGTTTCTGAATTCACGAATGAAGCGCTTAGGTGCTGAGCTTGCTTTTTTAGCATGGCCTTCAGCTGGCTTGTTAGCATATTTGCTTGACTTGCTTCCTTTTTTGTAAGCTGCTTTATCAGCATAGCCTACTTGGATTGCATTGTAGCCATCTACTTCTTCAGTTTTCTTTTGTAATACTACGTTTTCACTAGCTTCTACTACTGTTACAGGGATTAAATCACCGTTTTCTCCGAAAACTTGTGTCATCCCGATTTTTCTTCCTAAGATTCCTTTGGTCATCGAAAGTCCACCTCCTAATTTTTTCTATTATAATTTGATTTCGATGTCTACACCAGATGGTAAGTTTAAGCCCATAAGAGCATCTACTGTTTTAGGTGTAGGGTTAACAATATCGATTAAGCGTTTATGTGTACGTTGTTCGAATTGTTCACGTGAATCTTTATACTTATGCACGGCACGAATTACAGTATAAACTGATCTTTCAGTCGGTAACGGAATTGGTCCAGACACATCTGCACCAGAACGTTTTGCTGTTTCAACAATTTTTTCTGCAGATTGATCGATAACTCTGTGATCATAAGCTTTTAATCTGATTCTGATTTTTTGTTTTGCCATAATTTTCCCTCCTTATTCGTCTACATTTAAGTGATAGACTTCTCCACGAAAACTATCTCACACAGCGCCATGGCAAAGCGGCCGGGTGTGTCAGTAACCTTTCGCTTCATCGCGTGTTCTTAAAGTCCAACATTAGATATGTTACATGAAAAGCAGTGATTTATCAAGCTTTTCTGCAAAAGTTTTTACTATTTGCCTAACACATACCTTGTTATTATACTTGAACTACTTATTCAGTTCAACCACTTTTAGGAAATTTTTAGTTTTTGTAATTTTAAATGTTTATTTGCCCTTTTTTATTTTCATTTGATTTATTTCGTTTATACTATTATTAGTTAGGAGTGAATATTAATGAAAAGTGGTATCCGTACGACACTTATAATCCTTAGTTTAATATTAATTGTTGGCGAGTTTATTTATGGCATCCCATTTTTAGGTGGTAGTATCATTTTCAGTTTTGGTTGGCAGCCTTTATTAATCAATGCATTACTTTATTTTATAATCGTGATTATATTAATAGTTGATAAACAAAATTCTATTAAACCAATGTTAATCATACCATTGTTAGGTGTTATTGGTTCTTTTATAGCATTCATACCTTTTGTTGGGATGATTGTCCATTGGGTTTTATTTTTCTTGATGTTGTTCTTTGTTTTGATTATTTTCTCTACGCCGCTTTATGTTCCAAACAAGCATGCAAAAGTTGTTTACACGCAACAAAAGCAAGAGAATAATAAATTTTAAAGTTATACAGCCATGATTATTATATTATAATGAAGAAACACGACTTTTTTATAAACTGAATACAGATAATTAACACGTATAAAAAATCCCTTTGCTTCGATATGGATCGACTGCAAAGGGATTTTTTATTTACCCGTGAACAAATACAAAATATAATATAAACAGTATCATTAAAGCATACATGATTGGGTGGACTTCTTTATGTCTTTTAGAAATCAACATTGTTATTGGATAAAAGATGAAGCCACAAGCAATACCAGTTGCGATTGAATAAGATAACGGCATCATAATAATCGTGATAAATGCCGGTACTGCAACTTCGAATTTTTTCCAGTCTATTTCCGCAAAATTAGCAGCCATTAATACACCTACGACTACAAGCGCTGGTGTAGTCACTGCACTTGTTACTACTTCCATTAAAGGGCTGAAAAATATCGCTAATAAGAAACAAAAACCTGTAACAACACTAGCAAATCCTGTACGAGCTCCTACAGCGACACCTGATGTTGACTCAATATAGGAAGTTGTTGTTGTCGTCCCAAAAATTGAACCAACTATTGTTGCTAATGAATCAGAAAATAATGCTCGACCAGCTCTAGGTAATTTATTATTCTTCATCATACCTGCTTGTGTTGCCACCGCAACGAGTGTACCTGCAGTATCGAAGAAGTCTATAAATAAAAACGTTAAAATTACAATTAAAAATTGTACTGTGAACAATTGACTAGGATCTTTAAATGCTTCAAAAGCAGCTCCGAAAGTAGGCTCAATACTAGGGACTTTGCCCACTATGCCACTTGGCGTATGTATTAGTCCTGTAAGCATTCCTAAAATAGATGTTAATACCATACCTATAAATATCGCACCAGGTACTCTAACAGCATATAATATCACTGTTATTATAATACCGAATATCGTTAACAATACAGGGCCATCAGTGATATGACCCAAAGTTACTAATGTAGAATCATTATTAGTGATGATTCCTGAACTTTGTAATCCAACAAAAGTAATAAATAAACCAATACCTGCTGAAACTGCCATTTTCATTTGATAGGGTATTGCGTTAATAATGGTCTCTCTTAAACCAGTCATAGTCAAAATTGCAAAAACCACACCAGAGAATAACACGCCGGTCAAACCAACTTGCCATGGAATACCCATTGTTAATACCACTGTAAATGCGAAAAATGCGTTTAAGCCCATGCCAGGTGCTAAGGCAATTGGATATCTAGCTATCAAGCCCATAAATAAAGAACCGACAAAAGCCGCTAATGCTGTAGCAACAAAAATAGCGCCTTGGTCCATTTTCATATCTTCTGAAACACCTTTTACGCCTGCTAAACTAAGTACTTGAGGGTTGACAGCTAATATATATGCCATTGACAAGAAAGTTGTAAGCCCACCAAGTATCTCTTTCTTATAGTTTGTTTTATGCTTTTCAAACTTGAAATACTTTTTCACGGTTTAGTTCTCCTTTTTTTAAAATACCTACACATTCTAATACCAATTACATTATTTTACAATAGCAAACACGAACTTCTTGTTAAAATTTATACTTTTCGTTCGATTAATTTAAAATTTTAATCCTTTTAGTGCATCTTGGAATGGATTGTTCTCTAATCCATCATCGTTATTCATATATTTTTTCAAATCTTTTTTGTTAACCTTATCTGATTTTTTGTTTTTGTGACGTTTATCCATTTGTGCTTGTGTTTCAGTATGGCCACATACACAACGATAAACTGCTTCTTTGCCTTTTCCAAACAACATCATTTTTTTGTGACAATTTGGACAACGTGCATTGGTTTTTCTTTGAATATTCTTTTTAGTTTTACATTTAGGATCCTGACAAACGAGCATTTGACCATTTTTAGTTTTAACTTTAATCATAAATTTGCCGCATGTAGGACATTCCGTCGTTGTTAAATTATCGTGTTTATAATTTTGTTCACTTTCTTTGATTTCATTAACGACTTCATGTGTGAAAGATTTCATTTCAGAAATAAATTGAGTGGCATTATATTTACCTTGCTCTATTAATGATAGTTTTTCTTCCCACTCAGCAGTTAATAATGGTGATGTTAATTTTTGTGGTGCAAGTTCTAGTATTTGCTTTCCTTTAGATGTAACTCTTATCTTACCATCACGAGATTCAATTGCATTCATGTTAAATAACTTTTCTATGATATCTGCTCTAGTAGCAACAGTTCCAATCCCACCTGTTTCTTTCAATGTTTCGTTATATTTTTTATTATTTAATTTAAAGAATTTTTGAGGGCTTTCCATCGCTTTTAATAAAGTACCTTCATTAAAATATGATGGTGGTGTTGTTTCATGTTGTTCGATTTTAGGATGTGTTATGTGCAATTTAGATGATTTGGTTATTTTATCTATTTGTTTGTTGACTGCTGCTTCAGTTTCATAAATCGCTTTAAATCCTAACTTTTTAGTAACTTTATCTTTAAATTCAAATTTATAATTCCCTGCTGCGATATTGATTGATACAGCTTCGTATTCATGTGGTGGCATAAGATTTTCTAAAAATCTTTGAGCAATCATCAGATAAATTTTTGTTTCACGTTGTGAGAGCTGATTCATATCAGGACGTACTTCTGTCGGTATAATTGCATGATGATCAGATACTTTTTGATTGTTTATAAATTTTTCATTTGTTGAAAATGATTGTGCTATTTGAGATTTTGCAATTTCTTTCAATGATGTTCCCATGATCGCTTGAATTCTATCTTTAAGTGTACTTACCATATCGTCAGTTAAATAGTTAGAATCTGTACGTGGGTAAGTTACAAGTTTGTGTCTTTCGTATAATGTCTGTAAAACATTCAATGTTTCTTTTGGACCAAAGTGATAGCGTTTATAGGCTTCTTGTTGTAAATCTGTTAAATTAAACAATTTAGGTGCATATGATTTTTTATGTTTTTTATTAATACTTTCAACCAAACCTTCTTTATCAATAACTTCACTTTTTATCTTTTCAAAAACTGATTTATCATTACTAGACTCCGGCGTCATACATTGGAATGTGAGGCCTTCGGCAACGATATTCATCTTAAAATAAGTTTGCGGTATAAAGTGATTAATTTCATTTTGTCTCATTTGAACAAGTTGTATCGTCGGCGTTTGAACCCTACCAAGTGACAATTGCGCATCGTATTTTGTTGTTAATGCACGAGTTGCATTGATACCAACAATCCAATCTGCTTCACTACGAGCAAGCGCTGCATAATATAAATTATTAAATTTGCGACCATCTTGTAATTTTGCAAAACCATCCTTAATTGCCTTTTTAGTTACTGAGCTAATCCACAATCTTTTGATAGGTTTCTTATTATGAGATTTATCTAAAATTAAACGCGCAACAAGTTCCCCTTCTCTACCAGCATCTGTTGCGATAATAATGTCTTTTGTATTTTTATTATTAATTAATGATTGTACAATAGAAAATTGTTTTTTAGTTTTGCTTATGACAACGGTCTTCATACGTTTAGGTATAATAGGGAGATCGTTAAGCTTCCATTCTTTATAGTTATCATCGTATTGTTCTGGTGTAGCATTTGTAACTAAATGCCCCAGTGCCCAAGTGACAATATACTTATTATTTTCGAAGTAGCCATTACGTTTATCATTTATATTTAATGCTTGCGCAATATCTCTGCCTACAGACGGTTTTTCAGCAATAATGAGTGATTTCATAATTTCGTCCTTTCAATTTCAATGATATTCTTATTGTAACATGTATATAGCACATCAAAACTTCCATTTACATGAAAAAGTTCTTATAATTAACTTAATAGTTCATCATATGGAGGTATTATATGAAAACAACAAATCCGAACGATGTCGATCAAATCTTGGAATTTTTGAATAATGCTAACTATCAATCTGCTTCCTATTTGTATAAATTGCCACAAATGCATAATGACATTAGGACCGTTATTACCAATGCAATACAAGACCCAGGTGTATTTGCACAAGTGAACAATCAAGATGAAATTACAATGCTGCTTTTGGCTTTAAAATACGAAGACAATAAATATAAAGTATTAGGACCATTCATAGACAAAAGCATCAAGCCTTCTATCGATGAGATGACACAACTTTTCGATGCATTAGCGCAAAGTAAACCTGATACTGCAAATTTTAATTTTTCATTTGAAGAACATGAGCAAACATATTTACCATTTATGAAATCTTTAGGTGCATCCTATAGTTTTACTGATTATTATCTCATTTCTACGAAAGATATTGGCGACGTTGGTAATGAACAGAATATTATTGAATACCAACCTGCGTATTACCGTTATTTTAGTAAATTACACAATCAAACATTCAAACATGATGTAATGACTGCTGACGAAATTGTAAAATCATTAGATGAATACCATCGTCTATTTATATTCATGTCTGAAGGGTTATTAAAAGGCTATTTATATCTTGAAATCGCTGAAAATAACAATGTAGCTGAAATCAAATATTTTTCTTCTCACTCTGATTACAGGTTAATGGGAATTGCTTTTGATTTACTCTCATATTCTTTACATTTTGCTTTTTCAACATTTGATATTGATAAGATATATTTTAAAATACGCAGTAAAAATACTACGCTTGTTGAGCGTTTCAATGAATTAGGTTTTAACATTAATTATGAATATAAAAAATTCAAATACGTAGCGGCATACATTTAAATTGTAAGCGTTCTACATTTTTACATTTTTAATATATACACACACTATTTTAAAAATTAAAAAGCTGAACTGTAATCTAATATTTTTACTATTCGATGCCTTTACTTTAAAATGAGTATCTAGGGCAATCTTCAGTGATTGTTTTATAGAAGGAAAGTAAAATTAAATAGAGAGTGAGTGAAGCTTAGTTATGGATTTATTAATTGCCCTACTCCCAGCGTTATTTTGGGGGAGTGTTGTTTTAATTAATGTGCTAGTTGGTGGTGGCCCTTACAATCAAATTAGAGGGACTACTTTCGGTGCACTTATCATAGGTATCTTATTATTACTTACTGGCAATACAAAATTCGATGACCCCATCGTAATTATTGTAGGTTTAATATCTGGTGCTTTTTGGGCATTGGGACAAGGTTATCAATTAAAATCAGTCAGTTTAATTGGTGTATCTAAAACAATGCCAATTTCAACAGGATTACAACTTGTAGGTACTACTTTATTTAGTGCTATATTCCTAGGTGAATGGAGCACGGGTACGCAAGTTATACTTGGCCTAGTTGCAATGATTTTACTTGTTGGAGGTATTGCACTTACATCAATTAAAGGAAAAAATGAAGCTTCAGAAAGTACTAAAAACTTTGGTAAAGCAATTCCTATCTTGTTAATTTCCACTGTTGGTTATGTCGTCTATGTTGTGGTTGCACAAATTTTTGGTGTTGATGGCATGAATGCCCTATTCTTCCAATCTATTGGTATGGCAATCGGTGGATTAATATTATCTGCTAAACATGAGACTACTATTAAAAGTACCGTGTGGAACTTAATACCAGGTGTCATTTGGGGTATAGGTAACTTGTTTATGTTCTATTCTCAACCCAAAGTAGGTGTGGCGACAAGCTTCTCATTTTCACAATTATTAGTAATTGTTTCTACACTTGGCGGTATATTCCTTTTAGGTGAACGAAAAGATAAACGTCAGATGATAGGCATTTGGACGGGTATCATTTTAATCGTTATAGCTGCCTTTGTTTTAGGTAACATTAAAGCTTAGATAAAGCATTATTATTAAATTTTATTCGACTTATAAACTTTTATAAAAACTAAATTTATGCCGAATAACTAGGAGGAATCTTAAATGTTTGAAGATTTAGCAGGAAAAGTAGTTATTATTACAGGTGCTGGTAGTGGTATTGGAAAAGCGATGGCAGAACAATTTGGTGAAGAAAAAGCGAATGTTGTATTAAATTACAGATCCGAACGTCATATGGACGCTATGGAATCCTCAATTAAATTAATTGAAAACGCTGGTGGTAAAGCGATAAAAGTTCAAGCAGATATCTCTAAAGAGAATGATATTGATCATCTCATCCAAACTACTGTAAATCATTTTGGTACATTAGATATCATGATTAATAATGCTGGATTTGAAAAAGCAATACCAACACATGAAATGCCTTTAGATGAATGGCAAAAAGTAATTGATATTAACTTAACTGGCGCATTTTTAGGTGCCAAAGCAGCAGTTAATCAATTTCTTAAAGAAGATAAGAAGGGTGTTATTCTTAATACCTCAAGTGTACATGACAAGATTCCTTGGCCTAACTATGTAAATTACGCTGCAAGTAAAGGCGGTTTGAAATTAATGATGGAAACAATGTCTATGGAATATGCTCAATATGGCATCCGCATTAATAATATTTCACCAGGGGCAATTGTAACTGAACATACAAAAGAAAAATTTTCAGATCCAACAACTCGTGCAGAAACATTAGAAATGATTCCAGCAAAAGAGATTGGTGAAGCAGATGAAGTAGCAAACGTAGCAAGATTTCTTGCCTCTGATTTAGCAAGTTATATTCATGGAACAACTATTTATGTTGATGGTGGCATGACTAATTACCCAGCATTTATGGGGGGTAAAGGATAAATTCCTCACGTTCCATTCAAAAAATGAACTTAGCCATTAATATCTTTGCTCAAAATAAAAGAGCTAATCCGTAACGGATTAGCTCTTTTTTATATTTAAAGCCTTACAAATAATCAATTAAACAAATAATGCTTGATATATATATAAAATAATAATGCTGATTAAAATCGTTAAGTTGCTCACCATACCAACAAGCGGCAACGTCTTATACTTAAATTGAATTGAATAAGGTATAATAGCAACACCTACTGGTAATAACCAAGCAACTTGTAATGTTGTTTTAATCATATTATTATCAACAGGTAAAAAGAAATAAACCAACAATCCTGCGATGACACCTAATCCATAATGTAAACCTAAATATTTCAAAGCGATAGGTAAGAAACGCTTATCGATACTAAAGTTGAGCATTAAGCCCAATAAGATCATTGATAATGGCATGTTAGCACCAGATAATACTGAGAAAAACTTAATTACAGGTTCTGGAAAATGAATATTAAGCATATTCAAAATAAACATGATGATATATGTCATTAAAGGAACCGATTTTAGTAAATTTTTGCCTAAATACTTAAAGTCAAAGTTATCACCAGCACTGCTGAAATAACTTCCAACAAAGTATGTAACACCAAACATAATCACAGCGCCACCAATATCTGCCATTCCAAAATATATCATTCCTGTTTTAGGCCAAATCGCTTCTACAAGTGGATAAGCAAATAAACCAATATTTAGCGAAGCAGTCATCATTCCAACTGTACCACGGATATGATTATCATATTTTAAGAAAAACCAAATTACGATGACCTTAGCGATAACACCATACAAAATCATCAATATCGGTAGTACTGATAGTGACAAATCTAAACTTGCACCATTTAAATTAACAATCACTAAAGAAGGTAATGTTACGTTTAAAACGAGTGTTGAAAAAACTTGACTATCATTAGCTTTAAAGTAATTTATGCGTTTAAGTGTATAACCTAGTGCAATTAGTAAAATAATAATGATAAATTGTTGGGTCACATTAATCCTTCTTTCATCCAATCATCTGTTTTCATTCTATTTTCATACTTTAACATAAGTAGCAACCATTTTAGAAGCTTTCGAATCCATGTTATAATTTAATTTATATACGAAACGCTTACATTAGACAAAAAGGTGGTAATGGAATGGATTTAAATGACAAATTAGCAGAACTGAAATATGATTACGTTAGATTACAAGGCGACCTCGAAAAAAGAGAATCAGTCAATCAATCTGTGGACCCTTTAGTTAAACAACTTGAAAAGATAGAGCAAGAAATGTCAGAAGTACGTTCAGAAATTAGACAAAAAGAAAATAAATAACATCCTAGTAAATCAATAATTTACATGCTAAGATTAAGGGCGAACATAGAAAGGATGTAATAAATGCAACTGTATCTTATATTTTTGCCAGTGTTATATTTAATCGTAAGTTACATAAGTATATTTAAAATGAACACCATTATAACGCGTATTTTACGTATTATTATGTCTTTACTTTTATTATTCGTAGTAGCTATTACAACTTTATCATTCCCTGCAATAAATTGGTGGGTCTTTATTGTACTACTGCTTATCATAAGTAATGTAGAAATTACAGCTTTCAAAAACAGCAAAAATGATCAAAAAGCCGTCCAAATTTTAAACATTATGAGCGTTATTTTATTTGTAATTTATGTTATTTTGACTTTAGTTTTATATTAAAAAACATTATTTTAAAGATACGATAACGTAACATATATAAAATCAGCCCCGAAAAGCTTTCTAATTATAAGAAACTTATCGGGGCTAATTTTATATATTTATACTTCGTAATGCTTTCCACGCTTACCTCGAACAGGGCATGGTCTTGTACTTTCCAAAAAATATTATCTTTCATACCTCACAGTAATCATTACTTAATCAACTTAGAAAGAAACTCACATCATTTATATTTCCAAACGCCTAATTATATAAGTGCGGACATACGAAATCTTTAAAGGTAGGTAATCTCGTACGTCCGCATTATATTTTATTCTATTTTCGTTTTCTCAAGATTTTCGCCTTAAAAGTAAATAATATTTCATATATTACTGGTTCGACTATTAAAGTTAATAAGGTTGAAGAAATCAATCCCCCTACTACAGTTGCTGCCATACCTTTTGAAATAATGATAGAACTATCTTCACCAAATAACATAGGCATCAACGCTCCAATAGTTGCTAATGCTGTCATGAGAATTGGTCTGATACGTGTTCCACCTGCTTCTAACAATGCTGCTTGCATTTCCATACCTTGTTGTTGTTTATTTATCACTCTGTCAATTAAAACTATTGCATTGGTTACAACAATACCAATTAACATAAGCATACCAATCATGCTCGGTACAGAAATTGTCTCACCAGTTACTACTAAAGCAACTACAACACCTATAACTGTATATGGTAATGAGAATAATATAGTGAAAGGTGCCAATGCGCCTTTAAATGTTAACACAAGCACTAAATAAACTATTATAATTGCTGCTAACATCGCCATAGATAATTGGGTTACTGCGTTACCTATATCTTCATTTGCGCCTCCCATGTTGACGTCTACGTTATTAGGTTTATCTATTGTATTTAATTTCGATAACACTTTCTGTGAAGTCCCACCAACATCATCATTTGTAACTTTTCCAGAAACTTTTGACGTATAGTCTCCCGCTTTAGTTTCTATTTTATTTGGCGTCGTTGTTTTTTCTAATGTTGCGATGTCACTTAATTCAATAGCTTGACCAGTAGCTGTTTGTATTTCAGTGTTTTCAAGTTTTTCTTCTGTCCAATCCGTTTCTTTATCTTCTTTAATTTTCACATCTATCGATTTACCATTTTCCTTTACGGTTGTGACACTTTGCTCAGGTGTATTCTGATTTAATGTCATAGCTAATTGAGATGCAGACAAACCATAACTAGAGGCTTTATTTTGATCTACTTTGATATTATATTGTTCGTATGTTTGAGATAAATCAGATTTAACATTAGCTATACCATGAATATTTTTCATTTCTTTTTCGACTTTATTGACAGTTCCTTTTATTGCATCAAGAGATGGTCCAGTAATTGTAACTGCTAATTCATTATTTGTTCCACCTGTGCCCATATCTTGATTTGCCCAATCTCCAGGATGCTGATATTTGTTGATATGTTTTAAAACTTTATCAGGTTCTTCATCAAAATTAGGTGTATTACTATCATATTCAACCATGATAGCCATGCTATTTGAACTGCCTGTAGGGTCTGTTGGAGTTGATCCACCAACGGAATACTGAACTGTTTTAACTTTATCTTTATTGTTCAAATACTTTTGTACTTGTTCAGCATGTGCTAATACCCCTTTTTCTGTTTCACCCGGTTCAGGTGTATAAGTTAATGCCATAAATTTATCTTCCCCAGTTGAGATAAAGCTAGTGCCTAATTTTGCTGCACCTAAACCAATACTAGCGATTAAAATAACCGTACTTAAAATCATTACAATCCATTTGTGCGCTAATGACCAGCGCAATATACGCTTATATCCTCTTCCTACCAAACCTAATGTTTCTTCTTTACGTTGTTTAACACCTTTTTTGAAAAAAGTAGCACTTAAAGAAGGTACGATGGTAATCGAAACAAGTAAAGAAGCTAGTAAACTAAACGCAATCGCTAATGCAAATGGTCTAAACATCTCACCTACTGATCCATTGACAAATGCCAATGGTAGAAAGACTATAATGGTAACGATTGTCGACGACATTATCGGTTTAAATACTTCACTCGTCGCACTAATAATGAGCTTATTACCACTTAATGGTTCTTTTTTATCTGATAAACGTCTATAAATATTTTCAACTACAACAATTGAATCATCAATAACTCTACCTATTGCAACTGTTAGTGCACCAAGTGTTAATATATTTAATGATACATCTGTTAATTTCAATGCAACCATTGCAATTAATATAGACATCGGTATTGAGACGACTGAAATTGCAGTTGTTCTAATATTTCTTAAAAATAATAATATAACAATTATGGCAACAATCGTGCCGAGTGCTGCTTTTTCAATCATTGTATATAGTGAGTCTTCTATAGGTTTCGCAGTATCCATAACTTTTGTAGCTTTTATATCTTTATTATCTTTGGTAAATTCATCAATTTCTTTTTTCGTGTCTTTCGCTACTTTAACAGTGTTAGCATCTTGTGCTTTCGTCACTTGTACATTGACTGCATCTTTGCCATTTGTTTTAGAAATTGATTGTCGTTCATCACCTACTGAAATATTTGCAATGTCTTTGAGTTTAACAGAAGGCATGCTACTTTCTCCGTCTTGAGCATCTGAACTAGGCATTGCTGTTGCCATGTTACCGCCTTGTGATGAACTTTGAGCACTAGAACTCTGATTTGCACTTCCTTCGTTGCCACCTTGAGCACTCATGCTTGAAGCTGATAATGGAATTTCAAGGTTTTCCAATGCATTTACTGAAGTGAATTGGCCATCAATTACTACCGACTTTTCAGTTTTACCAAACTGAAATAAACCTAATGGGGTTTCACTAGTTGCACCCTTTAAGAATTGTTCCACACTATCTACAGTCAATCCTCTATCTTGCAATTTTTCTTGGTCAAATTTAATTGAAACTTCTCTCGATGTCTGTCCATTCAATTGTGCATTTTGTACGCCATTGATTGTTTGAAGTTTAGGTAATAACTGGTTATTAACTTTTTTGGTTGTATCTTTTAAATTATTATTATTTGTAGTAAAAGAATAAGCTACAATTGGAAAAGCATTCATTGAATTCCTTGTTAACTCTGGTTCTTCAACGCCTTCTTCGAATTTTATTTTATCAAGTTCTTTTTTTAAATCGTTTTCAGCTTTATCCATATCTGTGCCATTTTCATATTCAACAGAAACCATAGAAGCATTTTGAATAGATTGTGCATTAACATTTTTCACACTTGCCATTGACCTTATTTGGTCATCAATTTTATCACTAATGTCATCCTTTACCGTTTCTGGTGTAGCACCAGGCATGGTTGTTTGTACAGTAATCACTGGAGGTTCAACATCAGGCAATAATTCAAGTTTCATTTTCGCACTTGAATAAACACCACCTAAAATGACCAGCAATACCATAAGAAAGATTGCAAATTTATTTCCTAGCGAAAACTGCAATAGTTTTTTAATCATATCTTTTCTCCTCTCAAATAACATTTTAATTCGATATTGCATTTATTTTCTTTATGTATAATCATATCTATGTATTTCTAAACTCATAAAAAATGCACGTTATAAAGTTTAAGTTGCATATTAAAACTTTATAACGTGTCTACTTTTTTACAAAACTACAAACAAAACTATTTACGTTTTAATTTACGTGAAAGCTTAATTTTAGTCTTAGTCAACTTCGGCTTAACATTTTCAATAACTTGATATAATGGTTTATTTAACACATAATCAAATTCACCTATTTTTTCACTTAAATACGTTCCCCATACTTTCTTAAATGCCCATAATCCATAATGGTCTGATTCCTTGTCTGGATCATTATCTGTACCACCAAAATCATATGTTTTTGCGCCGTGTTCTCGAGCGTATTGCATCATAGCAAATTGCATGTGATGATTTGGCAAGAAGTCTCGGTAGTCATTAGATGATGCACCATAAAGATAGTAGGATTTATTTCCAGCAAACATTAGCAATGCACCTGATAAATATAATCCCTCTGGGTGCTTAGCTTCTAACGCTTCCATTTCATTAATAAGTTCTTGTGTTTTTTTCATTTTATTGTCAGCATCGTTTATTTTATTTAATGTCTTTTTATCTTGTTTTTTGTCAGCCAGCTTTACTTTTTCCGCTTCTAATTGTGCGATGTCTTGACGTAAATCTTTAAGGACTGGTTTAGGTTCCAATTTCACTAAAAATAATTCCGCATCTCCATCTGGATGTAAAGCATCGTATATGTTTTGGAAATAGCTAATATCTCTAGTTAAAAAGCCATCTCTTTCGCCAGTGATTTTCATTAACTCTGCAAATGTTTTCAAACCTTCTCTATCAGAACGTTCTACTTTCGTACCACGCTTTAATGCTAACCTTACTTTTGAACGATTACGTCTTTCAAAACTTTGAATTAACGCATCATCGTTTTTATCAATCGGTGTTATCATTGTCATTCTTGGTTGAATATAATCTTTCGAAAGTCCTTCTTTAAAACCTTTGTGTTTAAACCCTAATGATCTTATATGTGTTAGTGCATCAGCACCTTTATCTACTTCAACATCGGGATCGATTTTAATTGTATAAGCTTTTTCTTCTTTTGCAATTTGAATTGCGTATTCTAGCAATGTTTCTAATGCTAATTTATTACTATAATCCGTTACAAAACCTCTTGAAATATAGCATAGCGTATAAGGTAATTTAGGAACCTTTTTAAATAATAACTGCGCCACACCTAAAATTTCACCATCTTCACCTACTGCGATACGTTTTGAGTACCAGCCAGTCAATTTCTTTGTTTCTGCCCACTTTGTTAATTGCAATAAGTCACCTTGAGGGTGCGCTTTAACAAAGGCATCATGCGCTTGGTTCGTTATATTCATCTTTTCCATAAACCTGATATCTCCTTTTACCATTACATACTTTGTTATTATACATTGCTTCACACATTCTTTCACATCATTTCCCATTATTTGATATAATAATATACGAAATGAGGTGTTTTTGTGCGTATCATTATCTTGTCATTACTTTTTTTAATAAATTTAATTTTTGTAATCCAAACATTTAATACAACTTTTAATGTTTCATATTTAAGTTTAAGAATTATTCTCGCTGTTTTTACATTTGTAGTAACGGGTTATTTACTACTTTTATCTAATAACAATAAATGGGGAACTTACTTAACTATTTTAACACTAATAATTTCTTTGATACACATCATTGTTATTGCACATAGTATGTATGTTTACATTTATTAATCTGCTTCAACTTTGTACTTAAGCCCTCTAATGATTAATGTATATGGTGAAGTTGTATTATCATCTTTCAAAGTGACTGCTTTATAACCCGAATATTCACCATCATATATATGATATACAATATCATCGTTTCCCAATTTTAATGTCGTGAATGTTTCTGTGTTGTTCACGATTTCCATTCCAAACCACTGTTGCCATTTTTCAACCGTATGTGCCCTTTCTGTGCTATTAATTTCAATACTTTTTATGCTAAAAGCATTTTGGCGTAATGGTTTTAACTTTTCTTCTCTTGCTTCAATATTTTCATTCCATTGAATAAAAAATGGCGGCTTCACCCTATAATCAGGATCAGCTATATATAACAAGCGCCATGTAGTCTTTTCTCCTTTTGTGTTTTCTCGTTGCATTTCAACAGGACCTATGACATCTATACTTTGTGCTTCCAGCGTTTCTTTTAATTTGGTAATATCTTGCGTTTGAAATGCTATTGTTTTTAATCCTTCTTTATAATGATCTTGAACAATTTTCGAAGGAAATGACACTCGACCTTCTTCACTTTTTACAATTTTTTGCAATTTCTCTGGTTTATAAATATCTAATAATTCAATGTAAGCATTATTTAAGTAGGCTAAACGATTGTATGTGCCTAATTTCTCATGTTTACCACCTTGATATAGTGTAAATAAATGACCTGGGAATTTGAAATTATCTAATTGTTGTACATAATGAACGATATGATCTAACTTTAAATCTTGCATACCTTTATCCTCCTAATTTTCCTTTACATTTATTTTAACAAATTGTATACATGTTTACTTCTGATAACCCATTATAATGATTTAAATTGCAATTATAAATTTATCTTTATTCAGATATCAAAAGCATCACTTAATAAATAGGTATTGCTTTCCCTGTCCAAATAGGCTAAAATATAACTTGTTCAAAATTAAGTTAGCTTTGCTAACCATTTTCGGAGGTATGCTTTCATGCAAAATAAATTTGTATTTGATAACATCATCGCAATTTATAGACCGTATACAAAAATGTTCCAACCTATCTTTGAATCATTTGATCTATATCCTGCACAATGGCTCGTTTTAAAAGATATTTCCTACAATGCACCAACCACTTTAGTACAAATTTCAAAACGACGCTCTATTGAGAAGCCTACCACAAGAAAAATATTAAAAGTACTTTCTGAAAAATCTCTATTAACTGTTGAAACAGGTACAGATAAACGAGAAAAATGGCTTTCACTTTCTCCAAAAGGAGAAAACCTTTATAAAAACATCAGTTCACGTGTAGATAAAGTGCAAGACGAAATTATTAAAAATACAGGTTTATCAGTTTCAGAAATTGAACATATTACAAAATCACTTCAACTTATTCACGCGCAAATTTTAGAAATGGAGGAATTTTAACATGAATCAAACAGCATCGATGAAGTCACCAATTTGGACGAAAAATTTTAATATCAATTTCATTACAAACTTTTTAGTTTACTTATGCATGTATTTGCTTATCGTCATCATAGCGAGTTATACAAAAACTGAATATCATGCGTCAGACAGTATGGCGGGACTCGTGTCTGGATTATTTATTATCGGTTCTTTAATTGGACGATTTATCACTGGAAAGTATGTTAATAAAATAGGTCCTAAACGTATTTTAATCATTGGTTTAATCTTATTAATCATCACACAATTGTTTTATTTTATAGAAGGTGCCTTAGCTGTTCTAATGTTCACGAGATTAGTTAATGGTATTGCTACTGGGGTTACTACGACAGCAACGGGGACAATTGCTGCTTATGCAACACCACAAGAGAGAAAAAGTGAAGGTATTAGCTTGTTTTCTTTAAGTTTAGTTATAGGCGCTGCAATCGGCCCATTTTTTGGCCTTTTACTTATTAATACATTCCCAATTCAATTGCTATTTTTGCTTTGTTTAATGTGCGGTATCATCAGTTTTATCATTTCATTTTTTATTAAGTTAGATATCGATATCACTAGTGATATCCCGAAAACACAAACAACTGAAAGCAAAAAATTTAATATTAATAATTACATCGCCAAAGAAGCATTACCTGTGGCAATTATTATGCTCCTTGCAGGATTATCTTATTCGTCTATCCTGACATTTTTACAATTTTTTGCCCAAGAAATCAATTTAGTTACAGTATCTAGTTATTTCTTTATTTTTTATGCTATTGCATCACTCATTACAAGACCAATTGCTGGTAGAATGATGGACCTCAAAAACGAAAACGTCATCGCTTATCCTGCTTTTGTCTTTTTAATCCTTACATTTTTAACATTAAGTATTACAAATAATAGTTGGTTATTAATTCTTGCTGGGTTACTCCTTGGCGCTGGTTACGGCAATATTTCATCTTGTATGCAAGCCATTGCAATCAAAGTATCTCCACCAGCTAAATATGGTATTGCTACCTCAACCTACTTTATCGGTTTAGACTTAGGATTAGGTTTTGGACCTTATGTATTAGGCTTTGTAACATCTACAGTGTCATTCGCTCAATTATACGCTATTATGGGCGTATTGGTTTTAATTACTGGTGTTATTTATTACTTCGTTCACGGTAGAAAAGTAAAACACATGAATGCTTATTAATTTTTTCATAAAACAATAAGTTAAGGTTACTGTAAGTTATTTGCTTTAGCTGCCAACAAAACTATTTTTGTTGGCAGTTTTTTTGTACTCATTTTAATTATGTACCATCCAGTATTACTTTATATATTTAAATTTGAATAATAGTTATTTCAAGGTTATTATTCAATTTGAATGATCGTATATTTTAAGTTTATTAAAAAAACCAAATGCTATTATAGCACTTGGCTTATCTCTTATTTATATCATTGTCATTGATAATTATCTAATTGTAACTTTAGTGATTAAGCAACTTTTATGTTTTCAATTTCTTTTATAATATCATCTATTACTTTTAACTGCTCATCAGTGTAATAATAGAACACTTGTCTTTCATCTGTTTCTGATCGAACTTTTGAGATCAACTCTTTTTTATAAATCTTTCTTATAATCACATCTATTTTACTAGTGTCCCATAACATTTCAAAATGTAAGGTATCTCTTAATTCTTTTCCACTAATTTTATTAGCTTCATAAACTTTAAACAACACTACAAATTCTTCGATAGATAAACGGTGAACTGACTTCAACCAATGTTTCAACTGACTTAAAGCCCTCTCAGATGTAATATAAAATGATGCTTTACTTTCCATAAATTTGGCCTCCTCATGATTTACTTTCATTGTTAGTATTGGCTTTATATAATGAATAAGCTTTTAAAATATTATATAACACTTTCTTCATTAAATCTATTATTTTAAAAGAAACAGATAAATAAATTTTACTATTGTAAAGTTTTTATATAGCTACAATTGATTATGGTAATATTTTTCTATTGTTCATTATCTTTAATCGTTAAAAAAATACTTATGTATAATACATTTTCATATAAAAATATCTTTCCACATTTTTGAAATCATTTCACATAAGATATGAGTTCAAATTATAATAAAAAAGAGTAGAAGATAATTCAAATTGAAACTTTGAATTATTTCCTACTCCTAATATTTTTTTAATAATCACAATAGTGATTATAATTATAAAGTTATTAGTTATTTAAACTTTTTAAATATTTAATAGCTGATTATCATGGTCAAATGTTCAGTTCTCATAAATGCTATCTCCTAATAAATCAGCCACCAATATAGTTCATATTGATTTTTTTACGTTTTCTATTGGCTACTGTTTGCGCTGTACGTTCATCTGAATATCTATCATCACGAATATTCCATAAAGCTTTAAACTGTTCAAACAGTGCCTCATCTGACACACCAGATCGCATAAATGATTTCACATTAAACCCGTCCACGGTACTAAATAGACAACCATAAAACTTACCATCTGATGATAATCTCGCACGTGTACATGTAGAACAGAATGATTCAGACACACTTGTAATCAGACCAAATTTAGCACCATTATCTTTATGTCGATAATATTTTGCAACTTCACCAAAATACTTGGGTTCCACAGGTTCAATATCAAATGATGACTCTACCATTTTTAACATTTCATCTTTTGTTACAACCTTACTGAAATCCCAACCATTATCATTACCGACGTCCATAAATTCAATAAAACGTATTTCAATATCTTTATCTTTAAAATATTGAATCATAGGTAAAATTTGATCATCATTCACACCTTTTTGAACAACTACATTTACTTTTACATGAAAACCTATTGAGACCGCATAATCTATTTGTTGTAAAATCGTGGAAGCTTTAATATTTCGATTATTTATAGCTTGGAACACTTTGTCATCAATCGCATCTAAACTCACATTAATACGTCTTAAACCAGCATCATATAATTTTTGGCCGTGTTTTTTTAATAATAAACCATTAGTGGTTAAACCAATATCTTCTATACCATCAAGTTGGTTCAACTCATATATTAATTTATATAAATCTCTTCTTAATAAAGGCTCTCCACCTGTAATACGTATTTTTTTGACTCCTAAACGTGTATAAACTTTAGCGATACGTACCATTTCATCAAAAGTGAGTAATTCATCTTTGGGTAGGAAAACAAAGTCATCGCCAAATATTTCTTTCGGCATACAATAGTCACAACGAAAATTGCAACGATCTGTAACTGACAACCTCAAATCTCGAATTGGACGTCCAAGTTTATCAGTTATTTGTTCTACCATCTGATCAGCCTCCTATCTATTCATAATGTCGTGATGTAAATCTATTAAGTCTTGTTGATAGTTAATATTTTTGTACCAATAATCAGATGAACCAATTTCACGCACATCTAACCAATCACTTTTGACTTTTGAATAGACATTCTTAAGGCTGTAATCGCCTGATTCCAATGCTGATTCTATAAAAGATAGAGTATGCGGGCTGTAAAAAGCCATCGTTGGAATGGGCATTCCATCTTCTTGGAAACCGGCGATATCTAGTTGATCTTCTATTAAATGTTCCACCATAAATTGATACAATTTACTTATTGCTTTTTGTGTAATCATAGGTGTATCTACAGATATGACAAAGAAAAGTGTTTCGTCTGAATGTTGTCTCATTACTGAGTAAATACCAACCAGTGGACCTTTACCTTTGTTTTTAGCATGATCGATAACAATCTTATCATGATCAAATTCATGTGCTAACGTTTCATTAGTACTAATAATTATTTCATTAAACATATTAGTAGCTTCTAAAACTTCAATGATACGTTTGTAAAACATTTGATAGTTAATCTCTGCAAACGCTTTTGGTTTACCAAATCTTTCTGATTGTCCTCCAGCTAGTATAATTGCTTTCATATGTCTATTACCCTCCACTAACTGGTGGTATCAACGCTACAGTATCATTAGACGTTACGATATCATCACCTTTGACAAATTCTTCATTAACTGCAATTTGAAACTTTTTGTTATTAATATTAGGGTAACGCTCAAACAAATCTGTTACAAATTCATCAACGGTAATATCATAACTTAAGTCAATATCTTCTGAACTTTTACCCAAAACTTCTTTGATTTCCGCAAAGTATAATACTTTCATAACTATTCTCCTCCAACTGCATCCTCATGGCTACCATGTTGGTGACCTTGCCATTCAGCACCATCTTCCCAAATTTCTTTTTTCCAAATGGGTACTACCTCTTTAATACGTTCAATTGCATATTCATTAGCACGATAAGCATCTTTTCTATGTGGCGAAGAAACACTTATCAATACTGCAATATCTGATATCGCTAGTGGCCCAATTCTATGAACAATAGCCGTTTTTGTCCCCGGCCACTTTTGTGAAATCTCATCACCTATTTGTGCCAACTTTTTTTCTGCCATAGGTATATAAGCTTCATACTCCAAATATTCTGTTTTGACTCCCTGTGTCCACTCACGTACATGACCTGTGAAAATAACAACGGCACCTTGATGTTCATTGAGAACATACTGACGATATTGTTCTGTTGCTATTGGCTCGTTTATAACCTCAAATTGTTTCATTCAATCCATTCCTTTTTCATTAACGAAAGATAATAACCATTGTTCAAATTTTTGAAGTGCTAATGGTTGCTCAATATTAATATCGTACTGAATATTTGATAATTTATTTAGCTGTTGGTAATCAGCATTATCACGATATATCAGCACTTTATCATAATTTGCTTCTTTGAATCCTTCTACTAAAATGATGTCACTGTCTATTGTAACAGATTTATCAATGATTTCATCCAGTCTTTGATTTTCAATTCGTGTAACTGTTTGTTGTAGATGGTGCCCTTGAACGATACTTTGATCCGCACCAGCATTAAAATGTTTCATGTGATCAACAGTATCCGTTTGAAGTTCAATATCTGATAGGTTTAAGTCATGTTGACCATGATGTTTAATCGTTGCTACGCAAAAACCATGCAATTTTAAAAATTTCACTGCATGTGTCATCAATGTTGTTTTCCCTGAATTTTTATAACCTATAATTTGTAATATCATAGCGTAGTGTCCACTTCATATGTTTGCGATTCAGTTAAAATGACATCAACTGTGTGACCTTTTTGATATCCTCTTGTACCACTTGGTAACACAATCATTGCATTGCTATGTGCAATAGCTACTACTGCACCAGACTTATTAAATCCTGATGGTACCACTGTCATCTCTTTACCATTAAAAGTCACTGTTGCTCGAATAAATCTTGTAAACGGATTTGGCTTTTTAAAGTCTTCCATAAGTGTAGCTTGTACAATTTGTGGATATATAGCTTTGGCGCCCATCATGTGCTGTATTGCAGGTTTGACATAGAGTTCAAATCCAGTGAAACAAGCAGATGGATTACCTGATAATCCAAATAAATATTTATTATTAGCAACAGCTACTGTAGTTACACTACCGGGACGCATGGCAATTTTGTTAAACAGGACTTGCGCATTGACCGCTTCATAAATTTGAGGCAAATAATCGAAATCTCCTACAGATACACCGCCAGTAGTGATTATAATATCATGCTCAGCCATAGCTTCACGCATCACTTGAATACTACTATTCAAATCATCTTGTTGAATTTTATAAGCATTGACTTCTAAGTGATGCTTTTTAGCTAAAGCAGTTATCATAGGGCCATTTGAATTACGAATTTTTCCTGGTTCTAAATCATCTCCAACATCCAATAATTCACTTCCTGTAGCGATAACAGCCACGCTAGGTTTTTCAAAAACCGGAACTTCTGTATAGCCATATGTTGCTAAAACAGCTATAGACCCTGGATTAACACATTGACCTTTTTCTAATAAAATATCTCCAACCTTTGTCTCTTCACCTTTTAACGAAATATTCTCATTTTCGCTAAATGTTTTTCTTATTGTAAAATCTTGTTCTCCTTCGACAGTTTGTTCAAGCATAACGATGGCATCAGCACCTTCAGGTATTTGTGCACCTGTCATAATTCTCACGGCTTCAAATGCTCCAACTGTTTTAGTTGAAACTGACCCCGCTCCAATGTGGTCAATAACTTTAAATTTAATGCGATTGTCACCGCTTGCACCTTTTGTATCAATACTTCTTAACGCAAAACCATCATATGGTGATTTATCAAACCTTGGTATTTCATGGGTCGCTATAATATCTTCAGCTAAAATGTAATTTAAGCTTTCTGCTAAAGGTAAAGTGATTTTATCCATAAAAATTTCTTGGTTTATCACACGTTGAATTGCTTCACTCACTGGAATTGGGTTTCTTTTCTCTACAGACATCGCAAATCTACTCCTTATAATTAATAATTTCATGATATACTAGAACACGATTAGGAGGGATACTTTGACTGAATTTACGCATATTAACAAACAAGGGAATGCGAAAATGGTAGACGTCTCTGATAAAAACATAACAAAACGTTCAGCTACTGCGCATTCAAGTATAACGGTAAATCCAGCGATTTATGAACAAATCGTTGATCACACTAACCAAAAAGGAAATGTGCTTAATACTGCTCAAATTGCTGGTATTATGGCAGCAAAAAATACAGCTGATATTATACCGATGTGTCACCCGTTACCTTTAACTGGTATAGATATCACATTTGATTGGCAAAAAAAAGCACAATCATTCATTTTAAATATACAGGCAACCGTCTCTACAACTGGAAAAACTGGTGTGGAAATGGAAGCACTTACTGCCGCTTCAGCTGTAGCACTTACAGTTTATGATATGACAAAAGCTTTAGATAAAGGCATGGTCATTGGCGAAACTTACCTACTCTCAAAAACAGGTGGCAAATCTGGTGATTACAAAAGATAATTGTCTTAAATATTAATATGTAAGAGATAGAGTCCGACGAACATATAAACGTTGGGCTCTAATTATTTTGTAATCTCTTGAACTAAATGATTCAGTTCTGGTTTAATGAGCTTATTCAATGCTAATTTCACTGCGCCCGTAGAGCCAGGTATACTAAAAATCAATTTATCATTTACGGTACCTGCAATAGCTCGAGATAATAACGCACGTGTTCCAACATCTTCTGCATAACTTAAATATCTAAATAATTCTCCAAACCCTTCGATTTCTTTAGTAATCAAACTGGATACAGCCTCTATCGTTACATCTCTTTGTGCTATACCAGTTCCACCTGTAGTGATAATCACATCAATATCTTCTGCTAACCATTGCTTAATTTGCTGAGTAATTGCTGTTTGCTCATCTTTAACAATCTTATAATGCGATTCAGAAATCGTAACATTTAATGTAGAGATTAGCTCTTTAACTAATTTACCACCTTTATCTGTTGCATAATCTCTTGTATCAGAAACTGTTAATACTGCACATTTAATATTTCTATCAAGTTTAACATTTGTATGCATATTGAACCTCCTTAGCCAAATAATTGGTTGATTAACGTCATCGCTTGTTGTGGGTTAGTCATACCATGAATCAATAACCTTCCGCCTTTAAAGCTAACTATTCTATGTGCTTTATATTCAAAATGTAACATGTAAGGGTTGCGTTGATATGGAATCTCTTGTCGTTGCAAAAATGTTTCCAACATTTCCTGGGAAATTTCAGGGTTTTCATATTGAACAGTATCCCTTCCACATAAAGTTGCAAATTGCCTTTGTGTTGTATTGAGATACGGATATGTTGGTTGTGTGCCACAAGTTTTACAAGCGCTATCTTGCAATTTTTTAAATCCAAATGTAAAATGTGTGCCTTCCCAGATATCACCGTAAGTAACTTTAGGTGCAATTGTTGCGCCTGTTAATATTTTCAATGCATCTTTTAATTGTAAACTAGTCGTCATAGTGACTGCTGGCTGAATGACACCTACTGTATCACAAGTCATATTAATTGCAGGTAGCTGTGGAATCAAACAGTTAAAACAAGGTGTTTGTTCAGGTATAAACGTCGCTTCCACATAAGTACTTTGTACCACACCACCATAAATCCAAGGTATAGCAGCTTTATAGGCAAAATCATTTATCAATTGTCTCGTTTCAAAATTATCTGTTGCATCTAAAATAAGTTGTACATCTTGCGCGTATGTTTCTAAAAATAACCGATCGACATGTGCAATGTGTAAATGCAATCTCAAATTTTGACGTATAGCCATTAAATTACGTTCTGCTGCAACTACTTTTGGTAATTTATCTGCTGCATCCATTTCTGTAAACATCGTTTGGCGTTGTAAATTACTATATTCAATATAATCTCTATCTACAATTGTTAGTTCACCTACACCAGCTCTTACTAATCCTTCTGCTAGGTGCGTCCCTAAAGCTCCCATACCTATAATTAACACATGTGCATTCATAATTTTCTCTTGCCCAGATGTTCCTATATGTTTAAATAACATTTGTCTAGAATAACGTTCTACACTCACTATGAAACCCCTCACTTTGCGTCATTATTTTCATTATAAATCTTGAAGGTCTATGTAACAACGGTTTAAATTCATTATGCAAAAATCCTATATGCCACTTTTATTCATATTACCAATGCAAAACTTAACAAAATAAAAGAGTAAGAACGAAATCAAATTTAGATAGTGATTTCATATTCCTACTCTTTATCGCAAAACAGTTTCAAAAGATATAATGATACATTTATGGTGATTACTGATACTTTGATTTTTGACATTAAAGTCACTAATCATTATTTAAATTTGAATTTTTAATCCATCAAATGCAATGGTTGATTTTAAGCCATCTTCTTCTAATTGCTCTTCTAATTGTTTAATTTGTGCCTTCGTTAAACTTTCAGTAGCTTCAATATGAGTAAAATATGTATGCTTAGCATTAATAGCTTTAGCAATAGTCACACATTCATCAAATGTAGCCTCTCCTAAAGCATTTAACATACCTTCTGGATGAATACGTTCATTAGTTATAGGATTAACTTCATTGCTACCAAAAGGTAAAATAGCAACATCAACATTTTTCAATTTCTCCGTTGGTCGAAAGCCCTTAATTTCATCTGGAATAATAAGTATACGTTTGGTATTTGTAGTTAAGTAAAAACCAAACGCGAATTGTTCTGCTAATTGAATCCATTCTACCTTTGTGTCATCAAAATTAATTTCTGCATCATTGTCAACAATTACTAGGTTAATTACGCCTAATGATTCTAAATATTGAACATATTCCCAACGCGCAAAATATGCTTTAAAATCTTCCACTTCTTGAGTTGTAATATAAACCGTTGACGTTTTGGACTTAGGTACTTTGTGAATAAAATCAAAATTGAGTGTTTCCCATATTCTAATCCCCATCGTGTGATCTGGATGCCAATGAGAGTAAATGCCATATTTTATATCATAAATTTTTGATTGTCTTAGTTGTTGAAATATATCTTCTGAAGTGTCGATTAGTAATTGTAAATCATGAATGAAGATACCAGGCCCTGTTCGTTTTTGTGCATCTTTATGCTGTGAAACTGATTGATAAAGTGTTGGTATACCCCCCAGAAGTTCCTAAACATTCGATAATCATTGCATCAACCCCTACTTATTTATAAATGTGATTACATTTATTACTCAACCTCTCATAAATTATAGTTGCATATCACCTATCACCCTATATTAATAATTTCGTGTGCCAGTATTTCAGCTTCATATTGCGAATGTGTAACAAAGATAATAGGTATATTCCATAATTTAAAAATTCGTTTTACTAACAAAATACTTTCTTCTTTCGTTACATCATCTAAACTAGAAAACGGCTCATCTAGTAACATCAAGTCTGGTTTAGTACTTAAAGTTCTAGCTAATGCAACACGTTGGGATTCACCACCAGATAAGCGAATTGGAAATTTATCTTTTAAATGAACAATATTTAGTTGATTCATTAAATTATCTATGTGCTGAGAGTTCTGTGTCATAAAAGTGATATTTTGAAACACAGTCATATTTGGAAATAATTGGTAATCTTGAAATAAATAACCGATATTGCGTTTTTGAATCTTCACATCAACATTTGAAGTAGTGTCTGTCAATATATGGTCGTTAATCTTTATAAACGCTTGGTCTGGTTGTTGTAAACCAGCAAGCATATTTAAAATTGTTGTTTTACCTATGCCTGAAGGTCCTTTAATGGCATAGATTTTAGGTGTAGTATCATCTATTTCTACATGTAATTGCGTACTATTTAAAAGATGATTCAAAGATATATTTAGCATTAACGAACCTCCCGATAACCATCTTTATTCAATAGATTGATTGTACCAATTACAGTAACCGCAAATGCAACCAATACAATCACCCATAACCATGCTTGATTTTCTTTCCCTTGCTCTACTAAAAAGTATATTTCTAAAGGTAAAGTGTTGGTTTTGTTAGGAATATAACCTGCTACCATTAACGTAGCACCAAATTCTCCAATTGCCCGTGCAAAACTCATCATTACACCAGCAAGTATTGAACGCTTAGATAACGGTAAAACCAATTTAAAAAATATTTTACTTTCACTTGCGCCCATTGTTCTTGCTGTATTCAACATCTTGGGATCTATGTTACGAAAACCTTGTACAGTATGCTGATACATTAACGGAAAGCTTACAATGATAGATGCAAATATGGCACCAGTTAAAGTAAATACAACTGGCAAATGTAAAAAATCGCTAAAAAAACTACCAACCACACTACGAGGTGAAAATATAATCAGTAAAATAAAACCCATCACTGTTGGAGGTAACACGATTGGTAAAACAATGAAACTTTCTAAAAGTCTTGTTATAAAGCCACGACGCTTATACAACCATCTTGATATAAAAACACCTAATATCGTAACGATAATCGTGCTGATAACCGCGACCCTCAATGATATCCAAAATGGCGTGACATCTGGCATTTCTGCTACCTCCTATACTTTGAATTTATATTTTTTTAAAATTTCTTTTGCTTCATCTGTTTTTAAAAATTCAACCCATGCTGTTGCTAACTTTTTATCTGAAATCGTCGCTGACTTATATGTGATAGGCTGTTTTAACTCAGCTGTTTGAATTTCTTTCACATTACTATCACCATTTTTTTGACTTTGATATAAATCTGTTTTATAAACATAACCTAATTGGGCATTGCCCTTTTCAACATAATTTAATACTTGTCGCACGTCCTTTGCAAAAACTAAATGAGATTTAACATCCTCATACAATTGATGATCTTTTAAGTATTGCTCAGCATATTTACCTGCAGGCACGGATTTAGCCTCGCCTATTGCCAACTTTTCACCTTGCTTTAAATCAGACACATTCTTATATGTACTATTAGATTCACCTATAAGCACTAAATCATTTTGTGCGTATTCATATTTGTTTTGAGCTTGTTTACCTAATGCATCAATATCTTTTGTATTTGCAGACATAAATACATCTACAGGTGCCCCTTTCTCTATTTGTTGTCTCAAGGCTCCTGATCCGCCATAATTAAATGTGATTTTAGCATTTTTATGTTTTTTATTAAATGCTTGTTCTAAATCTTTAGTGACATCTGTTAAACTTGCTGCAGCTGAAATATGTATTTCTTTCTTATTATCAACCTTATTGTTAGCATCTTTTTCACTATGATTATTTTCGCTATTAGAGCACCCAGTTATTAACATACAAATCATAATAGTAGCAATAATTAAAAAATGCCAAGTTCTTTTCATTTAATTGCCTCCTTTTTCATATAATTATATGCCTCTTTATTTCAAAAAAAAAGAGCGTATACTAAAGTAAAAATGACTTTGTATAGCTCAATTTTCAAAATATTTATTATAGCGATGTAATAAACGTTTTAAATGCGTTTTGACCTTGTGGTGTGTTTTTGAATACACCTGCATCCTCTAGTACGCGTTTAAATTTAAAACCAAGTTCTTTTTCAATAATTTCCTCTACGTTCTTTTCATTAATATCATATCGTTGTGTCATGTCTTCTGCCCATGGTTGATGTATACCTAACGTTTGTTGTTGATCACCTAATAAAAATGCCTTAACCTGTTGTAATTCTTGTTTTAATCTACCAGGCAAAATTGCAGTACCCATGACTTCTATTAATCCAATGTTTTCTTTCTTAATATGTTGGACGTCTTTATGAGGGTGAAAGACACCATCTGGATATTGTTCCGATGTTTGATTATCTCTTAAAACAATATCAAGTTCATATTGTTGTTCCCTATAACGTGCAATAGGCGTTACAGTATGATGACGCTCGCCATTTTTACTGTATGCGCTTATATCTACAGTTTCATCTGAATAATTATTCCATGCTTTTCTAATAAATTCTGCCGCCGCCACTAAGTCGTTTTTATCTTCACTTTTCAAACGAATGACGCTCATTGGCCAATACAAAGTCGAAGCTGCTACTGTTGGAAATTGTTTTAAACTAAAGCTGTGCAGTTCCTTAGCGTTGTCCATCGGAAATGTGTGTCTACCCGATTGATAATGATTGTGCGTCAAAATCGAACCGCCAACGAGCGGAATATCTGCATTCGAACCAATAAAATAATGTGGAAATTTATCTACAAAATCCAACAGTTGTACAAATGTTTGCTTATCTATATTCATAGGAACATGTGATTGAGATAAAACGATGCTATGCTCTTTAAAATAGGCATATGGAGAATATTGAAATCCCCATTGTTCTTGTCCTAAGTCCAATCTGATGATACGATGATTTGTTCTCGCTGCTTGTATTACAGAGCCTTTAAACCCTTCATTTTCCATGCATAGTGCACATTTAGGATAATCTGTTGCAGGCGCTTCTTTCGCTTTGGCAATTTGTTTAGCATCTTTTTCTGGCTTGGATAGATTGATTGTTATTTCCATATCACCATACTCACTTGCTGTGTTGAAATTTATATTATGCGCAATTGCATCTTCTTTCACATAATGATTGCGTTTGGTTATGTTATAAAAATAGTCTGTCGCTTTCTTCGGACTCTGTTGATATAATTCATAAAACTTTTGATTCAGTACAGATGGACGAGGTGTGATTAAATCTAATATTTGTGCTTCAATGATTTCTTTGCTATATAATGCGTCATCTATACATTTGGAACTGATTGCTTCTTGAATCCAGTGTTGTGTTATCTCAAGTGCAGTTGTCTCTGAATTAAATTTGGAAGTGGTTGTATCATCTATGCCTGAAGCATTTAAAATACTCAGCAACCTATTTTGAATATAAATGGCGTCTTCCGCTTCATAATCCCCATGTGCAATAGCGTGAGATACAAATAATTGGACAGCGTATTTATTCAATAACATGCATTATACCTCCTGATATCCGTTAGGGTGCTTTTCATGCCATTGCCAAGCAGAACTAATAATATCATGTATATCATCATGTTTAGGTTTCCATCCTAATACTTGCTGTGCTTTATTACTTGATGCAATTAATTTGCTAGGGTCTCCGGCTCTTCTTTCACCGACAACTGCATTTATTGTTTTACCTGTAACTTTTCTTGCTGCTTCTAAAATTTCAAACACAGAATATCCTTGGCTACTACCTAAGTTAAATGCACCTGATTCTCCTCCATTTTTCAAATGTTGAAACGCTAAGATATGCGCATCAATTAAATCAACGACATGTAAATAATCTCGTATGCAAGAGCCATCTTCCGTATCATAATCATCGCCAAAAACAGTTAGTTCATCTCTTTGTCCTAAAGCTACTTGTAATACAATCGGAATTAAATGCGTCTCAGGTCTATGGTCTTCACCAATTGTGCCATCCTCTTTTGCTCCTGCAACATTAAAGTAGCGTAGTGCAGCATAATTCACACCATAAGCTTCATGACTCCAATGCATCATTTTTTCCATCATTAATTTACTTTCACCATAAGGACTTGTTGGCGTTTTAGAATCATCCTCTGTAATTGGTACAGAATCTGGTTCACCATATACAGCTGCAGTTGATGAGAAAACAATATGCGCTACCTCATGATCATACATAACTTCTAACAATACCTGTAAACCATTAACATTATTATTAAAATAGCTTAGTGGTTTCTCAACAGATTCACCAACTAATGAATATGCACAAAAATGAAATACACCTTCAATATTTTCGTTATTAAATACGTTTTCTAAAAATGCCTTATCACGAATATCACCTTCGTAAAACTTTGCTTTATCGTGTATTGCTGCTTTATGTCCAGTGCCTAAATTATCTACAACAACAACATCATAACCTCTATGAATTAATTGATCTACTGCATGACTTCCAATATAACCTGCGCCACCTAATACTAGTACACCCATGAAAAAACCCTTCCTTTTTTAATTTGATTTTAAATTGTTTTTACGCCATCACTAATGCCGACATGATAAAACGATGGTTCATAACCAATTTTTTCTATATATTTTTTTGTAACTTTATCTTCTAATGCTTGGATTTGATTTTTGTGCACTAACGCAATTGCACAACCTGCAAAACCTGCGCCTGTCATTCTTGCACCGAGCACACCTTCTACTTGTTGAGCTGTTTCTGCCAACGTATCAAGTTCAATACCTGTTACTTCATAGTCATCTTTTAAAGATGCATGTGAATCATTTAATAATTGCCCAAATTTCTCAAAATTATTATCGGATAATGCTTGATAAGCAAGTTTCGTACGTTCATTTTCTGAAACGGCATGTTTTGCTCTTCTACGTTTTACGTCATCTTCAATAAGCATTTGATGTGCTTTAAATTGGTCCATCGTTAATTCACCTAAAGATTCAATATTTAACTTTTGTTGTAATGATGACAGCGCAGATTCACATTCACTTCTGCGTTCATTATATTTACTTTCAGTTAATGAGCGACGTTTATTGGTATTCATAATCGATATGACATAGTCTCCAAATTTTGCCGGTACAAATTCATATTTTAACGTTGCAGTATCTAGTAATACGGCGTGTTCTGCTTTCCCCATACCTATTATAAATTGATCCATAATTCCTGAATTGACACCCATAAATTGATTTTCAGTACGTTGACCTATCTTAATGAGTTCTAATCTCTCTAAATTCAAGTTAAATAACTGTTTTATCAGCCAACCGGTTAATAATTCTATTGATGCTGAAGATGAAAGACTAGCGCCATTTGGAATATTACCTTCTATCAAAATATCAAAGCCTTGTTTAATTTCTGAAAAAGCTTCTACTAAATATTTAATAACACCTTTAGGATAATTCGCCCAATCATGTTCCTTTTCAAAATCTAAATGGTCTAAATCGAAGGTGATCATACCGACCGTTTCAAAATTATTAGAATATAGGCGAACCAAATTATCTTCTCGTTTAACCGCTAAACCATACGTGCCTAATTCAATTGCAGCTGGAAAAACATAACCTCCATTATAATCAGTATGTTCTCCAATTAAGTTAATTCTTCCTGGTGCAAATGCACTCACTTCAGGCTGTTTGTCAAATATTCTTTCAAATTTCTCGCGCATAGCTTCTAACATAATATTCCGCTCCTTTAAAAAACGATATAAACCAAAATCGAACTCCTTAGTAAACTTAAATAAAGTTTACTTGTTTACTAAATGTTTTGTCAATATACATTACTTGTTAACTTTAAAAGTCATTCTTTCTTTTAATTGTGCTTCTGCTATAACATGTATGGCAATTTGTCTTGTTTTATTTATTCTCTCTTCAGCCATTCTTACTGCTATTTTTCCATAATCTTCTATTGGTATATGTACACTACTGATAGAAGGAACTGCATACTGAATGACTTCTAAATCATTAAAACTTATCAATTTAATATCATCAGGTAAAGTGTATTTTTTTAGTTGTAATTGTTGCAATATACCTATAGCAATCATATCGTTACCTGCGATAAAAACTTGAGGTAAATGATGGTTTTGTAATAATTCGTTTACTGCATTTATACCATCTTCTTTATTCCAACCATTCATTAATAATCTACCTTTTCTTTGATGCTTGTCACACCAGTCAGTAAATGCGCTATATCGCTTATCTTGAATATTTGGACTATTCAATGTTGGCATACCAGTAAGATTTTTTATTGTATGCGTACCACCAACATAAACAATATCGTTTAAACCTGAACGATCTATATCGTTTAATAATTGAATCATAGCGTCATATAAATCTGAATAAACAGCATCAACAGATTTAGGTGTGTTAGCGTTATTGATAACCACAATATTCTGATTGTAACTCTGTAATTCTAAAATAGCTTCTGAAGCAAAATTCCCCACAACAATAATTGCACCAGCCTTTGTTATTTTAGTGAAATCAATAGGATCATGTTCACTATCAATACGAAGCGTTCTTTTTAATGATAGATTTAAACGTTTCACCTCCGCTTCAATGGCAAGTCTAATCTCACGATAATACGGATCAGACATTTCTTTGGCTCGTGATGCATAAGTAATAATTTGTATACTTTTATTTTTTCTTTCAGACTTTTTATATTGAAAATTATCTGCTATATCATATATTCTTTTTCTCGTTTCTTTAGCGACAGATAAGGTAGGGTCGTTATTTAACACACGAGAAACCGTACCTGGACTGACCTTTGCTTCTTTCGCAATATCTCTTATACTAGCCATTCATCGAGTCACCTCTCAACTTCGTGTTTACTATAAGTTTACTTCTAAGCATGATATATATCAAACATATATTATAGTTATAAGTATGTTTATGAATACAGTTTATTTTTTTTGCAACAAAAAATACGCTAAAATAGTTAGTGAATAGGAACTGGGGGATAAATACTATGAATGAAGATGTTTTGACAAATCAACATATTGTTAGATATGAAAACGGCAAACTTATTGAAACAACAGATCACTACGTCACAGAATTCCCACTGACAATCATGGTCAATGGAGAAGAATTTGCTACAGTCATTTGCAGTCCAAATCATATGAAAGAATTAGTCTTAGGTTTTTTAGCTTCAGAAGGTGCTATTTTAAAAAGTGATGATTTAAAATCTATCCAAATAGACGACAGTAAAGGTTTTGCCCATGTAGAATTAACTAAATCACTTAATGACCGTTTTGAATACTCTACTAAACGTATGATTGCATCATGTTGCGGTAAGAGTCGTGAATTTTATTTCCACAATGATGCTGCTATAGCGAAAACATCTATGTCTAAAATTAAACTTACCCCTCACCAAGTACTTAATATGATGACACGTTTACAAAGCGCAAGTAAAATTTTCAAACAAACTGGTGGCCTACATAATGCTGCCATTAGTGATGGAGAGACATTTTTTGAACACAGACAAGATATTGGTAGACATAATGCTTTAGATAAACTTTATGGTTATTGTATACAACGACATATACCTGTGCGAGATAAAGTATTAATTTTTAGTGGGCGCATATCTTCTGAGATTCTTATTAAAGCTGCGAAAATTGGCGTTGGTGTTATTTTATCTAAATCCGCACCAACTACATTAGCTGTAACGCTTGCCAATGATTTAAATATTACAGCAATTGGTTTTATTCGGGATGGTAATTTTAATGTTTATAGCCATCCAGAACGCATAACATCATAATGATTAAAAAGTATTCCTCACTATGTGAAAATATCAAATTACAGGCAAATCTTATGTGATATGTCACCTAAGGTTTGTTTTTTATCCATTGAGTTATGCAATATTATAAAACACGTATACTCATTCACTATTAAAATATTGAGTGTGAATTGGTGCAGATACATACAAAAAAGCATTAGTCAAATATGAAAGTATGAAGCTATGCCTTCAGAAATCGTGCATAAAAAATGTCGACAAAGTTGGAGACTTTGTCGACACGCTAATATCTTCACTATGTGAAAATACTTTTTATATTATAGTAAAAAACATTGGAGCTTATTCAAATATCTTCTTTTACAATATGATAGCAAAAGCTTATAAATACATAACCTTGCTTCACATACATTTCTTTAGCACTATCTTCTCCATCGGCAATCAGTATCAATGGTTTTTGCATGGCTAATTCTGCGACAAAACTTTGCATCACGCTACCAACACCTTGCCTTTGATGACATGCTAATACGCCAAAACCATCAATTTCAACAGTTGTCTCATCTATAATCAAATCTAATATACCAGCCGGAACACCTTGCTTATAAGCTATAAGACGTGTTTTAGCATCATTAATATATTGGTTTTTAATCATATTAGAACTTTCCCTGACATATTCCTCACCATATGGTGCTGCGAACTGGCTATGAACACTTATATAATCATCTATGGTATTCTCATCCACCACTTTAACTTCGATTTCAGAATCTACATATTTTTCGAAATTTTGAGGTTCAATCGCATATAACTCCATTAGACCTAATTCAAATTGTTCTTGATTAATTAATGCTATCCATTGTTGATCCAATTCTATATTTTCAGGAAAAGTAAAGGTTAAATGATTAGAGCTCTGTTGCTTATGCATATGTGTTTGTGTAGCAATATCTGCTTTCCATTGTTTAATTGAAGGCATTTGTTTGTACACCCATTTATTTGCATCAAATACTAAAGGAATTTGAGGAGTTAAATAAATTACTTTATCTTCATCTTCAGCATAAATATTCCCGGGTTGGAAAATATTGTTTAAAGTAATGTTTGCCATCATTTTCACTCCCCTTTATCGAAACTGATTCTACTTAAGTAATTGTTTAAATCGACTATGATTTAACATGATATTACCAATTAAGCTGGCAATCAGAGCTTTAATAATATCACCAGGCATAAATACAAAAGAAAGCATAATAGATTTAGAAATCGGTAAATTCGTTATAAGTCCCATTATAATCGTACCAACAATATCTAATAAAACGACCCCTATCACTACTGTCGTTATCAATAATACAATAAAGTTGATTCTTTTCAAATATAAGTCTCTTACAAGTCCAATGAGATATGTAACAACAGGATACATAAATAAAAAACCTGCTGATGGCCCTGCAAATACACCAATACCACCACGACCACCTGATAGCAACGGTAAGCCAGCAACTACTAAAAGTAATAAAATAACAATACTCAATGTTCCATATTTACGACCTAATAGAATAGCAGCTAGAAATATACCAATATTTTGTAAAACGATTGGAACAGGCATTATTGGTAACGGGATTGCAGGTACAAAACCTAAAACTGCAATAATTGCAGTCATTAAAGCAGTATAAACTAAATATTTCGTTGACATCATCAAACCTCCTTTAATGAAAAAAATTATACCACAAATGTAAACTATTAAAAACAAAAAGTTTACAATAAAACTATACCCTTTTAATAAACAAAAACATGAGCCTGGACAACTTTACTTCGTCCAAAACTCATGTTTTATTTTGATGATATCTAATTAAACCTCTAAAAAATTACTATAATCAACGCTTTATGAGTTAGATTTCAAAAATTTCTCTTTCAAATCTTTTCTCATAAATTCCAATGTATAAGGATCGTTATACCAATAAGTTTCTGCTTGTACCTCTATGACATGATCATTTTTAACTGCAGATAAATTGTTCCAAAGATCGGTTTTTTTATAACCTGGTTTTGATTTACCTTCGCTTGTAGAAACAATATAATCACCAGCATAATCCGCTATTTTTTCTTGTTTAATTTCAGCCCAGCCTTCTTTTTTAACTAATTCGTTAAGTTTATCAGGCATTTTTAATCCAAAAGCTTGGTAAATGACTTCACCACCACGACCCCAGTTAGAACCGTATGTGTAAAGTTTTTTATCGAATTCATCAAAAATTGATACTGTTGTATTTTTACCAATTTTCGCTTTGATTGCTTCACCATCTTTTTCAGTTTGTGATTTCCATTTTTCTTCCCATTTTTTTACTTTATCTTCTTTTCCAAGTAATTTACCTAATTGTCTTTGTTGGTCTAAATATTTATGCTTACCATAATCGTAAACTACTGTCGGTGCAATCTTTTTATACTTTTTAATGTTTTTATCTGTAGAGTAAGCTACGATTAAATCCGGTTTTGTTTTAGCAACTTTTTCAACATCATTTTCTCCAACTTTTTCAACATCTTTAAATTTATCTTTTAAAATATTACTGCTATCGACTTGCTCATTTACTGCTACAATATTGCCTCCTAAATATTTAATTCCACCTGCATATGTAGGTGCAACAACTGCAATACGTTCTGGATTTTTAGGTATATCAATTTTCTTTCCGCTATCTAATTTATAAGCTTTTGTATCTTCTTTTTTACTATCTGAGCCACTTTCAGATTGTTTCCCACAAGCAGCTAATATTAAAACCATTACAATAATTGGAAATATTAATTTTTTCATAAGGTCCCTCCGTTGAAAATGATTATCATTACCATTGAATTATATAATGATTATAAAATTTGTACAATAGAAAACCTAAGAAAACCTAAAATTTTTATTATTTTAAAAAATAAAAAAAGGAATGAGTTATAAAATCAACTATAATAATTGATTTTTATACTCATTCCAAAATATAAAGCTTGTTCAAAGTATTCATTTACTTTAAAAACAGGCCATGTTTTCTGTATTTATTTGAAGTGACCTAATACACTATGAGCAATATTAGTATAAGCCATGTCTTCCATAGGTGGATTATGGAGTCCAGCTCGCATATCCCTATAGTAACGTTGTAATGGACGCTCCATCTCTAAACTCTTAGCACCCACTATACGCATGGCAATGTCTATCACTTCTAAACCTTGGTTCATCACCAACACTTTACTTGCTGAAGTTTCATTCCAAATTGGTATGTCTTGTTGCTGATTATATAAAGCTGCAGTACTCCATAAAAAGTGACGAGCTGACAATAGTAAGGATTCCATTTTACCGACATTTTGCTGTACGGTCGATATATCCCCAATCACACCATCAATGCTTGCAGGGCTATAATTTTTTGCAAAATCAACAGCATAGTCTCTCGCTGCTTGTGCAATACCTAAATAAGTACTAGGAATATGTAATATCCAACCATTAGGTTTTTTACCACCAGCGCCTCTTATTTCAACAAAATTTTCTTCTGGAATGAAAACATCATTTAAAATCAAATCATGACTTTCAGTTGCACGCATACCCACCATATTCCAATTGTCTGCAATCTCAACACCAGGCGTATCTTCAGATATCAAGAAAAACCCAACAGTATCTATTTCTTCATAATAGGCACTTACAATAAAATGGCTTAACCTTCTACTCATTGAAGTAAATGTTTTGACCCCATTAATCACAAAACCTTTGTCTTTTTTTATTGCATGTGTAGCAGGTCTTGCCCCACGTGTAGGGCTGCCTGTTTCAGCTTCACTGACAGCTCTGTTAACTAATGCACCTTTTTTCACTGCTACTGCAAAGCGCTCTAGCATATCTTGTTCCCAAGCATGTTGTTCATATAATTGTCCAACAACGCTAAGGTGCCAACCAACTGAAAGTGCAGTTGCACCATCTATTGCTCCTAAATACGTCTGTAGTACAACCATATCTTCAACAGTCGCACCCTCACCACCATAAGCTTTAGGCAACGTTAATAGCGTATAGCCTTCTTTTACCAACCAATCAATATTCTCATATGGAAATCTTGAATGTTTATCATTATACTCAGCTTTTTCTTTAAATTGTTCTTTTATTGAATCAAATTTATCTATCCATTTTTTTTGTATCTCTGTATGTATTAATGCAGAATAATTCACAGTGTCCACCTCATTTTAGACTTTTATCTATTAATCTTAGTGTAACACTCGCTTATAACGAATAAAAGTCTTTAAACTATCTAAAATCTTACTTTACCGATAAGGATTAATGTGATACTTTGTATTTATTGATATTCTGGGGGTTTAAAATGATTACAGTTGAACATTTAATACATAAATATAAAGACCATACTGTTCTAAATGGCGTTAGCTTTTCACAAAATAAGGGTACTGTGACAGCTATTATAGGTCCAAGTGGATCAGGTAAAACGACACTGCTAAGAACATTGAACGCGTTAGCCATACCAAAATCAGGCACAATTCAAATTGACAACCAAAGATTTGTCGCCGATAAACATTCAAAAAAAGACATCTCACAGTTACGAAAGAAATCTGCGATGGTATTCCAAAACTATAATTTATTTAAAAACAAAACAATAATTGAAAATATTACAGTTGGTTTGATACATGGTAAAAAAATGCCCGTTAAGCAGGCAAATGAAATAGCCATCTCTTATTTAGAACGTTTTAATTTATTAAATCAAAAGGATAAATACCCTTCTCAACTATCTGGAGGTCAAAGTCAGCGTATAGGGATTATCCGTGCTTTAGCGCTTAATCCAGATGTATTGTTATTAGATGAACCTACATCTGCATTAGATCCTGAATCAATTCAAGGAGTATTGTCGCTTATCAAGTCTATTGCACAAGAGGGGATGACCATGGTTATTGTCACTCATGAAATACAATTTGCTAAAGCGATTGCTGATCAAATTTTATTTATAGATGAAGGTAAAATATTAAAACAAGGTACACCACAATCTGTTTTAGCGTCTTCAGATTCCAAAAGAATTAACCGTTTCTTAAACACCGTAGAAATGGAGCGTGACTTTTATGAAAAATAATAAGTTACGCTTTTTAATGATTACACTTTTGATTACGGTATTATTCAGCGGATGTAGTCAAGCGCAAAAATCATCAAATCAGAATAAAAAAGAAGAAATCAAAGTAGCAATATCTGCAGAAGTTAATCCACCTTATCTGTATACAAATAAACAAAATGAATTTGCTGGTTTAGATATAGACTATCTAAAACTACTAGAAAAAAAGTTACCTCAATACCAATTTAAATATGAAGTTGGTGAAGAAGAATCTAATCTTGTAGGTATTGGCGCCGGAAAGTTTGATATGGGAATTAATTGGTTTTTTAAAACACCTGAACGCGAAAAACAGTTTCTCTACCAAGACGTCCCTTATAGTTACGCCTTACCTTTGATTGTTGTTCACCAAAATAATTCTGATATACATACACTTAATGACCTACCTGAAAAAAAATTAACACCGATGGCACCGAGTGGCGGGTTATATTCTATATTATCTCAGTATAATAATACACATTCTCCAAAAATTGATATTGATACCATTCAAGAGCCTTCTAACGGGGATAATTTAAAAATGGTTAGTAATGCCAGACGTGATGCCATGATTTTAAACTGGAACACTTATAATGCAATTCAAAAACAAATCAATGCTGATGTCAAAATTGGTGGCATCATAAAAAAAGAATCATTGCATATCGTCTATAATAAAAAACATCAAAAATTACATGACGATATTGACGAAGCTACTCAAGAACTGATAGATGAAGGCAAATTACAGAAGCTTTCTGAAAAGTACTTTGATGTTAATGTATTTGATGATTTGGATGAAATAAACAAGCAAAAAGATAAATTGGAGGTGCAATCATGACAAATTCTGTTGATTGGGTCGATTTATTTAGACAAGTTTTACAGCAATTACCCATAACATTATTAATCTTTATATTGTCACTCTTTTTCGCTTTAATACTGGGATGCTTACTAGCAACAATTCGTATCAAAAAAGTGAAAATATTATCACCTATTGTCCGGATTTATCTGTCTTTTATTCGAAGTACGCCTTTAATTTTACAACTTTTTTTGGCATATTTTGCATTGCCACAATTATTATTATTCATCCAAATCGATATTAATCATTTCAGTAGACTGTTTTTTGTAATTTTAGCATTTACATTACATACAGGTGCTTACCTATCAGAGATTATACGGGCTGGATACCAATCAGTAGATTATAGTCAAATTGAAGCAGGACTTTCTGTCGGTTTATCTTATCCACGGATTTTAAAGGAAATTATTATTCCTCAAGCGTTGCGTAATAGCATCCCAAACTTGACGACACAAGTTATTGAACTGATCAAAGACACATCTTTAGCTTTTACAATTGGGATTATTGATATGATGGGCCAAGTTAAATTAATTATTGGAAATAATTATGGGCTAGGTATGTTAGAAGTTTATATCGTTATATCCATTATTTACTGGATTATCGCCCTTATCATACAAACTATATTTGCACTCATCAATAAACACGCCCAAAAACCATATCGCATCTAAGGAGGCATTATTTTGTCATTTATACTTTATACTTTTTCAGAAGTACTTAAAGGTGTACCTAATACAATCATCATCTCAATTGTAGCAATGATCGTAGGTTTAATCATCGGCACTTTATTTGCCTTTATTCAAACCAAAAATATTCCATTAATCTCTCAACTTGTAGTGATATATAATTCTTTTTTTAGGAGCACACCGCTTATTGTTCAATTATTTATTATGTATTACGGCTTACCAAAATTAGTGATGTGGGGTAATGAAAAATTCACATTGACAATTAATCCTGATATTTTCTCACCGTTAATTATTGCCTTTATTGTTTTTTCGTTACATGCTGTTGCATATTTGTCAGAATCTATTAAAGGTGGATTACTTTCAGTCGACACTGACCAAATTGAAGCCGCTCAAACTGTAGGGCTTTCAACAATAAGAACGTACAAAGAAATTATACTACCACAAGCATTCAGTTATGCACTTCCCAATATTGAAAATCAATTTATCATGCTTATCAAAGGGACTTCTTTAGCATTTGCGGTACAAGTTACTGAAATTATGGCAGTCAGTCATGTTATCGCCAATGAAGGCTACCGATTTATAACAGTATATAGTGTAGCTGCAATATTTTATTGGTTACTTGCCATTGTATTAGAATTGATATTTTCAAAAATAGAAAACCGTTCAACTCAATATATGTATGCAAAAACTTCAGCATAAATTACGAAATTGTATACTCATTTAGATTTGTCATTTTATCAATTTTCAATACTACGTTAACTTAGCTATACTTTTAAAGTTAACGTATGTAATACGAAGTGTCTTATTTGTTATAAGTAAATATATAAGTTAATCATATGTAAAGTGAATATTTCAGGAGAGACGCTCGATGTTCTGTTCTACCAAACAACGTCGAGATGTTGCTACTCTATAAGGATAAAAAACATGAACATGAAAAAAGCCCGTTAATACATTTTAAAAATAATGTATTAGCGGGCTTGATACTGAGATTGATATTTCAGTCTTATTTAAATTTTTGGATTTTAGCATACCTAAATCATTAGACAACTACATTGCCAAACGTTCGGCATACTGTCTTTTTCTTTTATAATAATTTTTAACTTTTTTAGGCATTGTACCGTTTTGTAATTCATCTTTAGTAATAATAGGATAATTTTTGAATACAATCGATCCTAAGTAACCACAAATAGCACTACCTATCGCGCATAATAACGCAACAACTATCACAGTTAATGCATTATTAAAGCCAAACATCACCATTAAACCTGCAATTGGCGTAGCCGTACCTGTAGCTTCATTAACGAGTCCAAACATTGCGATAATTACGCCTGATACTGCACCGCCTATAAAATTAGTCGCATAGACAGGAATAGGATTTGCAGTAACAATATCTGCTTGTGATAATGGCTCAATAGCGACAGAAATCGTTGTTTTTCGATCACCAAACTTCATTCGCTTAAACAAAACAAAATTCATAAATGATGACCCAAAAACTGCCAATGCTCCAATTGCCATAGGTGTACCTGTTAGTCCTAATAATGCAGTTAATGCCATCGAACTTAAAGGTGCAGTAGCTACTACTGTTATAATGCCGCCTAGTACTATCCCCATTAGTACTGGGCTTGACGTTGTCGATTCTTTAATGATATTACCTATTTGCAATAATGTTGCATCTACAACAGGTGCTACACCGATTGCAATAATTCGTGTAATAGGTGCAATGATAATAATTGAACCTATTAAATCCAAACCATCCGGAAATTTTTGCTCTATCCATTTCATACCAAAACTTGCTATGTAACCTGCAACAAAACCTGGTAGTAAATCCATGTTACCGCATGCAACTGCAATAACAAATGCGTATACAGGAGATACACCCATTGCTAAAGCAACCAAACCAGCAGCAGCAACACCACCTAAGCCGCCTGCCGCTTCACCTAACTGGCCTAAAAATGGAATCCCTAGTAAATCGCCACCAACATATTTATGAAATGCTTCCACTAAAAAAGAAGCTATTGCAGCATTTGCCAGGGCTCCCATTGCTTTTCCACCATTTGGAGCCTTACTAGTAAAAAGTGTAAACAAACATAAAACAATACCTAAAAATATAACCCCTAAAAGTAAATTCATAATAACACCCTTCTAATATTTGTATGCGCTTTCATTTAACAAATATTAGTATATCACATTTAAAGTTTTACTCAAATAATATTTTAGTTCAATATATAATTAATAAAATAAAATTACACTTTTCAGAATATTCGTTTTTTTATATATGTAACACGACTCATTTTCCAAAACAAGTTACTTGAGATAATCTTGTAATGTTTTTATCATATGTTCAATTTTTTGATGTTGCGCTTCATTTATATATACAACAACTGTACGTTCATCAATATCACTTCTCTTTTTACTCAAATAGCCCATTTTAATTAATTTTTGTAGTGCCTTCGTTAAATAGTACGGTTTTAACTCTGAATATTGTGCAATTTCTTTCGCAGTAACTTCATAAGATTGACATTCATGTATATAATTCAAAATAAATATTTCTTCATAATTTAATTTGTGATATTTTTTAGTTTCTTTGAAAAACTGCTTTCCTTTTTGATACAAAGTTATTAGTTCATTTAGTTCTTTTAATTTTTCCATAAAACCACTCCTTATGTTTTTTCATGATGTTAATATATTTCAAAGTGTGCCTGTCTTTATGTAATATAATTTTATCCTATTTAGGCTATTGAATTCAATATGGCTTACTATGAAAAATATTAGGAATTGCTACTATTTTTTTAATACCACTTTTTATTATTAAAATTTAGTGCTACATATATCCTTTTTGTTACTAAAAATTCATTAATACCTCTTATAAATTTTTAAAATTATTAGTATTTGACGTTAATTTAATAAATTGAACTCCACAAAAGCAAACTAAATATACTTTGAAATATCAATTACAAATATGGTTACATAAGACAACCAACTAAATTTAAATCAACAGGTCTAACGTAATGCATCTATATGTAGCATATACTCATTTTAAACGCATAACTATCAAATAAGCATTCTCAAATTGAACGATTCGCTTTTTACTATTTCTACTATCACTATGTACAAGCGTTTTCTCACTAGGCGTCTGCCGATAAATAAAAAACAACTTGAGACATTTATTAAAGTCCCAAGTTGTGTTAACTATCATTTTTACTTTTTCATTTAAAACGAAACGCTGTATTATATCCATACCCAGCTGATATTTTAATGATTAATTATTTCTTTTTACAATCTAAAGTATCTAATAAGCTAAGTGCTGCTAATCCTGTTAAATCAAGTGCATGTTTTGCACCTGCTTTACCATGACCAGCTTCAAAGTGTTTATACGCTGCTACACCTAGCACTGTAATAGTTAATAGTGAAGCAATGCGTGATAGTCTTTTACTTGCAAAGCTTAATACGAAAAATACTGCACTTAATCCTTCTAAAGCACCAGCTAAAGGTACTGCATTTGCTGGCAAATTAAACACTTCAGTAAAGGTATCTTTCATAGATTTGTCACCTTTTAATTTAGGTTTTGCCGCACCATATAATTCTTTTGCTAATTTTAAATTTGTTAAATAACGTAATATCATTTTTACTCTCCTTCTATTTGTTTTCAAAATATTTATCTACAATAGGTTTTACCCGCTCACCTAATAATTTAATGGTGTTAATTGTATTTTCATGAGGCATTGAGCCCACAGGGGTATGCAACATAAAGCGAGATAAACCTAATGTTTCAACAGTTTCAATAATTTTATTAGCTACAGTTTCTGGACTACCAACATATAATGCCCCATGCGGTCCTGCTTCACGTATGAAGCTATTTTCATCATATAGTGGCCACCCACGTTCCTTAGCTAATACATCATGGCTTGCTTTTACTGAAGGGAAAAATTCACGAAAAGCTTGTTCGTCCGTTTCAGCAATGTAACCCCAAGAATGTGTAGCAATCGGTAATTTACTCACATCGTGACCATAAGATTCAGCTATCGATTTATACATATCAATATTTCTACGGAATCTTTTAGGGTCACCGCCAATTATAGCATAAGTGATAGGTAATCCTAATGCTCCTGCTTTCAATGAAGATTCTGGCGTTCCACCTGTGGCTATAGCAATAGGTAAAACACCTTGCTCAACTCTAGGATACACACCTAAATTTTGTATGTTCGCTCTCAGTTGACCAGTCCAATTTACAATTTCATTTTGATTAATTTGCATCAATAATTCAATCTTTTCATTAAATAGCTGTTCATAGTCATTTAAGTTATATCCAAATAATGGAAATGATTCTATAAATGAACCTCTTCCTACCATTATTTCAGCACGACCATTTGAAATTGCATTTAATGTTGAGAACCTTTCATAAACTCTTACAGGATCATCTGAGGATAATACAGTAACAGCACTACTCAATTTAATTTGCTTTGTATTTCTAGAAGCTGCAGCTAATACTGTAACTGGATCAGAAACAGCATAATCAGGTCGATGGTGTTCTCCTAATCCATAAACATCAAGACCATAACGATCTGCAATTTCAATTTCTTCTATTATATTCCTTATCCTCTGAGCATTACTAACTGCAGGTTCTTTACCTTTATCGGTGAAAATTTCACTATTATCAGCAAAAGATGTTAAGCCAATCTCAATTTTCATTCATTCACCTCGCTTATCAAGTATATTTTTTATACTCATTATCTTAAAACCTTTCAAATAAACTGTCAATATCATTGCTCATTAATATCATGCAAACATTTGTATCAATTATTCTCAATTCTTTCAAAAATAAATAATCTTTCTCTTTAGAAAATAATATATTATTTAAATAACTAAATTTTAGCATTTATTAGCATTTGTAATTTTCTGTTATTTTACAGATTTGTAATAAATTAGAGTGCAATATTACACGTAAGTGACCTTAAAATACGATTATAATGGGCATTTAGGCCTATAAAAAGTTAATGTTTTTTGTTACATCTAATGATTAATTATTAGAGTTAAATTACAAAATGATAACATTGCACACAAATCGACCATTATCTGATAAAGTATTGCTTGTCGTTAAAACAACGAAAAAAACTATATTAAACTATTGTCATTTAGAGACTGAGATAATAAATTAAATGCTTTATAATTATTAGGAGGATATTTTACAATGAAAAAAATCGCTACAGCTACAATCGCTACTGCAGGAATCGCTACTTTTGCATTTGCACAAAACGAAGCAGATGCTGCTGAAAACAATAATGGTTATAACCCTAATGATCCAACTTCTTATAGTTATTCATATACTATAGATCAACAAGGTAATTACCACTATACTTGGCAAGGTAATTGGAATCCAAGTCAAGCTGACCAAGCTCATTCAAATAATAATGGTGCTACAAATAATGGTCAAAACAGTAATTACGGTTCTACATATGGTAATTCAACTCAATCATATACAGCTAACAATACAACAGGTGGCGGTGGAGCTGCTTCAAACTCAACTTCAGACCGCAACATCAAAGTAACTACAACTAGCGCACCATCAAGTTCATCAAGTTCTATTTCAAGTACTTCAGGTTCTTCTAGCAACCTTTATACTTCTGGACAATGTACTTATTATGTATTTGATAAAGTTGGCGGTAAAATTGGTTCAACTTGGGGTAACGCTAACAACTGGGCAAGCGCTGCAGCTGCTTCAGGTTACACAGTAAATAACTCACCTTCACAAGGTTCAATCTTACAATCTTCAACTGGTGCTATGGGACATGTAGCATATGTTGAAAGTGTAAACAGTGACGGTTCAATCCGTGTATCTGAAATGAACTATGGCCAAGGTCCTGGTGTTGTTACTTCACGTACAATTTCAGCTAGCCAAGCTTCAAGCTATAACTACATTCACTAATAATCGTAAATATATAAGCGGGTAGGATACAAAATCACTGGCTAAAAATAAGCGTCAATTTCTATTGTAATAATATAGAAATTGGCGCTTTCTTATTTCACTTTTAGATATTGTTTCGATAACATAATGGCATTCGTGATATATATTTGAACAATGTCTTCATTTAAAACGGTTTTAAAATTGCTGACGACTCAGGTGTTTTATAAAATGAAACTATTTTGACATTGAAGCATTCTACAATATAAGCAATAAAATAAAAAAAGTCTAGGACATCATTGATTCGTCCCAGACACTTTAAAAGCAATAAAACATTTATTCATCGAATAGTATCTCAATTTAGCAATTTCATTCATACCTATATTTTTGTAAATATAACATTACTATCATTATAGATTAAACTGAAGTATAGTCATAAAAATTTTCAATTAATACTTTACTTATTGACATGTAACGATACATATATCATTATTGTATTTTCCAGATAAATCGGTTTTATACTGTACCATCGCTACAATATACAATATAAAACCGACTATAAAATAGATAATAGAAGGATATTTAAAATCTTTACCTATATTGAAATATTGATGTATTCCTTAAAATAAAGTATTATCGCTACAATAAACACTATATTTAATACGGAACCACCTCATCCATAGTTTTGTTTAGCCGAATTATCATCCCATAAACATATTATTATTAATTTCACTTAAATCTATCTAAAGCGTAGTAATATAAACAAGTTTAAAGTTTGAATATATTACTACGCTTTATTTTATTTTAGCATGTTGCTAATATATAATTTTTATCCTTCGCTAGCTTTAGCTTTTTTTATGCCAATACCACTAAAGCCATAAAATATCGCAAATAGGACACATAAATAACAAGGTACAGCCCAAATAAAGAACTGATCAACAGAAACACCTAATTGTTGAGTATAATAAATACCAGAAGTGCCCCATGGTATCAATGGTATAATCATTGTACCTGAATCTTCTAATGTTCTGGATAAATTTGACCGATCCAAGCCCATTTTATTGTACATATCCATCATTAATACACCAACCATAATTATTACCACAGAAGCAACACCTGCAGCTAACACCATCATTAATCCACCTAAAACTGTGGCAAGAATTAAAGTACCCACTGAATTGATATTACTAGATATTTTCTTCAATATCACATCTAAACATCCTGCCTTTTCCACTATACCAGCAAAGGCATAACCACAAAAAATAGTAACTACAATTTCAGTCATACTCATCATACCGCCCTGTTCTATTAAATTAACAACTTTATCAGATAATGAGCCATGTAAATTGGGTACCATACTTTTATTAAATCCATCAAAAGTGGCTTTAAAGCCATCTGTCATATTAAATCCATTATTAAATGCGCCAATAACAATCGCACTTACACTGGAGATTAACATCGACGGCACCGTGGAAATTTTAAGCAATAAACATACAATGATAATGATTAAGGGTAACCATACAAAAAAGTTGATGTTATAAATCGTTGATAGCTCCTTAAGCATCGCATTAACTTGCGAAGTATTCGCGCTACCTTTAAATTGTAAACCAGCAAAATACCATACAATTAATCCAATTATAGATGCTGGCACCGTTGTCCATATCATCGCTCTTATATGTGAGAAGATATTTACTTTAGTTACCAACGCTGCTAAATTGGTCGTATCTGATAGTGGTGACATTTTATCACCAAATACTGCACCTGCAATGATTGCACCTGCAGCCATCCCAGCTGGAATATTTAGTTGTGCACTTATCGCCATCAGTGCTATGCCTGCCGTAGATGCTGACCCCCATGCCGTTCCAGTAGCAACTGAGGTAATTGCACAAATAATAAATGCTGATACTAAAAACAAATTAGGGTTTAAAAACTCTAAACCATAATAAATCAGTGCAGGTACTGTTCCAGAATACATCCAAGTACCTACGATAATACCTACAGATAATATAATAAATATCGCTGGCATTGCTGTTGCTAAGCGATTGGTAATGCCTTCTTCTAAATCTTTCCATTTTAAACCTACTCGTCTCGCAATAATTGCAGCATAAGCTGAAGAAAGAATAAGTAATGCTTGAATTGGAATATCAAACACAACAAAACCAGTAATTACAATAATAATCATCACTATGATCGTTGAAATTGATTCTAAAAAAGTTGGTTGTCTTTTCATACACATTTCCCCTTATTTATATGAATGAATATTATAATTAGTACAATCCTAACTTATCTTTTCCTAACTCATCTATCGTTAATCCCTCTTCAAAGAAGTCACGTTCTAATATTGTAGATGCAATAATAATAATCGCATCAATGTTAGGCGTTGGTACATCAATTTCCCGTCCTAAACTTGACCAAAGTACTAAACCATATGCAATATCTTCTGTTAAATAACGATTCTTCACATGATTAGGTCCCTTAATTTGAGAAAATACGGGACTCGTATTAAACAAACGGTTAAGTGGTTCATCCTCATCTTGTCTTTCTAAATAACCACGTTCAATTCGAGCTTCTTTTGCAGATGATAACTCAAATCCTAATTTACGTCCTAATGTTAGTCTTTCTAACTCTACTGCATGTAATAAGCGCACAGTATGTTTCGTAATCCCTTCTTCGTACAGAGCGAACGTGTCAGCATAATCAATTCTTCCTACATTTAATAACGTTGGCCCAGGGTGAACTTCAGGGTTACCATTTTCTAAATTTGTTTTCCACAAGCTTTCTTCTTTTACAATATAAGGATACAATTTTTCTATTGTATCGAAGCTATCACTTAACTCTTCTTTATCATATGTTGAAAAATGTACTTTTCTAACATTTAAAGATAAATCGACACGCGCTGCCTCAAAATCGACACGTGTACCATAAGTTAATGTATTTACTTCAGCAAACTTAGGCATTACATCAATGTGCATATCTTCTAGTACATTCATAAAACGTATTGATCCCATTGCAGCAGCAATATTAAAGAATATTAATTGATGTGCTTTGATAAATGGTGCCATAGTATGTGCATAATGTTCAATGAATGATGATGGTATAACAACTTGTACAACATCAGCACCTTCAAGTACGTATTCCATATCGTCACTTATGTCAGTAAATTTTACGAAGGTTTCTTCACCTTCATTATTAAATGTAAAACCACCTTGTTCAATGGCTTTATCAAATTTATCTAAAGATTGATTTCTACAATATAACTTGACTTCATGTCCTTTGCTAACCATATCTAGTGCTGCAGTAACAGCACCATTACCTGATCCTACGATTGCTATCTTCATAAACACCCTTCTTTCTTTAAACATCAAATTTTTCGTGTTAAACATTACTCTCATGTATAACCTATTAAGAAAAATGATAAACACTGGCATACAACCTATTTAATTTTTTCAATTAAATACTTGCTTATGTGCATTTCTATATTTTAACAATATCGCAACATTGTAAACAGTCTTTTTTATAAAATTTTTCAAATAATGTACAACTCATTTTTGGTTTTGTTATAGTAATAGTAAGTTAAAAGGAGGAATAATAATGACCGAAGCTTACTCAAATCGTGAAGTATTAAATCAGGAACCTAATAGTGATTCAAGATTGATGGCAACATTAATTTATGTACTTAGTTTTTTCACTACATTTTTAGCACCACTAATCATTTGGCTTATTAAACGTGAAGACTCAGCATTCGTTGATAGAGCAGGTAAAAATTATTTTAATTTCCTAATTTCATATGTTATTTGGTTAACCGTTTCAACTATTTTGATGTTCATTCTCATAGGATTTATTCTATTTCCTATCATCGCAATTTTAAACTTTATTTTTACAATTGTAGCAGCAGTAAAAGCGTATAATGGTGAAGATTATTTACCACCGCTATCTATTAGATTTTTCAAATAATTTTAATCAAAATTTTGTGATTCTTTACACTCATTGTAATATACAAATCCAGCAGATGTGTATATTATGTATTTAAACCTTATACTTGCGCATTTTTTACCATATTACAACAATATTCGCTTTTGTAACCTCACGTGTTGTTTATTACAACAATATGTGAGGTCTTTTTAATTGTTTTACAAATACGTAACAATCCACACAAAGTGATGATCTTCTGTTATTGTATAAATTGTCGTTGAAACTAACGCAGTAATTATAAAAATAAATTTTATTAAAATAATAGATGAATTAAATTTGGGAGGACTTTTTTATTATGAAAAAAATAGTAACAGCAACAACATTGACAGCAGGTATCGGCGCAGCAATTGTAGGTTTAGATCACGGAAATGAAGCAAATGCAGCTGAACAAACTACACAAGCTAATCAAAACACAACACAAGCTACATCAGGTTCAAGTGCAAACTTATACACTGCTGGACAATGTACTTGGTACGTATTTGATAAAACAGGTGGCGAAATCGGTTCTACATGGGGAAATGCAAATAATTGGGCTTCTGCAGCATCTTCAGCAGGATATACAGTTAACAATTCTCCAGAGGCAGGTTCTATCTTACAATCTAGTGAAGGTAGCATGGGCCACGTAGCATACGTTGAAAATGTAAACAGTGATGGTTCTGTAAATGTTTCTGAAATGAACTATAATGGTGGACCATACTCAGTAAGTGAACGTACAATTTCAGCTGGCGAAGCTAGTTCATATAATTATATCCACCTTAACTAATATTGCCATTAAATAATCACTATTGGGAGGCATATGTAATATAAAGCCATGTGCTTAAATAGCGACTTTATACGTATGATAAATATGGTTGTTTATGTTAAAAATGCCAATAGCAATTCGTTTTCAATAAATAAGTAGTAACTTATAAAAGCCTAAGACATTCTTTAATGTCTTAGGCTTTTTTATATTGAAATGATGTCTACATATTGCAGGCTAATTAAAAGTTTGAGAAAATAATAGCGTTTCATGCAAAAAGGAGGTTGAACCAAATGCAGTGGCTTAAAGTTATCGTAGCAGGAATTATAGAAATATTATGGGTTACTGGATTAAACACTGCTGACTCATTCTTGAGTTGGGCTGGTACGATTATTATTTTAATATTGAGTTTCTATTTAGTCATTTCAGCTTGTAAATCGTTACCTGTTGGAACTGTTTATGCTGTATTTGTAGGTATTGGTGCAATTGGAACGGTACTGGTTGATATGATGTTTTTCGGAGACCATTTTAACATTGCGAAAATAGCATTAGTTATCTTACTTGTAATTGGAATTATCGGTCTTAAATTAACTACAGAGGAGGCTGAACAATAATGGCATGGATCATACTATTTATGGCTGGTTTACTAGAAGTTATTGGTGTCATTATTCTAAATGAAATTGCTCGTACTAAAAAGAAAGCATTCGTTGTGCTTTTAGCAGTTGCCTTTATTTGTAGTTTCAGCACACTTAAACTAGCGATGACAATGGGTATACCTATGGGGACTGCTTATGCTGTATGGAGCGGTATCGGTACAGGTGGTGGCACGCTAGCTGGCATGCTCATCTATAATGAATCTAAAAATATCAAACGTATTTTCTTTATTGTTATCATTGTTTTAGCAATTGTTGGTTTGAAAATTGTTGGCTAAAATAACTTTTTAAATTAACGCAATATCTACGATAATAAAATAATCACTTTATTTTAGAACTATAATTATATGTAATATGTACTTTGTTATAATTGAGAGCAATGTAAAAGTTTGTTTACTTATATAAAATTTACTATACTTTAGGTAAAGGAAGTGATTATACATGGTAAAAGTTTTCATTGCAGGCCCAATACCAGAAGTTGGGTATAACTTGCTAAAAGAACAAGGTTATGAAGTCGATATGTATGAAGGTAAAGGAATTATTGATAAAGAAACATTGATCCAAGGCGTTAAAGATGCCGACGCTTTAATCAGCCTTCTATCTACTAATGTTGATAAAGATGTGATTGATGCAGGCTCAAACTTAAAAATCATCACAAACTATGGCGCTGGTTTCAATAACGTAGATGTTGAACACGCACGCCAAAAGCAAATTGATGTAACAAATACACCAAAAGCTTCAACAAACTCTACAGCAGAATTAACTTTCGCACTTGTATTAGCTGTAGCGAGACGTATTCCTGAAGGCGATAAATTATGTCGTACAACCGGATTTGACGGATGGGCACCATTATTCTTCCGTGGCAGAGAAGTTTCTGGTAAAACAATAGGAATCATTGGTTTAGGAGAAATTGGAAGCGCAGTGGCAAAACGTGCGAAAGCATTTGATATGAACGTACTTTACACAGGACCTCATCAAAAAGTTGATAAAGAACGTGAAATAGGCGCTAAATATGTTGATTTTGATACACTCTTACAGCACTCAGATTTTATTACAATTAATGCTGCATATAATCCTGATTTACACCATTTATTTGACACTGAACAATTCAAATTAATGAAACCAACAAGTTATCTCATTAATGCAGCTAGAGGCCCTATCGTAAATGAAGCCTCTTTAGTAGAAGCATTGAAAAATAAAGATATCGAAGGCGCAGCATTAGATGTGTTTGAATTTGAACCTGAAATTAATGATGAACTGAAATCATTAGATAATGTTGTTATTACACCTCACATTGGTAATGCTACGTTTGAATCTCGTGATATGATGTCAAAAATTGTAGCTAATGACACAATAAGTAAACTTAATGGTGAAGAACCTAAATTTGTCGTTAATTAATCACTGATTATTTAACAAAACATAGACACTGAGATATCTTCATTTTTGACTTATGTTTAAATACCAGTTTCTATTGAAAACAGTTATAAACTCCCGCAATTAATAGGATTAAAATAAAAACGCTTCCGTGCTATTTATTTAAATGAATAGCACGGAAGTGTTTTTCTATTTGCAAGGTTGTTTATGCAATAAAAATTAAGAGCAAATTAAATTTAATCAGATAGTTCTATATGACATAATTTAAGCATTGAAAATGACAAACTAGATTATCACCTTAGTAAAGTTAACAAAATAATAGTCAATTTAGATAAAAAGCCGTAAATGTATTTTTCTAAAATACATTTACGGCCTTTATGATATTGAGCGTTTTGTTCTAAATATATGTTTTACTTTTCTTTCGATTTATAAATAAATTTTGTCTGATTGGATAGTAATCGATCAGGAAGGATTTTAGCAATTTTATTTCTCACTTTAACGACAAATTTATTTGTTCTTTGCGCAGTTTTCCCTATTTTTCTAGAGCGCTTCACTATTTTTTTTGTATGCTTCACACGTAATTTATCATAGCGTTCCAAAGCTAAATCAAAATCATATGATTGCACACAATTCGCGAGAACAATAGCGTCTTCCATTGCTTGACCAGCACCTTGCCCCATGTTAGGTGTCATTGCATGAGCAGCATCACCTAAAAGCACAACACGTTGATAAACAAATGATTTCAATGGGTTTAAATCATACATATCATGTAATAATACGTCTGTTTCACTTTGTTTATCTAAAACTTGTCTAACCTCATTAGGAAAATGATTAAATCTTGCCTGTAGATGTGGTTTCGCAAAAGCATGTATTTTAGTATCATGTGCTTTGGCAGAAATTGAAATAAACCAATAAGCCTGATTATTTAATAATGGCACAATACCCACTCTACCTTTTGTAGACCAAAATTCCTTAGCAATGTGGTTATCTTTTAAATCAATATCTTCAACTAAGCCTCTGAATACTGTGTATCCTTGATAAATTGGTTTACTATTTGGTACTAATGCTTGCCTTATATTTGAATGGATACCATCAGCGCCGATACATAAATCAAATGATTGTGAAGTTTGTTCAGAAAATTGTAAGGTCACTTTCAAGTCCCCATTTTCAATTCCTGTTACATTATGATTTGTGAAAATTACGCTATCAGGCACATAAGATTTAATCACATCTAATAAACTTTGGCGTGACATTGTTAAATTAACAGTGTTTTTTTTCAACTTAAGTTTTGATAATTGTTTGTCTTTTTCATCCCGAACTTCCATCACATCAATAACTTGTCCAATGTTTTTCAGTCCTTTTGCTAAATCATGACCATTTAGTTTTTCAATGACATTACCACCAATGCCAATACCAGCACCTAATTCAGATACTGTATCTTCTTTTTCAAATACACTTACATCATGACCTTGCTCTATTAATAAAGCTGCTGCAGTTAAACCACCTATACCTGCACCGACGATGGCTATTTTCATCTTTATTCACTCCAACTTTCCCTAATCTTTTAATATTATATTCACATTTGTATAATAACATAACAAAATGTAATGTAAGTTTCTAAAAATTGCGGTTGTAATCTTTTATGATGTCACTACAAATAATAATCTTTGTTGATGTCATCTTTTTTAATGCCTAAATTTTTATAAAAATGTTTCATAAACCAAGCGATATTGTCATCCCAATCCACATCACTTGCATATTGATACTCACCAGGTGTCTTAGGATTCCATCTCATTTGATAAAGTGATATTTGTTTATTATCAAAGTAATTTTTCCTTACAAATTGAGCACCACCCATAATTGCTTTTTCAGGGGATGTCCACGATTGTTTTTTTGCAAAGCTACTACCAGTATGTACTGCATTTTCATCAAATGCACCTATACCAAAAAAGTTATAATATCTTTCATCTCCATCTTTAATACCTTTTGCTAATTCTGATTTACCATTACCTGTTTCAACTAGGGCATGACTCACTAAATATAAAACATTAACATCATACTTATCTTGTGCCTTTAGGAAAGTTTTACCTTTCCCTTTTAATATACCTTTATTTTTTAAAATTTTATTTATCTCGTCTTCGGACATAGATACTTTTTCAGAAATATCCATATGATTTAAATCGTCTTGATCACTATTAACTTCCATTGCTTTTTTCACATCTGCAGTAGAAGCTTTAATAAATTTACCTTCTTGTTCTTTCATATTTAATGCATCTGAGCTTACTTGTTTATCTACCGCTTCATTAAAAGTATGGGTCTTTTGTTTCTCAAATAAAGATGTTTCATTTATTATTAATAAAATCACAAATATAGCGATAATTAATATTAATAATATTAACGGTATACGTTGCTTAACACGATCATTCATATTTTAAAATCTCCCTGCATTGCATTTTATTGAGTTAATGTGAAATAGGCAAAAATAACCGCAATAAGAACGATTATAAAGGAAACGTTAATTGCAATACGCATGCCCTTTCGATTTCTAAATAATGTGTTGAAAATTACTAAGCTAATTGTCAAAGAAACAACAAACATTGTAATTGCCATCACAACATTTAAAGTAATTAAAAATATAATACCAATGACTAAAAATATATTTGAAATAATAGCCATGGTTTTAATTAATTTCGGATTAATAAGTCTCCACTCCTTGTAACTAAATTCTAAATCAATCATTCTATTCATTGAAATTGTATCATATTTACTTAATTTTCAATATGTCATTTATAATAGCAAAAAGCTCTTATGTGAATAAAATTCACAATAAGAGCTTTTTCATATAATATATGCACTTCATTTTATTATCTAGACATACCTCTGAGCATATTTAACATATAAGTTAAACTACGATTCATTTCATCATCTTTAAGTACACTCATTAAACCAGTAATAGATGTTTTTTGGTTTGGACTAGCTTGATTTGCAACACTTAAGCCTTTATTTACTTTATTTAACATAATGCTCAAATCGTTGACATTCAAATCACCTAAAAGGAAAACAAGTGATGCCATATTGGTAATCAATCCTGTGTATTGTTCTTTATTTAATTCAACTGCGAATTTATTAGCGATAACACCTCGACTATTGACGATACCTGATAGCGCATCTAGTATTTTGGCATCGTCTAACGTGCTAATAATATTAATAGCTTTCATAATACTATCTTTATTTGCTGCAATTGCATCGGTAACTTCTGCTAAACTTTCTTGTTTAATTTGTTCTTCAGACTTTTGCATGCGTTTAATTTTCGTTATTCTCTCAGCCATTATTTATTCACCTGACTTCCTGGGAAAGTGTAATCATCACGTTTCCATTTGTCTTCAACACGTACACTATACTGTGGTTGTCTTTGTTTATTTACTCGGAAGTTTGTTGGGTTCAATGGTGATTTTCCTCTGCGTGTTTTAACTTCCATTCGACAACTTGTACGTTTATAAGAAGGTGTATCTGTATCTTTATCCACATCACTATTTGTCAATAAGTTAATAGCGCCTTGATCGCCATTAATCATGGCATTGTTATTTAATGGAATATAAATTTCTTTCCCTTTCACTCGATCTGTTACGTGTGCGATTAATTCAGCTTCACCACTGTCTGAAATCAACTTAACCTCTGCCCCTTCATGAATATCTCTTTCTTTTGCTAGCTCTGGAGATACCTCTACGAACGGTTGAGGAACTTTATACGCAAGACCTGGTACTTTGTATGTCATATTTCCTTCGTGGAAATGCTCTAATAAACGTCCGTTGTTAACATGTAAATCGTATTCTTCATTAACTTTAAAGAAATTATCAAATGTTAAAGGATAGAAATTCGCTTTACCGTCTTCAAAGTTAAATCCATCTAAATACAATGTTGGTTGGTCTGTGCCGTCTTCAGCAACAGGCCATTGTAAACTATTGTATCCATCTAATCTGTCATAATTAACACCTGAATAAGATGGTGTTAATTTAGCAATTTCATCCATGATTTGACTTGGATGTGTGTAATTCCAATCATAACCTAATGTTCTAGCTACATCTTGGATAATGACCCAGTCTGGTTTTGATTCACCTTTAGGTTCAAGTGCTTGATATAAGCGTTGGATACGACGTTCAGTATTGGTGAAAGTACCCGTCTTCTCTAGTGATGGACATGCCGGTAGAACTACATCTGCATATGAAGCAGTGAAAGTGAAAAATTCATCTTGTACGACTAAAAAACCAACTTTTTCAAGTGCAGCTTGTACATAATTAATATTTGAATCAACGATACCTGTATCTTCACCATATAAATACAAAGCGTCAATTTCACCAGCATGAATGCCTTCCATCATTTGATGGTTATCTTTGCCAGGAACACTTGGTAATGTTTCACCATATTCTCTTTCAAATTTAGCGCGGATTTCATCATCTACCACTTTTTGGTAACCAGGGAATTGATCAGGCATACTCCCCATATCACTACATCCTTGTACGTTGTTGTGACCACGAAGCGGATATGCACCAGTACCTGGTTTTCTATAGTTACCTGTAGCTAATAATAAGTTGGATATTGCAGTAGACGTGTCACTACCAATATCTTGTTGTGTTACACCCATAGCCCAGGCAATTGACACTGTTTCAGCATTAACCATTTGATGCGCAAAATCAATGAGCGCTTCTTGCGAAATACCTGTTGTATCTTCGGCAAATGTCATCGTATATGGTGCTAAAGATTTATGATATTCATCGAAGCCATTTACCCATTCATCAACAAAAGCTTTATCGTGTAGGTCATTATCTATAATATATTTTGTCACAGCTGATAACCATACTAAATCAGTACCTGGTTTAGGTTGATAGAAGTTATCAGCTCTTTCAGCCATTTCATGTTTACGTATATCAAACACATTTAAAGTATTATTATATAATTTATGTCCACGTTTAATACGAGAAGCGATGACTGGGTGCGCTTCTGCAGTGTTTGTCCCTATTAAAACAACCATGTCAGCGATTTCAAGATCTTCGATTGAACCAGAGTCACCGCCATGTCCTACCGTTCTAAATAATCCCTTGGTTGCAGGGGCTTGACAGTAACGAGAACAGTTATCCACGTTATTTGTACCAATCACTTGTCTCGCAAGTTTTTGCATTAAATATGATTCCTCATTTGTCGCTTTAGATGAAGAAATGAATGCTAGACCATCTGAGCCGTGAGAAGCTTTTACCTTGTTAAAGTTATCAGAAATCACTTGTAGTGCTTCATCCCACTCTACTTCTTCGAATTGATTATTTTTACGTACTAATGGTTTAGTTAATCTTTCTTCTGAATCAATATAATCCCAACCGAATTTACCTTTCACACACGTTGCAATTTTGTTTGCTGGAGATTCATGTTGAGGTTGTACTTTCAATACTTCTCTACCTTTTGTCCAAACGTCAAATGAACAACCAACACCGCAATATGTACATACAGTCTTAGTTTTTTCGATGCGTTCTTCACGCATCGCTGCTTCCGAATCAGATACCGCAAATAGCGGTCCATAACCTGGTTCTGCTTTTTTAGTTAAATCGATCATCGCAGCAAGTGATCCTGGCTCTAAATCTGTCATATAGCCAGCGTTACCTTCCATATTGACTTCTAGCATTGCGTTACAAGGACATACCGTCGCACACTGACCACACCCAACGCATGATGAATCATTTATTGTTGTATCATTATCCCAAATGACACGCGGTTGTTGACGTTCCCAATCAATCGTTAAAGTTTCGTTGACTTGGACATCTTGACAAACTTCAACACAGCGCCCACATAGAATACATTGGTCTGGATCATAACGATAGAATGGACCATAATCTTTTTCATATGGTTTTTCCTTGTATTCATATGTTTGATGTTCGAGACCCCACTGATCCATTGTATTATGAATTTCACAATCACCATTATTATAATCACATACTGTACAATAAAGCATATGTTTTTCTAAAATACGGTCTAAAGCTTCTTTTTGACTTGTTTGTACATTATCATTTTGTGTATTAACAATCATTGGTTTATCTATCGTCGTACTACAAGCACGTTGCATCACACCGTCTATTTCTACTGTACACGTATCACAAGTTTCTATAGGACCAAGCGATTCGTTATAACATATAGAAGGTACAAACGTATCTTGTGATTTAATAAATTGTAGTAAGTTTGTGCCGGGTTCCACAAGATAATCTTTGCCATCTAATGTAATAATTAAATGTTCTTGCATACTATTCACCCCTATTAATTTTATAAAGCCCATGTTTATGAATCAAAGATGTTTGATAACATTCCATCCTAAAAGCCCCACACTTTTTGGTAATGTTATTTATATTGTATATGTAAATCAATAAAATGTTAAGGCTTTCCACTATTTTTCGCCTGCTTAATATAAATATTATTTTATAGTGCTAAACATTTTCGCTGAGTATTGATTATTTTAATGACAAAAATAAAAATACACGCAACCAATGTAATTGATTGCGTGTATTTATTAAACTAAATACCTAAATTATCTTTTATATCGCTTTCTATTTCAGATAACGAGCTTTGGCTAGGTATAAAGTAATAAAGCCCATCATCTTGTATCCCGCCTTGACCTTCTAATTGATGACGGTGCACGTTATCGTTTGCATCTTTATAATTACCTCTAACTTTGTTTAACTCTCCTAAAGTCAAATCTGTTTTCACATTGTCTTCAACGTGATTCATCAACGAATTAAAATGTGTAACTGAACTGATACTCGTTAATTTGTTGGCTAGACCTTGTATCACTAATTGCTGACGCTCTTGTCTACCAAAGTCGCCACCAGCGCCTTCTTCTTTACGACTTCTTATAAATGCCATTGCTTCTTTTCCTTCCATATGAGACTTTTGTCCTTCATTAAATTGGAATCCATCATATGAGAAAGTAGCGTTACTAGTGACATCAATACCACCCACGGTATCTATCATATCTTTCATGCCGTCCATATCTACCGTTGCATAGTGATCTATTGGCACATTCAATAGTTTTTCTACTGACTTCACAGCCATGTCAGGCCCACCATAAGCATACGCATGATTAATTTTTTCAGTTGTACCTTTACCTACAATATCCGCTTGAGTGTCTCTAGGTATACTCACAATTTCAGAGGATTTCTTCTCAGGATTGATAGATAACACCATAATCGTATCACTACGTTGTCCCCCACCTTCGGCATCCCTTTTAGCATCTGAATCTACGCCAAATAAAGCAATCGTAAAAGGATCTCCATTATTAAGATTAGCTTTTTCTTCTCTCAAAGATGATTTATCTCTATCTAATGGGTTATGTATTGCCCCACCAACAGAAAATATTTTAAACCCTAAATAAACAACAGCTAAAATTGCTAAGATTAGCAATATACCCAAGAACCACAAAAATACTTTCGTGGGCAAACCCATTTTCTTTTTATTATATTTGTTAGAACGATTCACCTTTTTCATTCTCCATTCTATATTCGATTTTCTATTTCAATTAATTATAAATTATATAGTAAACTTATTTAATAAACATGGTGCTTAAGACCTATTGTTAAATAATTAATAATTTTAAATAATTATTTTTGATATCCAGATCCTGAATTTAGAATCGTCAACATTTCTTTATGGCAAGCTTTATTACTAATAATAAAAGGTCCTGCTTTCGCAAAATCTAAAGTTGTATTATTTAATGTCGTCATTTTTAATCCCAATTCTTCAGCGAATAAAAATTGTGCAGCAATATCCCATGGTTTGGGATTAGTATTTACATGCGCACCAAATTGCCCTAAAATCACACGCACGGAATCTAAACCACATGAGCCAATGAAACGATATCCAAAAGAAGCATCATTGAGTTCATGAATCGTATCATCATTCATCACCAATGTATTAAATGAAATAATTGCATCTTTTAATTGAATAGCTTCAGGCTGTTGCAATAAATTACCATTCATATATGCGCCTTGCCCTTTGATTGCTTTATAAAGTTTGCCGTGTGGATAATCATAGATATATGATAGTGCAGGTTCCCCATCGACAAAGTAGCCCAAAATAATACAATAATCTTCTTGTTGCTTAACCAAATTTGTAGTACCATCAATCGGATCCATGACCCATACATGTCCTTTTTTTGCTAAGATGTCATCATTTGATTTTTCTTCAGCGAAGAGTTGGTGGCTTGGAAAATGTTGCTGTAAAAATTGTTCGAAATTTTGTTGAATAGATTTATCTACATTGGTCACTAAATCAAATCGATTTTGTTTCGTTGAAGTAACCATTTCTTTGATTAACTGTGGAATAATATCATCTAATGTTGTTAGCCAATCTCTTACTAAATTATCAATGTTTAATAACGCTTCTTTATTCATTTGAGACCCCTTCTTTAAACGAATCAATAAATTTTTTTCATTTTAATTATTTAATATGTATAATTTGTTTTATTTTATCATATAAATATAATTACAGTAACAAACCTTTACCATTAATTATTGTTCTATATAGACTCAATACCATAAATAAAGGAATAGGACTGAAATCGAATTTATTTTAAAATCATTTCATTGCAATCATCTTGACAAAGATGAAATCCAATAAAACGATAAGAGGCTGAGACAATTAATTTGCCCCAGCCTCTAAATAGAAAGGAAAGTAAGTAATAAATATTGAAGATGTTTGCTTAGTAACTCGTACGAAAAAGATATTAACAAAACTATATGTAATAGCCTACCCCTTTGTTATCTTTTCGCTACCCCCTTGTTACTAATTATTATACTAACATAAACAATCTGAAAATGTAAGCGTTTTCTATAACTTTTTTTAAAACTTTATAAATGTCGTCATTGTCACTTTTATGCTATAATGAATGTAATATGTAATCATTTGGGAGGTGACTTTCTAATGAATAAACGCGAAAGGCAAAATAAATTGGTACAAGCAATACAGCAAAATAAGCAAATTACCGCTTCAGAACTTGCGATAGACTTAGATGTATCAAAACGTACGATTTTAAGAGATATACAAGATTTAGAAGATCAAGGGGTAAAAATTCTAGCAAAACATGGCAAATTAGGCGGTTATCAACTTCAAGAAACACCTAATAGTTATGAGCTTGAATTAACTGACAATCAACTTACTGCTTTATTCTTAGTATTGAATGAAAGTCAATCATATACAACACTTCCATATAAAGAAGAGATAAACGCAATTATAAAAAAATGTTTAAATTTACCTTATACGAAAATGAGACGAGCGCTTAAAAAGCTCGACCGGTATATAAAATTTAATCAACAAACGCATGTTGACTTGCCACCCATCTTTTCAGAGGTTTTAATCTACTGCACTGAACGAAATGTGATGGCAATGGAGTATAATAAAGATAACGACATTATTACTGAAAATGTAATTTTTATCGGATTATTATGTACAGACGGATTATGGAAAGCAGTTATTTTTGAAATTGGTCTCGGTAAAACAAATGAAATACCTATTGTTGATATCCATGATATTTCATATTCTTTTGAGAAAAAAATAAAAACACAAGATATTACTATCAATAACTATCAACAATTTTCAAATCCCACTGAGTCCTAAAAACTCAATGGGATTTTTTCAAGGGTTCACATTATGTATATAACGTAATAAGCGTAAAAATAAATGAAATTAAATTATTAAGCATGTGTATACTTACACTTGCTATTAATTTAAATCCTGATTTGATGTATGCATATACCATAGCAATTGCTAAAATTATATAACTCCCTATTTCAAATGGAGATTCCGCTCCCATCACATGCATTAATGAAAATAGAATAGCTGAAATAATCCCCATAACAATAGCATTAAATTTCTTCCCTAGTTCACCTATCAGTAAATGTCTAAAAAATATTTCCTCCACTAATGGTGCTCCAATTACAATCAATAAAAATGTAAATGGCAAAAATGAAGGTTGATCAAACAAATTCATTAGTTCTAGCTCGTTTTGAGTTTCATTAAAACCAATGTCATCAGGTAACATTTGCATAGTCATGTTATAAATTGCACTACAAATCATCATTATAATTGTTACTGTAATCAGAAATAAATAATGTTGCTTTATAAATGCTGTATTTTTCTTCAAATGCATTTTAAAGTCTTTAATATGTAAAAAATAAAAACTAAACACAGTGACAACGTATGAGAGTAGTTGTATAACAACACTTAACTTTATCACTATTTTTTCTGTTAAATGATCTACATAAACGAAACTAAATAAAATACCAACCAATGTAAAAGCAATCATACTTACAATTAAAATCGCAATCAGAGAAAAGTCTTTCCACACAATATCTTTAAAACGATATTTTGTTCTTTCCACTTTCAACAGCTCCCTTTAAAATCATTTTAAATTTTATATTGTATATCCTACCATTCTTAACAATTCCAGAAAATCATATTCATCATTTTAAATTTTATATGAAAGGATCCGTTTTATGTATAACTTAGAATATCATCAACTCGCTCAACACATTCATAAACTACTCAATTTAATTGAAACATATAAATTTGCCATCGTTACTCAAAATAAAAAGAAACAACAATACAAACAAGATATCCAACAATTTATTGAAGACGAGCTCATCCTATTCTCAGACATATCCTTACAACGTTTTTCTTTGCCACATTATAATTATTACCAATTCCTTTTAATACATGATCAGAACCCTATTGAAGAACTCACTATCGGCAATACAATTAAGTATCTTGATACCTTACAAAATCAATTATTAGAAACACACAAGTTATTACAAACATTTTTGTAATAATATTTCAAAATGATATTTTTTTAAATTTAAAATTGTAATACTTTTTCATGTATTGTAAAATGAAATCGATTACAGCAATATAGGAGTGATAACATGCATGGCTTTTCCATTTATTTAGGACAACCCATTGATAAATCGTATATTAGACGAATGATTGCTTTAGGATATACTACCATTTTCACATCTGTTCAAATTCCAGAGGAAGATGAAGCATCTAAATATCGCTATTTAGGAGAACTTTTAAATTATTTATCAGACAAACATCTTACGTATATGATTGATATCAATCCTTCATTGCTGAATCATTCTTTTTATGAATTCCTGCAATCATATCATCATGCTCAATTTATGATTCGTATTGATCACAGTACTTCTATAGAAATTATTAATGACATCATTCAACACGGTTTTGACTGTTGTTTAAATGCAAGCATACTTTCCGAATCACTACTTCAACAACTCTATGAAAAACTCGAAGACTTTACGCATTTATGTTACTGCCATAATTATTACCCACGGCCAGATACAGGTTTAACAACTAAATTTGTACATCATCAAAACTCACTAATTTTAAAGTATAATCCAAACGCAACAATTTACGGTTTTATCTCAGGTACAACAAAGCGTGGACCTTTATTCAAAGGTTTACCAACTATAGAATCAACAAGAACACAACACCCTATTGAAAGTGCACAACTACTATTAGATCATCAGACAACACAAATTTTGATTGGCGATTCTAAACTTAATACGCCACTAGACGAACAATTAATGAATGTATTATGCCATAGAACATTCACATTCACAGTTGATTTATTTGATATTCAAGCGACTACGATATTACAGCAAACGCACACTGTACGCTCAGACAACCCACAAGATGTAATTCGATCACAAGAAGCTAGACACTATTGTACAAGTGAAATGAATACTTTTAATACGACAAATCGAGATACAGGTACTGTGACAATTGATAATAAACTGAACGGACGCTATCAAGGAGAATTACAACTCTTGAAAGCTGACTTACCAGCGCATCCGCATGTTAATGTTATAGGTAAAATTTGTGAGTCCGAGCGCAGATTGGTTCATTGCATGAAACCAAATGATACTTTTAAATTTATTATTAAAACAAGGGAGTAGAAATTAATGAGTGATTTAACTACTGAATCCAGAAATAAAGCTACAATGCATTTAGATGAAATGTCTATTACAGAAATTCTTAAAACAATGAATGATGAAGATCAAAAGGTTCCTCAACAAATTAGAAAAATCATACCAGAATTAACTAAAGTCATAGAAATCACGACAAAACAATTTAGAGCTGGTGGTCGAATAATTTATATGGGGGCTGGAACGAGTGGAAGATTAGGTGTGCTTGATGCTGCTGAATGTGTCCCCACCTTCAATACGTCCCCAGATGAAGTGATTGGATTAATTGCAGGTGGTCAAAGAGCAATGACAGTTGCTGTTGAAGGTGCTGAAGATAGCACTTCTTTGGCAGAAGAAGATTTACATCATATTCACCTTAATGAAAAAGACGTTGTGATCGGTATTGCTGCAAGTGGTAATACACCTTATGTTATCGGAGGATTAAAATATGCAAATAGCATTGGTGCACACACCGTTTCAATTGCATGCAATACAAATACTAAAATAAGTAAAATAGCTACAAAAGCAATTGAAGTTAATGTAGGCCCTGAAGTATTAACAGGTTCCACTAGATTAAAATCAGGAACAGCACAAAAATTGATACTTAATATGATTTCAACTATCACAATGGTTGGTGCCGGTAAAGTATATGATAATCTCATGGTCGATGTAAAAGCTACAAACCAAAAATTAATTGACCGTTCTATACGCATCGTACAAGATATCTGTGACACATCATATCAACAATCTGAGAAGCTATATAATGCCGCAGATCATAACCTTAAAGTTGCTATCGTTATGCATATGTGTGATACATCAAAAGCAGACGCAAAACAGCGTTTAGACAACAATAACCACATCGTTAAGCAAGCAATCAGAGATTAAACCAAGTACTTAAAATAATTTATGTATATAGGAGGGTTTTACGATGACTAAAGAACAAAAACTTGCAGAAAACATTGTAAATGCAGTTGGCGGTTTAGAGAACATGGAAAATGTTATAAATTGCATGACGCGCGTTAGAATTAAAGTGCACGATGAAAATAAAGTTGACTATGATAAATTAAAATCTACTTACGGCGTTATAGGTGTGGTCAAAGACGACCGTGTACAAGTTGTCGTTGGGCCTGGCACAGTTAATAAGGTAGCTGACCATATATCTGAAATGAGTGGTGTGCGTTTAGGTGAAACCATTTCACACCATGATAAAAATTATAAAGCTGAAACTGAAGCAAGAGCTAAAGAAAACAAGGCGGCTTTTCAAAGCAAACAAAAACGCGGTAAGTTCAATAAACTATTAAAAACAATCGCAAATATATTTATCCCATTGATTCCAGCATTTATTGGTGCAGGTTTAATTGGTGGTATTGGTGCAGTTTTAAGCAATTTACTTGCGGCCGAGGTCATATCTGGCGCATGGATCACACAACTTGTCACTGTTTTTAATGTAATTAAAGATGGTATGTTAGCTTATTTAGCAATCTTCACGGGTATAAACGCTGCAAAAGAATTTGGTGCAACACCAGGTTTAGGTGGTGTTATTGGAGGGACAACGTTATTAACAGGTTTAACGGAAGAAAATATGATTACTAATATTTTCACAGGTGAACCTTTACAAGCAGGACAAGGTGGTATAATAGGTGTTATCTTTGCAGTTTGGTTATTAAGTCTCGTAGAAAAGAGATTACATAAAATTGTACCAAATGCCATAGATATCATCGTAACACCTACGATTACTTTGTTCGTTATCGGCTTATCAACAATCTTTATCATCATGCCATTAGCTGGCTTTGTTTCTGATGGTTTAGTATCCGTAGTCAATGGTGTTATTGATATCGGTGGCGTCTTTAGTGGCTTTATCATTGGTGCTTTCTTCCTACCATTAGTTATGTTAGGATTACATCATATATTTACGCCTATTCATATTGAGATGATAAATCAATCTGGTGCTACTTACTTATTACCTATTGCTGCCATGGCAGGGGCAGGACAAGTTGGCGCCGCATTAGCACTTTGGGTAAGATGTAAGAAAAATACTACTTTGAGAAATGCAATTAAAGGTGCACTTCCTGTTGGTTTCCTCGGTATTGGTGAACCTTTAATTTATGGGGTTACGTTACCTCTTGGTAGACCATTCTTTACAGCATGTATTGGTGGAGGTATTGGTGGCGCAGTAGTTGGTGGTATTGGACACATCGGTGCCAATGCTATTGGACCAAGTGGTATTTCATTGTTACCTTTGATTTCAGATCATATGTACTTAGGATATATTGCAGGATTAATCGCTGCTTACATCGGTGGTTTCCTCTTCACCTTCTTTTTAGGTACAACAAAATCAATGAGAGAATCTGATAACTTAGGTGGTTAAACTATGACCAACGTACTTTATAAAATTGATAATATCTATGAAACTTTTACAAAAAGTGAAAAGAAAATTGCTGATTTTATTTTAAATGAACCGCATCGTATTATTAATATGTCTGTCCAAGATCTTTCAAATGAAATTAATACAAGTACTGCTTCAATTGTACGTTTTAGCAAAAAAATCACAGAAAAAGGCTTTCAAGAACTTAAAATTACAATTTCACGTTATTTGCCTGAAGATGCAATTAACAATAATCATATGGAATTAATTGATAATGAATCAGTCGATATTATCAAATCTAAAATGTTAGCTAGAGCAACCGACACAATGAGTTGTGTTGCGTCACAAATTGAGCAACCTCATATCGATGACATCTGCGATACATTGAAACATGCGCGTACTATATTCTTATTTGGTTATGGCGCATCACTCGTCATTGTCACAGATTTATATCAAAAATTGTCTCGAATAGGTTTAAATGTGCGCTTAATACAAGAAACGCATTTATTAATGACTACCATGGCTACACATGATGAACAAGATTGTATTATTTTCGTGACCAACCAAGGTAGTCATAGTGAAATGCAATCTATGGCAAAAGTTGCTACCGACTATAATATACCTATCATTACGATCTCAAGTTCGAACAATAACCCTGTAGCTAAAATTTCTGATTATACTTTAATTTATGGTCAAACAGATGAAAATGAACTGCGCATGGCCGCAACAACATCTTTGTTTGCACAACTTTTCACTGTAGATATTCTGTATTATCGATTTATCGCTTTAAATTATCAACGCTCATTGGATTCAATCACACAGTCAAAAATGGCGCTTGATAATTACCGTAAACATTTATCTAAAATCCAATTTAAACACTAAAACAATGCTAACATCACATTTTAAATAACATAATAAACAAGAACGACCTAGAAATCGCATTTTTATAAAGGATTTCTAGGTCGTTCTCTTTTTTTAATCTGAAGTTAACATTATTTGTTTATTACATCATTATTTTACATCTTTTTGGAAAAAGTCGAAAATATTTTTGGCATTATCAGTATTATCAATATTTCCTTTAAATTTATCACTACCAGGACCATATGCATAAGTATTTACATCTTCTCCTGTATGACCATTTGTAGTCCAACCAGTATTAGATTTGTCATTTATCGGTTTTTGTACAGCATCTTGAACTTTTTGTAATTGACTTTCATATGCTTTTTCGTCTTTTTTAAGATCTTTAAGTTTTTTAGCTTCGTCTTTTATTTTATCAATTTGATCTTGTGAAACTTCAAAACCATAACCATCTTTAATCACTTTCTCCACATTTTTACCCTTGCTGATTTCTTCAGTCATGTATTTACCTGAATGTTTCATTTGGTGAATGGCATCTGGATTCCAAACATAATCTTTACCTTTCGCTATAGACATCCCACCTGTAGAATGATCTGCAGTAGCTACCACAAGCGTATCTGGATTGTCTTTTGCATAATTCATAGCATATTCAAATGATTTTTCAAATCCAGACATTTCAGACATTACCCCTGTTACATCATTTGGATGGCCTGATTTATCAATAGAAGCGCCTTCTACCATTAAAAAGAACCCTTTGTCATTTTGTTTTAATTTATTTACAGCACTATCTGTCATATCCACTAATTTTGGATTTTTATCTGGTGCGTCTATCTGTAACGGCATATCATTATCTGCAAATAATCCTAATACTTGTTTATTTTTAGAGTTTTGTAGTTCATTTTTATTAGTAACTACATCGTAACCATCTTTTTTAAATTTATTTTTTAAGTTGCCGTTATCTTTACCGAAATACTCAGCACCCCCGCCTAAAAGTACATCTACTTTATGTTTGCCATTAATTTTGTCATTGTAAAATTGTTTAGCAATTTCATTCTTTTTATCACGATCATCTACATGTGATGCGTATGCAGCAGGTGTAGCATCTGTGATTTCAGCAGTAGATACTAAACCAGTTGATTTACCATTTTCTTTAGCTTGTTCTAAAACCGTTTTAACATTATTTTTATTAGCGTCGACACCAATAGCACCATTATATGTTTTTTGTCCTGAACTAAATGCGGTTGCACCGGCTGCAGAATCAGTAACATTCTCTTTTGGATCATTTGGATTTGTACGCTGACTACCTATTAGATATTTATCAAAAGCAGTTTGATCCATTTCTTTAGTATCAGGATTGTCTGCAAAATAGCGATAGCAGCATTATACGAAGGACCCATACCATCTCCAACTAAAAAGATGACGTTTTTAGGGTTTTTTGTATTGCCCATGTAAGCTACATCAGAATTCTGATTTGCATCTTTAGTCTCATCTTTTTTCCCAGCTGCATAAATCCCTTGTCCACTCCCTAATGATGAACCGGCAATAATCGTCCCTGCAATTGTAGCAGTAGCTAGTTTATTAAGTATTTTCATATAATAACTCCTTTAGATATGTATTATGACCTCAACTTTATTCTAAAGCACGAGTTTTGAGTGAGTATTTTTATATTGTTAATTTTTTGTAAAACATTAGTGTAATCATATTTACGATATTGTCGATAACAAAATAAGCCATAAATGATACAAGTTAATGTATCATTTATGGCTTTTTAAAAGTTGATTGTAAAACGACCTACTGTTTTACGTTTTGTTTTACTATTTAAATTTGCTTATCATCACTTAATTTATGATAGCCCTTCAGGTAATAGAACAATGTCATACAACCTAAGAATACGATACCAATAACAACTGAAACGACTGTTTCTTTATTAAATAACATGCCTATTAACACCATGATAAAGAACGCCATTGTAATATAATTTGTTATTGCACCGCCTGGCATTTTAAACGGATGATTCTTGATTTCTTCACTGTGATTTTTTCTGAATCTTAAATGACTAATTAATATCATAAACCACGGTACCATACCTGGTAAAATTGAGGCACTGTATACATAAACAAAAATGCTGTCCGCGCCTTTAATGAATAAAGGCAAAATAACGTTCAATAATGCGCCAATTAAAATACCAATTGCTATTGCAGTTACTGTCCAAATAGGAACACCATTTTTCATAACTTTACGGAAAAACTTAGGTAACATTCCTTTTTGAGATAAGTTCAACGTCATTCGACTAGCACTAAATATACCAGAATTACATCCAGACATCGCTGCCGTTAAAACTACAAAGTTAATGAGTCCTGCTGCAAATGTAATACCTACTTTTGCAAATGTTGCAACGAATGGACTGCCGATATTTCCTAATTCATCCCAAGGATAAACAGTTACAATAACGAAGATAGCTCCGATATAGAATATTAATATACGCCATATAACACCATTAACCGCACTTTTAATATTTTTTTGCGGGTCTTTAGTTTCACCAGCAGTGATACCAATTAATTCAACACCTTGATAAGAACCAATTACAATAGAAAGTGCAAAGAAGAATCCTATCCAACCATTAGGCATAAAGCCACCATGTGACCATAAATTAGAGAGTCCAATAGCTTCTCCTCCATTACCAAGGCCAAAGAATATCAAACCGAATCCTGCGATAATCATTAAAATAATTGTTACTACTTTGATCATTGCAAACCAAAATTCAAATTCACCAAATGCTTTAACTGATACTAAGTTAGCACCTGCCAACAATAATACTACAATAATACCTGGTATCCACTGTGGTAAATCAGGGAACCAATAATTCATATATTCTCCAACGGCGATAACTTCACTCATACCTACAACAACCCATTGGAAAATATTGCTCCATGCTGTCAGATAACCAGCAACTGGATTTATGTAATCACTTGCAAAGTTTGCAAATGAACCTGAGGTCGGATGTAAATATACCATTTCCCCCATAGCTCTCATCACTAAAAATAAAAACAGACCTGCTATTAAATATGCAAATATTACTGAAGGTCCTGTCCACTTGATTGTACTTGTCGCCCCCATGAAGAGTCCGACACCAATTGTTCCACCAAGTGCTATCATCCGCATTTGACGTGCACCTAGTCCCCTTTGTAATTCGTTATTCTCATTCATCATTCAAACCCCATCTCATTCAAATATAAGTGATAATAATTCACTTATTATGACGCTATTATACTATAAATTCTAAAAATTAAAACAATTATTTTTCATTTATGTAAGCCCTTACATATGTTTTTATTTTAGATTATTTTGTGAGAAAACGCAATGTAAATTTTATTTTTGATATTATAGCGGACAATTAAATATTCATATTAGTTAATTGATCAGCAGTTTTTAATTATGATTATTTTGTGAATTATTTCACAAAAATGCAGTTACATAGTATAATATTTTTAATTAATAGAAAGTGAGGATAAAGTTTTGAACGAAAAAAACATAAAATGGGATAAAGTTTTTTATGGTAAAGCTTGGGTCCATCATGTCGTAGAAACAATTCGAGCCAAAGATATATTGCAAAGTTTTTATTTAAAACGCTATCTGCTACGTGCCATTATGGCTGTATTTATCTTAGGCGTGATAACAGTTTTTGTCTTACTCATTAAAGGTTCATTAGCATCTGATGTTCCAATGGGTGTTACAAATTTAGTCGGTGCGATTGCATTCAGTTTTGCTTTAGTATTAATACTTTTTACAAATTCCGAATTATTAACAAGTAACTTCATGTATTTTACAGTAGGACTTTATTATCGAGTCATTTCACCATTCCGCGTTTTTAAAATTTTTACACTTTGTTTTATTGGTAATGCTCTAGGTGGATTAATATTCTTTTTATTGATACGTTCCTCAGATATAATGACTCCTGAGATGATGCAACAATTAGAAGCTACAATCGCCCATAAAACACTAACTGCAGGTTTTGTCGCCATTCTAATAAAAGGTATTTTTGCTAATTTCTTTATAAACATCTCCCTTGTAATAGCTATGCAAATAGACGATGTTCTAGCAAAAATGTTCGTCATGATGTTTGGTGTATCAATTTTTGCATTTATGGGTTATGAGCATGTTGTTTATAATACTGTATTATTCGCAGGCGGCCTCGTATATCAAAGTGATGTCCTTTCAGTCATACCAGCTTTAATCAATTTGCTTGGTGCAGGTATTGGTAATTATATCGGTGGTGGCTTAGTTATAGGCTTGTTCTATGCTTATTTAAATGATCATAAGCAATATCAAAACAACAAAATTCATTAACTGCAGCTTGAGTTATTGTAATTAAAAGTTGAAGTCTAGTATTTATGAAGTTATAGTTCCTAATTTTATATGATATAATGCTCAATAGATTTTATTATAAAGGAGTTCAATATGAATAAACATCTATTGAAACGAACAATCACAGTTTCAATTATATTTGGCATATTATTTTTCCTGATCAATTATTTTAGTGATAGTGATGTTTCTGCCGGAAATTTAGTGCTAAAAAGTTTACTTACGATTGTTGTATTCGGGATACTATATTACTTAATTTTTACTATTGTAAATTCACCAGAACGAAAATATAAATTTGGTATTACTTTACCTATTTCTCTACTAATTGCAATCATTATCAGTGCTATGTTTTCTGCTCTGAAAATCGGTATTATAACCGGCCTAATCATTGGTATAATAGCAGGTTATCTATGGGAATTTATAGATAATCATAAAAACGGTGGTGATAAATCGTGAGCATTGTCATTGGTATTATTGTTATCATTTTATTAAGCGTAAGTTTAATTCCTAATTTAAAAGCTGTAAAAAAATCTAAAGCTACTGGAGAAAAAAATCCACGTTTTGCAATTATGGTAGGTATTGATTCTATTTTACTCGTGTTAGTTATTGTGACACTAATACTTCAATTTTTAAAATAGGCTATCATTTTCATCTTATATTACAAAAACCCCTTATCGACACATTTTTTCAATGTCAAAATAAGGGGTTTTAAATTAAAATTGATTTTGTAAAACAAGAAAATATAAAACCAAAGCTCCCAATAAGTAAACAAGACTTCCAACCATAAATGAGCGAAATTGTATCTTTAACGGAACTTTTTTATTAAAGATTGGACCTAAAACTAAATTTCCTATTGCTAAAACAATTGGACCGCCTAAAAAAAATAGAATTAAATATCCATTCATACACTAGCCTCTACTTTTTTCAAAATATTTTTCAATGATAGCTGTACCTGATAAATCTTTACCTACATAGGATATGTTACTAAAATCTTGTTTTTCCGTCATATCATTCGTGTTTACAATCACATCTAAACCAGCATTTACCGCAGCGGTTGCCCCATTGACTGAGTCTTCTATGGCTAAACAATTAACTGGGTTATAATTTAATCTTTGAACTGCTGTTAAATATAGTTCAGGACTTGGCTTTATTTCTTCTACATCTTCTCTTCCAACAACAACATCGATATACGTATCTAACCCCAATTGCTCGAATGTGGGTTGAATATCGTTTCTAAAACTACTTGTCGCAATAGCCATTGGTATATGGCGCACTTTACAATAATCCATAAGTTGTTTCATATGCGTAACAATCGGTAAATGTATACTTGTTTCATTATGCTCTTGATAAATTGCTTCCTTGCGTTCTTGTCCGAGTTGAGCCTCCAAGTACTGGTGCAAATCTGAAGCCAATCCCCCGATGGATTGTCGATAAAAATCTAAACTAACTTCCTCCAAACCATAATGATTTAGATGTTTATTTATTATTTCAAACAAGTGTTTTTCTGTATCAATAATTGTTCCATCAAAATCAAATATCACTGCACGATACATACAGTACCCTCCTCTAAAATAAACAAGATAAAATCAAATTATTGTCAGTGTATCATACTTTCCGTCCCTCTAGCCTGCCATCGCCTCAGATAAAATAAACTAAGATGAAAACACAAAAATATTAATGTTTTCATCTTAGTTATGAATTCCTTATTAATTTCAACCTAAAATCAGTTATATTTACCTTTTGTTCCAGTATTTTGCAAGAATTGGTCCTGTAATATTATGTATTAAGCTAAATACCGCCCCTGGCACTGCAGACAATGGATTAAAATGTACTGTGGCTAAAGAAACTGCTAATCCTGAGTTTTGCATACCTACTTCTATTGATACTGCTTTTTTATCCGGTCGATCTAATTTTAAGATTTTGGCAAATGTATAACCCAATACATATCCAATCAAATTATGAAGAATGACAACCGCAAAAATAAGTAAACCAGTGGCCAAAATTTGTGCTTTACTACTACCAACTACAGACGCAAGTATTAATGAAATAGCAACAACAGAAACAATTGGCAATGCAGTGGCAGTCGTATCAGCAAATTTCTTAAATACTTTTTGAAGTACAAAACCAATGATTATTGGTATTAAAATGACTTGAACTACTGACCAAAACATACTAATAAATGAAACTTGCAACCATTCATGCGCAAATAAATATATTAAAGCTGGTGTTAAAAATGGAGCTAGCAATGTTGAAACACTAGTAATAGCTACTGACAAAGCAACATTTGCATTTGCTAAGTAACTCATAACATTACTAGATGTACCACCCGGACAACATCCAACTAAAATCACACCAATAGCAATTTCTGGAGGCAAATGAAACAGTTTGACAATTAAAAATGCACTTAAAGGCATAATTGTATACTGCAATATCACACCGACAATTACTGATCTAGGTGCTTGAAATATAATTTTAAAATCTTTAGGATCTATAGTTAATCCCATACCTAGCATAACAATCCCTAGTAAATAAGGTACCCAACTACTTAAAGTAGCAAGTTGCGTTGGAAATATAAAACCAATGATAGCTGCAATAAGCATCCATACTAAGAACGTATTCGTTGCAAACTTACTTACTTTTGATAACATCTAAACACTTCCCTCTCTGTATTAATAAAGAAGAATGTATCATACTTTAAGCCTTGAAACAACAGAATTTTCTAAATATTATGAATTTAAAATTTGCAACTTTTAAAAAATTTTATACTTCGTTCTAAAGACCTAGTGTCTTCTTTTAAAAAGAGTGGTACAATTTAATAGAATTTAAAACATGTACAATTTTAAGTGCAGTAGAATATTATTTTTAATATACGTATGTCACTTTATATAGATATGGAGGTATAATATGTTTTTAGATAAAACTGAAACGTTTGTATTAAACATCAGTGGTTTAAATAAACGTCATATCCGCAAAAATTTGTTAAAACTTTTGAAACAAGTACACTTTTGTAAATCCTTCAAGTTTACTATTTTCAAAAATAATAATTTATATGCTTTAGAAGTGAATTTACCTAAGCAACAACTACCTTATTTAATTAGTTTTCTCAGTTTCCACAATTATTTAATCTATCAAATTTTAGAAAATAATCATGCACATGAACTATTAGACTTAGATCATTTACTATTATCATCTAAACGTTTCGAAATTGCTGTTGACGGCCTTCACGATGCTTTTATTAAAGATAAAGTTATCGATATTATGAATTTACTCAATCACACTGAAACTATTGTTTATACCTTCAATCGAAATACCATCAACGTTTCTTGTTCACCTACAGTATTCTCTAAATTAATTCACGCTATCGCAACACACAACATTGATATTTATAGTGCGACCTATCAACCACGTTTAATGCATAAAACTAGAATTTCTTAAAGCACACTCATGCACGATATCACTAATATAAACAACAAACTCGATTTGTTTCTTTTCCACTGAGAATTAATAAACATGAGTCTAAAGTATCAATATCTCAGACTCAATCATAAACGTCAATTTTTATTGTAATTATATAGAAATTGACTTTTTTTGTGTTCTGTAATGAACCTTTTCTTTTGTATCTTGAGAAATATTTCAAACAATTTTGCATCGTGCTGACGCCCAGGGCAATGATATGAGCGAGAGACTACAGGCTCGAGCCATATTCCCAGGCAAGCATGCACGATCAAAATCGCAATTTATTCATATAAAAAAGGACAATTCTTTATTACTTATTATTTCAAAGTAATTCATGTTATTAATTTTATAAAATAAGCACTTCATCAATTTATCAGGGTTAATGAATTGTTTTAATTGAGCTTTTTCTTTTATATCTTGAGAAATATTTCAAACGATTTTGCATCGTGCTGACACCCAGGGTAATGATATGAGTGAGAGACTACAGGCTCGAGCCATATTCCCAGGCAAGCATGCACGATCAAAATCGCAATTTATTCATATAAAAAAGGACTAATCCATTTTTTTCATATGGATTAGTCCTTTTTTGAGCATAATCTTATATGCAACCTTTTTATTAATTATTTTTTTCTTCAAATACTAAATTTTCAAATGCTTCTCTTACTTGAGGTACAGACATACCTACTACGACTTGCACATTTTTCCCACTTTTTACTAAACCATGTGCCATTTGTCTATGCGTAAAGTAATCACTATCTTCAACTTTATTGACATCATTCACTGTTAATCTTAGACGCGTCGTACAATTTGTAACATCTTTAATATTTTCTTTTCCACCCAGACCTTCTAAATAATATATTGCTTTATCTTCAAACTCATTTGTTGAACCAGTTTTTTTAGTAACTGCTCCTTTACCATCCTTGTTTTTATAATCATCTTTACTATATAATTTCATATCCTTGTCGTCTTTTTTACGCCCAGGAAGAGGAATATTAAATTTTATAATTAAAAACTTGAATAAAAAGAAATAAATTGCTGTAAAACCTAAACCAATTGCAATTTGAATCACATAAGTTAACCAATGATTCTGTGCCAAAGGTATCCAATTCGTAGCAAAGAAATCTAATAACCCTCCGCCAAAGTTACCTACTAAGCCAAAACCATACATTAACGTATCCATTGTTGCTGCTAAGATTGCATGTAAAACGAATAAATAAGGTGCTATAAATAAAAACGTAAACTCTAATGGTTCAGTAATGCCAACAACAATCGCTGTCAATGTTGCTGGAATTAACAATGCTGCAATTTTCTTTCTATTTTCTTTCGGTGTTGTTGCATACATTGCTAAAGCAATACCAATTGAACCGAAGACTTTCCCGTTACCTTGTAACATAAAACCATACGGGAACAATTCTTTTAATGGCTCTTTACTTTTAGCAAATTCATTTACATGTTCAAACCATTCTGCTTTTAACCCATGATTCACAACAACAGGACCTACTTCTATTGGTGCATAAATAAAGTGGTGTAATCCTGTTGGTATTAATACTCTTTCTAAGAAATGATACAACCAAACACCTATATAACCAGAACCAATAATAAAACCTTGCAATGAAGAAATACCGTTTTGTACCGTTGGCCATACAATACAAGTAATTAAAGCAATCGGTAACATGACAAAAAATGAAATCGTTACTACAAATGTCAAACCTTGAAATACACCAAGCATTTCAGGTAATTTTTTACTATAAAATCGATTATGTATCCATGTCACAATGCTTGAAATAATAATACCGCCTAGAATATTAGTGTCTAATGTTTCTATACCAGCAATCGCTTTTAACCCCGTTACATTTTCCACACCTTTTTCCAAATTTGCTCCGAATGTATGTGGCCATTGCGTTAATATGGCATTGATAAAAGTATTAAACATTAAATATCCCATTAATGCTGCTAATGCTGCATGTCCAGGTGCTTTCTTGGCCAAGGATAAAGGTAGTCCAACAACAAACACCACTTCCATGTGATTAAATATTGTCCAACCACCAGACTCTATCACTGACCATATTTTGAACCAATTCGTACCTTCATCTGCAATACTCCCCATTATTGAAGGATTTTTAAATAGCGTCGCTAAACCGAGTACAATACCAAAAAATGCAAACATTAATACAGGTACAATCATTGCACTCCCAAATCTCTTTATTGCGTTCATATAAAATTCCCCCTTCTTTCTAAATTTCTGAAATTATCCATTTATAATTATAAAGTACTTATCAATTCGAATGATTAAATATCAATTTATCTTCGATTTTATAGTAAACGCTTACATACAAACAATAGTTTGACGCTATTACGAACAATTTTGTACAATAAGATTATATTTTCAAAACGTGAAAATATTTTCAAAAATTTGAGGTGAGACCATTGCTTTTAGATGAACGTATTAACAATAATTTTAATAAATTAAATGAAAATGACCTACAAATCGCTCATTTTATAAACACACATATATCAGAATGTAAAACAATGAAAATACAAGATCTAGCGGCTTATACACATGCATCAAATGCAAGTATCCATCGTTTCACTCGTAAGTTAGGATTTGATGGCTATAGTGATTTTAAATCATATTTAAAATTCGAATCTGAACAAGTTCATCAATTGCCTTCTGACTCTATGAATGCTTTTAAGCAAGAAATTGAAAATACCTTCACTTATTTAGAGCGTATTGATTACGACCTAGTTACAGACAAAATATATCAAGCTGAAACGGTATACTTATATGGCACAGGTTTAGCACAAATGAACGTTGCGCAAGAAGCTCAAAGAATTTTATTAACCATACATAAGAATATTATTGTGCTACACGATGTACATGAATTTAAAATGGTATTAAATAAAGCTTCTGATAATGATTTATTTTTTATTATTTCTTTATCCGGAGAGACATATCATTTATCTGACATAACGAATTTATTGCAACTGCGTCAAAAATATTTTATTTCTATTACTACGCTCCAAGATAACACATTAGCTCAAAAAGCAAATTATAATATTTACGTTTCAAGTAATACTTTTTATTTAACAAATGGCATCGATTATTCCAGTTTTATCAGTTATCATATATTTTTTGAAACGGTACTGCGTAAGTTTAATGAGCGTAAACAATATGGTCAATTTACCCATAATAATTAATCTATAAAATAAAAGAAGGCTGGACAAATTAATTGTCTCAGCCTCTTAGTCCAACTACTTTTTTATTGAGTTCGGTTGAATTGATATAATGATTTTATTGTTCTTCTTCATATTCTTCTAGCGTTGTTTGAAGCTTATCAAATAGCATTTCAAAACCATGCGCAGTGGAATCATGATATTCCTTTTTCTTTTGCTTATACTCTAACGATGTCAGTCTACGTTCTCTAGGCACATAAGCCGTGTAACTAAAAATCATTTGTGTAATACCTGGTTCTCTTTCAAACATCTCAACTTCAATAGTATCTTCAGAGTCACTTAATTCAGGCATACCTATAGTCATAACAATATATTCATTTGGGTTCAATGTAACATATGAACCCTTTACTATATTTTCTTTTCCCTTACGTACATCAATAATTTCATAGCCACCGTTTTGTACAGCATCTATTTCTATTGCTTTATTCGTTCGTTCTGTTGTCATAAACCATTGTTTAAGAAATCGTTGCTCGGTCCAAGCTTGATATACTAATTCAGGTTCAACTTTAAAAAGTCGTTCCAATTGAATTTCTACATTTTCATTTTCCACATTGTATCTAGCCATGATTGTTCACCTACTTTCACTCTTATTACTATTCTAACTCATTATACTAGACTTCTAAACAATAATACTATGAAATCCAACTTCCCTTTATTTTCACTATAAAAGTGACAGCCTATTTATTTTATCGTTATTAGTCAGTAAACGTCAAAATTTTACCCTTTTTTATTTAAAATGTTTATTTTTAAATATCGTATTATTTATTAAAAACAGGGGAGTCAGTCTATATTCAATTGGTATAAACCGACGCCCCTCCTTATAATTAATTTTTTTTATTCAATTTTGGTAATCTAAAGAAGATTGCAATTAATCCACAAATACCTAGAATTATAGGATAAATTGAATACGGCATTAATGAAACTGGCGAAATAGACGCCACACCTGCCGCTGCTATAACTTGCGGGCTATAAGGTAATAAGCCTTGGAAACAACTTGCAAACATATCTAAAATACTTGCAGATTTTCTTGGATCAATATCGTATTCGTCCGCTATATCTTTAGCCAAGGGACCTGCCATTAATATCGAAATTGTATTATTGGCAGTTGAGATATCAGCAGCACTTACAAGTCCTGCTATACCTAATTCTGCACCACGCTTTGATTTAACCCTATTGCGTACAAAATTTAATAACCAAGTTATACCACCATTATGTTGTATCAATGCTACAAGTCCGCCAATTAATAGCGCAATAATTGCAATATCTTCCATACCAACAATTCCTTTTGAAATCGAACTAAGCAATCCTGACCAATTAAATGACCCATCAACTAGTCCAATAATAGCAGATAATACGGTACCACCTATCAATACTATAATTACATTGATGCCTGCTAGCGCTAAAATTAACACCAATAAGTATGGAATAACTTTAATAAAATTATAATCATATGATTTTGTCGTATCTATCTGAGCACCATGAGTTAAAAACCAGAGCGCTATAACAGTAAATATCGCACCAGGTAATACAATTTTTATGTTCACTTTAAACTTATCACTCATTTTAGTCTTTTGAGTACGTACTGCAGCAATTGTCGTATCAGAGATCATTGATAAATTATCACCAAACATTGCACCACCTACTACAGTAGCCATTGTAATCGCTGCAGAGACATCCGTCGCCTGACTTAAACCAAAGCCGACCGGTGCTATGGCTGCAACTGTACCTACTGAAGTACCCATTGAAAGTGATACAAACATACAAATGATAAATAAACCGACGATAATTAAGTTCTCTGGTATGAAAGATAGTCCTAAATTAACAGTTGACTTGACTCCACCCATATCTTCTGTGGTTTGAGAAAATGCACCCGCAAGTAGAAATATTAACATCATCAAAATAATATTTGAATGTCCTGCACCTTTTGTAAACACATCTACTTTTTTATGAAATGTTTCTTTTCTATTCATCAATAAACCCACGATAGATGCAATAATGATTGCAACATTAAGTGGCATTATTGAAAAGTCACCAGTAATAACGCCCACACCTAAAAATATACCAACAAATATGATAAGCGGTACAAGCGCCCATGCATTACCTTTTTTATTTTCCGCCATACAAAACCAACTTTCTTTATCATTACTTTTATAATCAATCGTTTTATTTACTTACCATAAAAAATAAAAAACTCTTTTCTTGTAGAAGAAAAGAGTAAATCGTTACATCTTTAATCTTATCTTCTAGCACAATTTATGCTACTGGAATTGGCACACGCATCACCATGTTGCCGAAGTTTCAATGGGCCAGTCCCTCCACTTCTCTAGATAAGCTATTTTATTTATTTTATAACAGTACACTATTCATGCGACTTCGTCAATTATATATTTGCAGTATGAAATGATACTTTAACTCAAATATTATTCCGTTGGCCTAACAATTGTAAATGTATCACCGATTGATGCATAATCATTTCCGGCTAACCGGCACACGGCTTCTAGTGCTTGCGCATTTATCTTACTGTCCTCAAAATACACATCTTCATTAATATGAAACATCAATACCTCACCAATAATTAGATCTGACCCCTCTTCAGTATCTCCTAAAGGAATAATCCGCTCTAATTTACATTCCATACGTATCTTCGCTTGCTCAATGCCAGGTACAGATATAAGTTCCGAGTCGACAAGGGTTAATTCTGTGCGTTCTAATTCATTTTCTCTACGCTCCAATGGTGCGGCTGTGCGATTAATTTGTTCAACATTTGTTTCATCAGTAATATGCACTACAAAATTTTCAGTCTCTTCAATATTAAGCGAAGTGTCTTTACGTTTGCCTTCCGAACGTCCTGTAGAAATCATAATCATCGGTGGTGCACTATTCACTACGTTAAAGAAACTGAACGGCGCCGCATTTAACTTGCCATTTTTATCTTGAGACGTAACAAATGCTATAGGTCTAGGTATTATACTGCCACTCAATAATTTATAGTTTTGCCTTTTAGACAATTGACTTGCTTTAAAATGCTTCACTGAAATTCACTTTCCTTTCATAAATAAAAAGTGGCTATGTCAAAATGTCAGTGCGTAAACCGTTCATTTAAGCACTAATCACTTTGAAATAGCCATCTATCAAATTAATCTAATTGTGTACCACCCGTAACGCCATATACTTGGCCAGTTGTGTAACTTGATTCATCAGCTGCTAAATGAACATACACACCAGCTAATTCTACAGGTTGACCTGCTCTACCAAGCACTTCTTTTTGGCCAAATGCCGGAATTTTCGATTGTGGTTGTCCACCTGATATTTGAAGTGGTGACCAAAATGGTCCTGGCGCGACACAATTAACACGGATACCTTTAGCACCTAATTCTTCAGACAAGCTTTTAGTCAACGATATGATTGCAGCTTTTGACGCTGCATAATCATGTAAAATAGGATTAGGATTATAACCTTGTACAGATGATGTTGTCGTAATTGTAGCACCTGGTTCCAGATAATCGATTGCTTTTTGTACTGTCCAAAATATTGGATACACATTCGTTTCAAAAGTTTCAGCAAATGATGCTGTATCAAAGTCTTTAAGCGTATCTCTGTATTGCTGATGACCAGCTACGAGTGTAACATTATCTAATCCGCCTAACGCATGATATGCTCGCTCTACTAACTCATAATTGAATTGTTCATTGCGTAAATCACCCGGTATTAGCACAGCTTTTTGTCCAGCCGATGCAATAACTTCTTTTACCTCTTCAGCATCCTCTTGTTCTGATGGCAAGTAATTAATCGCAACATCAGCACCTTCTTTAGCATAAGCTATCGCAGCAGCCCTACCTATAGCTGAATCTCCACCTGTTACCAACATCTTTAAACCTTTCAATCTACCGTAACCAATATATGAAGTTTCTCCACAATCTGGTTTAGGGTTTAGATTTTTTTGTAAACCTGGAACGGCTTGCTCTTGTTTTGGAAAATCTGCATTTGAAAATTTCGTTCTAGGATCTTGAGACACCATGGCTTAAACCTCCTCAAAAATAATGATTATAATTATTTTTTACCCAAATTAAATCGTCCATAACATAAGCTATTACTTTAAGATTCATTTAATAATTTCTGTACAAATGTTACAAAGTAATCTGGTACTTTTTCTAAAATACGTTCATCGGGATCGTATTTTGGATGATGTAAATCATAATCACTATTCGAGCCAATAAAGACAAATACACTTGGGTACTTATTAGCAAAACCAGAAAAATCTTCACCAATGGTTAATGGCTGTTCCATTATATTCACATTATAACCCACTTGCTTAGCAATGTTGATTGCATCATCCGTTAATTTTTCGTCATTGATAACCGCACCTGGTAAACGGATATATTCTGTTTCAATTTCAACATCAAATACTTCTGCCAGTCCATTACCAATTTCTCTCAACCTTTTTTCAATGAATGTACGAATACGTTCATCAAAACTTCTCACTGTACCTTGTACATAAGCTTGATCTGCAATAACATTCCATGTGTTACCACAAGAGACTTCTCCTATCGTTACCACAGCATTATCAAAAGCAGATAAATTTCTGCTGACGATGGATTGAACGCTATTGATTAATTGACCTAACACGACGACTGGATCATTACCTTGTTCAGGTTTTGCTGCATGCGCACCTTTACCTTTAATTTTAAATTCAAAACGATCTACAGAAGATGTCACAGCACCGGATTTCACTGCTAATGATCCTATATCCATCGTAGGATAATTATGATAACCTAGCACAGCTTTTGTACCATCAATGGCACCTGACTCAGCTAATTTAACAGCACCATAGCCTAGCTCTTCGGCAGGTTGAAAAATAAAACGTACCCTACCTTTTAATTGCCCTTCAATTTCTTTTAATCTTGTAGCTACTGCTAAAATACTTGCCATATGGATATCATGCCCACAAGCATGCATAATGCCTTTATTAGTTGAAGTGAATTCATGTACAACTTCTTCATTAATTGGTAATGCATCAATATCCGATCTAACAGCAACAAATGAATCTCCTTGTCCTACTTCTGCAATCAATCCAGTTTCCAAAGGTATATCTAAAATTTTAATTTCATAACTCTCTAAAATACGTCTTAATCGTTTCGTTGTTTCATATTCATCATCCGACAATTCAGGAAACTGATGAAATGTACGTCTCCACTTTACATAATCTTCATATTGTGGCATTACATGTCACGTCCTTTCTAAATTTATAAAACGTTTTAAAAAATAATATAGTATTGTTACAACCACTACTCCGAGCGCTAAATTATTAGAAATTAGGATAAGCACCATCGTTAGTATTACAATGAAAGCATTTATTAATGGCGATTGGCGTATAAAAGGTATTGTACGTCGATCAAATGTGTTCAGTGAAATGGTAATGAGTACAGTAGCTAAAACAGCCATTGGAATATGTCCTATAATTTCACCAAAAACAAATAAACTTACCAGTAAAAAACTACCGGTAACAAACGTCGAAATTCTAGAATTCGCACCCATTGTCACATTAAAACGTGATTGCCCAACAAGCGCACTTCCACCATAACCACCAAATAACCCTACTACAAAATTGGCTATACCTTGACCTATCGACTCACGATTTTTATCACTTGTTGTAGCGGTTACTTCATCCATCATACTTGCTGTTAAAGTCGTTTGAACAATTGCAACAATAGCCATCATCAATCCATATAACAACGCAGTTAAGAAGAAATTAACATTTAATATTTCAGTAGGAATACTTGGATAAGGTAGTTTAATATGTATTGAAGATAAATCATGCACATATTTAATATCAGGCTTTAATATCCACGAAAATATAGTCAATATTATGATTGATATTAACGGTGCAGGGATAATTTTGATATATCGATTGCCCAACCAAATAATTAAAAATGATACGATTGCAACAATATACGTTGGCATAGAAATCCCCAAGATATTCTTTAGCTGAGATGTGAATAATAGTATTCCTAAAGCATTCATAAATCCAATTACTACACCTACTGGTATCAATTCTAACCATTTATTAATTTGAAAATATCCCAATATAACTTGAATGATTCCCATAAATAATGTAGCTAAAATGACTGCTTGCATCCCGTGACTTGCTGCTAAAGGTGCTACGACTAATGATACACCACTACTTGGTGCTGAAACCATCAAGGTTCTATTTCCAGTCAAGCTGAGTACGAGCATCATCAAACCAGTACTTAACATACCGATTGTTGGGGTCACGCCTGCTATAAATGAAAAAGCAATTGCTCCAGGCAACAATGCAAGTGCAAGTAATATACCTGTAAGCATATTCTGTACTATGTCGCCTTTCCATTGATCAATATATCCAGCGTTACTCACACTATACTTCACCCCCAACCCCTTTAATTACTATACTATCATAATTGTCAAAATATTTTATTAACTTGCGTTTTATGTACTTTTAGATTTTACGTTTAGAAAGTATGTATATTACAAAAATAACTAAAATAAGAATAGAGCAAGGAACAAATCAATATTGTTGATTTCATTCCTCACTCTATCTAGTGTCAAAAGTCTTAATGATTCATTTTAATTACAGTTTCACTTTTAAAGTTTTACGCGATTATCAAATAGTACCTTGCCATCTTTAATCACTCTTTCTGCGTGATTAATACCATAATGATAAGGAATATATTCATGGTTCGGTGCATCCCAAATTACAATATTTGCTTTATCACCCTTATTGATGGTACCTGCATCAACATTAATCGCTTTAGCTGCATTCACTGTCACTGCATTCCAAATTTCATTTGGGGATAATTTTAATTTTAATGCTGCAATAGACATCACTAATTGTAAATTATTAGTCACACAGCTACCTGGATTGAAGTCAGTAGCTATGGCAATAGCGCCGTCGTTATCTAACATACCTCTCGCATCTGCATATGATTCCTTATCAAGGTAAAAAGTTGTACCTGGAAGTAATACCGCAACCGTATCACTATCTTTCAATTTTTGTTTGCCTTTTTCACTAGATGCTACTAAATGATCTGCAGAGATTGCATTTTCATCAATTGCAAGTTCTAAACCACCTAATGGATCAATTTCATCCGCATGAATTTTAACATCAAAGCCTTGTTTTTTAGCCGCTTCCATATAAGCTTTAGATTCTTCTACAGTGAACACACCTGTTTCACAGAAAATATCAGCAAAGTCAGCGTACGGTTTAACTTCTGGCAATAAATCTATCATTTCTTGTAAGAAAGCTTGGTTAGACTTCCCATCTTTTGGTACAGCATGTGGCCCAAGGAATGTATGTTTCATGTCTAAATTATATTTTTTTGCTAATCGATTCGAAACGCGCAATTGTTTAAGTTCATTTTCTTTATCTAATCCATAACCACTCTTACTTTCAACTGCTAATACACCGTGTTGTAACATGGTTAATAGGTTTTTTTCCGCTTTTTCAAAAAGTTCGTCTTCTGTCGCTTGACGTGTAGCTTCTACAGTAGATAATATGCCGCCACCTTGTTCAAGTATTTCTAAATAAGAGACACCTTGACGTTTGAGTGACATCTCATGTTCACGTGAGCCACCATGCACAAGATGCGTATGTGCTTCTACTAATGCAGGTGAAACGACTTTTCCTGAGGCATCTATTGTCTCATTTGCTTCATAGGCCTCAGAATGTTCACCAGCATAAACAATCTTGCCATCTTGCACAACTACTGTTCCATTTTCAATAATGTTTAAATCATCTAATTCTTTGCCTTTTAAAGGACGATCGGTAGCCTTTGGTAAAATTAGTTGTTTAATGTTTTGAATAATTAAGTCGTTCATTTTTTATCTCCTTTTCCCGTAATCATTGGAATGTGAATACCTTTTTCATTTGCTACATTAATCGCTGATTCATAACCTGCATCTGCATGTCTTACTACTCCCATACCCGGATCTGTAGTTAGTACTCGTCCTAACCGTTTGTCTGCCCTTTCTGAACCATCAGCAACAACTACCATGCCGGCATGTAATGAATAACCCATACCAACACCTCCACCATGATGGAATGAAATCCAAGATCCGCCTGCTGCAGTATTGATTAACGCATTTAATATTGCCCAGTCTCCTACAGCATCTGAGCCATCCTTCATGCCTTCAGTCTCACGATTAGGACTAGCTACTGAACCTGAATCTAAATGATCTCGACCAATTACAATTGGTGCAGAAATTTCACCTTCACGTACAAGTCTATTTAATGCCAATCCCATTTTTGCACGTTCTCCATAACCTAACCATGCAATTCTTGAAGGCAATCCTTGAAATGCAATTTTCTCTTGTGCTAAATCTAGCCAACGGATAAGTTTTTCATTTTCAGGAAATAGCTTTCTCATTTCTTCATCTGCACGCTCAATGTCTTTAGGATCTCCGCTTAATGCTGCAAATCTAAATGGTCCCTTACCTTCACAGAATAATGGTCTGATATATGCTGGCACAAACCCAGGAAAATCAAAAGCATTTTTTAAGCCGTCATTATATGCGACTTGTCTTATATTATTTCCATAATCAAAAGCGACCGCACCTTGTTTTTGAAATTCTAACATCAACGAGACATGTTTATGCATTGATGCTTGAGATTCTTTTACGTATTGTTTTGGGTCTTTATTGCGTAGTGCACTTGCTTCTTGTAATGAATACCCTTGTGGCACATATCCATTTAAAGGATCGTGTGCACTCGTTTGATCCGTAATAATATCAATTCTAAATCCTTTATCTAAAATTGCTTGATGTACATCGACCGCATTACCAACCAATCCAATAGATAATGGTTTACCCTGTTTGCGTGCGTCTTCCGCTAAACTTAATGCTTCATCTAAATCTCGTGTCTTCACGTCACAATAACGTGTATCAATACGCTTATCAATGCGGGTTTCATCTACTTCAACTCCAATGACAACACCGCCATTCATTGTAACTGCTAATGGTTGTGCACCGCCCATACCGCCAAGACCAGCAGTTAGTGTAATCGTCCCATTTAATTTGCCATTAAAATGTTGATTAGCGAGTTCACCAAACGTCTCATATGTACCTTGAACGATGCCTTGTGAACCTATATAAATCCAACTACCCGCAGTCATTTGTCCGTACATCATTAATCCTTTTTGATCTAATTCATTAAAGTGATCCCAGTTTGCCCATTCAGGTACTAATACAGAATTAGAAAGTAATACACGTGGTGCTTCTTCATGTGTTTTAAATACAGCAACTGGTTTACCTGATTGGACTAACATCGTTTCATCAGCTTCTAATGAACGCAATGTGGATTCAATCGCTTCAAATGCCTCCCAGTTCCGAGCTGCTTTACCTATGCCACCATAGACAACCAAATCTTCAGGTCTTTCTGCAACTTCAGGGTCTAAATTATTATATAGCATTCGTAATACTGCTTCTTGTTCCCAACCTTTACATTCAATCTCTAAACCTTTTTTTGCTTTAATTTTTTTCATGAAAAATCTCTCCTTCATCGATTTTAATTCAACCTTTGTTTTGATATTTAAAATATCCATAATGCAAATGGAATTGTAATCAGTAGTGTTAGTACTACTCTTTCAAACCAAATAAGCACAAGTTTTCCTACTGAAATTTTAATTTCTGTAGATAATATGACTGGAACAACGCTTGAAAAAAAGATAATCGCTGAAACACTCATTACTGCTACTGTAAATCTTGTTGCTAAATCTGCTGATTGTGCAATTGCAGCTGGTAATAACATTTCAACAATTGAAATCGTTGAAGCCTGTGCTAATACCCCCACATTTTCTACTGGAAAAATGCTAATGAATGGATAAAAGATGTAAGAAATATATTCGATAACTGGTGTAAATTCTGCGATTACTAACCCTAGAAAACCTATTGACATGATAGAAGGTAAAATATCTATAGTCATTACGACACCATCTCTTAAATTTTCAAATACATGCTCCATTAATGACTTTGACTGTTTCACAGCTAATTTTGCTTCTAACCAAGATTCTTTTAATAATGGCATATTTCTACGAATCTCTTTTTTATATGGCTGGTCTTTATATGTCGTATGCTTTTCAAATCTGATAGGTGGGAGTTGTACGGTAATAGCAGTAACAATAAATGTCACTACGAGTGTAAACCAAAAATATAAATTCCAATGCTGAATAATTCCTAATGTATTAGCTACAATAATCATAAACGTAGCGGAAACCGTAGAAAATCCTGTTGCTACAACTACTGCTTCTTTATGTGTGTAACTACCACTCTTGTAGACTTTGTTTGTTATCAGTAAGCCTATTGAATAACTACCAACAAATGATGCTACTGCATCGACCGCTGATTTTCCTGGCGTCTTAAATATTGGTCGCATTATCGGACGACAAATCACACCGATAAACTCTAACAAGCCGAAACCTACTAAAAATGATAAAAATATCGCTCCTATAGGAATTAAAACACTTAATGGTATTGCTAGCTTTTCGTATAAAAATGGTCCGATACTTTCTTTTAAAACAAAAGCAGGCCCTATATTGAAAACAACCATGAAAGCAATGAATACCCCTACCACTTTAAATAAACTAAAGATTATGTTTGTTTTCGATTCATTCCACCGTTGATTGAGAAATGGATGAATTGCACCTATAATAATTAAAATCAATACATAATATGGTAAAACAGGTTTCACGATTAGTGTGATCCATTGCACAATATGATCAATCATAATTGTTGATTGACCATGTATAGTCACAGGAACAAAGAAAAATATAATGCCAATCAAGCTATAAATAAAAAATCTCCACATGTACTTCACGCCCCTAACATGAAAGTACGACTCCCTCTATATCTAAAAGTATAATATGTTATTATATAGACTACCAATATCAATAAACTAATTATTAATAGTTTTAAACTATAAATACACGAATCATTTAGGAGTGACATTCATTTGAAAATTGTTCAATTAGAATATTTTATTGCCGTCGTTAAATATAATAGTTTTACAAAGGCTGCAGATTTTTTACATATAAGCCAACCGTCTTTAACGAATACAATTAAAAAAATAGAAGCAGATTTAGGTTATGATTTATTTTTAAGAACTACAAAGGATATTAAAATTACAGAAAAAGGTATCCATTTTTATAACTATGCCGTTCAACTCGTGCAAAGTTATCATCAAACGCTGGAAAAAATGTATGATTTAAAAATGGGGCATGCACCTAAAATAAAATTTTCTATTCTTGAATCTTCAAATCAATGGATCTCACAAGTAGTTGCTATGCATCAAAAGGAATATGCAGACCAAACATATCATGCTTCAGAAGTACATGATCAGAGCACCATATTAGAGCGACTTTTAAATTTTGAAAATCATCTAGGCCTAACAAATGAGCAGATTGTCCATGACGATATACACTCTGTCCCACTATATAAAGAATCTTATGTACTCATAACGCCTAAAAATACATTCCCGAATAGCAAAAAAGTTTCTATTAAATCTTTACCACTAATTTTACCTACAAAAGGTTCACAAGTACGCAAGCATTTAGATGACTATTTTAACCGTCTAAATATTCATCCAAATATTATTATTGAAGCCGACCGCTTTGAAGCTTCAACTAATTTCGTTCATCGAGGATTAGGTTATGCAGTCATACCACGTGTCTATTACCAATCTTTTAATGCACGAGATTTAGATGCAATTGAAATTAAGCCAACACTCAGTCGTACGATTTACATCAATTACTTAAAAAAAAGAAAGCACCCTGAACGAGTACTTTCCTTTATAGATTTATGTCTTTATTATTGGAATATTAAAGAATAAAATGATGTAAAAAATTAGCTGAGAGCTTTGCTGTACGATTATCGACATCATATTTAGGGTTGGTTTCAGCAATGCTAATCGTTGAGACTTTTTCATTTGGGATAATACGTTTGGCAAGTTCAAGTACAATATGCGGAAATAGGCCTAATACTGCATTAGCACTTACGCCTGGTGCGTATGCGCTATCGATAACATCCATACATATTGTGAACATAATAACGTCATGGTTGTGTATAAAACGTTCTACCTTATCTTTTACAGGAGGAGATATTTGATGTAATAATTCCTCGGCATAAACAAAGCCGATATCTTTTTCGTTTGCATAATCAAATAGGCCTTGTGTATTACCACCTTGTTGTATGCCTAATACTAAATAGTCTGCTTGATTATCTTGATCTAAAATCTGCCTAAAACTCGTTCCAGAAGTGGACTGTGCTTCTGCTCTGGTATCAAAATGCGCATCAATATTAATAATACCTAAAGAAGCATCAGGATAAACTTCTCTTATGCCTAAATACTGGGCATAAGCGATATCATGTCCGCCTCCCAATAAGAACGTCTGTTTATGTCTTTGGATTGAGGTTGCAACATATTGTGCGAATTCTTTTTGGGTATCTTCTAAGTGATTGTGATCATGTTCTACATTACCATAATCATATATCTTGCAGTCACTCAACACAGGTAGATTGGCAAATGCTTTCTTAATTGCGTCGGGACCTTCTTTTGCACCTAATCTTCCTTTGTTCAATTCAACACCCTTGTCTACTGCGTAACCTAATACCCCCACACCTTGGCGTTTCTCACGATAGTCATCTTTGATATTCCTAAAATTTACAGTTTGAAAATGTCTAAATTGAGATGAATCTGTTTCACTATCGACTCTACCTGTCCATAAATCGCGCTGTGCTAATTTATACATAATTCTCCTCCTTTTAAAACAATATCCTCATATAAAAGTATACGCTTACATTGAATTCAATTCAATTTATGCTTTTATTTACCCAATATTCAGCTGCTTAATTTTTCAAATTACAATTAATTATTTCATTTAGATGTTAGTTTTGGCATTACTATTACATTTCAATGATAAATATCTAAATTTAATTTATTTCTGATTAATAAATATGTATAATTAGTGATAAATGATTTTCTGAACCCTATTGGAGGTTACATAATGAATAAACAACGTATATCAGGTTTTCAATGGGCAATAATGATTTTTATTTTCTTTATTATTGCTTATGCAGCTCCTATTATACTAAAAGATTTACAAAGTACTATTTCACTTAAAACTTTTGTCTTTGACTTAAGTGCTATAGCACCATTTATTGCTGCGCTTATTTGTATTATTGTTTTTAGTAATCGCAAAGCGCAGTTATCTGGTTTAAAACTAACAATAGATTTAAAAGTGATTGAACGAATTCTACTTGCATTTATATTACCTTTAGTCATTTTCTTGATTGCTATGGTAAGCTTCAACATCTTTGCAGATAGTTTTGTATTATTACAAGCAGAAGATTTATCAGTTTCTATAACTGCAATTATACTCGGACAGCTAGTGATGGCATTCTTAATAGAGTTCGGTTTCCGTTCTTACTTGCAAAACATTATAGAAACGAAAATGAATACATTTTTTGCATCAATTATTGTTGGTATATTATATTCTATTTGGAATATAAACATGGTATTTAGTCTTGAATATACTTTATATGGTTTATTATATACATTTGCATTCTCTATGATTATAGGTGAATTGATTCGTGCTACAAAAGGACGCACGATTTATATCGCAACGATATTCCATGCAGCAATGTCATTTGGTCTTGTTTTCTTATTCAATGAAGAGCTCGGCAGTGTTTTCGCAATGAAAGTAATTGCACTATCTACATCAGCTGTAGCAGTCGTTTACATTTTATTAAGTATTATTATTCGCGCGATACTCTATTTCTTTACAAAGCGCAGTTTAGATGAAGTCGATAATAATAATTATTTGGACCACGTTAATGAATATTCAGAAGCACCTCAAGAAGAAGACAGCAGTGAAACACCCGATGATGCAACAACAAAAGCACAAGTTCATACAGAAGATGACGAGCACAGTGAATCTACTACTTCTCAAACTGAAGAGGCAACAGACAAACATGTAAATTCAGATGATGCTGACTCAAAAACATCAACTGAACTTATGGATGATACTGACACTCAAAATAATCACCAACAAACAAATCATGATGACAGTCGAAACAATATTATAGATGAAAACACACCACAAACACCTGAGAACAACGACGTTCAAGGAGAACACAACCATGTTAAAACACAGGTAAACGGTGCTGTTGAAAATTCTACTGAGAGAGCACAAACAGAAGCAACATCAACAGAACATGATAATGATCAAAATACTTCTGAGACAATCACACAACAAAATAAAAAACGACAACGCTCACCTTTTAAACTAAAAAACAAACGTGATCATCGTCGCTAATTAACAAAAAGCAGGTTACACTTACCGTATATTCAGATACAATGACTAAACCTCATGATTATCTTAATTTATACCGGTAGTTAACCTGCTTTTATTATATTTTAATATACCAAATTATTATTTATTTAAAATTTTAACACCTTTTTGTGTACCTATAATGACTTGATCTGTAACATCGATAAAATAACCAGTTTCTAAGACACCTACTAAATGAATTAAAAATTCATGCATAGCATAAGGATCGATAGATGAATTCAATGTAACATCAAGAATATAATTTCCATTATCAGTTATAAATGGGACATCATCCACCATCCGACGTATCACTTGCAAATTATCGTAAGCTGCAATTTTTTTAGAAACTAATAACCAATTAAATTTATCTACTTCTACAGGTAAATTAAACGTTTCACCTAAATATGATACACACTTAGATTCATCGACTAAAACAATAAATTTTTCCGCCATGGCGTCAATCACTTTTTCTCTAAATAATGCGCCACCGCCACCTTTAATTAAATTCAAATTGTTGTCCACTTCGTCTGCACCATCAATTGCAACGTCTATTTTCTCAATATCATTGACATCCACTACTCGAATACCTAATTCTTTGGCGATATAAGCGGTTTTATTAGAAGTGCATACACCTGTAATATCAATCTGTTCATGGTTCAATTTCTCAGCTAATTTTGGGACAAGCAACTCTATTGTTGAACCAGAACCAATTCCAACTACCATACCGTCGCTGATTTGGCTTAACGCGTCATTAAATGTACTAATTTTCAACTGTTTCGTATCCATAATGCGTCCCCTTTACATAACTTACTCTCACCTTTATTGTACATGAGATTGAAAAAAATACATAGCTAAAAAATATGTATAAATTTTAAATTAATATATCTTCTTGCATAATCAAATATGTGCTTTACAATAATAATACATAACCAACAAGGGGGATTGTCATGATTTATGATTTAAAAGCGATTGCTACAGGAAAAATAGAAGATTTACCTTATAGTTCTAAAAGACCGATGCGTTCAGCACTTAACAAACAGCCTTTCACCGGTAGAATGTGGCTTTCAAAAACAGGTTTTTCTGAAGATGAGCAAGAATACAAAGGACATGGCGGTCCCAATAAAGCTGTGTGTTTATATAGTGAAAAAAATTATAATTTATGGAAAGATGATGTCTCGGTTTTACCAGAGTATGCAATGTTTGGCGAAAATTTAACTGTCAAAGATTTGGATGAAAAAGACTTACATTTTGGTGATCAATTTCAATTAGGTGAAGCGATTATCGAAGTTTCAGAGATTAGAGAACCTTGTTGGAAAATACAAGAAAAGTATAAAATTCCTAACCTTATTAAACGTATGTCCAGTACATGTAAAACTGGTTGTTACCTTAGAGTAGTTAAAGAAGGTTTTGTTAGCGACTCATCTCATCTTCAGCTCATAAAATACGGAGAGCAAGATTCCCTTTTATCTGTATTTGAACTCAATGATATTTATTACAATGATAATAAAAATGTTGCGCGCTTAGCCTATGCCTTAAAAAATCCTTATTTAACTGAAGAAAGACGACGCAAATTAGAAAAGTATCTAAAACGCGCACAAAAATAAACATCACAATATACTAAAATGCCATATTCCAATGCGTAATAAAAAACAGATACCTGTACAACAAGCATCTGTAAATATTATACATTTATTAAACTCAGGTTAAGTAACTGACAAAATATGATATTCATACAGATTCACTAACCTGAGTATTTCTTTTCAACCTATCTTCTATAGTACGGTATTATAAAACGTCGGTTGCTTATTCACAAGTATCACTTGATTATTTTGCATTACTTTAAATCACTTCAATGTACTTGATTCAACCACAGTAATATTATTCTGCTTCCCCACTTGTTTTTTCAGCAATTTTATATGAAGTCTTAGAATAAAAAGGTCGATTCGCTTCTAATATTGATGGCGCATTGTCTCCATACAAATTAATATCATTGGGGATGCATTGCGTTTCTAATGTAAATCCTGAATGTGCTTTATAAATATTAAAGTCACTTTCCCATTCCGTAGTATCATTAAAAGTAAAAATCACGACATTAGGCATATCTGTCTCAACAGAAAGTTGAAAATGCTTATTTTCAACTGTCATACCTTGCTCTCCAATCTGAAACGGATGATCCAGACCACCATATCGTTTCATTTGTGTTTGAATATCATGGTGTTCACTATTAAAAATATCTTTAAATTGAATTTGACTACGCTCAAACACACTTTCTAAATTTAATGGTTCTTGTTTTGTTACAAAATGATTATTGTCTAATAAGTGCATTTTTAATACTGAACTTGAGATGCTATGATTATCGATGACGTTATTGTCTCTGTTCAAATTAAAGTATACATGATTCATAGGATTAAAAATTGTTTTTTCGGTAGCTACAGCTTTATACTCAATTGTCCATTTGTGGTCAACATCATAAGTATGTATCACCTCTAAATTGATATTTCCTGGGAAATGATCATCTGACTGCTGAATTGTGGTAGAAAATACAATTTTCACTTGGCCTACTTGCTCAAATATTTCATAATCGAAATAACATTTATCTATACCTTTAAAGCCACCGTGAATATTATTTTCACCATCGTTTGTATCTAATCGGTACGTTGTACCATCTAAATGAAACTCAGCATTTGCTATACGTCCGCCATAACGACCTACAGTAGCACCAAAATAAAAAGGGTTTTGTTGATAGAATTCATCCGCTTCTACCACATTACCTAATACAATATTGTTATCATCATATTTCCATGACACGATACGGGCGCCATAGTTCGTGAAAACAATCTTAGTTGCTTCATTGTCTATTTTAATTAAGTCAATACCATTACTTTGTCTTTCTACTTTTGCAAACATCATCAATTACTCCCTTTCGAACCAAACATATTATTATTCACTTTAACTTTCAGCTTTATCTTGAATAAAACTTCAATCACAACTGTCACGAACATCATTCTTGCTTTATTAAACAAGATACAATATTCTCATCAGTTTAATAATGCATTACTTTTAAAGTGAATTGCACAGCATTTTAAATTAGCTTAGATAATTATGCGCTCAATATGCCCCCATTTACTGAGCAAAATACCTCATTCACTAATATTTAAAATTTTAAAACAGTTTACTACTTCCCTAGGTAGTTATCTTACTTTCCTATAGTGTAACAACTTAACCAAATCATTATCTATACTAATTATTAATTCTATCAAATATTATTTAAAATTGTGATGTTTTTTCTAGTTTTTTTATAGATATGATTTATTTAGCATATTTAATGCACTTGCAAATCACGCTTCCAAGTATTTTTTATAAAAAAGTAGGGATGAAACCATTATGTTGTTTTAGTTTCACTCCCCTACTCATATATTTAAATACACTTCAAAAAGTTATTGGTTTATCTATAACTTATCTTAATGATTGTTAACACACTTTAATTTTTACTGAAGACACGTTTCATAGACTTTAACAAGCCTTTATCAAAACTTAATATTGTATCTTTATAACTTCTTACTGCAATATAAAGTAAGATAAATATTGTTAATATTGATAAACTCATACTTACTACAATTTCCCAAGTAGCTACGTCAGGTGTTGATGCACGTAAAAACATGATAAAGGGAGATAATAAAGGAATAAAACTTGCAACTTTTATGAGTGTCGTGTCAGGATTTATAACACCAAACATTGCCATATATAATGCAATGATACTAATCAAAGTCATCGGCATAAGTGATTGGTTAATATCTTCGATTCGTGCAGTAATCGAACCCAATATAGCGGCCAATATAATATAAGAAAGTATACCTAAAATAAGAGAAAGTATACCTACGATAATTAATTGTACTGTTAGATCATTAGGCTCAACATCAAATCCTTTAAGCATATCTCCAATATCAAATAGCAACACACTTATGATGCCTACAATAATGAAAATACTAATTTGTGTTAATGCCACAGCGATGACGCCACACAATTTTGCAAGTATGTGTGTTACTGGAGATATGCTTGTGATAATCATTTCAATGACACGTGAGGTCTTCTCAGTTGCAATTTCCATTGCCACTTGATTGGCATAATTTATGATTATGAAAAACATGAGCATAATGCCTGCATAAACGATAATCGTATTAAATGTTTTTTGTGACTCACTTAAATTTGTCTCGTTCGCACTATCTGAAAGCACTTGTGAGCTTACTTCACTTTGAGATTGCAATTGTTTTAGCTCATCTTCAGATAGATTTAAACTAGATGCCACAAGTTTGGTTTGAATGGCTGACAAAGTAGTTTGTAATTTTTGTTCATCTGTTTTTGACACGGTATCTTTACTTAAAATTTTACCAGTCAGTTTGTGATTATCATGCAAATCAATGACATACGCTTTATCTAACTTTTCATTTTTTACTTGTTGATGTGCTTGTGATTTAGTCACTTTTTTAAATTTCGCATCACTATCAAGGTGATTACTTTGTGCTTTAATCACTTTATATACTTGGTCCTGATTAACTACAATACCAATCTTATCAGGGCCATTATCAAATAGATCGACGATTTTATTAATATTAGCGGCTGCCAACATTAATACAACTACAATCGCAGTGAAAATCATAAATGATTTTGTTTTTACTTTACTTTTATACGTAAGTGAAAAAGTAGCCCAAAATTTATCCATTTGCATCACCTACTTTATCTATAAAAATCTCATTTAACGTTGGTTCTATAACTTGAAACCTTTTGACAAAACCATACTGAACTACAATATTATATATTTCTTCAGCAATCACTTCGTCTTCTATCAACGCTCTTATTTCCCTTTTATTACGTTCAACCTGGATAACACCAGTAATATCATCTATTTCTGACATCGCATGATTTGTTTCAATTATAACGCTTTTATTGCCATGATTTGCTTTCACCTCATCAATTGGCCCAGAAACAACAAGTTCACCTTTATTCAAAATGCAAACATCATCACATAGTTCTTCTACATGTTCCATTCTATGAGAACTATATATAATCGTCGTTCCTGCATCATTTAAATCTTTTACGGCTGATTTTAATAATTCAACATTAACTGGATCTAAACCACTAAAAGGTTCATCCAAGATTAATAATTCTGGATTATGTAACATACTTGCTAAGAGTTGAATTTTTTGCTGATTTCCTTTAGATAACGCTTCTATTTTCTTTTCTCTATTTTCTTCAATATCAAAACGATTTAACCAATAATCAATAGATTTGCTTATCTCTTTTGATTTCATCCCTTTTAATGTAGCTAGATATCTCAATTCATCTTCTACTTTCATTTTCGGATGTAACCCTCGTTCTTCAGGCAAATATCCTATTTTATCATATATTGATTGGTCAATCGCTTTATCTTTATATAAAATTTGTCCTTCTGTAATCGGCGTCAAACCAAGTATCATTCTAAAAGTTGTCGTCTTTCCTGCACCATTACGTCCTAAAAATCCTAGCATCTTTCCTGATTCTAAAATTATCGATATGTCATTAACTGCTGTAAAATCCTTATATTTTTTTGTAACATTTGCTATTTTTAAGGACATGATAAGATTTCCCTCCCTTAAAGTCGAATGAATATATATTGATAATAACATTTCGCACCTTAAATATACATTTCAAATTGTATTTTAGCTTTTTAACCTATTTGTATGATGATTCATATCAACTCTTACCTTCCATTATTATCTAAAAACGTTGTTATCTTTACAATGTTTTTTGCAAGCACTATTATTAGATTAAATAAGTAATCAGAACTTATTAAAATGATTATTGGGAGGCAATGCCGCATGAGTTACAGTATTGGGATGGATTTTGGTACAGCATCTGGTCGTGTATTTCTCGTAGATACCTCCAATGGTGAGATTATTTCTAGCTACATAGAAGCATATCCTCATGGTACAATTTCAGGTTCATTGAACGGCCATGATTTACCGCATAATTATTTTTTACAAAACGCTGAAGATTACACAAATATATTAGAAAAAGGTGTTCAACACGTTTTATCAGAAAGTAAAATTGATCCATCAAATGTAATTGGTATGGGAATCGATTTCACAAGTTGTACGATTGTCTTTTTAGATGAACATTTCAAACCATTACATACACATGAATCATTAAAAGATGAACCACATGCTTATGTTAAGCTTTGGAAACACCATGGTGCTCATGAAGAAGCGACATTTATGAAAAAAATAAATGACACATATAACGCAAATTGGTTAGACTTTTATGGTCATAGTGTTAATAGTGAATGGATGATTCCAAAAATATTAGAGGTTAAACACAAAGCGCCAGAAATTTTAGCGCAGAGTGCATATATTATGGAGGCTGGAGATTATATTGTTAGTTTATTAACCAATCGCAATATTCGTTCAAATTGTGGCATAGGGTTCAAAGGTTTTTACAACGAAAAAGATGGCTTTAATTATTCGTTTTTTGAAGCGGTAGATAAAGACTTACCTTCAATTGTAAAAAATAAATGTGAGGCACCAGTGATAAATATTGGCGAAAGTGCAGGGGCTTTAACTACTTATTATCAAAAATTATGGGGGCTATCAGATAAAGTTCAAATTTCTCCTTATATTATAGATGCTCATTCAGGAGTACTCGGCGTTGGTGCAATCGAACAGGGTGAATTTACACCTGTTATAGGTACTAGCACTTGTCATCTCATGCTCGACGCTAAGCAAGTTGCAATTCCTGCGATTACAGGATCAGTCAAAGATGCAATTATCCCAGGTTTATATGCTTATGAAGCTGGTCAAGCTGCAGTTGGTGATTTATTTAGTTATTCAGCTAGTCAGGCCCCAGCGTCCATAGTAAAACAAGCTGAAAAAGAAGGTATTACTATATTAGAACACTTAGAAAATTTAGCTTCTGAGATACCAATTCATCAACAGCACGTAACCGTTTTAGATTGGCATAATGGTAATCGTAGTATATTAAGCAACAGTAACCTTACTGGTAGTATCTTTGGCTTAACGTTACAAACACCATTCGAAATGATTCATCGTGCTTATATTGAAGCAACGGCTTTTGGGACTAAGTTAATTATGCAACAATTTGAAGATAACCAAATACCGGTTAATACTGTTTATGCTGCTGGTGGTATACCAATTAAAAGCGAATTACTCGTAGATATATATACTAATGTCTTAAATAAAGAAGTCGTCGTTATGGATTCTTCCAATGCTACAGCATTAGGTGCAGCAATGTTAGGTGCAAATGTAGGTGGTGCTTATCAAACACTTGAAGAAACAGTACATCATATGAAACAACCTGTTTATTACCCTTTACAGCCTGATCCAAAAAAGGTAAAACAATATGAAGTACTTTTTCAACGCTACAAAGCTTTGCATGACGTATTAGGAAAACATTATCCAAATTTATCATATATTAATAATTAAACTTTATAAAAACCCAATTATGACAAAAAACAGTCTAACAGTTTGACTTGTCATAATTGGGTTTATTTTAACTATTGCTCTCTATACATGTCATCAATTTTAGTATATTGGTTTGCATATTTATGGCTTGGACCATATTTATTTGTTTTTCGTTCACTATCCAAGCAACTAACGACTAGCGCATAAATACCAAAACCTATATAGAATGCGTATATCAATACGATGAAAATCACACTTGCCATATGATTGAAATCTGAATCTAGTAAAGCTATTACTGTAAATATGATATATGAAAATACTGAAATACCTAAATAAATAAGTGGTAGTAACATCGATCTACCTGTATCATGAAATCTTCTAATAAATATCGCCCAATTAGGTATTAAAGTAGCTAATCCGTACACAGCTATATATATCACACTGATAATAAGAAAGATTACGCTTATCATAATGACCGTTTCAGATTGAGAAGCAGCGGCGCTAATTAATGCAATCAAACCAATGAAATATACAACAAACGCTGGTACTAGAAAAATCATATGCCATAAAACCATATACCAATATTCACTTCTGCGTGCACGGCCTTTGAAGTTAAAATAATTTTTCCAAAATAGTTTTAATGCTTCTCCAAATCCAATTTTTCTTTCCAAATTGCTCCCCCCGTTTCAAGTACATTTGATATAATGTTCATTTAACTTTAATATAGTCATTGATACTTTAACTTATGAGTTTTTAATTTTTAGTAAACTTATAAGGTTATTCTACCAAAATTCTCACATGCTTGTAACACAATTTTACAATTTAATAAAAAATTTTTAAAAACATTTAATTTCAAAAACTATTATATGGAGGATTAATAAATGGATTTTTTACAACGTGATACAGTCACTATCGCCAAAGATTTATTAGGTGTGCGTGTCATTTTCGAAGATGATTTACATACATTTACTGGATACATCGTTGAAACTGAAGCCTATGTTGGTGAAAAGGATCAAGCCGCTCACGGATTTAATGGCAAACGCACACCCAAAGTAGAATCATTATATAAACTTGGTGGCACTATTTATGCCCATGTGATGCATACGCATTTACTCATCAACTTTGTAACACAATTAGAAGGTGTACCTGAAGGTGTCCTGATACGTGCTGTTGAACCAGAAGAGAATATTGAAGCTATGCGTTCAAATAGAAACAAAGATGGCTTTGAATTAACAAATGGCCCAGGAAAATGGACTAAAGCATTTAATATACCGAGACATTTGGATGGTTCACGATTAAATGAAGGCAATCTAAAAATAGATACTAAAAACCGTAAACATCCTAAACATATTGAGGAAACACCGAGAATTGGTATTCCTAATAAAGGTGAATGGACGCAAAAACCGCTTCGCTTTATTGTTAAAGGCAATCCCTACGTTTCAAGAATTTCAAAACGTACTACCATACCACCACAAGATACATGGCGTTAATAAAAGGGAAACAGAGATTAAAATTTAATATAATCTCTGCTTCCCTATAATATTATTAAATTATTTGAATTATAAACGCTCACTTTGAATGGCTAGTCTGTGATATATCATTTTCACTTTCTAATAATTAGCTTAATTAAAATAGAAATTATTTAGAAAGGTTTTTTTCTTTATCAAGTAAACCAAATTGTATCGTAATAACCGTACAAATGACAAATATCACAGGATAAAATGTGTATTGTAAAACTTCTATATAAGAAACATCTCCATATTGTTCAACCATTAACATACCACTATCATGCGGCAGTACCATTAAGGCACAACATGCGAATATATCTAATAAGCTTGCCATACGTTTAGGAGGTACCTTATATTCATCTCCAATTTCTTTAGCGATAGGCGCAGAAATTAAAATTGCTAACGTATTGTGTGATAAAGCAGCAGAAAGTACACCGGACATTAAACTAATCACATATTCTGCACTTTTTCGGCCTTTTGCTTTTTCTTTCATTGTTTTAATAATCCAATCAACACCGCCATAATAGCGAATTAATGCCACAAGTCCAGAAACTAAAAACGCCACAAGAAAAATAAGGAACATGCTTTCCATACCTTCACCAATAGCTTTTGTAAACTGGAATATGCCCAAATTGCCTTGAAGCAAACCAATGACACCTGCCATTATGATACCGATAATCAACACTAAAATCACATCCAAACCTGCGATTGCTGCTATAAGTACAAATAGATATGGCAGTATATTTATAAAATTAAAACTTAAGTCACCTTCCACTTTACCTGTTCCACCCACAACTGCATATATAACTGCAGTAATAAGTGCAGCAGGTAGCGCAATCAACACATTCATCTTAAATTTATCTTTCATCTTAGCACCGACGCCATTTGTAGCTGCAATCGTCGTATCTGAAATAATGGATAAGTTATCACCAAAATATGCACCTGCAATAACAGCGGCACCTGCTGCTGCGACACTTAAATCAGCAGCTTGAGCTACAGCAACACCTACTGGAATAAAAGCAGCTTGCGCCCCCGTAGAAGTACCTAACGTTAGCGCAGCAAAACCACTCATAATGAAAATACCAGGTATGAGTAGACTTGGTGGGATGACAGTAAGCCCCATATTCACCATTGCTGTCTTACCACCCATTTCCGAGGTAACGGTAGAAAAAGCGCCTGCTAATAACAGTATCAAGCCTAGATTAACAATACCTGAATTGCCTGCATGCGCTGTAAATATTTCTACTTTTTTAGAAAACTTCGTTTTTCTATCATAGCATGTCCAAGCGATAACGATGCCGATAAAAATAGCAACATGTCTTGGTAATTGATCAAACGCGTCTTCTTTACCCATTATGGTAAAAGTGAGTCCTACACCAATATATAACCCTAAAAATATGATTAATGGTAGAAGTGCTAAAACACCATATTGCTTATCACTTCTATTCAATTCCTGCATAACACTCCTCCTTATAAACCTAGTAATTTTATATGGCTTATAGTATATCAAAAAAGAAGCAAACACAGAAATTTAAAATTTCATCAATTCTCAGGCTAATAACAAAATAATTATAAATTATTTTCAATATCACTATAATTTTAATACGAAAACTAAAATATGAGCATAAGTCAAAATCGTTTTAGTGAATTGACTTTGATATGCTTATACTCACACAATGTAGCTTAATGCATACGATGTTATTTACTCATATTTTCAATTTTAGTTGATTTCTGCATTACCTGTGTCCGTTTCAATATGAATGAGGTTAGAGCCATTACCTACTTGTTTGTTTTTAAACAAGTGATTATTAATGTCCAGTTCTCCTACGTCGCTATCAAATTCTATGCGTGTGTTTTCAGGCTGATTATTCGTATATGCCATTGCTATGTTGCCTACATCCGTTTTCACTTTAATTGGTATATCAATAGGCGTGTCTTTGATATTGATTGATCCAGTATCAGCTTCGAACTCACCTGAATTAAATTGAGTCGTTGCCATATACATATCTGCAACATCAACTTCAGCAATTAAACGATCAAATTTAGCATGCGTGATATTTAATTTTCCAACATCTGCGTATAACTTAGCATAATCCGCTTTTATTTGATCAATCATAATCGAACCAGATTCAGTATTAACATTTAAATGGCTCAATGATTTAGGTAATGTGATAATGACATCATTATTTTTAAAGTCCATAAATGTAATATCGACATTGCTATCTAATGATTTATCTTTCACATATAACGTACCGTTTTTTATAGTAGTATCCATATTTATTTTGTCGTTAGAACCTCGTGATTCAACTTTAAGTTGATCACCTTTTTTAAGTTTTAAATTACTATTGTTCAAATCTATATTGAGATTTTTTACTTTATTTTCATCATATTCTTTATGATAATTCTCTGTGACTTCTTTCGACTTTTTACTTTCTACTTGAAATTGGTTTACTACACCAATGCCACAAACAATCGTTACAATTAATCCAATTACAAAAAGACTAATCAATGTTTTCTTCATGAAATCCCACTCCTTTTCACAACACTTATATTCCACTTGAGATACTTCACACAAATTAAATAAAATGCTTTAGAAATTAAATACGTAATCACAAATAACATTAATCCCATTCCAAACAGTGCACCTACTGCATATACATCAAAAAGTAATACATTTTCAAATCCACTTAAAAATCCTTTTACCAATAATAATATTGGACTTAAAACGAATGAAATTGTCGTTACAATTAATGAAACAACGATACTTAAAACGAAAATAAACGGTACTAAAATTACAAAGAAATTTAATATACTTAAACCCATCACTGCAAAAATGGCGTTCCCAACGTCGCCAAATTTTTTACTGTCAGCAGCTTTTTCTACAGCAGCTGTCGCATTCATTTCTTTAGCTAAAGTTCTAGGATCACCTAGTTCTTTTGAAATTTGTGCTTCTGTTTTACCTTCTTTTAATCCGCTATAAAAATGTGTTTCGTACTCATTTAAAATATCTTGTCGTTCTGCATCAGAATCATGTTTCAAATGTTTATGCAACTGTTTTAAAAATTCATTTTTAGTCATTCCATTCACTCTCCTTTATAAATACTTCTACAATATTCGAAAACGATCGCCATTCATGTAATAAGTCAACTAATCTGTCATTACCTTGGTCAGTCACTTTGTAATATTTCCTTGCTGGACCCTCTGAAGAAGGTTGGTAATATGTCGTGAGTTCTCCATTTTTCACTAATCTTCGTAGCAATGGGTACACTGTTCCTTCTGCAATACTCATATGTCTCGAAATATTTTGAACGAGCGAGTAACCGTACTGATCATCTCTTTTGATAATAAGTAGCACTATAAGCTCTAGCGCGCCCTTTTTAAATTGGCTATTCATATGTTACCTCCTATGTAAATCCAGTACTATACATTACACAGTAGCTGTCGAAAAGAATATAACACAGACTACTATACATTGCAAGGTACTGTGTTATAGATAAGTAGTGTATTCATTCTTCTAACATCTATTTTTGCGTATTAGACAAGAGAATGATTATCTGAAAATTACAAATAAAACAATCTCTATTTATTCTATTTAATATTTAATTCCAAACTAGATTTATACTATTTAAATATGTATAATAGATAGCATGGAGTTTTGTAAGCACTTTCTTTATTGTCATTTTGCACATGACTCCATCTATATAACCAGACACACAGGAGAGTTTCATTTGAAATTTAAGGGGGATTGAAAATGCTAGAGCTAGATGCAATTACTACTTTAGCAATCGCAAGTTTGTTATACCTTTTAGGTATATATATTGTTAATCATATTTCAATATTAAGAAGGCTTTGTATTCCTGCACCTGTTATCGGTGGTTTAATCTTCTCGATTTTAGTTGCAATATTACAATCTACTAATATCATAACAATCAAACTGGATTCTGAATTTATACAAAACTTCTTTATGCTTGCGTTCTTTACAACAATTGGATTAGGCGCTTCTTTAAAGTTATTACGCTTGGGTGGAAAAGTACTTATTTTATATTTTATATTTTGTGGTTTTCTTGCAGTCTTCCAAAACCTTATTAGTATTTCATTAGCAAAAGTATTAAACATACCACCATTATTAGGCTTGACAGCAGGTTCTATGTCTATGGAAGGTGGTCATGGTAATGCTGCCGCCTATGGTCAAACCATACGCGACATGGGCTTTGATTCTGCATTAACCGCAGCTTTAGCAGCAGCAACATTAGGTCTTGTAGCTGGTGGTTTAGTAGGTGGTCCAGTAGTGAAATTTTTAATCACTAAATATAATTTAAAATCTGAACATGCAGAAGAAACTACGACAGACTATGGTAACGTAAAATCTAATGAATACTTACATAATCGCATGAACCCTACTACCATCTTTTTCTTACAATTTACGATTGTAACCATTTGTATGGCTATTGGTTCATATTTAGGAAATACATTCTCTGATTTAACAGGTATTAACATTCCTATATATGTTGGTGCAATGTTTGTTGCGGTAATTATTCGAAATATTTCTGAATATAATAATTTAAATCTTATTGATATGAAATTCGTGGATAAAATTAGTGACATATCACTAAGCCTATTCTTATCTATCGCTTTGATGAGTATACAACTTACAGAAATATATCAATTGGCTTTACCTTTAATTATTATCGTTTTAATACAAGTCGTGTTTATCGTGCTATTCTCTATATTTATCGTGTTCCGCGGTTTAGGAAAAAATTACGATGCTGCTGTAATGATTGGTGGCTTTATTGGTCATGGTCTTGGTGCAACCCCAAATGCTATGGCAAACCTAGATGTAATTACCAAGAAATTCGGAGCTTCACCAAAATCATATCTTGTCGTACCAATTGTGGGCGCATTTTTAATTGATTTGCTTGGTGTCCCAATCGTTACTACATTTATCAATCTATTCTAATGATATAATTTGATTTTTAACATAAGAAAACCTGAGACATAATGTCTCAGGTTTTTTCTATAATAATTTCATATACGAAAATCAACACAGTAGTTAATGACCTAACCTACAAAAATGATTTCTTTATGAGATATTAATTAGAAATATCAATATTTCGCTGATCTATCCAAGATTGTAATTTAGGACCAAAGATCATTTTCGAACCTTTTAAATCATTTATTGTAGGCGCATTTAACATCGTCATAATTTTTTTCATATGTTCAGTAAATTGTTCTGTATAGTTTAGTGTTTCTGTAATACCATATTGTTCAACTTGATTTAAAAATGGTCGCGACATACCAACCGCACTCGCTCCAAGCGCTAAACATTTCACAGCATCTAAAGGAGAGCGCACGCCACCACTAGCAAGTATATCCATATCTTTTTGATAAGAAGTACTTTCTAATAATGATTCCACAGTCGTTTGTCCCCACATACTTAAATAGTCCATGTCCTTGTATGCACGTCTTTCATTTTCAATATCTACAAAGTTCGTACCACCACGTCCACTCACATCTACATATCTAATGCCAATTTCATATAAGTTTTTGATTGTTTCTTTACTCATGCCAAACCCTACTTCTTTGACAATTACTGGGACATTTACCCGTTCTACAATTTGCGCAAGATTGTCCATCCATGTAGAAAAGGTTCTATTACCTTCAGGCATGACTAATTCTTGTGGTGCATTGACATGTACTTGTAATGCTTGAGCATCTAGCAATTTTACTGATTCGACAGCTTTATCAACAGGTACATCGGCACCTACGTTACTAAATATAATCCCCTCTGGGTTTGTGTCACGCACGACTGTAAAAGATGATGCCATATCACTATTACGTAACGCTGCATGTGTAGAACCAACTGCCATTGCAATACCGCTTTCCCGAGCCACAATTGCCAATTTTTCATTAATTTGTTTCGTCCATTCACTGCCACCAGTCATCGCATTAATATAAAGTGGTTGACTAAGTGTAAAATCTTTTAGCGAATGCTCAAGATTAACATCACTTACATCTATACTCGGAATAGAATCATGTACAAATCTAATTTCATCAAAATCTGAGATTGTAGCATCCGTTTGTGCCATTGCAATCTCAACGTGTTCATTTTTTCTTTGTTCTCTTTTTAAATCGCTCATTGTTTACTCCAATCCTCAATAGTTATTTTACTCAAGTCAGTTTAAAACTGCATCATTAATATAATACTATGATATTAAAACCATTTTTCTTTTTTAAAATAAATCACACAACCTATACTAATACATAGCATAAGTGCTAAAACAAAATAATAACCATATTGCCATTTTAATTCTGGCATATTTATAAAATTCATACCATAAATACCTGTAATTAATGTCAATGGTAAAAAAACAACTGACACCAAGGTAAGGACCTGCATAATCCGATTCATTTTATATGAAGCATATGATGTCAAATTATCTTTTATTTCATTTGTCATTTCTTGGCATATTTTCAAAATATTTTGTTGTTTAATCATATGATCATCAATATGTTGAAGATAAAGTTTATCCTTGTCATCTAATAATAATAGGTTACTTTCTTTTAATTGATTAACTAATTCTGTCATTGGATAAATCACACGCTTTAATTTAATTAGCTCAGAACGTATTTTAAATACATTATCCATCGCAAATTTCATAGAACCATTCATATTTTCACTGTCTTCGAAGTCATATACCTTATCTTCGATGGCATAAACGAATTCAAAATAACGATCTACTAAACAATCTAACACCAAGATAAATATATATGTTGGGAGAATATTACGTATTGTTTGCGTTTTGAAAGTAGTTTCTATCTTCTTTAAAATATCAAATGGTTGATGATGGTATGTAATAAGTAAACGATCTTTTATAAAAATATTTAATGCTTTTGCATTAAAATTCTCGGTATCCACATCATGAACAACTATATACTGATATGTGTCATATGCTTTATATTTAGCTCTCGGTGTCCCGTTCACTGTATCATCAATTTCAAGTTTATTAAAGTTAAAACGTGTTTTTAAAAATGTATTTTCAGCCTCGGTTGGTTGGTTAAAATCACACCATATAAACTGCGCTGTTTCAGGAATGTCTTCTAAACAATTAACGCTTGCTAATGTATTTCCAGAAGATAAGTATCTAATTGTTATAGCCATAGGTCACCCCTATAATCATTTTCTTTATTTTATCATGAAATACTATTTGTGTATGTTATATACAATTTTTAGTAAACTTAGGTTAGCTTAAATAATATAAATATGTCTATTTTAACAATTAAAGTTTTAAAGGAGATGTAACAATGAAAAATCCTTTCACAATTTCCAACAATGTGACACCCGATATGATTGACCATAACGGTCATGTACATGATGCGAATTATAATATGGTCTTCAGCGAAGCTATCAATCAATTTAATTATACACATGGTTTATCTTTAGAAGAACGTACCAAGTTAAATTACACACTATTCACTGTTGAAGAACAAACAGCTTATTTATCTGAACTAACTGAAGATGACACATTTACCATTACAATTTACATCTATGATTATAATGAAAAAAGCTTACATTTCTTTTCCGTTATGACGAACCAAGACGGCAGCAATATAGCAACAAATGAAGCAATGATGTTAGGGATTGATCGCACAATCAACAAAACAGCGCCATTCCCTCAATCATTTGCTGACCAAATTAGCAATTATTATGATAACCAACAATTAATCGAATGGCCAAAACAATTAGGTCATAAAATCGGTATCTCAAGATAAGGAGTGATAAATATGTCACAAGGATTAATCGACACAATCAAAGTGCAACTTTATGATTTAAATGATGATATGAAAGCTGCACTTAGTGAACTCAATCAAAACAAACAGCTAGTCATTAATGGACCTGATAGTCAATTGATTAAACGCGGTTTTGATATTAGTTACTACCAAGGTCAAAAACAAGCTATAGATACTATTACTTCATTAGTGGAACAAATTGATGTAGAAGCAGCTTTTATACAGCGTTACACAACTTTTGTTCAAGAAGAAACACAACTATATGAAAAATATCTCTCGAAATTCAACAATATGGATATACCAACGCAAGATTTTAACGACTTTATAGCGCAATACTATAAGCTAAAAGGGACACAATCTATATTAACTGTCCTTGATACAACAATGAATGAACACCATTAATTGACCGAAATGTTTGAGCATATAAAAACAGAAGCAAGGCGATATCAACAAAATTATATTTGGTGTCTGCCCCGCCTCTGTTTTTAATTTTTCGTAGCCTTATCATCATTTTAAAAATCGAGTGTATGCTTCCACATTAACGTTTATCGTGAATTGTATTGACGATTTCTTTAACAACTTTATGCGATTCTCTAATAGGTAATAATGCGAATGCATTCACCATTTTTTTAAAAGTATACAGTTGAACTGGCTGACGCATATCTTCTAACATATAAGCCAATTTTTTCATATCTGGTAAGTAAATCTCTCTTCCGCCACCAAATATATATATGGGTGGTAAACCAAATAATTCTCCATTAATTGGTGATAACCTACTATCGTTTAATGGAAGATTTCCAGACCATACTTTCATAATTTTTTGTAAACCTTCTATATTTATGATGACATCTTTATCGATTAAATCATCTGTAATATTTTCATTATCCAATTGAGCATCTAGCATCGGTGAAAACAAATACAATTTAGCTGGTAAAGGTTGATTATTTGATTTTAACTGTTGCACAAAACTCAACGCCAATGCGCCTCCAGTTCCATCTCCCATCACAATAATATCTTCATTACTACATTCTGTTAATAATTGTTGGTACACTTTATGAATCGCAGCATAAGTATCCTCAACATGATATTTGGGTGCTTTTGGATAAATTGGCAAAATAACTTCATTTAAAGTACTTAACGCAAGTTTATCCATAAATCTCCAGTGAAATGCAGAAGGTTGTAAAATATTATATCCACCGTGAATATATAATATTTTCTTTTGTTGACTGTGTCTAAAGCGAAATCTGAACACCTGCATATCATCCATCATTTGTTTTTCTAAGTCTGATTTTACATTTAAAGTTTCAGGTTGCTTGTGCTTTTTTTCATTCATCGTTAATCTTTTTTGTAAAAATTTTTCAAAGCTTTGTTGGTCATCAAATATAATTGAACGATGTGGTAATAAATATTTATTAACAAATTTTGTTGTTAGTCTTGATTTCATTCATAATCATCCCTATCTTTTTTGTAACAAATTTTAGAATTATAGAATTTTTGTTTCAATTCAGTATTTAAAATAAATTATATGATAAAATAAAAATAATGACATAAAAACGAAGTTATAATAGATATTGAAGTTAAAAAATATGACCATTCATACTAAAAATTAAATTATTCAACTTCATTGGTTAAAATGTAACAGTTATTACATATTATAACAAAATAAAAGTCATAAAATAACTAGATCCCCATCTAATGTAATGAAAGGAGTAAGTTATGACCGCAAATAATCAGCAATTTAAAGATTTTGAACATACTTTAACGAGTGAAACAATGCAACGAGGCGCTCGTTATGGAAAAAAGAAAAAATCTTGGGTTAGCCTTATTATACAAGTTATCGTTTTAATCCTAGTTGCTATTTCAGGTTATAGTATGTTTAAGGAACCTATATTCAATTTAGTTTTTGTAGATAAAACAGTTAATTTTAAAGAATTAACAAATTTTCAAGAAACTATCAATAACTTAACGAATTTAAATATCAACGTTGAAAGTATCGATAACTTACAAACAAGCATTGATCGCTTGATACTTGTATTTTATGTATTTTTTATCGCTTGTATATTAAGTTTAATCTTAACCTTTTTTACGTTGTTTTTTAACAAAACTATATTGAAAATAGTTAACATGTTTATCATAGCGATCATGCTTGCAATTACTTTCGGTTTTTCTGCATTGATTAAAAATATTGCAACAAGAATTGCCGATTCAATGAATCAGTATTATATCACTGTTGATTCAGCTCAAATATTAACAGAGTCAAATGCAATCCATAACGCTTTTATTTTATTAAGTTGTAGTATCGCTTTACTATTAATTAGTTTATTTTTTAGAAATCGAAAACCTAGAATATAACTTCATTTAAACTTTACCAAAAAGCCGATACATATACTATCATAGATTACACCCGTAAATGAATGACTGAAAAAAATTCATTTGCGGGCTTTTTTTCTCCACTTAATCGATACACCAATCGGTAAAAGGATTTTAAAACAAGCAATTTTTCAAGACTATAATCAATATCATATATATTATCTAATTAACTTGCGAATTTATAAAAACGATTTAGCTTTCACTTATAATGTACATAAAATCAACTTAGCACAAGTTTTTATCCCAATCGCTTTAACTATATGAAAATATTAACTCAGACTGTATTAATAACAAAATAAGCGTCAATTTCTACGTAACTATTATAGAAATTGACGCTTATTCATTAATCAGTGATGTTACATCACTGTTTTTTCACTTATTCTTCATTTGAAATATAATGTGACTTGCCTTTTAAGAACAAACTCAAAATAAATGCCAAAGCACTTAATAAAGTGGCTATTAAGAAAGCACTATTTACACCATTAATAGAAGCAAGCTTTTGCACAAATTCTAAAACTTGAGAAGTTGCCATTTGTTCTCCACCCATTGCTTGAGCCATTTCTTGTAAACGGTCTTTAATAAATGGATTTGTTTTATCTAAATCTTGTGTATATGAGGCGATATGTTGTGTTGTTTGTGTAGACATTACTGTAACTAGTAAAGCCGTACCAATTGAACCTGCCAATTGTCTCAATGTATTAGATAAAGCATTGCCATGTGCTATGAGTCGTTGTGGCAACGCGTTCATACCAGCAGTCATTATTGGCATCATGATAAAACTCATACCAAATGATCGAATGATATAAATAACCATTAAGTGACCATACGTTGTATTCATGTTTAATTTTGTTAATTCCCACGTAGCATAGGTCATAATTGCTGTCCCTACTAAAGCTAGTGGTTTAATACCAATCGTATCTAATAATTTTCCTGCGATTGGACCCATGACACCCATTATTAAAGCACCTGGTAATAATAATAAACCTGATTGTACTGGTGTAAAGCCTCTTAAGTCTTGTAAATAAAGTGGTAATAAAATCATGCCACCAAATAAACTCATCGTTACAATCATGTTAATAACGGTTGTTAATGTAAAACCTGAATATTTTAAAACTTCCATACTTAGCATTGGCACACGCATTGTAAGCTCTCTAATTACAAAAGCAGTAATAAAAATGACACCAAGGATAAGAGATACTACAACAATTGGAGAACTCCAACTATTATTTCCTGCTTCACTGAAGCCATATAATAGCGCACCAAAACCTATTGTACTAAATATGATACCTGGAATATCTGCTTTAGGATTTGTAGTAACTTGATAAACTCTGAACCATATATATGCGATAGCTAATGAAATAAGTCCTATGATGAACATACCATAGAACATCACGTTCCAATGATAATTTTCTACAATATAACCTGACAATGTCGGACCTATAGCGGGTGCTAAAATCATTGCTATACCAAGTGTTCCCATTGCTGCGCCACGTTTTTCAGGTGGAAATATAGTCATAAATACATTTGTACCAAGTGGCATTAAGATACCTGCACCAATTGCTTGCAGTACACGGCCTACCATCATTATTGTAAATGAACCTGACATACCACATACTAAGGAACCTATTGTGAACAATGCCATCGCTATTAAGAATAATTTACGATACGAATATTTATTAAATAAATAAGCACTGATTGGTATCAGAATACCATTCACAAGCATAAATCCTGTCATAAGCCATTGACCTGTATTTGCTGAAATATTAAAATCAGTATTTATTTTAGGCAATGCAACATTTAATAACGTTTGATTCAAAATAGCTATAAACATACCGAAAATCATCGCTATTAAAACTTTGCCTTGAGAAGTGCCTTTTCCAAACATAAATGAACTATGTTTAGCTTTCAGCTTTTCATTTACTTGTGCTTCTTCAGAATTCGGATTGATTTGTTCATGATCCGAATCATGTTGTGTTGATGATTCAGAAGTGTCACTATTAGCGTGACTTGCATTCTCTGCCTTTTCTTCTGTAGTTTCACCTTTGTTTTGCTCTTGGTTTTCTGTTGTTGTTTTATCGTCTTTAACTTTAAATTTAGATTGATAACTTTCGTTAGAAGCAATGCTTTCATACTTAGATTGTTCCATTTTTCGGGTAGATTTTTGCTTATTTCTTTTCACGATAAAGAGATTAAGTCCACCGACAAGAATGAGCGCTATGACTACGTAAACAATAATGAAGGTCATTGTCATTTTAAGACCTCCTTAATTTTTATGAATTTTTACTTCAGCGTTCATTCCTGGAACAACATTTTTAGATGGTTTTGAATCTAGTGAAATTTTCACTGGTACCACTTGTGACACTTTTGTATAGTTGCCATCACTATTTGATGAAGGCATCATTGAAAAGCTTGAAGCAGTTGCTTTACCTACTTCTTCTACTTTACCTTTTAATTCAGCGTCTTCACCATCTAATTTAATATTTACATCTTTACCTTCTTCAACGTCTGCAATATCTTTTTCATCCACATTAGCAGTTATATAAGAATCATCTAAATTATAAGCGTAAGCGATTGGTGTGCCAGCTTGAGCCATTGAGCCTTCCATGCCATCAACTTTTACAATTGTGCCATCTTTAGGCATTTTAATACTCATATCTTGAGATTGACCACCTTCACCTTTAGCAGCAACCTCTGCAACTTTATCACCTTTGCTTAATTTTTCATTATTTTTAACATCAAGTGACTTGATTTCGCCAGAAGCTGGAGCTGACACCTTAATTTGTTCTCCATCCACTTTAGCATTATCTGTACTTACAAAAGATGTTGCTTGATTATAAAAATGGAATCCTACGACACCAATAATTACAAGCACAATAATGGTAATGACATTGATTAATACCATTTTCTTCATGATACTTTCCTCCTATTTGCATTTAAAATTCACCTTGTATATTATAAAGAGATGAAATTTAAAAGTATACCGACACTTAAATAAAATGTGTTGGGTACATTATTTATGTTCTATGAAGGAGTTATTATGAAACAAAATGCAAAACGAAAAATCATCCGTAATATGATTGCATTACTCGAGTTACATCCATTTGAAAATATAACTATCAAAATGTTATGCGCATATAGTGGTATAAATAGGACTACATTTTATGATTACTTCGTAGATAAATATGACCTTTTAGCTACAATACAATCACACCATATTCAAAAATATAAAACACTATTAGAAAATCTATATAAAAGTTCAGAAGAAATTGCAGATAATCACTCTAAACTATATCAATTTTTTCAAAATCATTTTGCGTTATATCAAACGTCATTATGGCTATTTCCATGCTATTTTAGTCACATATCCTAATCGTAATTTATTTTTTGAGTATATGCATGCAACGCGGGACACTTATATTAAAATTTTGGACGACTATACCGATGTATTAAACAAAAAACAATTTGTAATTTACGCACTAGGTGGTCAAATGGGCCTTGTTTATACTTGGATTAAAGAAGGATGTAATCAGTCGGTTAAAGATTTAGCTCAAATTTTATTAGCTAACACAATTAAGTTGAATCGTTAATAAATTATCTAATTATAAAGACTACTAAATTTCTACAAAATAATAGAAATTTAATAGTCTCATTATATTAACTAATTCGAACACATATATATAAAAATTGATACTATAATAGTGCGACATAATCTAGTATCTGTAGATCAACATGGTATACCAAAAGCAAATAGATTTTCACCAACCTCAATCACTCATGTAAAATAAATCAGCGTAAGACAGCAATTTAATTTATTTAAACGGATGTCATTGTCACACCATCTGCACTGAGGATTAAAGTTGAATTAACTTTAAGTATTTGAGCTGAAGCTCATGCATCAGTTACTGCCAATGTAACACCAAGATTTTACACATATGCACTTATGCTCTTTTCCTTGTTCTAAACACAAAGTAACTCATCACTTGCAGTAATATTAATAACAGACCCGCGATTATGATAATTGTGACATAAGGCACATAATTCCCTTCTCCCATTAAACCTACGAGCGGTGAAACCACCCCTCCTAATAAGTATTGCACAAGTCCAAGTAAACTTGATGCACTCCCATTACCTCCAGTACGTTCATCCATCGCAATAGAAAAACCAAGCGTTGCTACACCAGTAACTGGTGCAACAAGAATGATAAAACCTAAGAATAAAATCCATATTGAAAAATGGTTTAATAAAGTAATCGTTACACTTAAAATTCCTACTAATTGAATCAACGTCAAAATCCGTAACAATGTTTGTCGATTTATATAATCAACGAACTTACCAGTCAATTGACTTGAAATAATGAGACTAATACCAATAATTGCAAACATAATACTAAATTGCTGTGGAGACATACCATATATATGTTGCGTGATAAATGGAGAAGCTGAAATATAACTAAACAAGATGATAAATGTAACACCTTGAATCAACATTGGTAATACAAAACGTGGCGTTACTAATAATTGTTTAAAATTCTTAAATATAATTGCTATATGAGGACTGTCTCTATGTTCGATAGATAATGATTCTGGTACTTTAAACATAGTCCCCAAAAACATAAGTATCCCAAATAAAGTTAGTATGACAAAAACCATATGCCAAGTGGAAAATGATAAGATCACGCCACCTAAAGCAGGTGCTAACACAGGTGCCACACCATTGACTAACATAAGTAAAGCTAAAAATTTTGTTAATTGTTTGCCACTGTACAAATCGCTAGAAATCGCCCTAGAAATAACTGCGCCTGCGCCTCCACAAAAACCTTGTACAAACCTTAAAATAATCATCCACCATATATTGTTTACAAAAATAATACCTAAACTTGCTAATGTAAATAACAACATCGCAATCATAAGTGGTTGCTTACGCCCGATTGAATCAGAAAAAGGACCCGTGAATAAATTCCCAACGGCTAAACCAATCATAAATAAAGATAAAGTTAATTGTGAAGTTGAAGTTGTCGTATTAAAATCAGACTGAATTTGAGGTAAACCAGGTAAAAACATATCAATCGATAAGGCACCAATCGCAGTTAACGCACCTAGAATTAAAATAAAAATGAATGATTGCTTTTGTTGTTGATTATCTACCATTTTATAACTCCTTCAAAAATTACTTGAAATATCCAATTCGACGATATTTACACTTGTTTATGTATTGTTAACTAACTTATTACAAATTATTAATTAATAAGCATTATTACTATTATAGCTTTAGCTTAAAAACAAAGAAAGTGTCAATTTCTATTAACTATTATAGAAATTGACACTTATTCATGAGTCAGTGTTGGCTTGTTTCCAGATTCCTCTGCTTATCCACTACTCCATATATTATATTATTATCAGCAAGCATATCTTTATATTACTCTTCCGAATATTTCACAACTTTAAGGTTACTGGCATCATCATCGCCTTCAAGTTGGTAATCCACTTCGCCATATTGACCATTTTCTTTGACGGTTTGAGCTGTAATATAAAATGTTTCACCTTGTCTCACAATTTCAGTGATTTGTGGCTGAGGTAAATAAAATACAGCATTTTCTTTCACATTATTTTTTATAGATTTATAGTTATCAGTATTTTTTTTCAAATAAGATGAAACTAATTTAAAGTTACTTTGACTATGTGCATTATTCATTGCAGCAGTATAATTACCGAAAAAACGAGCCACCTTATTTCTGAAGCTATTTTCTTCTTTTTCTTTTTTATCTACATAGTCTTGAATTTCATCACCATCAAAGTTCAATGTTACATATGTTTTATCCTTCAAGTTATCCGTTTTAACAGTCGTTTCAGCTGATTTAAATGTCTTTTTCTTCGCTTCTCCTTCAGCAGAAACTGTTAACTCTTGTGTTTTTGGATATGGTCCTATTTCTTTATTATCAGCATAGTCATATGTTTTATCATTCACTTTCACTTTAACAGTATCTTTATCTATTTCAGATGCACCTTTCAAATCTAAGACGATATAAGCTTCATTAAAATCTTCTGATACATCAACTGTCTCATGATTACTATTATTAAAATTAAATTTGAGTTCACCGCTAAACTGTCCGTTAGCCATCTCTTTTTTAGACTCTATGACGTAATCACCTGGTATAAATTCACCGAGTACTGTCGTCTTATTCTTCTGTGCATGTACTGTTCTTTGTTTATCATTTGCTTTGAATTTGTAAGTTGTATCGTACTTAGGCTTTACAATCGCTTCTTTTGTAGGCGCTGTAAAACTCATATTATCAAATATCAAGTAACGTCGCCCATTTTTGCTGATACGCAAAACTTTTTCACCATTTTTTGCTGTTACAAAGTCTTCTTCACTAGTCTCATTTTTATTTAATGATTTTATTTTTTGCTTAATATCTTTCGTATATTCTTTCATGCCAACTTCTTTTTTTATATATTTAATATAAGCTTTTGCCTCATTTTCATCTACACTATTATTTTGCGTGCTTAATAAGGTTGATAATTTTTGAGTATCATTATTGTCTACTGCGTTAATTAATATTTCCGATTGTGCTTCCGGCGAATTAAAATTTTTCAATAAGATAAATATAATAACCAGCAGGATAATGATAAAAGCTGCAATACCCCAGGGAATAATTTTCCTTGCTTTGCTATTAACAGTTTTTTTATTTTCTTTTGAAGTTCGAGTCATTTTTTCGTTACTAGTCGACTCTAAACGATAGCCACAATGACTACATCTTCGTTGTCCTATCCTTATGTTTCCCCCACATTTAGGGCACTTTTGCATTTTATCACCACGCTTAGTCCTTATTTTTTACATTATCCCGTTATTTTAACATAATATATTCATAAACTATACGGCTTTATCAAGCCGTTTTCACCAATTTTTTGTAGTTTTTTAATTAAGTAAAATTCATTTTTACACTACTTTATTTCTATTATATGTACATGAATAAGTAAAAGATATACATCATTAGTCCAATGTCTTTTTACAATTCCTTTAATTTTTTCTTCAATCTTATATAGTTGTTCTTTTAATGAGGCACTTCAAATAAATCATTTTTACATGGACACATCATTCTAGTTATTGAAATATGTTTTAATTAAACGCATTTTGCTTTACTTAAAAATATTATCATTGTTTTTACTATTAAACACTGTGTTTCAAATTGAAATTTTTTAATCTTTGATCAATAATCTCTAAAACATATCTTGCTTGTTCGATTTGTTCATCCGATAAGTCGTGTAATATATCACTGACAATTGTATTGATAATTTCCTTACTTTGTTTATTAAATTGTTTACCTTTTGCTGTTAATTTAATATATTTTAACCTTTGATCTGCATTTTCTTCAGCTTTCTCCCATTGCACTACTTCTGCTTGTATTAATTTTTTTATTCTCCGGCTAACGGCAGCTTTATTTACACCTTGTCTTTCAGTTATTTCTGTTAATGTCATTGCTTTTTCGTTTTCTAACATTAATATAACATTGGCTTGCTCTTTTGATACGTTATAGTCTTCTCTTAGTTCTTTTAACAATTTAGCTAATAAAGTATTCACATCATTTATAAACTCACCCATAAAATCAATATGACTACTTAAATTTTTAACCATAACTTCTCGCACCTCTACTATTCTAGCTCACATAAGTAAACGTTATTTTTTTTATATTATGTTAATAATATCAATATTCGAGACGGTATAAAAGCAGAAATTTCTAACCGCTGCGTTTTTAATTTTTAAACCTAGCTAAATTACAATCAACAATACCTATAAAATTTGATTAATTTTAAGAATTGCTCTACATTTAAAATATTATAAATTTTCGGGGTGAACCATGTATACGTTGTCTTTAATTATAAGTTTATTTATTTTATGTGGTTTTATTGCTATGTATAAGAATTTAAAATTTACTACTAATTTAACTTTTTTTGTAATTCAAATCATTTTAGGCTACATTGTTATCATCTTACATGTAGGTAAGTCATCTTTGCCGATCCCTCTAATCATAACGATGTTTGTTGGTGTATTGCTTTTACACATCAAACATCATCATCTATTTAAACATAGTGTAAGCACACTTTTTTTGCGCCGTTTATACGCTATAGCATATAAGGTATTACTGTTCATGATTGCTTGTGCTTATATTAGTCTAATTCCTGTGGGCATCAATGTGATTTTTTATTGGTTAGCCGCTATTGCCTTTAGTGCATGTTTCACCTTCATTTGTTATGCACTTTGTGCCTCTGCCTTTTCAAATGTTACGTATAAACAAGATTTTGACGTCATATTGGTGTTGGGCGCAGGTATTTTTACAGAACAAGTAACACCTATGCTTGCTAAAAGATTGGACAAAGCTATAACGTTATACCATTTACATCCAGGCGCACATATCATTGTTAGTGGTGGGCAAGGACCTGACGAACCAATTTCAGAAGCCTTGGCTATGTATCGATATTTAGTGCAAAGAAATATTAATCCTTCAGCAATCATACTTGAAGACCAATCGACGAGCACTTATGAGAACCTTAAATATACGAAAGTGCTCATTCAGCAATTATTTAAATATGAACCAAATATCATATGTGTCACTAGTCAATTTCATATTATGCGCGCTTTAAGGTTTGGACAAAAATTAAATCTCAATTTAAAAGGTGTCGGCAGTCATACACCTTATCATTTTTTTGAAATTGCATTAATCAGGGACTTTTTAGCCATCATGTATCAATATAAGCTTTTACTAACTTGTTTTTTTGCAGTGTTATTTTGGGCATGTATAATGGCACTGTGGCATATACCAACCATTTAAAGTCATTAACTACGAAATAATATGTGGATACTACATTCGATTGAATGTGCAATGCTATTCATAAAAAAGGGAGTGGGACAGAAATCTAATTTTATTAAAAAGATTTCTATCCTACTCCCATTTAATTTGAAAACACGACTTTTATCATGTCTCTTTTAAATATACTATCGATTAACAATGACACCATCATCTAATTCGATTACTCTGTCAGCATAATCAAATAGTCTTTTATCATGTGTAATCATAATACCTATCATATTTTTACTTTGAATTTGATTTTTAATCATATCTATCACTTCTGTAGCACGTTCGGCATCTAAGCTTGCAGTTGGCTCGTCAGCTAATATTATTTTAGGATTATTCATTAATGATCTCATGATGGCAACACGTTGCTTTTGTCCACCTGAAAGTGTGTGTGGAAATACGTTTAACTGGTCTGCTAAACCGATTTGTGTTAATAATTTTTCTGCTCTATCAGTGGCTTCTTTTTTAGCCATTCCCGCTTCTTTACCTATAGTTATTAACTGATCTTTAACTTTTAAATACGGTACTAAGTGTGAAGATTGAAATATAAATCCAATTTCATTTAATCTTAGTTCAGAAGCTTTTTTATCACTATCGTATAAATGTTCACCATTATATAATATTTCTCCACTACTTTGTGACAATAATCCACCTAAAATAGTTAAAAGCGTCGTTTTACCAGAACCTGAGGCTCCATTTAAAATTATAAATTCTCCTTCATTCACTTCAAAATTGATCCCTTTTAGTACTTTAGTTTCGGAAGAGCCTTTACCAAAAGATTTTTTAATATCTTTAACTTGTAAACTCATTATTCTCCACCTCCTATAGCTTCAATAGGGTCTACTTTAAATAATTTAATAAATGATAGTGCTGCACCGACAATTGCAACAACTATGAAAATACCCACGACTAATAATATATTTGTAACAGTTACATGGAAAGGCATAGAAATTGGCATTACTAATGACAATCCACTGATTAACGCCACAGAAATAATAACTGCAATCATTGTAGTTATTAATATTTGAATGATTAATGCACTTAATAAATGTCTTGTCTTAATTCCAATTGCTTTTAAAATACCGATTTCAGGAATTTTTTGTATCGTCATAACATAGAAGAATGCACTAAGGACTATAGCAGAAATAACAAACAAGCTAACTATCATCATATTAAGTGGTGCTTGTTCTGCTTGATAACTTGGTATTTCACTTGTGATATCATCTTCTGTAAATACATCTATACCATTAATATCTTCTAATTTATTCATCTGTTTTTGTGACATATCTTTAATTGGATAAACAGTACTCACATTTTTATTCAATTCATCAAATCCATTATTATTCATCATAACCACTGAACTATGAGAATACATTGTGTCATCCAAAACACCTGAAACTTTTAACGTTTTACCGTCTTTAATTTTAATGTTGTCTCCAACATCTACCCCACTTGCAGTTAATTTACTATTAATTGCAATTTCATTGTCTTTTTTAGGATAATGCCCTTCTGACAATTTGGGTTTTTCATTTTTCACTGTATTCGTCATAACAACATCTTCTTCATCTTTATCAATTTTCAAAGTTTGAGATGCTATTTTTAAAGGTGACTGCCCGCTAATATCTTCAATCTTCTCTTGCTGTTCTGGTTTAATAATTGATTTTTCAATTTGTGGTGTTTTGTTATTTTGCATCACATATTTTTCAGCTTTCATATTGTCTAACATAGAAATATTTTCTCTTGCTAAACCTTGTGCCAACCCACTAATAAATAGAACCATAACGCCTAATAATAATATAATTAACATGATTAATATATAACGAAATTTATAATATTTTATTTCTTGCCATGCTAATTTCATAGTGATTCACTCCCTTTCAAGAACTTATATTTAAAGTTTAGTCTCTGTATATGAACTCAATATGAACTATGATTAACTTTTTGAAATATTTCCTATTTGTTAAGTTAAATTTTTCCATATATAATGTCTGTAAAATGATTAAGGAGATTTTGAGCATGACAACTTGTTTAATTGTCGATGATGACAGTAAAATTTTAGAATATGTTTCAAATTATATTTCACGAGATGGATTAGATGTAGTAACACAATCAAGTGCTGAAAACGCATTGTCATATTTAGATACACATCAAGTTGATATTGCTATCGTAGATGTAATGATGTCTGGCATGAGTGGTTTTGAATTATGTAAAATTTTAAAAGAAGATTTTGAAATGCCAGTTATTATGTTAACAGCTAGAGACGCACTTAGTGATAAAGAACAAGCTTATTTAACTGGCACAGACGATTATGTTACCAAGCCATTTGAAGTGAAAGAACTTATCTTTAGAATAAAGGCCGTATTAAAACGCTATAATATAAATGCTAATAATGAGTTGAAAGTTGGAAATCTTACGCTTAATCAAGCTTATTTAGAGCTTCAATCTTCTACTAAATCAATGAACTTGCCAAATAAAGAGTTTCAACTCTTATTCTTACTTGCCTCGCATCCAAAACAAGTATTTAACCGTGATGATTTGATTGAAAAAATTTGGGGGTTTGATTATGAAGGTGATGAACGAACAGTTGACGTACACATTAAACGTTTGAGAAAACGTTTATCGAAACTAGGAGCTACTATTACAATTCATACAGTGCGTGGCTTAGGTTACAAGGTTGATGACAATGTTTAAATCACTATATTCACGTATTGCTATATATACAATCGTCATCTTACTATCAAGCGCTGTGCTTAGTTTCCTATTAACTAACGTCATTTATCATAATCATTTAAAAGAGAATAATGATGCTAAAATCATGAGAACATTAAAAGATGCAATTTCTTATGAAAAGCAATCTAAAATACAATTGCCAAAACCCTTTTTCGAACACCTTGGACAGATGAATTATCAAGTTATGACCGTATCAGAAAATGGTAAAAAAGCTTATTATGGTACTGCATTTAGAAAAGACAATGTTGACTCGAAAAATATTAAATCTGTCTTAAAGGGAAATGACTATCACGGGATAAGCAATTTACCATACAATCCTTTCATCACTGGATTCTTTGAAAATACTACTCAAAATACTGTTGGTGTGCAATTTCAATCCAATGGTCATAACTATGCAGTATTTATGAGACCAGACATTGGAAAAACATTTAGTGAATTCAGAATTTTCTTAGTCATATTAATTACACTATTATTAGTCATCTCAATCATTTGGGTTATTTCTTCAACTTACATGATTATTAAACCAATACAACAGTTAAAACAAGCGACTGAAAGATTAATGGAAGGCAATTTTGATGTGCCAATAGATATTAAGCGTAATGATGAATTCGGCACGTTGCAATACCGTTTTGATAAAATGAGACTTTCTTTAAAACAAGTAGATGACATGAGACAACACTTTGTTCAAAATGTTTCACATGAGATTAAAACACCCTTAACGCATATTCATCATTTACTTGATCAATTAAAATTTACAAAAAGTGCCACAGAACGAGAACAGTATATAGACGAAATATACCAAATTACAACGCAACTAAGTGAATTAACAAAAGAACTTTTATTGTTATCAGAAATTGATAATGGGGAGCATCTAGAATTAACTGATCATATCGAACTCAATAAGCTCATTAAACAGATTATACGTCATGAACAATTTGCGACGAACGAAAAAGAGTTAATTATTATGTCTGATTTAGCTAATATATCATTAATAGGAAATGAGCGACTATTAAATCAAGCATTTCAAAATTTAATAACTAATGCGATTAAATATTCAGAACAAGGTGGTACAATTGACATTACACTCACACATGATACTGATCACATTCGTTTTAATATAACTGATGATGGTCAAGGTATGACACCAGAAACTCAATCTCGTCTATTTGAACGTTTTTATAAAGCAAGCAATCATGATAATAGTAATGGCTTAGGCTTAGCAATTGCTAAAGCTATTTTTGAATTACACAATGGCACAATTGAAGTATCAAGTAAGAAATATGAAGGTACTACTTTCACTGTTAATATCAATAAATAACAAGCGTGTAAACGCCTAGAAAACCATATGTTTCAGAGGCCACGGGTTCGATGCTCGAACCATCATACAACATACTTGTGGTATACATGCACGATCAAAATTTCAAGATTTAAATATAAAGAAGCGCTAACCCGTAATGGATTAGCGCTTCTATTTTAAGTATGGAAATTTATCTCGCAAGAACTTCATTTAATAAAATGAGTACATCATACTTATTAATTAATTTTTAAGTTTTTAGTTATTTCTTTATTAATTTGAGTGTATAAAGCTTCATTTTCTGATAATTTCATACCAAATGAAGGCACTATTTCTTTAATTTTTTCTTCCCAATTGTTAAATTCATCTTTGTAACAACGTTGAAGTACATCAAACATGATGTCAACTGCAGTCGAAGCGCCTGGAGAAGCGCCTAAAAGTGCTGCTAAAGAACCATCTTCAGAAGTAATAACCTCAGTACCAAATTGTAAAGTACCTTTTCCTTTATCAGTATCTTTAATGACTTGTACACGTTGTCCTGCAACTACAATTTCCCAATTTTCACTTTTAGCATTTGGCACAAATTGACGTAAATCTTCCATTCTCTCCTCGTTTGACAGTGTTAGTTGAGAAATTAAATATTTAGTTAAGTTCATTTCTTTAATTCCTGCCGATAACATTGTTATAAGGTTGTTTGGTTTCACTGATTTTATTAAATCCATATTTGAACCTGTCTTTAGGAATTTTGGTGAAAAGCCAGCAAATGGTCCAAACAATAAGGTACGCTTGCCATCAATATAACGTGTGTCTAAATGTGGTACTGACATCGGTGGCGCACCAACAGCTGCTTTTCCATAAACTTTCGCAAGATGTTTTGAAGTAATAGCCTCGTCTCTACAAACTAAGAACAGACCACTTACTGGGAATCCACCAATATGTTTAGACTCCTTAATGCCTGTTTTTTGTAATAAAGGTAAACTCGCTCCACCGGCACCTATAAATACAAAGTCGCTATCTACTATTGTAACTTCATCCGTTTTCAAATCTTTCACTTTAACTTCCCAAGTTCCATCTTTACGTTGACTCAGATTTTCTACTTCATGTTCGTAATTAAGTTCTACGTTTTTATCTTCTAAATTAGAGAATAGTTTTTTTGTTAGCGCGCTAAAATTTACATCAGTCCCCGTTTTGTCATATGTAATAGCCATTGGTATATTTGATGTGCGCCCTTCCATAATCAACGGTGCCCATTCTGAAATTTGATCTTTGTCATCCGTAATTTCCATATTACTAAACAAAATATTTTTATTTAATCTTTCAACACGTCTTCTTAAAAAATCTACATTACGTACGCCCTGTACAAAGCTCATATGTGGCACAGGTTTAATAAAAGCTTCTGGTTTTGATAATTGACCTTGCTTAACAAGGTAATTCCAAAATTGTTTTGTAATTTGAAACTGTTCATTAATTTTAACAGCTTTAGTAATATCAATTGATCCATCTTTGTTTTCGTTTGTATAATTTAGTTCGCATAATGCAGAATGCCCTGTTCCTGCATTATTCCATGCATTCGAACTTTCTTCTGCTGGTGTAGATAATCTTTCAAACATTTTAATGTCTTTCTCAGGTGCAAGTTCTTTTAATAAAGTTCCTAGTGTTGCGCTCATGATACCGCCGCCAATTAATATGACATCTGTTTTGCTATGTTGTTTACTCATAACAAACACAGTCCCCCTTTTATATATGTTTATAGACACGTTATCTTTATCTAGGAAAATCTCAACCATGATAAAGCGTTTTCTATAGTAAATGATTTAAATCTTAATCTACTATAATTATACGAAGTACTTAAAAAATAGCAGAATCTTTTGGTACACTTCTAATTATATACGTTATTGCCCTATGAAAAAAGGGCTTTCAGTAATTCTACTTAAATTATGTTAATACCTGTTAACTATCATTGCTATGATACGACTTAAATTACTATTTTAAATTTAAATATATTGAGCAAATTACATTGTGTCTCATATAACCTTCATTACTTTATCAATCACCTAAATTTCATGCTATAATAAATTCTAATTTAATTCTTATACTTTTGGAGGTATTCCAATGAAATCTATCACTTTTTTTACGCATAACTTATATGCTATGGGTGGTACCGTTAAATCTATTTCTCAATTAGCTAATGTTTTAGCTGAAAAAGGCCATCAAGTTGAAATCATTTCCGTTTTCAAAGGGGCTTCTGAACCTTATTTCAAGCTACATAAATCTATTAAAGTGCGTGCTTTAACAGACTATCAATTACAATTTTTTAATATTAAGGATATTTTTTTCAATAGAATCCACAAATATACCTCTTTTTCTAAACCAAAATTAATTTCTCAATATGAACCAGGACTATATCAGTTTTCACATTATATTGAAAACAAAATGATTAAAGCAATACGTAATGTTTCTACTGATATACTCATAGGTACACGCGCGAGTTTCAATATATTAATTGCTCACTATGGTTCACAAAATGTAGAGAAGATTGGTATGGAGCATATGAATTTTGAAGCACACAACATTGCTTTACAAAGAGAAATTGCAGATGCTTATCAATATTTAGACAAAGTAACCACACTAACAGAAAGTGATAAAAGTAAATATGAAGCTTTCATTCAAACCCCTGTTTATGTCATACCCAATATTTTAAATGAACCTCGCCTCTCAGTATCAAAAGATAAAATCATCACTGCTGCAGGACGATTAGAATACGAGAAAGGATTCGATCTATTAATTCAAAGCATCATCCCTATTCAACAAGAGGTCAGACGTTTTAAATATCAAATACACATCTATGGCGATGGAAAAGAACACGAACTCTTACAACAATTAATCATAGAGCATCAACTAGCAGATATCATAAAGCTTTATGGTTCAACTCAACAATTAAACGAAAAATTAGCTAAAAGTGATATTACAGTCATCCCCTCTCGTAATGAAGGTTTCGGAATGGTGATTTTAGAAGCAATGAATCAAAGTAATGTTGTGGTTAGCTTTAATGGTAACGCTGGCCCAGATGCACTGATACAAAATAACATCAATGGATATTTAGTAGCACATGGAAATGTAGAAGATCTTTCTAATAAACTACTACGACTTATAAACCAAGAATTTAATAAACAAGCAATCATAGAAAATGGATACCAAACTGTTCAATCATTTTCATCAGATTCTGTCTACCATTACTTTCAAATGATGATAGCGTCGAAATAAAAAAGAAACTTTTAGTTTTTTCCATATGCCAGCTTTAGTACATTATTTCACTATGATTCCATTTATCAATTGATTTATTCACCATAACAAACAACGCCACTGTTAATTATTATATATTAAATATTGGTAGTGATTTGTCCGTCTCCTGTGGGAATATCACTAGCCGAAGACTACAAGCTAAGGCAGTGCCCACGGATAGTGGGCACAAAAAAACTGTCAACAAAGTCGGAAACTTTGTCGACAGCCTGAATGAAGCCATATGGCTTCTTTTTTTCTATCTTTATATTTAACTTCGTGTTTCGATATAATACCAAATCAAAGCAGCCTTAATTCTGCGTATTTACAGATAACTGACTAGCAAACATATCAATGCTGTTGTTTTAATGAATGATAAAGCTCAACATAAATGTCCATAAACATACAAAGATAATAAATGCAAAACTATAACGCAATGTCATTTTTAATAATTCCGATTCCTTACCTACCTGTTGTACAGATGCAGTTGCAATAGCAATGGACTGAGGTGAAATCAATTTAGCTGCTACACCACCAGCAGTATTGGCTGATACAAGTAATGCACCACTTGTACCAATATTATTAGCTACTGCTGCCTGTATCGGAGCAAATAACGTATTATTATTTGTCACAGAACCAGTTAAAAATACGCCGATCCAACCTAAAACAGGTGATAATAGAGGGAAGACTGATCCTGCCTTAGCAATACCTTCACCTAAAGCATTACTTAAACCTGCATAAGTCATTAATTTAGAAATAATTAAAATAATACAAATTGTAATAATAGGCAACCATAATTCTTTAAAAGTTAATTTTAACAAACGTGTTGCATCAAGCATATTCACTTGTTTTGACATCAATATAGTTATTAAAATTACTAATAAAATTGCTGTACCAGTTTGTCCAATGATATTGAGTGGCAATGTAATTGCTTTATCAGCAATAGCGCTATACGTACCTGGAAGTTGAATATTAAATACTAATGCACTCAATGCACCATTAGATGTGAACAGTCCTTTAAATTGTGGTGCGCTCCAAACCATAACCAATACTGTTAAAATCACAAATGGACTCCACGCATATATTAAAGTTTTAAAATTATGTTTTACAATAGTCTTAGGTTCTCCGCTATCTTTCAATCTAAATATATTTTTTGGTTGATGTTTTTTAGAATATACTGCTAAAGCTAACATTGATACTAACGGTGGGATAATATCAGCTAGTTCTGGTCCAATAAACACCGTGATCAAAGCTTGTAGTATGGTAAAAGTCCCACCAACAATAAGGATTGCTGGTAATGTTTCTTTAATACCTTTAAAACCATCAATAATCCATACTAATAAAAATGGTATAAACATATTCATAACCGATAAAGTTAAAGCCGACATTTGAGAAACCGCAAAACCTGTAACATCACCTGGCAAACCAAGTGTATCAATTACAGTGACAGGTAAACCAATAGCTCCAAAAGCACCAGCTGAAGCGTTGGCAATTAAACATAACATTGCAGCTTCTAAAGGCTTAAAGCCCAACTGAGTTAATAATAAAGCACATATCGCAATCGGTACACCAAAACCTGCTGCACCTTCTAAAAATCCATTAAATGCAAAACCTATGAGCAATAATTGGATACGATGGTCTTGAGATACACTCGCAATACTATCTTGAATCTTATCAAATTGCCCAGTTTCATTTGTAACTTTATATAACAAAACTGCCATAATTACAATATAACCAATTGGAATTACACCTTGGAAAAATCCTTCAATTGATGCACCTGTAGCGATATTCATAGGCAATTTGAATATCGTTATGGCAAGTATCAACGTAACGACTAATGTCGTAATTGAAGCGTATATCCCTTTCATTTTAAAAATGGTTAAACATAATAAAAATAAAATGATAGGGATAGCAGCCACAATACTGGATAATAATACATTGTTAAAGGGGTTAATACTTTCTACAAACATATATACTCACTTCCTATACTTAAAATAATTAATCATCCTTTTATTTGTGAATTATTTCACATAAATTATAACATCTACTTTAAGTATAATACAATAATTTTCAAAAAATTAATAGCCCAAAATTAAAGTTTTTTAATTTTCTAATAAACTCCAATTGAATATATATCAATTCAGGCGCTGTACGTCAGTAATGATATGAATATCAATGTTTCTTTTATCTATGACATATTAAATGATAAAATAGGGATAATAATATTTAAATAGAGGGATTATAAATGATAAAGCAAATAGAATTTTCAACGTGGGACCTTTTAGCTCAGCATCTTGAGAAAGCTACAGCGGAAGGATATTCTCATTTTGTATATATAGATCAAAATAGTGAGATTTATCAATCAATGTTAGAGGCAGTTACACTAAGACCCGTCACTATCGTTGCAGATTATACAATCAATCAGCAATATTTAAATGATTGCCGATATTTCGGTAAATCAGAAATCACTTTTAATGATTGGATGGATAATCTAAATCATTTTCCAAATATTATTTTTCATATAGAAACTGCTCAAAAAATAATAAACAAATATACAGTTAATAATATATTTGATTTAGCATTATTATCACTTTTACAAGATGATGTTGCTACAGATAGCCATGTTGTTTTTAATTTCAAACATACGTATACAACTAGTGATGCTGTTTGGAATTGCATTCAAGCGTTCACGCCATTAAACACTACTAAATTTAATTTAAACAAATTAGCCTTTGAACATAAACACACGTTACCATTTAAAAATAGTGAAACATTAGCACCTAATAATGATGATATTCGATTTACAGATAAAGTGCTTAAAAATACTAAATTCAAACTTCCACATTGGCTTTATAATTTAATTCAACATCATTACGAAAAAAAACATGATGAAATCAGTTATATTTACAAAAAAGATAAATCGAAAGTTAAAAATCATATTGTCTTTTTAGGTTTTGATTATGGGTTCCGAGGTAATTCTCGCTATTTATTTAATCATTTTGCAAAATATTTTTCTAAATTACCTATATTTTTTATAACTAATGATGTAAATGGACCTAATTTTATTGATCCAAATGATGCGAAAGCAAAAAGTCTTATCGAAACAGCAAGTGTGGTCATTTTAGAAAACGATATCCCCGACGATATCAAACCAAATGGTACAATTATACAACTGTGGCATGGCACACCTATAAAAAAACTATTTTTAGATAGTCATGAACCAAATGAAAATCTCAATATTTATAATTATCGCGCACGCAAATATAATAAATGGTTACAACAAGACTATTTCATCAGTGATTCCGGAGCCATTATGGAACATTTTAAATCTGCATTTCCACAACAACATACTCATTTATTAAATTGTGGTTATCCAAGAATTAGATATTTATTAGATAAACAATCTGATCAACCTTATATCTCATTCATTAAGAAAGAATTAAAGCTAGACCCTCAAAAACAAACATTACTTTACGTTCCTACATGGAAAGCAGCAAATGAAACAACCGATTTATTACCAATTAGTGATGGTTTATTAAATAAATATAACGTTATCTTTAAAGGACATGTCAACGATCAATCTAACTATATGCCTGAAAATGCTATCATTGCACCTTCACATATAGAAATTCAAGATTTGTTGTTAGTATCAGATACAGTATTGACAGACTATTCTTCAATTATTTTTGATGCACTCACGATTGATAAAACTGTCTGCCAATATACGCCTGATCACGAAAAATATGTTTGCGAACGTGGTGTTTATGAAGATGTTATGCATTCTCTTTCTACAGTTCGATATAGTGATTCAAAAGCACTTTTAAATGATTTAATCAGTCATCAAATGAAAGATATACACGATAATCCATTTATAAACAAAGACAATCATGCTTTTGAAACGATTTCCCATATTATTCAAAAGTCTATTAATTCCAACACATAAACTTAATAATCAAAAATACAATCAACGATTTGTTGCCGACTTTAAACTTCAAAGTTTTCATATTCCAATGTTAACTTTGGAGTTTTTTTAAATATAAAATGTGTTTTAAGTGATAACAATAGTAACATGAGTATATACTGCAAAGTTAAGCAAAAATAAAAAGAAGAAAGTTAGAAATCAATTTTTTTCAAATTCATTTCATCTACTTGCCTCTTTATCATATTAAGTATAAAACTTGCACTATTTTATGATTCTTTATTGTTGATATGCTGGGTCAACTACTCTAACAGTACCTTGTTGGTCAACTGTTACAATTGAATAACTACCCGGTTGTGCTTGATTTTGGAAACTAAAAATATAGCTATAATTGCCTTCACTACCTTCAATAGCGTAATCATTATAAGGATTAGATTGGCCATTTAACGCATTAACTTCTGCAGTTGCATTATCTAATGAATTTTGGAAATTAGGCAATGACTGTAAAGCTGTTTGTGGGTCAGTACTACCTGAAGTAATGTTTTGTGCAACAGGTACTGCATTTTGACCTTGATAAGGTGCCACATATTGAGAAGTTCCACTGTTATTTGTGTTACCCTCATTCGAACTGCTTGCACTATTAGAAGCTTGGTCTGCATTACTATTTGCATTACTTGCTGTACTATCATTGTTACTCGTATTGCTTGAATTATCACCATTATTTGAAGTACCGCTATTGTTAGCACTTTCATTGGAACCATTAGTCGAACTATCATTGGCATTGTCACTATTTCCAGAATTGCTACTGTCATCAGAGCTAGAACTAGAGTCAGAATTAGAGTCAGAGCTAGAACTAGAGTCAGAACCATTTTTATCAGCATCACTATCTGAGTTGCTGTCTGATTTGCTATCCGAATTTTCATCGGAACTATCATTGTCTTTTTTGTCATCACTCTTAGAATCTTTTGAGTCTTTTGATTTGTCATCGGAAGACTGTTTGTCTTTCGAGCTATCATCTTTATTACCACCATTGTCATCACTACCATTAGAACAAGCAGCAAGCGCTAATGTAAGTGTAAGAAAACCTGCTAATAACTTTTTCATATAATAAGCCTCCTTAGTTGTGTCTTTCTCATTGCCTAATTAAAAGTTATGTAATGTATTTAGCAATTAGGATGAATGAGAATTATTATGTTATTCACTATTATTATTAAAATAAACACCTTTTATCAAAACTTTTTTTGAAATAAATATAATTTTTACAAAAACTTAAAACTTTAGAACTTTAATTAAATAATTAGCTTTTATAATAGACAAACAGCGATTCAAAATAATTGATTAGATTAAAGAAAAAATGACTTTTTCAAAAGCTACTATATGTTTTTTTCCATAATTAAATCTGTATCTACCACGTTACCAGTATAAAATTCATGAGAACCTGTTATACGCAATCCTTGATTTTTATAGAAATTTAATGCTTTTTCATTATATTCCCATACGCCTAACCAAATTTTTGTCTTGTACAACTCGCGTGCTTTCTTAATTGCAAAATCAAAAACTTTTTTCCCTTTACCTCCACCTTGCGATTGAGGTAAAAAGTATATTCTTTGTATTTCTAAGTAGTCTTCCCCCATTGCTTCAGTTTGTGCTTCATCTATATTTAATTTAAAATAACCTACAATTTCATTATTACTGAGATAAAAATATGTGAATGAATGTTTATTACGCAACTCTTCTTGTAACGTTTCCACATTATATGCCTGTTTAAAATAGGTTTCAAAATCTTCCTCTGTATATCCACCATCTCTAAATGTATGTTTGAATGTCGCAATACTAATTTCTCTTAATTGGTGTACTTCCGATTCTTTTACTAATTCAATATTATCAGTCATACTTCATCGCCCCTTTTTATCATCTTGTCAATTAGTATACTAAAATGTTAAATATGTTACTATACGACTTAATATATTTATTTGACAACTTAAAGTATAGCGTTATGACATAAAATTCAAGTCCCCTAAAATTAAAACGCTTACTTTTAAATCAGTACTTTTACGCTTATTGTGAAATTAACAATAACATGATAAAGTAGTTCTAGTTTTTTAATTGTTCATAAATATATACATAAGGGAGTGCCATAAGGCAATGGCTAAAACATTTAAAGCTTTTGTGGTCAATGAACAAGACGGCAAAGTAACAAGCGAATTTAAAGATATGACAATAGATGAGCTTCCAGAAGGTGAAGTATTGATTAAAACAAAATATTCTGGAATTAATTATAAAGATGCACTAGCTACATTGGACAATTCAAAAATTGTTAGCAGTTATCCGATGGTGCCTGGCATAGATTTGGCAGGTGTTGTGGCTCACTCTGACACACATGCTTTTGAGCCAGGAGATGAGGTCATCGTTACTGGTTACGGTTTAGGGACAGACCATTTCGGAGGTTTTAGTGAATATGTGCGCGTAAAAGAAGAATGGATTGTACCTTTACCTAAAGATCTCACACTTGAAGAAGCTATGATATATGGGACAGCAGGTTACACAGCTGGTTTAGCAATTGAAAGATTAGAACATAATGGGCTATCAGTAGAAAAAGATCAAGTACTTGTGAGAGGTGCAACAGGTGGTGTAGGAACATTAGCGATAATGATGTTAAATGGAATTGGATACGATGTAATCGCTAGTACAGGTAAAACCGAAGCTACTGAAGCACTCAAAACGATAGGTGCAAAAGATGTTATATCTAGAATTACCAAAGAAGATAATAAACCTCTAGGTAAACGCACATGGCAAGCTGTTATCGATCCAGTTGGTGGCGACAGTTTTTCACAAGTTATTAAACAACTTAATTATAATGGTAGTGTTGCACTCATCGGCATGACAGGAGGCGCTACATTCGACAGTTCAGTCTTTCCTTTCATATTAAGAGGCGTAAACGTTATAGGTATTGACTCGGTATATACAGAAATGAGACAACGAAAACACATTTGGCGTCGTCTATCTAAAGATTTAAAACCATACCAATTACATGATATAAAACATAATATAAAATTTAAAGATATTAAAAAAAGCATAAATGAAGTGATTCAACATAATAATTCTGGTAGAATTGTTATCGAATTTGACTCATAAGATGATTCTATAAACTCCGCACATCAAGCAAAAATGGATGTGCGGAGTTTTATTTGATATCAACTTATATAACTATACATTTTTATTTAAACTACAAAAATATTATAATTCATATAACTATATATCAATAGATAAATTTATTATACTTTAACATTTACAATTAAAATATGAAAGCGTATACTTATTATTATTGAATATTATCAGGAGGGTTTATATGGGAATCAAAGTGAATAAAAAGCTCATCTTTTTCCTTGGTGCATTGGGAGGATTACTCTATGGTTATGACATGGGAGTTATATCAGGTGCACTATTATTTATAAAAGATGATATACCGTTAAATAGTTTTACTGAAGGTCTTGTCGTTGCGTCTATGTTAGTCGGCGCTATATTTGGCTCCGGTGCGAGTGGACCTATGTCTGATAGGTTAGGTCGTAGACGCGTTGTATTTATTATTGCTATTATTTATATTGTCGGTGCATTAATTTTAGCCTTGGCACCATCAATGCCAGTATTAGTAATCGGTAGACTTGTTATCGGATTAGCTGTCGGTGGTTCAACAGCAATCGTACCAGTATATTTATCTGAAATGGCACCTACCGAACAACGTGGTTCGTTAAGTTCATTAAACCAATTAATGATTACAATTGGTATTTTATCTTCATATTTAATTAACTATGCTTTTACACCAATCGAAGGATGGAGATGGATGCTCGGTCTAGCAGTATTACCTTCACTCATTCTTTTAATCGGTGTGGCATTTATGCCTGAAAGCCCTAGATGGCTACTTGAACATAAAAGTGAAAAAGCTGCTCGTGATGTTATGAAATTAACGTTTAAAGAAAGCGAAATCGATAAAGAAATTGCCGATATGAAAGAAATAAATGCTATTTCTGAAAGCACTTGGAATGTTTTAAAATCACCTTGGTTACGACCAACACTTATCATTGGTAGTGTATTTGCTTTATTACAACAAATTATAGGTATTAACGCTATTATTTATTATGCACCAACGATATTTAGTAAAGCTGGTCTTGGTGATGCAACTTCTATATTAGGTACGGTTGGTATTGGTACTGTAAACGTCCTTATTACGATTGTAGCGATTATGATTATTGATAAAATAGATCGTAAGCGATTATTAGTAATTGGTAATATTGGTATGGTGGCATCACTATTAATCATGGCAATATTAGTTTGGACAATCGGTATTCAATCTTCTGCTTGGATTATGGTCGCTTGTCTAACACTTTTCATCATATTCTTTGGATTCACTTGGGGACCAGTACTTTGGGTTATGTTACCAGAATTATTCCCAATGCGTGCACGTGGTGCTGCAACAGGAATCGCTGCTTTAGTACTATCGATTGGTAGTTTACTAGTTGCGCAATTATTCCCTATTTTGACTGATGTTTTATCAGTAGAACAAGTATTCTTGATCTTCGCAGCTGTTGGTGTCTTCGCTTTAATCTTTGTCATTAAATACTTACCAGAAACACGTGGACGCAGTTTAGAAGAAATTGAAGCTGATTTGCGTTCTAGAACAAATGCAACAGATGTCAATGTTAAAGAGTCAAAATAAACACTATATTTCTAAATCACAACTAAAATGAGGCTTTTAGATATTAAAAACTCATTCTCAAAATAAGAGTGCTAATCCATCTTGGATTAGCTCAGACTGTCGACAAAGTCTCCGACTTTGTTGGCAGTTTTTTGTGCACGCTTTCCGTGGGCACTGCCTTAGCCTGTAGTCTTTGGCTAGTGCGCTTCCCGCAGGATTCGACCCAAATAACTGCCAATATCACACTAAAAATATTATTAATTCAGAGACTATTTTGTCTCAAGTCAATGTGACAAACAATCAAATCAATTGTGAAAAGTAGATACTTTTCACTCCCAAGAAGCATTGGGCATTGAAACAAAAAAATAAAGTTTAACACAAGAAAAAAGCTATACAAATAAACAATAGACAAACCCTTCGCAAATTAATACGAAGGGTTTGTCTACGTTCTGTGCTAATCCATCTTGGATTAGCGCTTTTTGTATCTTGCAAATTAACCATGCATGCTTCCTTGGGATATGGTTCTACTCGTGTCATTCCTCTGAGTGCTAACGCGTATGATTATCGCTAAAAAATGAAAACATTTAATATAAAATAAAAACACGTCAGTTACTGTGATGATGATATAGAAATTGACGTGTGCTTTCAGAAATTTCTATCTCCATGCCACTTCTTTGCATCTTAATATTTTTAAAATATTTAGTATTTGATATACATACCACAAGAATGAGGTTCCGTAGTCGTAAATCCGAATTGTTCATACAATTTATCTGCCGGATAATCTGCCATTAAACTCACATAAGTACCATCTTCTGCAACAGATGAGATATATTTCATAATATCTGTCATTACCTGTTTACCATAACCCTGACCTTGATAACGTGGTTCTACTGCTATGTCAATAATTTGAAAAGCAGTACCTCCATCACCAATTACTCTTCCCATCGCTATTAATAAGTCGTCATCATATATTGTGACGTCAAAGCATGCATTTGATATCCCTTTTTCTGCTGCCCTTTGTGATTTTTCACTCAATCCAGCTTTTTTCCTCATATTTCTATAATCTTGTACCGTTGGTGCCTCATATTTTACTTTAACCATGTTGTGTCATCCCCCAAACTACAAAGCAATCAATTATAGCATGATCATATAAATGTGTTTATAAATATTTTTTCATCACTACTTTATTAGACTCTTTAAATGCATCATTATGACTAGATACATAACCTTCAGGATCCGCTTCAGGTTCAACATAAAGTTTAGCTAGATTAGCTGCGTTTGCTGCATCACTAAAAGCACTCGCGATTAAATGTGCTTTTGCTTCATGATAAATAATATCACCACAAGCATATAAACCTTCAATACTCGTTGCCGTGTTACCAAATCCTTTAATATTATATTCACTATGCATATCAACTTGAGTTGTAGACTGTTCTAATAATGTATTTTCTCTATCAAATCCATGACTGACAATAACTTCGTCGAAAGATCGTACCTCTTGTTCTCCTGTTTCAATGTTTTCCAATATTACTTGTTCTATACGTGACTGGGTTTCGTCACCTATTAATTGATAAATATGTGTATTGGCTAACTTTTCCACTGCAAGTTTATTTAATATATCTTTCATTGCTTCATAACCTTTGATATCCGCTTTTCGATAAATTAATGTCACACTATTAGCATGACCACTTAAATCATTCGCCCAGTCTAGCGCAGAATTACCTGCACCTGAAATCAACACATCTTTGTCTTTAAAATGTTTTAAGGACTGAACTACATAATGTAAATTTGTTAATTGATATCTTTCTGCTCCCTTGATATCAAGTTGTTTTGGATTAATGATACCACCACCAATGGCGATGATGACAGATTTTGATTCATATACATTTCCTTTATTGGTCTCTACTTCAAAATGGCGTTCAGCCATTTTTCTAATATCTATAACGCGTTCCTCTAAATTTACTTTAGGATTAAAATGTAAACCTTGACTAACAGTATCTTGAATAATTTCATAACAAGGCTTCGGTGCCAATCCCCCGATATCCCAAATAATCTTTTCGGGATAAACGTGCATTTTACCTCCTAGCTTATCTTGAATATCAATAATTCTTACATTCATTCCTCTTAATCCAGAATAAAAGCTCGCGAACAAACCGGCTGGTCCACCACCGATAATGATTACATCATCCATAATAATCCTCCTACATGTACTACTTCTTAATACCTATTATCCTATTATTGATAATGCTTATCAATTAAAAAGGAAACTTTTTAATAAATAATTACTTTATATGTAAAATGATATAAAAAAAGACGATCAAATTCATAACGATCGTCTGCTATATATAATTATATTTATTTAGAAAAATTTATTTATACAAATTATTTTTCTGTTTTTTTGACAATGGCGTTTTTAAGCAAGAAGAATAATAAAATAAAACCAGCTGTAATTACTGTATGTCCAATACCAGCATAGCCGGCAAATGATTCTGGAACTTTAAGTCCAATAACTTGGTATGTCCCTTTTGTAAACATCATGCCAATCGTCAATAATACACCTATATTATACACAATAAAGAACCAATTAAATAAATAGTAACTACTCAAATTAAATACCTTCGTTACCGGTAATAAAATGAGATGCATAAACATTCCTAATATTAACGTATGCGTATGTACTACAACCAATTGTGTATCACCTGTAAAGTCATAGGCAAGTGTTAATTCACGATAATAAAAACCACTAAGCAATCCTAAGATTGTATAAATTAAAAAAGCGTATAATATTCTGCGCATTCAAAATCCTCCTTAAAAACATTATAAAATAAATCTTCTTAAATTACAGTGACAATTCATCAAACTTCAAAAAAGCTAGTAATCAAAATCTGATTACTAGCTCAATCACTTATACTTTATCTTTCTTTACGAGATTTTTTAAAAATTGCTATTAGCGCTAAAATAATAGCTACGATAGACACAACCCATAAAGCGATAGAATCATTACCAGATTGACTGTTTTCAGAATCAACATCAGCTTTTTTTGATACTTTAGTTACTGGTGAAGGTTTTTCCGCGTCCTCATTTCCATCCCATTTAACGGTTTCTCCATCATCATAAGTTTGATAAGCATCCCACTTAAATTCGCCTTCTTTATCTGGATTTGCTACTTGTATAGGCAAATCAACGAATTCATTAGGTCCAATACCTTTTTCTTTAGCTATCCAAGTTATTTTTGTAATATTACCATCATCATCTTTAGTTAATTTATGGTCAAATGTTTCCTGAGGTGCTACACCTACAACGTTTACACCCTAGGGTACCTTTAACCCTATTTTTGTTGTATTTGCTTCTTTTTCTACTGGAACTCTTACATCGTATTTTTCATAAGAACCTGGTTCACTCGTATCAGGGTTCATTGTCACATGGGCATCTGCACTTTTTGAAAATACTAAAACAGTAAAACAAACTACGAGGGCTAAAATAAATTGTTTTTTCATCTTTTAAGCTCCTATCCTGGAATATTTAATTGACTCATCATTACACCTGCTAATATAAGTAAGACACCTATACTTAGTTCTATGATTAATGCATATCTATTTGTCTGACGATGCTTACCAAGCGCTCTAGTTGTTTGATAAAATCCTAGCGCCATCATCACAATTGTTAGCAGAACCTTAACAAGTAATAATACGCTCCATGTCTGAATGTTTTGCCATAGTGACAAGACATTCGTTTGATCTATTGACATCAGGACACCTGATATGACAATTAACATGACAGCGCTAATATTTACTTTTAATAAAAAAGGTCTCATTTGATTTACTTCAAATTGTTTTTTACCCAATACCATAATGGTCAAATAAATCAGTGCACCTAACCAAAATGATATACCTACAATGTGTATTACTCTGATGAAAATCGACCATATTGGTATAGACTGAGACCAAGCATGTCCTGACATACTAAGTGTAATTAATATTAGACTAGGGATAAATATGTACCAACTTGTTGCCATATTTTTCAAAGTGAAAAGTAATAGTAATATGATTACTGCAACCACCGTTAATATGAATGGCGTTTGCAATAAGGTGGTTTTTTGCAGACTTAACACATCTGACACAATATCAGAAGATAAAGTCATCATATAAATTAATACTGTGATAATGGAAGTCATAACCAATATTAAAACGGTTGGCAGTGTATACGTTTTTAAATTTAAATGAGGTAATCTTTGTCTTTTAGCTAAGGCGTTAACTAAATATAAGCCTGTAAGTGTAATCAATAGTCCTTCTAATATAAAGCGCGTAACTCCAAACCAAAAGTCTGCTTTTTCATAAAACGGTGGTGCTGTGTCGATGCCATTTGCTGTTTGATTTCCAACTGAAAATTCAAAACTATCATTGATTTCATGGCCATCTGCAGACATTGTATGCCAATGAATGCTATGTGTTCCTTTATTTAAATTTTCAATTGGAAACGTCAATGTTTGTGAAGACCCTGTTGTACTTGGCTTTACTTCTGTAATTTCAGAACCATTATCATCATAGATTTGTATACTTGAATATTTTGCATGGACTGGTTCATTAAATTGTAATGTTATTTCATTTGGTGCGTTATCAACTACACTGTTTTGCGTTGGTGTGACTTTTTCTAAAGTTGCATGTGCTGATACTTGCTGAGAAAAGATAACAACCCCAATTATCAACGAAATTATAAATATAACATAAGAAAACTTATGGATTTTAAATGTTAATTGCACTTTCATCCCCCTTTTCAAAAAGTTTATATTATCAATAATATTAAATGAAATATACATTCACAATATAAATTTGATTTTGTCATTTTTTGGACAAATAATTGCAATTTAAATATTATTGTTTTAATTAATTAAAAACAAAATATTAGTTTATATTCCATTATTAAAAATATTTATAATGTATCGTTATTAAAATAACAAAGGACTAATCCGTCTGTCTGATACGGACTAGTCCTTTGTTTTATGAACGGGCTTTAAATCTCATATTCTTACCAAGAAACCAATGAATTACACTAGAGTATAACTCATTGAAATTCATCTTGCTCAACTTGTACAATTTTATCTACTTTTCGTTGAGAGCCGCCTTCCCAACTTACATTCAAGTAAGCTTCAACATTCTTTTTAGCAACTTCTATACCGATTATTTGTGCACCCATTGTAAGTATTTGTGCATTGTTACTTAACTGGGCACGCTCTGCAGAATAATAGTCATGCGCCAAAGCAGCACGAATTCCTTTTAATTTGTTGGCAGTTATTGCCACGCCGATGCCAGTTCCACAAATAAGAACGCCACGTTCATTATCCCCTTGTTGAATACTTTTACCAACTTCAGCAGCAACATCTGGATAATCCGTTTCTGCACAATGATGACAACCAAAATCTTCTACTTCATGACCGAGTTTTTCTATATGAGCTTTCACTACCTCTTTTAAATTGTAACCATTATGATCTGCACCTATTGCTATTTTCATGCTAACTCACTCCTCCTTATATATTTATCACTTAGCTTATACATATGATTTAAATGTATTTAACATCAGATACGCTGACATCGCACCAGGATCTACATGGCCTTGCGAACGATAGCCTAGCCTTTTGGAACGACCCTTATTAGAAACAATATCCTTTGTGCTTTCCATACCTTTCTTAGCTTCTAGAAGTGCAAGCGCAAATGCTTCCTTGAAATTAATATTTTGAGATTTAGATGATTCTAATGATAGATAAAATGGTTCAAGTGTATCAATCATCGTTTTATCACCTATTTCAGCTTTACCTCTAGCCTTAATTCCTTTACTGAATGCAATCCAAAATTGGTATAAGTCTGTATCATTCAGTTCAGTTTTATTTTTTACTGCAACTGCTGCCTTTAAATAACCTGAAGCATATAAAGGGCCAACAGATGAACCTACAGCATCTAAAAAACTTTTACCCACAGCAACACTAATTTTTGCAATATCATTTTGTGCCTGTAATTCGTTGTGAATTGTATCTTTTACAGCTTGATAACCAATATTCATCGTCACACCATGATCGCCATCACCAATTTTTCTATCTAATTCACATAGGTTATCCTTTTGTTCTTCAAACAACTCAGCTAACGCTAGGATGAATGATTTATATGTTTCACTTGTTAATGTCATAATAAATTCCCCCTAGACTTCCTTAAAGTTTGGACAATCGACAGGATGATCTATGCATGACTTTAATGTCTCGTCCAATTTCATCAACGTCACTGAGAAACCACCCATTTCCATTGATGTAATAAAATTACCCACATATGATTTATATGTCTTAATATTGTTTTCACTTAATATAGCATCAACTTCTTTATTGATAATATATAACTCCATTTGTGAAGTCGCACCTAAACCATTTACTAGGACAACTACTTCGTCGTCTGGTTGATAAAGTCCCTCTTTCAAAATATTTTTCATAATCACTTGGACGGTTTCTTGTGCTGTACGTATCGTTGTTTTTTCTATACCTGGTTCACCATGATGTCCTAATCCAATTTCCATCTCATTATCTTCAAGATCAAAACTTGGTTTGCCTGTTTGAGGTAAATAACAAGGGCTTAATCCAATACCCATAGAGCGTGTGTGATCATTAGCCAGTTGCGCAATACGACGGACTTCCTCTAAATCATATCCAAAATCTGCAGCAGCTCCAGCTGCTTTATAAACCAGTAATTCACCTGCTATACCACGTCTCTCTTCAATTTCCTTCGCTGAAGCGACATCATCGTTTCCTATAACAACTGCAGTTTCAATATCATCTTCAACTTCTGTCATTTCGCTGGCCATCTCAAAATTCATTAAATCTCCTGCGTAGTTTCCATAAATATATAACACGCCATGACTATCATGAATTTCTCTGGTAACAGCTTGTATAGGAATTGGTGAAGGTGAAGCAAATATATTACCTATTGCCACACCATCAGCCATACCTTGGCCAACATAGCCGATAAAAGCCGGCTCATGTCCTGACCCTCCACCAATTAAGACACTCACTTTACGATTGGGGTGGCGTTTTTTACCAATTAGTGCTCTTTGATGTAAGTTTGAACGTTTAATATATTCGGGATAAGCAATTAAATATCCAGCCATTAGTTCATCTATGACATTATCAGGATTATTAATCATCTTTTTCATTTATAGTCTCTCCTTTTAACTGTCTATGCTTATCTATCATTTCGCTGTTTTAAGGTACAAGTACAATTTTCAGTGATTTATCGCCTTTTTTCATTAATTCGAATCCTTCTTCAAATTCTTGAAGTGGTAATTGATGGGTCACTACACCATCAGTAGGGTAGTCGCCATTCTGTATACCATTTATCACAAGAGGATAACAATAAGGTCCTAAGTGACTTCCCATTAAATCTAGTTCTTTACGATCAGAAATGATGCTCCAGTCAACAGTTACTGGATCGCCAAATACAGAAAACTCTACAAATCTACCTAACTTCCTAATGGCACTTAAACCTTGTTCAACAGATTTAGGATGACCTGTCGCTTCAATATAAGTATCACAACCATAACCTTCCGTCATATCTTTGATTTCTTTTACCACATCAACTTTAGCTGGATTCATCACAATGTCTGCACCAAATTGTTTCGCTAATTCTAAACGGTCATCTTTCATATCTAGTACAACCAGAGTTTCAGCTCCTGATTTTTTAGCTGCTCCTATCATACCTAGACCCAATGTTCCAGCACCTGATAATACAACGAAATCCCCTAATTTGATGTTTGCACGTTGTACTGCATGTAAACTACAAGCATATGGTTCAATAAGAATTGCTTTTTCTATCGGTAAGTCTTCAGGAACTTTATAATTTATTGCTTCCTTAGTGAATTTCATGTATTCAGCCATACCGCCATTTACATTATTTTGGAAACCATATAAGTCGTGTTTTTCACACATCCAATACTCGCCACGCTTACAAAATCTACATTCCCAACAAGGTACAATCTGTTCGGAAATAACACGATCACCTATTTCAAAATCAGTCACATCTTCGCCTTTTTCAACAATACGTGCAATAAACTCATGTCCAGGTATCATCGGTGCTTTAATATAAGAAGGTTGTGTTTCATCGCCCCAAAAACTTGGTGCGCCACCATATGCTTTAATATCTCCTGCACAAATGCCACATGCTTCAACTTTTACAATAATTTCTTTTGAATTCTCAATTATCGGTGTATCTACTGTTTCATATTTATAATCCCCTGGCGCATATGCTACAACGGCATTCATTTTGTCTGGATAATTTTTATTTGTCATTTTCAACAACCCCTTCTTTTATTAGAAAACGCTTTCATTTATAAATACAATTCTAATATATATTTTCATTTCTTTCAAATATTTTTTCGTTTATTTTCGTTTTTCTTTTGTTTTGTTATTTTTATAAAAAAATGTGTTAAACTAAATCATGAGCATAAGGAGGTTGCGAATCATATGAAAATGTATGCAGATGAACGACGAGAGCACATATATACTTATATAAAGTCACATAAAAGAGCTACTGTAAAACAGCTTTCAGATTACTTAAGCGTGACAGAAGCAACAGTTCGAAGTGATTTAAGACTTTTAGAAAGTGAAAATAAGGTTACACGCACACATGGCGGTGCAAAAGTAAATGATACGATGACTTCAAAGTTAAACTTTTCTTACCGCTTAACACAAAAACATCGTGAAAAACATAAGATAAGTGAGTTTGCACTAAATAAAATAGAACCACAACAATGCATACTCATAGACGCAAGTTCAACAACGTATGAACTTGCAAAATTAATATCTGAAACTACCATGGAACTTACTATTATTACAAATGGGTTGGAAAATGCAGTACTTTTAAAAGAAAATCCTAACTTAACAGTGCTCGTAGTTGGAGGGTTTGTTTCTCAAGATTCAAACGCAATTACCGGAAACATTGATTCACAAATTTTAGAAATGTACCATATTGATTATTTCTTTTTATCTGCAAATGGTTTTACCTTAGAAAATGGTTTAACTGATTTTTCATTACCTGAAGTTCAACTCAAAAAGCAGATGGTTCAAGAAAGTGAAAAAGTAATTGCTTTGATAGATCACAGTAAGTTTGATATCTCATCTACTTTATCATTCGCTAAAATCACTGACATTTCTGAAGTTATAACAGATGAAGCACCCAATAAAAAATGGTTACAACACGCACCATTTAAATTAACTGTTGTTTAATAGCAAAATTTCACAAAATAAAAAGCTGTACCAATTAGGAAAAACATTACTCACCTAATTGGTACAGCTTATTTTTTACTTAAAATACTTATCCAATCATTTTATATACCACCTGTCCATCCAACAGTAGTGAAGATATACAACACAATTGAACCTACGATAATCCAGATTAAAAATAATGGCGCCATAAACTTAAACCAAGAACTAAAATTAGCTTTTGCAATAGCAATCGCACCAACTGTCGCACCTAAAGTTGGTGTGATTAAATTGCCTAATCCCCCACCAAAAGATAGTGAAGTTAACAGTATTTGATCATTCACACCAAGCGTATGTGTAACAGGTTGTAAAATTGGAATCATCACACTCATTAAACCTGAACCCGATGGTACTAAAAAGTTAAATACTGTTGCTACTAAAAATATTAATATTGAAACGACACCTGATGAAGAGCCATCAAGTTGTGTCGTCAATCCATTGACAATCGTACTTAAAATTTTACCCTTTTCAAGTATGACACTGATAGTATTTGCCATGATAATGGCAAAAGCTACAACTAACATTGGTTTTGCTCCTGCTAAAAATCCATCCACCATTTCACTAGATCGTTTACTTTTGACTAGATAAGCAAGCACAAAACTAATACCAAAAACAGTTATAAATACACCATTGCCATATTTCTCAGTCCAACTTAACATACCATTGCCTATCGCTAATACTATGGGTGTAAAAATCACTAATCCTACTACAACCAAATCTCTCCAATTAATTGTTCTATCTTTTAAATCAATTTCTGCAGTTGTTGTTTGTGTATCATTTTGTTGCCAAGATGTTGTGTTCATTAAACTTTTATTGGGTGATTTAATAACCCTTCTCGCATACCAGATAACATATAATAAAGTGACCAATAAAAACACTATGTACATAATTGCTCTACCGCCGTATCCAGAATATAAAGTGACCTCCGGATAAACGATTTGACCAATTTTAGCCATACCTGAAGGAGAAACTGAAAAGGCCATATACAAAGGTAGGAAGGTCATACCAAGGGCAATAATTGGATCTAATTTTAACCTATTCGCTAAAATTACACCGAGCGTGACAAAGACAATCATCTGATCGCCACCTACAAAAAATCCTATAAATGCCATTAAAGAAAATAATCCAATAATAAGAGGTAAAGCACCTGCATGTTCAAATCTATATATCATATAATTTGTTAACTTCGTCACTGAGTCCAATTGCAACATACCACCAATTGCCCCACCAACAAACAACAGTAAAGTTACAGTTTGAGCAGATTGTATACCGCCATTTAATATTAAGGTAATCGCATAAAACGGATTAACTGGATTTTGTGAAATAGCATGATAAGTTCCTTGTACAATCTCACCACTTTTTGTAGTATCAAATTCGCCAGCCGGAATGATATATGTCAATAAACATGCAAACATCATCATCATCAACATCATTAATAACACGTGTGGTAATTGGAATTTTCTTTTTTCTTTTATTTGCTCTTGTTCAACATCTACTTGCGAATGATGTGAAGTTGCACTATATTCAGACATTCTATTTCACTCCTTAAAATTCAATTAAATTAGTTATGCTCTACTTTTGTTCGACTATATCTATTTTCTTTAAAAGGAATACCAAGATGATCACGTAATGTACTACCTTCATAAGATTTTGAATAATAACCTTTTGACTCTAATATTGGTAACACTTCATTTAAAAATTCATCATATATTTCACCATAAACATGTGGACCAAAGATAAAGCCATCTGCTGCACCTTGTTCAAACCATTCAATTATCAATGCTGCTACTTCTTCATAAGTACCTGTAAATGGTGACTGTCTTACTGTTTCTTCTAGAGCAACTTCTCTTAACGTTAAATTTTGTGATTTTGCTCGCTCAGCAATCGCATCAGTCGTAGCACGAAAACTATTTTTCCCTACATCACCTAATTCTGGAAATGGTGCATCTAACTCATATTGACTAAAGTCATGATGATCATAATATCTTCCTAAGTAATCTAAAGCTTCCTCAATTGTCGCTAGTGATTTAAGCTCATTTAGTCGTCTTTCTACTTCGTCTTTATCTTTGCCAATGACTGGTGCTAACATTGGGTAAACTTTAACATGATCAGGGTCACGCTCAAATGCTTGGGCTTGGTTTTTAATACTGTCATAATTACTTTTCGCAATCTCAAGTGACTCACCTAGTGTAAAGACAGCATCAGCATATTTAGCTGCATAAGCTTGTCCCTTAGGAGAAGCTCCAGCTTGAAATATAACAGGTTGACCTTGTTCAGAACGACTTGCATTCAAAGGACCTTTGACTTGGAAATATTGACCTTTGTAATCTAATGTATGCATCTTACTTTTATCCACATATTCGCCTGACTCAACATCAAATGTAAATGCATCATCTTCATATGAATCCCATAAGCCTTGTACTACCTGGATATGTTCTTCAGCAATATCATATCGAATATCATGTTCTGGATGGTCTCCTTTGCTATAATTGTCAGCACTTCCAGCTAAAGGTGAAGTTACTACATTCCAACCTGCACGGCCTTTACTGATTTTATCAATGGTTGAAAGTTGTCTGGCCACTGTGAACGGCTCACTATATGAAGTTGAAATCGTACCTACTAATCCAATTTGACGTGTTATTGGCGCAAGTGCTGCTAAAAATGTTAATGGTTCATGTCTATCTAAAAAATGTGGTATTGATTTTTCATTGATATATAATCCGTCTGCTACAAAAACGAAACTAAAGCCAGCTTTTTCTGCTTTACGAGCAATATCAAGTTGAAAATCAAAATTTGTACTTGCATCACTTGGGACGTCATTTGATTTCCAGGCATGCATATGGCTACCAGGACCATTCAACATAATTCCAAAATCTATTTTTTTATTTGTCATTTTACCCCTGCTTTCAAATTCGTTTTCTCATATACACGTGCTAGTTGCTCTACTGTTTTTAATCTTAATGAGTGGTTTTGTACTGGCATATGAAACATAAATTCATCAACTTGATCATCTATATCTAATTCATGAATTTGTTGTTTTATGGACTCAGCTGTACCATTAAATACTTCTATTTGTTGTTCTTCAATTTCAAAGGTTCTTGAACTTTGCTTTTTAAAATCATCTATTTGATGTTCGCTTGACACCGTTAATTTTTGACCGTCATCAAAGTGCAAAACATAATTTGTGCGTCCCTCTTCAATTAACGCGCTTTCTGCTTCACTATTCGATACAACAGCAGCTAAGGCTATAATTATTTTCCCTTCAGGATAAAATGCTTTATATGTACGAATTGCTTTGTGTAAAAGATCATTATTAGAATTCAAAAAATATGCATAAATAAAACCGACTTTTTCTTCTGCTGCAAAGCGTGCTGACCGTTCACTTCCTCCCAAAAGAAAAACATGCGGTTTCTCAATCTCTTTATTACGAATCGTTGTTTTTAAATTTGAATACGGATTTTCTTCAGGAAAGTTTTCATTATTAAATTGATTTAAAAGATGAAATTTATCATTGAAAGACATAGGTGCATTTTTAATATCTTCTTGCAAAGCTTGTGTCGCTAAAGGAAAACCACCAGGTGCTTTGCCTATACCTAAATCTACTCTTCCCGGAGCAATTTGGCTCATAAAATGAAACTGTTCAATCACTTTGAATGGACTATAATGCTGTAACATAACCCCACCAGAACCAACATTTATTCGACTTGTTTGGTTTAATAAATGTGTAACTAATATTTCAGGGCTCGTACCAACGACCTCTTGTATATTATGATGCTCTGCAACAAAATATCTTGTATAATTCAGGCCTTCTGCTAATTGCGCTAGTTCAACAGTTCTATTTATCCCTTCACTAACTGTTTCATTGTGATCTATTGGACTTTGATCAAGTATGCTAATAGATGTCATAAACAATCCCCCAATCGATTTCTGAAAATTATATTAGTTACAATCTTAGGCTCACTCTATCATTTTGTCAAGTATCCTTATCGATTTACTAAGGATTAAAAATGTGTTCATTTTGATATGCCATTGTATTCCAAACTTTTGACAAATCATTTATCAATCGTACTGAAAAGTGCTATCTAAATACCTCTTATTTAATAAAAAAGAGCAGGATAATATCACTCTTTAGTAAAGTGATATTATCCTGCTCTAATTTGAAAGACTCGTCATAAAAGTGATTCTTGTTATGACATGCCTAATTAAATAATATTAATTTTTGCATAAATTGTGGTTACAATCATATTTTAATACGACCAACCTAAAGTATGTTCCACTTCATCATCTTCATTTTCAATATTGTCTATATCAATCATAGATTCTGAAATATTTCTAGAATGGTAACCAATACGTTCTAAGATAGCAATCATATCTAAATAAAGTAAGCCGCCTTCTAAAGAACATTCTCCCGAACTTAAACGCTTGATGTGTTTTTTTCTTAAATCATGTTCTAATGCATACGAATCATTACTCAAGCGAACGATTTCATCTTTTTTAACTCTGTCATATACGTTAAACATGTCAATTGTTTTTTCAAGTGACGCATCGACATGGTTATATAGCCTTTCAATACTTTGTTCTGCTTTTGCAGATATCTGAATTGATTCTGTTTCTTTTTTCTTTAAATCTAATAAATACGCTTCTGTTAAACTTGCTACTTTAATAAAAGTTCGATTAACATCGAATAACACAGACATTCTTTCTGCATCTTGTTTGGATATCTTCTTCTCTGAGATTTTTGTTAAATATTGCCTTACATTGTCATACATACTTTCGACAGCTGCATATTTTTGAAGTATATCTTTTTCTGTTTTATCGTCATAATGCTTAGCATGTCTGAACATATCAAATGTCATACGCCCTATATTTTGGATTTCATCTTGTGCTTCTTGTAACGCAATATTAGGTGCTCTGTTTATTAAATTTTTATCTAACATTCTTGGTTTATATTTTTCATTCAAATCTTCACCTGGTACTAACTTCGTCACAATCCATGCTAAGACGAAAATAAACGGTAATTGTATGATTGTGTTCGTCACATTAAACGTACCATGGGCAAATGCAATAACCATTTCAGGTTTTAAATTCATAACCCCTTGCATCCATTCAATAACTAGTTGATAGAGCGGCATAATTATTAAGAAAATAATAGCACCTATCACATTGAATAGTACATGGACAGCTGCAACACGTTTGGCAGCCAATGAACCTGCTAGACTGGCCAGCACCGCAGTGATTGTCGTACCAATATTATCACCTAAAAGTACAGGAAGTGCACCATGTAAACTAATTAAATCATTAGCAAAGAATCCTTGTAAAATACCAATTGTAGCACTTGAACTTTGTATAATAACTGTTAATAATGTTCCTGCTAACACACCATATATTGGGTTAGAAGACATATCTAACATAATTTGCTTGAACGAATCTAAGTTTGCTAAAGGTTTAACCGCACCACTCATTAATTCTAAACCATAGAACAATGCACCAAAACCAAATAAAATCATACCAACATTTTTCACTTTACGTTTTTGAATAAAGAAAATTAAAAATGCACCAATTGCTAAAATTGGTAGCGAATATTCACCGATATCAATACCTATAATAAATGCAGTAACTGTAGTACCAATATTCGCTCCCATAACTACTCCAATTGCTTGGCGCATAGTCATAAACCCTGCACTAACAAGTCCTATAGTAATTACTGTTGTGCCTGAGCTACTTTGAATTAATATCGTTACAATCATACCAGCCAAGACACCCATTAAAGGGTTACTTGTAAAAGTATTTAAAATGCTTCTTAATCTATCACCAGCTGCGGCTTGCAAACCGTCACCCATTTGTTTAATACCATATAGAAAAATACCTAATCCACCGATAAAGGTAAAAATTATCTCCATTACAGAAGAATCCATCGTTACACCTCTTTAAAATATTTGTAAACTATGTGAATTATAACTGATTTTTGTTAAGTTAATGTTAATTTATCATTAAAATTGCAAAGGATTTTCTCAACATTTCTGTAATCATATTTCACTGAAATATGCAAACCTTTCCAAATCCTATATCTACGCTGATTTAAAATATGCTATTTATAAATTACACAAATTTCTACCTTTAGCATATATTAAAATTAATGCAGAAAGATACTTGTCAACCGCTCTAATCTTCGCTAATATAATTAAGAATTTAATGAAGGGAAGATTTGTATTGTGATCACTGCTTATAAACATACTCAAACACATGAAATAATAGCATCAACATTAGATGATGATGCTTCATGGATCAATGTTGTAGACCCAAATTGGGAAGAAATAGAACATTTAATAGATTTATACCATTTACCTGAAGATTTTATTAGAGACCCTCTAGATACTGAGGAAAGTTCTCGTGTTGAATACGATGAAGAAACGGGCTATTCCCTTATAATCCTTGACCTGCCAGTTGTTAATGATACAAATCTTAATGTACTCTCATTTATAACAATTCCTTTAGGTATAATAATTGGTAATAAGAAAATATTTACTGTATGTAATGTTGAAAATGAGTTTCTTGAAAAATTTAGCCATCAAAATCTAAATTTACATTTTCATAGCCGATTTGCGCTTAATATATTATTAACGATTGCAAATCATTATAATAGAAACCTTAGGTTATTAAATAAGACGAGGTTACGTATAGAACGTGATTTAAAAAATAATGTGACAAACAAGCAACTATATAATTTAATGGAAGTTGAAAAGAGCTTAGTTTATTTCTTAGCTGCTTTAAAAGGTAATGAAACGATAGTAAAAAAACTCTTTAGATTGCCTGCAATCAAACGTTTTGAAGAGGATGAAGATTTACTGGAAGACTTAGTCATAGAAAATAATCAAGCACTAGAAACCACAAGATTATATACTGACATATTAGAAAGTATTACTACTTCTTATGCATCACTACTTTCAAATGAAATGAATAATACAATGAAAACATTGACGCTATTTACCGTCTTTTTAACATTGCCAACTTTAGTATTCAGTTTTTTTGGTATGAATGTACCACTACCTATTGATGAACATAGTTATATCTCTTGGGTTATTGTAATCGGTATTTCATTAGTTATCGTTTCATTTGTGGGCGCATTTCTATGGAGAAAGCAAAAGTTTTGAAATAAGACGTACACATACACGCAAGTCACCATATATTAAAAATGAGAATGCATGATCATTATGCTTAAAACAAAGGAGGCTACCATTTGATATGGTAGCGTCCTTTGTTTTTTCAAATTGTTTTAACGACATCTAAAAATGAATACTAACTTACTTTAATTTGCTAATGACACTAACCTATAGACTTCATATCTTCTTTAGTAATATCATCATAATAATATTTTATTTTATAGATAAAATAATCTTTTAACCTATTTACGTTTGACAAAGTGTTTGAGGCTTGTTGCAAATGAATTAACCATGATCTAGCTGGACACTCAGTATCATAAAATTCTTTATGAATTCTCACTGTTTCTCTATTAACAGGTAATTGATATTTCTTTAAAATTGCAGCAGCTAACCAGAAACTAACTTCTTCCACCTTCATAAATGCACTATCCGTTAAGACGCCATTTATTTTAGACTGACATCTTTCGATACCAATATAATGCGTATTGGCGAATGTATTTCCACAGTGCCATTCAGTATATTGTGTCGGGTGAAACCAGTAGCAAGTGTCTTGATCAATGTAGACGCTCGCCCATCCTTTTTCTAATTCATTTTTTTTAATTCGATTATTTAACCATGTAATATAATTTTGGGCTGTATAATTTTCGGCATCATCGTGTAGAACGACACCTAAAATATCCTTTTTTAGTTCAGTGATTTTATCGTCTATTTTGTAATAATTAGAGTATATATGTTTCATAAATTCCCTTCTTTAATACTTAAATTTTTGTGTCAGAAGTTCGTTTAATTTATCTGCTTTAAATTTAATGATGTGCACAATTTAATTTTCTTAGTTGAATTAGGGCTTAAAATAAGAAAATAGTTATATTTAATATATTAATATTCACAACTATTTATTATATAATGTAATTTAGTCAATATAACAATACGTTATCAGGAGTTGCTAGATAGAATGGAACATGCCACATTATGTATCCACGATTTTTTAACTACAGATACTCAACGTTGTATCAACCAAGTCATACTATTATTTTCTTTAAATAGTAAATTGAATATCAATATCAATGGTAAACAAACTTCGATTGAAAACAATATCGCTATCATCAATCACAGTGATCTATTTTGTATCACTCACGCAGAACAACTTGTTGAACTAAAAATACCAATACAACAAATCATCCCGCTTAACCAATTATTTTTTAATTGTTACTATGATGCAAAAGCATTGAACGCTCAGGCGTATTTAAAGCAAATAATTTTAAGCATGATTGAAAAGTTAAACACCATAAATTCAACAGAATTACCTCAATTAACTGAGCTTATTTCTACCTTAGAGCATGAAGCTAAAAAAATATCTGAACATGTATATATACCAACAATTCATTGTGAAAATGAACTTTTAAATAAAATATCAGAATATATCCAAACTCACATTACACAACATATCATGTCCAAAGAAATTTCTTCAATTTTTTATATATCTAGTTCATACATATCAATTTTATTTAAAAAATATTTAGGTATTAGTTTTAAACATTATATTACAAGTTTAAAAATTGCGCTTTCACTTGATGAACTTATTAATAGTAACAACACAATTTATCTTATTTCTGAAAATATGGGTTTCAATCATTATGCTAATTATACGCATCAATTTAAGTCATATCTCTGTTTAACACCGCTTGCGTATAGAAAGAAACTTAATATAATGCAGAACAAGCCAATTACGTTATTAACTACTGATATAACTGGATACTCACACTATTTCAAAACTCACTTAAACAACCATACTCAAACGATTGATAATGAAATTATCAATTTAGATCACTTAGAGTACAATGACTTGGCAAAACAACCTACCATCTTTATTCATATTGATAACCTTATGGATATTATTCAAACAAATTTAAACCAAAAACTTAATTTTAGTGATCTTACAAACTGCTATTTACTTATAAATAATGTGAGTAATCTAGCATCAACTTCACTTAATTTAAATGGTATTGTCAATTTTATCGACGCAATTTTTTCAAACTGTATGGGTGTGGTTATTAGAATTAAATCCAAGCAAGAATATGAACAAATAGAACAGGTTATTTCTCAATTTATAATATTCAAACCTAAATATTATACTCATGATAATATGTATAACTTTATGATTCTCTTTGATTCAGAATACTTAAAGTTAAATGATATTAACCGCTTATACATCAAAGCTAGAAGTTTAAATATAAATATCAAATTAGCAATCAACGTTGAGGGGGTATTAACCCAAACTCAAAGTCTTAAACACACTTTTACGCTTTTACATAGATTTAATTTCGACTTTAATTTTATTGATGTAGAACGTAATGAATTACGCGCAATGTTGTTAAAGCATAGCCATCAATTCAATAACGTATCAAGTTATAGTGATTATTATAATAAATTCATCACACTCTCTAAGCTACAACCCAATAAATGTGTATATTCAAAACTTACTAAAAATCACTTCACTCAATATAATCAAAAAGCACCTTTAGGAATAACAGAAATTTTGCAACATACAATACAATTGATTAAAAATGGTTCTGCTGTTGGCTATGAACTAATGGACAAAAGTATATCCGATGTTGCGTTAATGAACCAACATGGAATATATGAACCCATTGTTTATATATTCCAATTCTTAAAGCCATTTTATGGAAAAACAATACTAATACAACCCAATTATTTAATTGCAAAAGAAAAACAATGCACACATTTACTTTTATTCAATTCCAATACACATACAATGTCAAACAAGCGAAAGTTTACATTAAAACAACAAACAATTACTTCAAAATTAATTTTATTTATACGCACGTTAAATAGAGAACATGGTTTTATAGATTATGCATTACCACCTATATTTAATAATATTTTTATTGAACAAACGCTTTTAAAAAATATTGAACGATCAAATATGCCAAAGTCAGAATTACGACATACTACCTATCCTCACACACCTATAGAATTTGATATTGACCGTGATGAAGTAAAATACATTCGTTTATCACCCGCATGTAAATAATCATGTAGCTCATCCACGTTATTTAAAAAATAAGTACATATTAGCACAATTTAATTTAAAAGTTTTGTCATCGCTTATACTTCAATTGCATTATGCTAAAATTTCAGATATAACTGAATAAAAGGGTATATAAAGGAGAATCTAATTTTGAAAAATAAAATGTTTGCAATTGTTATTAGTGCCGTAATGGTTATCGTAGCTATTATCTTAGTTATTATGATGGTTTCAGGCGGCCAAAAAGAGACATACTTCGGCTACATGAAGAATAGTACAACTGCTGAAAAAGTAGTCAGTGAAAAAGACCATAAAGTAGAAGAAAATGTCAAAATACCTTCTAAATCAGGTTTCAACCCTAAAAAGGGTGATTTTGTAAAACTAATTAAATCTGAAGGTGAAGACACTTATAGTAAAATGGAAGTCGTTGATCACGATGACATTCCTCATGGTCTAATGATGAAGATTCATGATATGGACATGAAAGGTATGTAAAATAAGTAACTTCGAATAAAAATTCAGTCCCACAAGCTTTTATAGGAAATGCTTGTGGGGCTTTTTTTCGTCTTATATTATTACCCTAATCTAACATTATTTATAAAAAAGCACTGAATAGATTTATTTTCTATTCAGTGCAAAAATGTCAGAATTTCAATTTAGTTTATATAGATTTCAGGTATGCTTGACCTTTCTCTTTGTCATACGCATTTTCCCATTTTGCGATAACAATGGTAGATAATGCGTTACCTAATACATTCACACAAGTTCGTACCATGTCTAATAGTCTATCCACACCGATAATCAGTGCTAAACCTTCAGCCGGTAATCCCATTGTTGTCAATGTTGTAATAAGTACTACAATTGATACCCCTGGTACACCTGCCATACCTTTTGAAGCAACCATTAAAGTAACCATTAACATAATTTGTTGCCCAATTGACATATCGATGCCATACATCTGTGCAACGAATAAAGCAGCTATTGATTGATATAATGCAGATCCATCGAGGTTAAATGTATATCCAATAGGTACTACAAATGATGTAATGTCCTTTGGAGAACCAAAGTTTTCCATTTTTTTCATTATTATTGGTAGCACGGATTCTGAACTTGACGTTGAAAATGCTAATACGAGTTCATTTTTCAATATTTTAATAATAGAAAAAATACTAATTCCACATAATCTTGCTACAATACCTAATACCACGATAATAAAGAATATCATTGCGCCGATAACTACTAATAGTAATTTTAATAACGGTATTAATGCTGAAGCACCAAAAGTCATAATTGTCGTACAAATAAATGCGAATACACCAATAGGTGCTAATTTCAATATTTTATTAATCATCCAAAATACAGCTTCTAATGAACCACTTAAAACAGCTTTCACAGGTTCTGCTTTTTTGCCAATTGCTGATAAAGCAACACCAAAGAATACTGCAAAGAATATGATTGGTAGTAATTCACCTGAAGTCAATGCCTCAAAAAGATTTTGAGGCACTATGTTTACAATTGTATCGATAAAGTGATTTCCATATGTAGATGATTCAGCAGCTTTTGCTGATGATTCATATGTTGAAATATCACCTTTGGGTAATTTATCTGGATCTAAACCTTTCCCTGGTTTAAATATATTTGCAAAAAGTATGCCTAGTCCTATAGCTATTGTTGTTATAATTTCAAAATATAAAATTGTTTTAAAACCGTAACGCCCCACTGTTTTAGATTCACCTACATTTGATATAGATAATGCTAGTGAACAAAAAACAACTGGAATTACAATCATTTTTATTAAATTCAAGAAGACATCGCCAAAAGGCTTAATGTAATTTGCAATTTCGTCGTGTCCATAAAGTAATAGACCTACGATAACACCTAATACCAACGCGATAATAACTTGCATTGGTAAACTGATTCTTCTTATAATTGCCATGATGTTTCTCCCCTTCTTCTGACATTGCTTAATTATATCAAAATAATTTTTATATAGATATAAATTTTTTCAGCAAAAAGAGTTGTTATTACACTTAATTTTTATTTTTACTCATTATATATATATATAAGTAACATAATTATTTTGACAAATACACAAAATTGCAGTTAAAGACTATGATATGGCGTTATTAAACCTTACTACAAGCCTGATATAATGTTGTAATAGGATATAAAATCACTACTCTTTTAACTAATTTTATATTTGAGTAACATCAACAATCGCTATTAATTTTTATATTCATTTTACTTCAATTGTGTATGAATTATTATATTACACTGTCATTAATTCAGATGTGATAATAAGTAAGACACTATGCTATTGTTTTTGAGTTTTAATATAGTAAAGCATATGTTAAAAGCACATACATTAAAATATATTTAATACAAAAATGGCTGATGCCATATGTATATACGGAATCAGCCAACATGATATTGATTTGCTTTAGTTTATAAAATGATAACATCACTAAATAATGAGTTATTTAATCTTTAGGTTTATATTTCTCTTTAAAAGCGTTATGTTTTGCATCTTTTACATTTTTCTTAGTTTCTGGATCAAAACCTTGCACTAATATACCTTTATATGTACTAATTGGTTGCACAACATAAGTATGTTCCGAATCATCTTTAAACTTAATTTCTTTATAATATAACCCTTTTTTAGCACTATATAATGTTTTCTCTGTTTTAATTTTCTCAGTTAAATGGTTTTCATCCATGTAATTATCAACTAATTCTAAATTTTTGTGACCTTGATATGTTCTTAAACCAAAGAAAAAAGCTACGGCCAAAATTAACGAAATGATTAATAGTCCCAGTATTTTCAAAAACGTCTTCATTATTTATCTCCTTTTAAGTAAAAACAATCATAATAAATACTCTATTGTTAATCCTCATACTCTTAAATTTCTAGACTACTTATTAAAATTCATAATATTAGTATTATGAACGATAACAAATAAATTATAAAGTATTAATACCTTTTGTAACAAAATGTTCTTAAATTTCCACTTATTCACAATGATATATATTATAAAAATATTATGAATATGGACACAACAGTTCCTTGACAATGTACTTTGTTCATAATAAGGTTAAATTTCAAAAGGGGTGATTAAATGGAGGACAAAGTAAGTTACTTAGAAGAACAACTGTGCTTTCTATTTTACGTTTCTTCAAAAGAAATTATAAAAAAATATACTTCATATTTAAAAGAGCATGACCTAACATACACTGGTTATATCGTTATGCTCGCCATTAAAAAAAATGAAAAGATAAACATTAAAACACTTGGACAACGTGTTTATCTTGATTCCGGGACACTAACACCTTTACTTAAAAAATTAGAAAAAAAAGGTTATGTTAGTAGAACACGTGAAATTGATGATGAACGTAATTTACAAATTGCGCTTACAGAACAAGGTGCAAAAGTTCAGGATTCATTATCCCATGTGTCCAAAAAAGTATTTAGTGAATTTGATATGGATATCGATGAAGCCATTCACTTAAAAGAAACACTACAAAATTTTGTAAATAAACATTTCACTAAAGAAATTTAATATATTAAGAGGTAAAGCTACGTTTAAAGTGTGTAATTTATTTATGCTAATTTAAACTTAAACTTGCCTCTATTTTTTTATTTTATTTATAGTAATTGTGATAAAAGTAATAATTATCCTTTTATCATCAGCTTTTGGTAGAACTGTACACATAAAGTGTTAAATACTATAGTTTGACTTTGACTTTCTTTGACTAATATATTATAATATAAATATAAGGTTAAAGGAGAGGTGAAAAATGATGCAAAATACACAAAATCTTTCTACAGATATACTAGAAAATTTATTAACTGAGCATCATGATTTTAAAGTAGATGTATATGAATCAAGTGATGCATATCAAGTCATTGCTGAACTACCAGGTTACAGTAAAGACGATATAGACATTCAATTTGATGAAAAGACATTGACGATCAGTGTTAAAAATACTTCTACAATAACTCAAAACCAAGATAATTACTTGATTAAAGAGCGCAATTCTAACAATCAAAATAGACAATTTATATTCAAAAACGTAGACGAATCAAATATTAAAGCTACGCTGAACCATGGTATATTAAATGTTACTTTACCTATTCATCATACAAAAAAACAAATTAATATTGATTAAATCGTAACAAAACAAATCATAATATAAGGAGAGATGCTTTATGGCATTCAATATGAAACCATTCGATAATTCATTTTTCGATGTAAATCCTAGTAATTTATTTAAAGATTTCGGACGTCAATTTTTTGATCAATTTCCAGGTGCTAATAGTATTAAAACAGATGTTAAAGAATTAGAAGATGCTTACATTGTGGAAGCAGAGTTACCAGGCATGGAAAAAGAAAATATTAATCTGCAGTTTGAAGATAATATTTTAACAATAGAAGGTAAACAATCATTTGAAAATAATAAAGAAGATGAAAATGGACGCATTATCCATCAAGAACGTAGCTTTAGTGATGTAAAACGTCAATATCAATTTGATAATGTCGATGAAAACGGCATTAAAGCAGCTTATGAAAATGGCATGTTAAATGTCACTTTGCCTAAAAAAGAGAAAAAAGAGTCTTCCTCTTCTAACATTCAAATTGATTAACAATCAATTTGAAAAACAACACTTCATTTTTGAAATGTTGCTTCAGAAAGTAGATAAACCTTTCGCATTAATTTGCGAAGGGTTTATCTATTTTTTATTTATATAGTTTTTTCAAATATTTGTCTTCGACAAGTTCATATACAAAATTTAAATCTAATATCGCATCGACTTTACGTAATCAATGATTATTAAGGACTAATTCAGAGATAGAAATCATTTCATATTGATCTCTTTTATCAATTGATTTATTCATCAGAATAATCACGACCACTGCTTAATTTACATATATTATAATATTGGCAGTGATTTATGCCGACTCCTGCGGGAATAGCACTAGCCGAAGACTACAGGCTAAGGCAGTGCCCGCGGAAAGCGTGTATAAAAAGCTGCCAACAAAGTCGGAGATTTTGTCGACAGTCTGAAGTAACACTTAATTTTTTTGTGAAATTTATAGTTTTAACTTACTTTTTTTTAACATTTGCCCCATTGTTACTAATGCTATGATCCCAAATAACGCTAATAATAAAAATGCTAAGTGACTGCTACCTGATAACATTGTGACATATGAAATAACAATCGGTGGAAAGAATCCACCCAATCCGCCCATCATAGAAACAATACCATTTGCAGTCCCTGCCTCTTTACTAAAATAGAAAGGCACAAGTTTAAAAATAAGTCCATTCCCCAAACCAGCGCAAACACTAATTAATAAACAACCTATCGTAAATAGTAAAATATGATTTGAACATCCTAAAATAATTGCGCCAACAATCATCAATGTAAAATCTATCATTAATAACATCACCGCATTAAATTTATCGCCTAATATACCACCTAGAGGTCTCAAAAATGTTGCAAGTGCAATGAATACACCTGAACGTATACCTGCATCTACTTCACTAATACCAAATTGTTGCACTAAATAATTCGGCAAAAACAAACCAAATGCTACAAATGCACCAAAAGTAATGAAATACCAAAGTGATAAATAATATAATTTCAAATCTTTAAATAAACGCTTAGATTGTTCAACTAAAGGCACTTTTACTTTTTTCTCTTTCGGATCACCAAAAAAGAACATAAAAATAGCAAATAAAGCAATCACTACTAAATAACTTCTGACCGTCGTTTGCCATCCAATAATTGATGCGATTGGGGGCGCTAAAAAAGAAGAAATTGCAGTTCCGATATTACCCATGCCATAAATACCATTTGCTAAACCAACGCGTTCTTTAGGAAAATATTTAGGGATTGATGTTACACCAACAGAAAACACAGCACCTCCAACGCCTAAAAAGAATCCTGATGCCATGAGCATCCCTGTCCCTTGAGCCTGACTCAAAAAATAAATTGGAAATAATAAAATGATAAAACTACAGAAAAACACCCATTTAGCGCCTATTATGTTCGTTAAATAGCCAAAAGGCACTCTTAAAACAGAACCTAATATTACAGGTATGGCTAATATAATTGAAAGCTGATTTCCTGTTATATTAATATCTTGAGATATAAAAGGGATTAGCGGTGCAATAATGCTCCACGCCATAAAACCCACAACTAAACTTAAAGATTGTAAAGTTAATTGAAATCCACCTCTAGCTTTGTTCATTACATTCACCTACATTTAATTTTTTATAATTAAGCCTAGTATTCTACAAGCGCCTACAATAATATTATTTATTATGAAGTATTAAGGACTAAATTATGAAAGGTAAAACCGGTGTAATATACGAATTTTTGGAATATTAATATTTGTAGAATACTGGCTATATAGTTATTGTAAAATCTTTGTGAAATAATAAACATAAGGATTATCCCTTAAGTTCTCTAAAATTTCCCCTATTCTTTTTTCAATAATAAATTCAATTTAAATTTTAATTTGTGTAAAATATAGAGACTATGTGAGGAGCTTAAAGCGGAAATGAATTTTCAATCATCTTGATTCATGCCTAAGATGGCATGCAAATGAGGAGCAAAGTAACTTTTACTTCATCATTAAAATACTGTTCTATATCAATTATTCTTTTATACTGAACACATGATTTGCAACGATTTAATAACGTGTGGATGCCTTGGGAATAATATGATAGATGGGCTACAAGCTCAGACAATGTAACTCATATCCCAAACAAGTATACACGCTCAAATTCACTACATTTTAATATAAAAAGGACTAATCCATATGCAAATGGATTAGTCCTTTATCTTGAGCATGAAATTTATATCTTATCCTCAGTTATCTGTTATTTAACAATACATTATATCGTAAAAATTTGCATAGACTTATTAATAGATTATGACATTACCATATTATTTGTTGTCAGAAGTAACTCGATTAAAAGTCCACAAGTTTTTTCTTCATCGCATATTCTACTAATTCCGGTTTTGATTTTAAGTCTAATTTTTGCATAATATGTGTTTTATGTGCTTCTACTGTTTTTACAGATACAAATAATTTTTCTGCTATCTCTTTATTACCATAACCTTTTGCAATTAAAGGCAATATTTCTATTTCTCTTTTAGATAAAATTTTAAAAGGGTCTGATGTAGCCGTTTCGTCTTTGGAACTATTACTAATAAATTCATTCACTAAAGAAGTCGTTAATTTCATATCTACATATGTTTCACCCTGATATACAGTTCTTATTGCTAAAATGAGTTGTTCATCTGGCGCGTTTTTCAAGATATAACCTTTTGCGCCATTTTTTAATACATGAAATAAGTACTCTTCGTCATCGTACATTGTTAATATTAAGATTTTTGTTTCAGGAAAACTTTCTGCTATTTTACTAGTAGCAATCAGTCCTGACTCTCCTGGAGGCATACTCAAATCCATAATTAATACATCAGGTTTATGTTCCATTACTTTTTGATAAGCTTCTAAGCCATTAGCAGCTGTACCGACAACTTCCATATCATCTTGGTAATTTAGAATCATAGAAAATCCTGTTCTGACAACAGCATGATCATCCGCAATAACTATTCTCAAAATTTATTCTCCTTACTCCCTTAAATTGGAACTTCTAAAGTCACTATCGTACCTCTTCCAATTTGACTATCGACATTTACTTCAGCATTTACTAATTCTGCGCGTTCATACATACCATAAATACCTAATCCAGTACCTTGTGGCTGATCAGTTTTAATAAATCCTGTACCTCTATCAACGACTTCAGCTATTAACCTATTACGATTATAATGTAAGTCAATTTCAACTTTGTCCACATTGGCATACTTAATTGCATTAAATAATGCTTCTTGTACTACTCGATAAACAACCGTTTCTATTTCATTGTCAAACCGTTGTGCATCTAGACTTGAATGATAAATAATCTCCATGCCGTAATTAGATTCAACTTGTTTGAAATATGTTTTGAACGCTGCATCTAATCCTAAATCATCCAAAGATGAAGGCCTCAATTCAACAGAAAGGTTACGTATATCATCAATGAGTTTGGACATAAGTCCTTCTATGTGTTTCGAATCAGCAACTAAATCTTGTATTTCTTGCTGATACTTTAACAACCTTAACTCAACATCAATATTCAGCATTTCTTGAACAACGCTATCATGTAGCTCTCTTGAAATACGTTTCCTTTCATTTTCTTGAGCAGAAATTGTTTTTTGCATCATTTTACGTTGATACATCTTATCATGACGTTCAATTTGTGGAGATACATTTTGCAATGTAAATACTTTGATATCATTTACCGAATCAATCGTTTGATACGTTGCAGTAAATGGTTCAATCGTACCTCTATTGGTTTTCATAAATACTTGAAAGCTTGTATTACCAACTTCTTCTGCTTCAAGAAAACAATTTTTGCAAGATTGTAAATCAAACTCATTAGTATATCCATCACATCGATTACAAATCACATTAGTCATATCTCGATAGTCCTCATCATTGGAAATGATATCTTTTGCAGCTTGATTCTTAGCAATAACTTTCCCCTTATTATCAACAAACACTATTTTTTCTCTTGTATTATTGAAATACTGCAATAATAATTCAGTCATATCTTCCATTTGATTTACTTGCACGATCATCACCTAATCTTCTTCTTTAAAAATTCCTAAAACATCAGCTATCGAAATGTCACCATGTGCTAAAGGTAATGGATTTCCATCCCTCTGACCTAATAACAAAACACCGTAAACTTGTCTGTTATACCACAAAGGTATAGCCACCATGGCAGTTAGTAATTCAGTTAAAACAATAGGATATTTATGTTTTTCTGAGGGTAATAAAATTTGATTTACATCTTCAATGATCATGCGTTTACCCGTTTTCATAACATTGCCCGCGAGTCCTTTACCTTTTCTTAAGACTATTAACTTATATCTATTATTTAAATTGCCAGAAACATAATGCCATTTAATCGGTGATACTTGATTTTCTTGCTCATAAAATGCTAAACCTGCAAAGTCAAAACCTTCTCTTGTACGTATTAAATTTAAAGCTGCTTGATAATCAATTTTTTTATTTAAAGGCAATGAACCCAATGCATGACCTCCTTTCACACCTTATGTTTACGATAAATGATATAACTTCTACTCACATATGTTAACGGTACGCTCCACACGTGAACCAGTCGCGTAAATGGCCACAATGCCATAATGGTAAAGCCTAACAACACGTGAATTTTAAATGTTATAGGTACATTAGCCATTAATGTTGCATCAGGTGAAAAGACAAATAAATCTCTAAACCAAATAGATATTGATGTCCGATAATCAAAATCTGGTGTTACTGCATTGGTCACTAAAGTCGCATAACACCCCATGCAAACAATGATTAACAATAAAAAATTAACAATAATATCTGAGGCTGAGCTTAGTTTTCTAATGTTTTTCTGTGTAATGCGTCGTGTGGTTAACAACAGCATACCTATCAATGTTATTATACCAAATATGCTACCAATATACACTGCACCAATGTGATATAAGTGGTCATTAACACCAAACGTTCGTAACCAAGAAGCAGGTATGACTAAACCAACAAAATGTCCCATTGCTACTGGAATAATTCCCAGGTGAAACATTAAACTTCCCCATTGTAATCTTTTTTTCTCTATGAATTCACTTGATTTTGCAGTCCATGAAAATTTATCAAATTTAAATCTCGCAATATGTCCTAGGAAAAATATAACAACACATAAATAAGGGAATATGACCCATAAAAATTGGTTAAACATTCGCTTTCACCTCATTTGTTGGCTCAATACATACTTTTAATGTTTCTCTTAACGCTTTAATTAAATAATAATAAGGACTATTTCGTTCTGCTAAATGATTTGCCATAGCATAAGTACCGTCTTCAATAATCATGATGACAAATTCAATGTTTCCTTTTGCTCTTGGATCATTTTGCCATTGTGCAACATATAAAAACTCTAGCATCAATGGTAAAAAATCAGATAGTTCATTGTCTGCCATTTTAAGTCCAAACATTTCATATAAAACTTTCAATTTCGCTAATAATTGTCCTCGTTCTTTTTGTGTATCAAATTTGTTATAAGTCATATACAAGGGGGCATTTTTATTAAAATCAAATGTATTAGAATATAATTGTTGAAATTCTAAAAATGTATACTCATGTACCTGCTGACGATATGTCATAAGATCCTTATAAGCTGGGTGTTGATTATGAATGATGCTTTCAAAAGTATTAGGATGCAAAGTCATCTTTTTTGGGAATTCCAATTGTTGCGCAAAATATCCCAGTGTTTCTTGAAATGATTTAAACTGTTCTATGTTAATCACGGAATATCCCTCCATAGAAATTATCATTGTATATTGCTTGCCCTGACTTTTCAGAGGTCGTTCCTACTGGAACTCCACATCCTTCACAATTTGCACCAAAATACTCTCCACCGTAGCCTTGACTACCTTGTGCACGATACGTATCCATATACGCTTCCTTATGCGAAGTTGGAATAACAAATCTGTCTTCATGTTTTGCAATTGCTAATAAACGATACATATCTTTTGTTTGACGTTCAGTCAGACCCAATCTCGCTAATTTATCTTCATCAAAAGGTTTATTTGTCACTTGAGCCCTCATATAACTTCGCATCATAGCCATTTTTTGCAATGCTGCTTTGACCGGTTCTGTCTTTCCAGCAGTAAATAAGCTAGCTAAATACTGTATTGGCAAACGCATTTCTTCTATTGCAGGGAATATCATATCTGGATTTCTATTAGCATCTATAGCGGTTTTACCTTCGAAATAACTCATGATTGGACTCAGAGGTGGGCAATACCATACCATAGGCATTGTACGATATTCTGGATGTAACGGAAATGCAAGTTTATATTCAATGGCTAATTTATATATAGGTGAATTTTGAGCTGCTTCTATCCATTCCATAGAAACACCATCTTTTTGTGCTTGTTCAATGACACTTTCATCATATGGATTTAAAAATAAATCTAACTGTTTTTCATATAAATCTTGTTCGTTTTCAGCTGTAGCAGCTTCTTCAACTCTATCCGCGTCATATAACAGAACACCCAAATATCTCATACGTCCAGTACATGTTTCTGAACATACTGTCGGTAATCCCGCTTCAATTCTTGGGAAACAAAAAGTACATTTCTCTGCTTTATTTGTCTTCCAATTAAAATATACTTTTTTGTATGGACAACCTGTCATGCAGTACCTCCAACCTCTGCACGCTTCTTGGTCAACTAACACAATGCCATCTTCGTCTCGTTTATACATCGCTCCAGAGGGACACGAAGCAACACAGCTTGGATTCAAACAATGCTCACATAATCTTGGTAAATACATCATAAAAGTTTGATCGAATTTAAACTTAATGTCCTCTTCAATACGTTGAATATTTGGGTCTTCAGGCCCTGTAACATGACCACCTGCCAAATCATCTTCCCAATTTGGCCCCCACTTTAAATCTAATTTATCACCAGAAATAATGGAATGTGCTTTTGCTACTGGTAAATGATTTCCTGCTTTAGCCTGAGTTAAGTGTTCATAATTATACGTCCATGGTTCATAATAATCTTTAATTACAGGCATATCTGGATTATAGAAAATTTTACCAAGAGCAATTTTTGACCATTTACTACCAGACTTTAGTTCTAATTTACCTTTTTTGTTTAAAAACCAGCCACCTTTGTAATGTTCTTGGTCCTCCCATCTTTTTGGATAACCAATGCCTGGTTTTGTTTCAACATTATTAAACCACATATATTCTGCACCTGGACGGTTTGTCCAGGTACTTTTACAAGTCACACTACACGTATGACATCCTATACATTTATCTAAATTCAATACCATTGCAACTTGTGCTTTAATCTTCAAGCCAGTCAACCTCCTTCAGTTTTCTCACTGCGACATAAACATCTCTTTGATTTCCTATTGGTCCATAATAATTAAAGTGATAACTGATCTGAGCATAACCTCCAACAAGTTGTGTTGGTTTCAAATGAATGCGTGTAGGTGCATTATGAGAACCACCACGTGTGTCTGTCAGTTGAGATCCAGGTGTCTCAATGTGCTTATCCTGAGCATGATACATAAACATCGTTCCCCTAGGCATACGATGTGATACTACAGCTCTAGCTGTAACTACACCATTACGGTTATAAACTTCTAGCCATTCATTATCTTGAATATCATGTGCTGCTGCATCCTCAGATGAAATCCATACCGTCGGACCACCTCTGAATAATGTCAACATATGTTGATTATCTTGATAAGTAGAGTGGATATTCCATTTACCGTGTGGCGTTAAGTACCGTAAGACAAGCGTACTTTCGTCTAACTGCACTTTCTTATCACGTGAACCAAAAACCATCGGCGGTAAAGTCGGCTTATAAACTGGTAGATTTTCACCAAATTGCTGAAAAATTTCATGATCAATATAATAACTTTGTCTCCCAGTTAGTGTTCTAAAAGGCACTAAACGTTCTATATTCGTAGTAAACGGAGAATACCTTTGACCATTTTTATTAGAACCAGGAAAAACTGCTGTTGGAATAACTTCCCTCGGTTGTGCGATAATATTTAAAAATGTTATTTTTTCAGATGCACGTTCACTAGAAATATCTTTAAGTTTCATTCCTGTTTGTCGTTCCAAATCTGCATAAGATTTTTGTGATAATTTACCATTTGTAGCTGAAGATAGACTTAATACGACATCTGCAGCACGTCTTGCGGTATCTATTCTAGGAAGCTCATTTCTAATTGAATGTTCATCTTCATCATGCCACGTACCTACCATGCTTTTAAGTTCTTCATATTGCTCTGCCACAGTATAGCTCACACCATGTGCACCTATCTTAGCTTTTTCTAATAAAGGTCCTACCGTAACAAACTTGTCGTAGATTTTTGTATAATCCCTATCAACCACAGCAAATCCTGGCATAGTCTTTCCGGGAATTGCCTCTATTTCATTTTTAGTCCAATCTTTCACTTGACCATTCACATTAGAGATTTCTTGTGAAGTATCATGTGCTAGCGGTGTGGTTACAATATCTTTATAGAGGCCGTTTAAATGTGTTTTAGCAGTTTCGGATAAGGTTTTACTTAACGTTTTAAAGATATCCCAATCTGAACGAGACTCCCATAAAGGATCAATGGCTGGATTAAACGGATGTACAAAAGGATGCATATCTGTCGAAGATAAATCGTGTTTTTCATACCAAGTTGCTGCAGGCAAGATAATATCCGAATATAACGGAGTAGAAGTCATTCTGAAATCCAATGATACGAGTAAATCTAGTTTGCCTTCTGTATCATCTCTCCATTTGATTTCTTCTGGTTTTGTATCTTCATTTGCTTCGGCCATCAAACCAGATTTAGCACCTAGTAAATGTTTCATAAAATATTCTTGCCCTTTTGCTGAGCTTGAAATTAAATTAGAGCGCCATAAAAACAAAGTTTTTGGATGATTCTCCTTAGCGTCTGGGTCTTCAATTGCAAATTTAGTTTCTCTTGATTTTACAGATGCTATTGCTCGTTTTAGAATTTCATCGTTATTAAATGCGCCATCATCTTTAGCTTCTTCTCCAAATAACAAACTATTTTTATCAAATTGTGGATAAGATGGTAGCCAACCTAATTTGGCTGCTAATACGTTATAATCTGCAGGATGTTGATGCTTGATATTTTCTGCTAAAGGTGACTTAATACTATCTACGTTTGATTCTTCATATTTCCATTGATCCGTAGCAAAATAAAACCAGCTTGTACCATTTTGTAAGCGTGGTGGTCCTTGCCAATCTTTAGCAAAAGCTATGGTATTCCATCCTTCAATTGGTCTACATTTCTCTTGACCTACGTAGTGCGCCCAACCACCACCATTAACACCTTGGCATCCGCAGAGTAATACAAGATTCAAAATAGCGCGATATATCGTATCTGAATTAAACCAATGATTTATGCCTGCACCCATAATAATCATTGATTTACCTTGTGTATCGATAGCATTCTGTGCAAATTCTCTGGCAACTTGTACCACCACATTGGCATTCACACTTGTCACTTTTTCTTGCCAAGCAGGTGTATAATACGAGGACGCATCGTTGTATCCTTGTGCTTCTAATTTATGTTCAAAACGTCGTATACCATATTGACTCGTCATCAAATCATACACAGTCGCAACATATTTTTGTTCACCGTTAGCTAATTCAATTTTCTTAGCAGCAATAGGTCTTTCAAAAACGCCATTCCCTTCATTATTGAAATAAGGAAATTGAATTTGTTTGATTTCATATTCATCTTCTGCAAGGCTTAGCGCTGGATCAACTTTAAATCCTTGTTCATCTTCTAGTTTAAGATTCCATTGTTTACCTTCTTCCCAGCGTTGACCCATTGTCCCATTAGGGACGGTTAAATGTTGTTGTATTTTATCGAAAATAACAGGTTTCCAGTCACCATTTGGTGTATCTACCCCTAAATCTTCTGCTCTTAAAAAGCGACCTGCTTTCAAACCATTAGCATCCTCATCTAACATAATGATGAATGGCATATCTGTATATTGTTTAGAATAGTTGATAAAATAAGCGTTAGGCTGATTCACATAATATTCTTGCAAAATCACATGTGTCATTGCTTGCGCAACTGCTGCATCTGTCCCAGGATGTGGTGCCAACCAATGATCTGCAAACTTTACATTTTCTGCATAATCAGGCGCAACAGAAATGACTTTCGTACCTTTATAACGTACTTCTGTCATAAAATGAGCATCTGGTGTTCTAGTTAATGGCACGTTAGATCCCCACATCATAATGTATGAAGCATTATACCAATCACTTGATTCTGGTACGTCTGTTTGTTCTCCCCAAATCTGCGGAGATGCTGGTGGTAAATCTGCGTACCAATCATAGAAACTGAGCATTTCTCCTCCCAATAAGCTAATGAAACGGGCACCAGAAGCATAACTCAGCATAGACATAGCAGGAATTGGTGTGAATCCTGCTATTCTATCGGGACCAAATTTTTTAATCGTATATATAATTTGAGCCGAAATTAGTTTGGAAACATCTTTCCAGTTCGTTCTTACAAGCCCACCCTTTCCTCGAGCCTGTTTGTATATCTTAGCTTTTTCTTCGTCTTCTACTATAGATGCCCATGCTGCAACAGTATTGTCATCATGTTTTTCTAATGCATCTATCCATAGTTCCCATAACTTACCACGAATATATGGATATCGAATTCTCAAGGGACTGTATTCATACCAAGAAAATGACGCACCACGCGGACAACCTCTCGGCTCAAATTCAGGCATATCTGGGCCACAACTTGGATAATCAATTTGTTGATTTTCCCAAGTAATCACTCCATTTTTAACAAACACTTTCCATGAACAAGACCCTGTACAGTTAACACCATGTGTTGTTCTCACTACTTTGTCATGACTCCAACGTTCGCGATACATCTTTTCCCATTCTCTACTTTTACTTTCAAGCACTGACCAATTACCATTGAATTTTTCAGTTGGTTTAAAAAATTTCATACCAAATTTCTTCATTTTATACATCCTCTCAACATCATTACAAATAAGAAATATATTCTATGAACATCTTTGTCGTAATTACTTTTCATTTCTTACTTAAATTGTACGTTTATTAAAACTTTCTATATATTAGGGATTTACCTAATTGAATATCAAAAAGCCCTAATTATTTCTAAAATTCATTTTAAATATGTAATATCCCACAGTTTATGGTAGATCTTTGTTAATACAAAAAAGAACTAATCCATTAAAAATATTTAACGGATTAGTTCTTTTATTTATAAAAATATTAAAATTTTAAAGGTATTGGCGTGCTGCTTAAAATCATGGTTCGAGTCTCATTATATAGTCAAGATATCAATGATTCTGAATCATATTAAGAAAAAACTTTCTAGTACAGCAAATTAAATTATTACATTAATTTAATATGTTCATCAAATAAATATTGTCCTTTAATATCGTTCATAAATTCAATCTGTGTTTTATGATACATAGATGTATCTATAACATCAATCAAACAAAAATGACCTTCACTATAGAGCGATAATGCCTTTTCTAAAGCTGATTGATGTTCACCAGTAATCAAATAGCTTTTAGTTTGAGCCTGACTTAAACTAGTTACACAAGGTAATTCAGCCATTAAATCTCCTACCAAAACGACACCTGGCATAAACGAACAACTTTGCGTTTCAATCAATTGGTCAATCGTAGTTACTGTACCTTGGATTAATTTCTCTTTATAAGTAGATACATTATATATCACTACAACTGGATAATCTTTCTTGGTTTGTTGATATATTTCATGCATAATCGTTTTTAAATTTCTAATACCCATATAAATGGCTAATGTGCCTCCTGATAATAATTTGTCCAATTCTACTTTATCAGTATGCATTTTACAAAAATGTCCTGTCGTATAAGTAACATGTGTCGCAATCTGACGAGCGGTAAGCCCTTGTTTCATGCTTGCAACAGCTGCACTAGCAGAAGTAATACCTGGTACGATTTCGCACTCAATGTTCTGTTTATTTAGCGCTGAGACTTCTTCATGTGTTCTTCCAAAAATAGCTGGATCTCCGCCCTTCAACCGTACAACGCAGTGATGTGAATAAGCTGCATCAACAAGCAATTTATTGATTTCCTCTTGTTGAATATGTTTATGGTAAGGTTTTTTTCCAACATCAATTATTTCTACACCTGGACTAACCATCTGAATGATAAATGGATTCACAAGGCGATCATATAATATAACATCTGCTTTTCGAATTAAACGTTCAGCTTTTCTCGTTAATAATTCCGGATTGCCGGGACCCGCACCGATAAGGTATACTTTTCCAACCTTATTCAAACCCATACATACACATCCCCATCCTGTACCTCTGTTCTGAACACCTCAACGCAACCTTCATCTGGCGCTTGTACTAAACCACTATTCAAGTCTATTTTTTGATCATGTAATGGACAAAAAACATAATCACCACTCATTGTCCCTTCTGAAAGTGGACCATCTTTGTGAGGACATCGATTTTGAATGGCATGAATACTACCTTCTTCCGTTAAAAAAATACCAATTTCTTTATTGTGTAATTTAATTTTTTTACCGACTAATGGTGTAAGTGTGTCTATTGACGTTACTTTAATCCTATTTTTAGCGCTCATATTTTACACCTTCTCCACTTCAAATATTTTTTGTTCTTTTTTACTATTTACAATCTCAGACCATGGCTCTTTTTCCACTGCGCATTTAGCTTCTAAAATTCGTGCATAAAGTACATCTTGTTTTGCTTTATCTAACAAAATACTACTCACATGTTCAAATCCTAATCGATTTAACCATGGTGCAGTACGTTCTGCATAGTTACCTGTTTCTCTATAATATTGCATCAATGCGCCACAAAGTTTTAATACTTCCGCTTCAGTTTCTACAGTTGTTAAATATTGTCCAATTGTAACTTCTGTACCGCCGTTACCACCAATATAAATTTGATATCCATTTTCTACTCCAATAACACCAAAATCTTTAACACCTGATTCGACACAGCTTCTAGGACATCCTGAAACTCCCATCTTAAACTTGTGTGGTGTATCAATATATTCAAATGTTTCTTCTAAACGGATTCCTAATCTTGTCGTATTTTGTGTTCCAAATCTACAAAAAGCTTTACCAACACAACTCTTCACGGATCGAGTCTTTTTACCATATGCTGATGCTGAACGCATACCCAATTCTGACCAGATTTGTGGCAATAATTCTTTCTCAATGCCATAAAGTCCAATACGTTGTGAACCAGTCACTTTGACTAGGGGTACGTTATATTTTTTAGCTACTTCACCTAGTTTTATAAGTTGCTCTGCATCAGTTACGCCACCTCTCATTTGAGGAATGACAGAGAAGGTGCCATCATTTTGGATATTAGCATGATAACGTTCATTCGCAAATCTTGATTCAATTTCATCAATATGTTCGAACGGATAAATCATATTAAGATAATAATTAATGGCAGGACGACATTTAGGACAACCATTTTTATCCTTAAAGTTTAGAACATGACGAACTTCTTTAGAAGTTTTAAGTGATTTCGCTCTAATTTGCGTTACAATTTGATCTCGTGTTAAATCTGTACATGCACATATGCCTGTAGGTTTAGCTGCAATAAAATCATCACCCAGTGTATGTTCAAGGATTTGCCCTATTTGTCCCTTACATTTCCCACAAGAATTACCAGCTTTTGTTAGTTGTGTCACTTCGTCAATACGCGTTAAACCATTTTGCTTTATCGCTTCAACAATAGTGCCTTTATTTACACCATTACAGCCACAAATAGTTTCGTCATCAGCCATTTCTGCGACATCAAAACCACTTGATTCTCCACCTTTGTGCAGCAATGATGCGATCGTGTAGTCTTGTATGGTTTCTTTTTTCTTCATCATATTAAAAAATCTAGAACCTTCTTCTATATCCCCATATAACACCGCACCAACGATATGACCTTCTTTAAGAAATACTTTTTTATAATGTTTATGCATGCTATCAAAGATTGCGACACCTTTTACTTCATCACTCTCATGTATCAGACCAGCACTATATAAATCGCATCCCGAAACTTTTAATGACGTAAATGTAGTAGAACCTTGGTATCCTTCAGTAGGATTATCAGTTAAATAATCTGCAAGTACTTTGCCTTGTTCATACAATGGTGCTACTAACCCATAAGTTTTCCCTTTATGTTCAGCACATTCTCCTACTGCATAAACATGCTTATCACTTGTCTGCATAAAATCATTTACAACGATCCCCTTATTGACTTCAAGTCCAGATGCTTGTGCCACTTGCGTGTATGGACGAATACCTACAGCCATAACCACTAAGTCTGCTTTTAAAATCGAACCGTCTGACAATTTGATGCCTGTTACATCTTGTTCACCTAAGATTTCTTCAGTACGTGCTTGCATCCTAAAGTGCATACCTTGTTTTTCTAAATCTGCTTTAAGCAATTCACCAGCTTTTTTATCTAACTGCATTTCCATCAACCATTTTGCAAGGTGAATTACAGTTACGTCCATACCTTGATCCATCAGTCCACGTGCACATTCTAAACCTAATAATCCACCACCTATAACGATGGCATGTTTTTTAGTCTGTGCAATCTCAATCATGCGTTCAGTATCTTCTATTGTTCTCCAACCTATTACACTATTAAATTGAGCTCCCGGTATTGGTAACACAAATGCACTTGAACCTGTTGCAAAAATACAAATATCATAGTTAAGATGCTTTCCTTTTTCTGTTACAATTTCATTGTTCTCACGATTCACTGATACGACAGGATCATTTACAATAAGCTTAATACCATATGACTCATACCATTCATAACTATTCATAATCGTTTCATCAACAGTCATTTTTTTCTGTAAAATATTCGAAAGCATAATTCTATTGTAATTAGGATAAGGTTCCTTACCGATAATCGTAAATTCATAACGTTCAGTATCTCTTTCTAATATTTCTTCTATCGTTCGTAGACCTGCCATTCCATTTCCAATCATAACTAACCTTTTTTTAGACATGATAATCCTCCTTATATACCTCTATCAAAAAATTTTCCACTGCATGAGATATTTTTTTAACTTTGTTATAATCATTGCCATCTGACCTGAATAAAATATTTATATTTTTATATTGAATTTCAGGCATATTATAAAAATCTGATTGTGTTTTATCTCCTGTGTGATTAACAAGCTGTGTTGGTCGTGAATCCTTTTTTATTTGGTTATTAACATGTGGGTCATTCGTAGCAATAATAATAATATCTGCCTTTTCAATATCATTTCGGTCATAACATTTTGTTATTAATTTCAAATTTGATTGTTTGGCTTGAAAAAACTCTGGAAAAATGTCTGACTTACGATAGTTAATGAAGCTATTGATTCAGTCTTTAACTGTTGGAATTTTCGATAGGCAACCTTACCTCCACCTATAATTACAAGATGTTTATTCGCTAAATTAAGTTGGACTGGATACATTGCGATACACCTCCAATTGTGTAATTTGATCCTTGATTATCATTTCTAATATTGGATGAAAATTTAATGATTCAGTATATTCAATATGATTCGCCATACGCATTTTTGAAATTTTACTTTTCATTTTATTAACTAAATAACCATCATATAAAAAGATAGGAACAATCAATATGTTCTGTGTTTCTTCTAATATCTTAGGCAATATTTTTTGATAATTATATTCACCATATAGCGTCAACATATCAATTGATTTATTTACAATATTACATTGCTGAATTAGTTGCTTAAGTTGAACAATAGGTTGTTCATAGTTTTCACTACCATGTGCAATAAAAATCACTTTATTTATTGATGGTCTATTGAACATTGCCGCATTAATTTTTTCGTCAATAATGTTAATTAAATGAGGATGCGTACTTAGTGGTGGTGTAATACGGTATCTCATATGTGGAAACATTTCTTTAATATGCTGTAAGATTTCTGGGATATCTTTTAAATAATGTTTTGCTGAAAATAATAATAACGGTACAATATTAAATTCAAATTTACCTTGCTTTACTAAAGTCGAAATCACGTTATAGAAATCGTTCGTATCACTTTCTAAAAATGCGATTTGATAGTTGATATTACTATTTTTAAAAAGTTGAGATATAAAATATTTCAAAGCTTTATTCTGAACACCTCGTCTCATACCATGTACAACGAGAACATTTTCTCCCATAATGACGCCCTCCCTTTACCCTTGCATTGTAATATATTTCCATTAGTTTTTGTGAATATTTTCACATAAAAGTATAAAAATAGGGAATTCCCTTAGATATAACCTAAAGGAATTCCCTATTTTATATATAATCAATTAAAATGGTGGTTGTCCTAATACTTCTTCATCAAAACGTTCTGGAATTAATACTTTTCTCATAATAACACCTAAATCACCATCGTTACTTTCATGTTCTGCGTATACTTCATAACCTCTTCTTTTGTATATATCTAATAGCCATGGATGCTTACGCGCAGATGTACCTAGCGTAACGGCAGGTACCTTAAGTGTGTCTCTAAGATATGTTTCTTCAACATATTTTAATAACTTGCCACCCAATCCTTGTCCATCATATGATGGTTTCGTAGCAAACCACCATACAAATGGGTAAATAGAAATGCGTCGTTGCGTCTCCCATGGATAACGTACAGTTATTGTCGAAATGATTTCTGCGTTATTTTCCAAGACAAAAGTCGTACCAGTTTGTAAATTCTTTTCGACCATTTCAACACTAGCGTTGACGGATGGCCAATCAATACCTAATTCTCTTAAAGGTGTAAAGGCTTCATACATTAATTTTTGCAATGCTTCAGCATCATCTATTTCAGCGATTCTAATATTATAATCAGACATTTTGTCACTCCTCAGCGTATCTTTTATAGCATTATTTGATTAAATTTAAAAGATTAATTTACAGTAATACAATATGGTTTCTTGATAAATGAGTCAATTTTTTTGTTTTATATATAAAAATAAAAGACAATTTGATTTCATAGTAGAAACCGAATTGTCTTTTACTTTATCTTAATATTAGTTTCGCAAACTATCACGTTTGCCGTTTAAATAAGCATAAACTAATCCTACAAATATACCTCCACCAATATAGTTACCTATAAAAGCAAAGACAATATTTTTTAATACATGCACCCACACGACAGCATCAAAATTATAAAAGACCATACCAGCATATAAACCTGCATTAAATACTACGTGTTCATAGCCCATAAATACAAAGACAATAACACCACATGCAATGAAAAAAGCTTTAGATAAACCATCTTTAAATTGAATTGATACGTAAATACCAATGTTTATAAAAAAATTACAGAAAATGGCTTTTACTAATACTGCATACCATGTCGAATCTATGGTCTTACCATTTACAAGCGTTGTTAAACTGGTCACCATTTCCGTTGTCATTATAGGAGTAAATTTCATTAAACCAAATAAAATAAATCCTCCAATAATATTAAAAAAGAAACATACTAACATGATGATCAAAGCCTTATTCATGCCAATTAGCTTATAGTACCATCCAACTGTCAAATACATAAAATTACTCGTTAATAATTCTGAATGTGTCAATACGATCAATACCAAGGCCAAACTGAATGAAATGGCACCTAATAAGTTAATTAGTCCTTCATTTGCACCAACAAATTGTGTTTTTATTGCAAGCATAAAAACAGTCACAATGGCTAATAAAAATCCAGACATGATTGATTTTAATGCATAACGTCCGGGTGTTTGGTTAAACATGACATCCTTCATTTGAACTTGATTATTAATGTTTTTAATTGTTTCATCTGACATATATGTATCTTTTATGGCTTTATTATTCTCTATCAACATCGACACCCTTCCCTTTAAAATGTTTGGATCACAAAATTATAGATTAATTATATTGTTTTTTATTCAAATTTAATAGGTTATACGTCTATTTTACATAAAAAAACACTTTCGTATAAATTCTTTTTAAAATGAATTCAACGAAAGTGTCTTTATTTTACTCCAAATATTTAGGCGCAGTTCATAGTGGATTAACGCTTTTATTTGAACATCGATTCTGATAGCTTAAGCGCACTGCTCACTGTTGTTTTTTGAATTTTGTTAAAATGTGTAGGCCATATGCAAAAATACCATAGCCCGTTAAAGTACGTAATAACCATTTAAATATACTGCTACTCAAACATTTTTCATTTAAGATCATAGCTGGTACAAGCGTACTTATCGTATATAAACTTAATACTTTAATATAGCGTTTATTCAATACACTCACCTCTCTTCACTTTTATTATAACTAAAAGCTAAAGTGTGCAAGTGTTTCAATTATTACATATCTATGACTTTTTGTTCTTTAAAAGCGTTTCTAAATTATCAAATGTGCTATTCATACCCGCTTCTACACCCATATCAAGTAGTTGTTGTGCTGATTTAGGATCTGGCAGTTCCGCAGTAGAAATAATACGCGTTGAGGCTTCATCTATTTGTTCTAATTGAATCACATTACGCATACTTGCCATATTTTTATCAATATTACCTTCTTTATCAGTAAAGTAATCGTTATAATCAATCAAATAAGGTGCTTTTACTTCATTATACTTTGTTAATGTATAACTCGTACCTTGGTCAGTATATATTGCAAAAAACGCTTGACCTCCAGTCACAATATTAAATTCGAACACTTCAGTTGTTGCGCCTTGAGGGTGGAACCATTTTTCAAATAAAGATTGTTCAGTATATGCTTTAAATATTTCTTCTACAGTTGCTTCAAAATCTCTTTTAAATATAATTTTGTTTTCATTCACTTCTATACTCACTTAAAACGCTCCTTTTTATTCATCATTTATAATTACATAAGATGTAACTGTTTTAATTTTGGCATTTTTACGATTGCTTTCAAACTCAATAAAATCCGCGAAGTAAACTTCTGTGCCATCACTATTTAACTGAGTGCCATGCATTGCACCAAACTTTCCATGTGTTAAATTATGCGTCACTTCTATTCTTTTAATGTCTACTTTATGTGCTTCAATTTCATTATAAAATTCATCTAAACTGTTCAATTCAAAAGCACCGGGCACTTGCCATTTAAAATTTGACACAACTGTTTGTGATAACTTGTTTTTATCAGCTAATGCAGATCCTATTAGAAAATCTAACATGATTCGTCGTTTGGGCGCATTATCACACCCTAAATCTCCAACCATTTCAAATGGAAATTCTGAAGCTGTTTCATTTTTAAATGATAGACCTGCTTCTGTCAACGCATTCTCTAATATACCTATCGCTTTAGGTCCTACGCCATGAGTATCTAGTATCGTAGTTCGTTCATATTTTGATAATTGTTCTAAAGAATTTATGCCAATCGATGCTAATGCATTCGTTGCTGGACGACCTATTTTGGGTAACATTGTTGCCACTGTAATCCCCCTTTTTAATACTATATACCCACATAAAAATATTTTAAATTTTATATAACTAGAAAAAGGCCCAAGACAATTATATGTCTTGGACCTTTTTTATAGCTTTTATTATTAATCTTCTAACGCAAATTCAAGGCTTACTTGGAAGTTTATATCCTTACCAATCATTACGCCACCAGTTTCAAGTGGTTGGTTAAACGTAACACCATATTTTTCACGGTTAATTGTACCATTAGCAATGAAACCTGCTGTTGTAGCACCATTTAATGGGTTCTTACTTTGACCTTCATATGATAATTCAAAAGTTTCTTCTTCTGTTACATCTTTAATTGTTAAATTACCAGTAACTGATTTTCCATCTACTTTTGTTACATCAAATTTAATTTCAGGATAGTTTTCAACATCTAAGAAATCAGCACTTCTTAAGTGGTTATCACGATCACCAACTCGAGTGTCAATTGAATCTGCTTTGATTGTTAATCCACCTTTAATTGTGCTTAAATCATTTAAATCACCTTCAAGTGATGCTTCGAAGTCATTAAATCTACCTCTTATATTTGAAATCACTAGGTGTTTAACTGAAAATTCTACTACTGAATGTGCTGGATCAAAATTAAACTTTGTCATAAAAATTCATACCTCCAAATTTGTAACTTTCTATTGATACATTTATTATATCAGGTATATTTTATATATCAATGAAAAAGCTCATATTTGTGTTTCTATGAAAAATATTCCCGTAAAACAAAATTTTACTCATTTCGATGTAAAATATTTATATCATTTAAAACAATACATGGATTCAACTTTTAATGTGCCAACATTTCTTTTTTTATTTGTTCTTTAGTTAAATCTTTTGGATAATATGTTGGCCAATGATCTAATTCTTTCAATACTTTTTGTTTATTATCTCCCATAAATATATGGAAATGTTCTGCTTTTTTAGGCGCTATATTATGATCGCTAAATTGTACATATTTTGGTAACTCTTTATTTCCACCTACTAATTTAAATGAATATCTGACGCCTCTATTACCTTTTTCATATTTCAAGATATCTTTACCATCGTATTTGTATTGACCTTTTAATGTTTTGTCATCCTTTTTAAAAGTAATCGTATCCTGTGTAATATTAATATTACTAATATTTGTCTGATATCCTTTTTGATAATAATCTTTATATTCTTTTTCAGTCATTTGATTATCTTCGTTTGCTTTGTGTTTCATGACGTCATCTAAAGTACCATCTTTTAAAAATGGATAAACTGATTGCCAATGTCCTTGATAATCAGTTAATTTTCTATCTTTCACTTGATTATCTTTAAAATAGCCATCAGCGATTGCCTTTTCATGCTTGTTATGCGTTTTTTCATCATCTGTTTTAATATTGTCATTTAATGCCATATCAAGATGTTTTATATTTTTTTCCATTAGGGATTGATATGTCAATGTTTTATCTTGTGCTTGTTCTTTTGATAACGACTCCATATTATTAAACTTCAACGGTTTTGCTTTTGTTTCTTTACGAATCGTATCAGTGACTTTATTAGAAACATTTGCTTCATACAAAATGAATTTGGCCCCTGAATCATTAATTTCTTTCACAATTTTTGCTAATGCTTTTTGGGACGGATCTTCAGCATTCATATTTTGTATACCTTTTTGGACAAATCCATATCTTTCTGAAAGATAACCAATAGATTCATGTGATATATATACGGTATTGCCTTGCTTATCTTCAGTAATGTTTTTCATTTTTTGATCTATTGACATCAAATCTTCTTTCAATTTTTTATAATTCTTTTCATAATAAGATTTGTGTTTAGGATCTTGCTTTATTAATTTATCTTTAATCTCTTTTGCAAATACTTGGTTAAATTTAGGGTCTAACCATACATGAGGGTCATAACCTCCGTGATGATGTCCATGATGATGTTCATGTTCCTCATGTTCTTCGTCGTGCTGATCAGTTAATAATTCGCTTTTATCAATTTCATCTCCTAATGATACCTTTTTATTATCCTTTTTAATTGTTGCTGCCACTTTTTTAGCAATAGGATCTAAATCGTCACCTGTATACAGGAACATATCTGCTTTACTCGCATTCATTATATCTTTTTGTGTTGGTTCATATGTATGTAAATCTGCACCACTAGGATAAATAGATTTAACTGAAACATACTTTCCGCCTATTTGATTGGCAAACGATTTTAATGGAAATACAGTCGTATTAATTTTTATCTTGTCGTTACCTTTTGATTCGTTTGACTTTGTAGCACTACAACCAATAACGATTAACGCTAATACAATGACAAATGACAGTATGTATATTGATTTTTTCATTCTTACTCCTCCTTAAATAGTAATGATTACGATTTAAAATTATAACCGTACTTTTTGAAATACGCAATACTTATTTCAGTTTTTTCGTAATTATTTCGATTTAAGGAGTTAAGATATCCTTTTTTTATTAACTAAAAAAGCCCGTCACTGTTTTTTTCAGAAATTCAGTGACGAGCTTATGATATTATACTTTGTCTCTATGCCTTGAAAGTTAACTTTCTTCAAGTATTTTTTTATAATTCTTATATTTATATGGATCTTCTACTTTTTTTCCTGCTATAAAAACTGTGGGCGCTGTTTCAATATGGTTTTCTTTATATTGTTTATGATCTTGTTCGGCTGCTTTCCACGATTTACTTTCTTTAGTTTTATAGCTTGTTTTTATCTTTTCTTTTTTATCATTTGAAATTTCCAATTGGTTTATTTGTTGATCAACGAGTTGTTCGGTGATCCAATTTTCCTCTGATTTCGGCTGTTGCTTAAACATTAATTTTTGGAAATTTAAATATTGTTTAGGGGCATATTGTTTTACTGCATGACCTGCCCTTGAACCTATAATCGAATCCTTTCCTAAAAATGCCATATTAACAAACTGATAATCTACTTTTTTCGTATCAATATATTCTTTTTTTAATTTAGGCATAATATTTTCTTCTACTTTTTTACAATATGGGCACTTAAAATCACCGTATTCAATAATTTTAATCTTGCCATCTTTTCCATATTTGTCATCTTGATGTACATTTTGATTGTCATTCGAACAAGCGGAAACAAAAATTAATACTGCCATTAATAACAAACTTATCCAACGTTTCTTCATTTGTTAAAAACACACCTTCTTATCTTGTTTTATTCTTCTAGGTTCATATTTTCTTCTTTATAATCCGCATCATGGGCATGTGAATATGATTTTGAATTAAAGTTTTTTAAGTAATGTGCCTTATCATCAGTTATTTTATATGTATAAAAATGAACTTCATCATCATCTTTTAATGGTTTATAAGCAATAGTCACATATTTGCCTTTGTCATAAACATAGATATTCGCATTCTTTTTATCAAAATTAGATTCCACATCACCCTTTTGCTTATCAGCTAAGAGCTTTTGTTGTTTTTTCTGTTGATTCACTGCTTTGTCAATCTCATCAGCATATTTCCCACTACTACACCCAGCTATAATGATTATAGAAATGAACACCATCATCATTAATTTTTTCATATTTACACTCCTAATATTACTTATCATATCTAATATTATTCAACCATAACTCTTATCTTACAACGAAAATCTTTGATGTACTAGAACTATAACATTATTTTTATATTTATATAAAAACACTTCCGAAAAATTCATTAATAAATGAATTTAACGAAAGTGTCATATTTACCGTATGCAAATTAAATTTTCATCAATGCTACAACTTTATCCTAACTATAAATCAATTAATTTCATTTTCAACATATTAGTGCCACTTTGATTGCTAATGCACCGTAATTAAGTTCATCAGTTTGTGAATAAATTTGATATATAGCTGCTAATTTTTGAGAAAGTTGATCGTCTGTTTTCGCGCCAATTTCTTCATTAGTATATTGATTCATCAGTGACTGAAACGATGAAAACACTACAATTTCCTTAACTTGCACTTTTAATGTTTCTTCAGTCTTTATATTTTTGAATACAATATAATCGCCACTTTTAATTTCTTGTCTTTTTTCATCATTCAATCTAACTTCAATAGTCTTTACTTCGTTTTTCATTAATTGAAAAGGTTCGTTATTTAAATGCATCGAGTGTTCTATAATACATACGCTCCATTCATTATTATTATATTGATATCAAAGTATCATAATATTAATATCTTTTACAAGAAAATTTCGCATGACTTAACATGATGTTCAATTTTAATTATTTAGCATTTTCTTCCTCTAATTTAAGTTGTTTTTTGCTTTTCAACATAAATACACTTACTAAACTGATAATAGATATGATGACTGCAAACCAAAAAGCACCATGATATCCACTTAGCAATGCTTGATGCTGAATTTCTGCTGTCATTTGTTTTTGACTCATATCTTTAAAATCAGACATATTTGGTGTGTAATTCTTGGCAACTTGACTCATAATTGTGATCAAACCTGCTGTACCAATAGATGCAGATATTTGTTGTATAGTGTTTGTCATCGAAGAACCGTGTGCATTCATTTCCGGTGCTAGCTGATTCATTGTATGTGTCATTAATGGCATCAAACCAAGTGCGATACCAATCATACGAATGGCATATACTGTTGCTAATATCGCTGGTGAGGTATGTTCATCCATGATTACAAAATAAGAAGTTGTTACAACTACAATAAACATTCCAATAAATGCTAATATTTTAGCGCCATATTTCTCATAGAGTAAACCTGAAATCACTGACATAATCCCCATTACGATAGCTCCAGGTAATAAAATTAATCCTGATTGGAGTGCTGAGTCATTCATAATATTCTGTACAAACATTGGTAACACTGTTTCAGAACCAATCATTGAAATCATAGTAAAAGCCATTATGATAATACCTACAGCAAATTGACTATCTTTGAACACTGAAAAATCAAGGAGTGGATTTTCTAAACGTGTTTGACGGAAAATAAAAGCCGCAACTAAAATAATGCCACCTATAACAGTAGTCAATACGATTGGATCGTTCCAGCCATCACGGGAAATTGAACTTGTACCATAAAGCAAACCACCAAAACCGAACACGGATAAGATAATTGATAAAATATCAATACGTGTCTTTCGATTAGTACCGACATTCTTGACGAATTTAAGCGCACCTATAAAAGTAAGTGCAGCAATTGGCGCAACCACATGGAATAATGAACGCCAATCTAAATACTCTACTAAATAACCTGATAGTGTCGGTCCAATTGCCGGTGCTAAACCAATAACCAAACCAAATGTCCCCATATATTTACCTCTTTCATGAGGTTCAAATATATCTAATATTGTTGTCATCATCAGTGGCATCATAATACCAGAACCAAGTGCTTGAACAATTCGTGCACTTAATAAAACAGAAAAGTTTGGACTAAATCCTGCGATTAAAGTCCCTATAAAAAAGATAAATATTGCAGTTAAAAATACTTTTCTTGTTGAATATCTTTGAATTATCATTGCTGACAATGGAATAATTACACCATTAGTCAATAAAAAGGCTGTAGTAAGCCATTGTACTTGTGTGTAATCTATTTTAAAATCTTTCATTATGCTTGGTAATGCTGTTGTTAATAAGGTTTCATTTAATAATCCAAAAAACCCACCACACAACATCATCAAAATCATTATAATTTTCGTCTTTTGATCCATTTTTGTACTCCTGTATTCTATAATTTATCAACTCTTTTTAGTCGCATTTCTGCATTATACATATTTTAGTTTAATTTATCATTAAAAATACTTAAAATATTAGTTATATTTTAAACTTTTATTTTGTAAGATTTAAAAAATGTTACAAATCGTAATAATTACTATTTACATTCCAAGTTTTTTCTTACATAATATCTATAGATAAAGGAGGTCATCACCATGAAATTAGATTTACAAACAGCACGCCGTAATTTAAATAGTCCTAATATCAAAACACGCAAGCGTGCACGCAAAATTATCCAACAACATAAGCGCAATAAATAAAAATAGAAGTAATACTTCAAAACCAAATGTTTTTTATCTTTGGTTTTGTCATATCACTTCTAAGATGTGGCCTGATTCCTGAAAATATACATTTATATATTTCAGAATCAGCCATCATTTTATTTAAGTTATTTATTACTTTACTACGTCATTTCATTTTTTGTACAGTTATAAAAGTATTATAAGTAATATTTATCTATCACTTTTAAATCATCCGTTAAATCATATATTAAAGGTGCCCCTGTTTTGATTTCATATCCTACAATATCTTCATCTGATACATCTTCTATATACTTAATTAATGCACGCAATGAATTACCATGCGCAGAAACAAGCACAGTTTTTCCATCTAATAACTGTTGTGAGATTTGGTCGTTCCAATAAGGAATCACCCTAATTAAAGTATCTTTCAAACTTTCTGATTCAGGCATAACTCTTCTATCTAAATGTTCATATTTTCTATCATTTAAGTAATCTTTTCTTTGTTCATCACTTTGCGCAGGTGGTGCTATATCATATGAACGTCTCCATATATGTACTTGTTCTTCACCAAATTTTTCTCTAGCTTTATCTTTGTTTAAACCTTGTAATCCACCATAATGACGCTCATTTAAGCGCCAAGATTTAATAACTGGAATAAATAACTGTTGAGATTCATCTAATAAGTGAAACGTAGTTTTAATGGCGCGTTGCAATAAAGATGTAAAGACGATATCTATCTCTATACCCTGTTCTTTTAATTTTTTTCCCGACGTCACTGCCTCAGTTCTTCCCTGTTCTGATAAATCTACATCAGCCCAACCTGTAAATAGATTTTCAGCATTCCAAACACTTTGACCATGTCTGCATAAAATTAGTTTTGGCATAATATTCCTTCTTTCCATTGAATAAAATGATATTATCACTACTTTTACAAAAATATTACAGTGATACACAGATATAAATCCTGTTACGACAATACTTTATCTATAATTTCTCATGCCATACATTAAAATTATAACAATTTACACTTGATTTTGAAATGATTGTATTCATTTATTCATAAATGACTTTTTATTTTTATTTTTCTGTAACCTACCTATAAAAAAATGATGTTATAGTTGTAAACGTTGATGAACGGAGCAATACGATAGACAAACAAAAATATTTTAAAAACATCCATGCTAATTAACAAATACAATTTGAAACTGTTTAAAACAAACAATTATTAGGAGGATTTTTCAAATGAAAAAATTATTATTAGCTTCATTCGCATCAGTAACAATCGCTACAGCTGGTGTTGGTTTAACTTCAAATACTTCTACAGCTGATGCTGCAGAAACTACTCAAGCAAACAATGACGTGTATAGTGAATTTATTGCTGCTGGTGGTACAAAAGCGCTTTGGGATAACATTGTAATGCCAGAATCAAGTGGAAATCCAGATGCGGTAAATGAATTAGGATATAGAGGTTTAGGACAAACGAAAGAAGCTTGGGGTACTGGATCTGTAACTGAACAAACAAAAGGTATGATCCAATACGCTGAAGATCGTTATGGCTCAATTGATGCAGCAATCGAATTCCGTATTGCAAATGGTTGGTGGTAAGACTAATTTTATACATTAACCCAAAATGTATGATAAAAAATAGGCTAGAAATCACTTTTTAAAAACGATGCTAACCTATTTCGCTATAAATTATTAAATTAAACATAGATGGTTTGAAGGAGTTAAAACATATATGCCCTTCAACCATCTTCTGACTTGCTTTATATTTTAAAAGTCCGAGACAAAAATGTCTCGGACTTTTTTATTCTAAAATAAGTTAATAAAATTTTAACTGAAACATATTATATTTGTATATCAATACTCATTAAATACCTTAATTCAAGTTATCATTTGATAGTTTATTAGTTTAATATAAATAAAAACCATGATAATAATCACAATCATATACTTTCTCGACATCGCATTTATTGTATTGACTGTGGTTCAGGATGTACATAAACTGAAGAAATGCCTTTGCTGTGCATATGTTGTTCTACTTTGTCGCAGATGTGATGTGCTTCTTCCAAAGATAAATCTGATTTTACTACAATCGTTACATCTACAAAAACACTACTTCCGTGGTAACGACCTTTAATATTTTGTACTTCGATTACATCTTCAATTTCTAACACATAATTTTTATAAGCTTCTAATTCTTGCTCATTAAAACCGTCACTTAATGTAAAAATTGATTCTTTAAAGATACCAAAACCAGTATATATAATGAGTAAGCCTAATATAATGGCTAATATCGTATCAATTACTGGAAATCCAAATTGTGTAAAAATTAAACCAATTGCAGTACCTAAACTCACTAACGCATCTGACAAATTATCTTTAGCTGCGGAGTTCAATGAACTACTTTTCGTACGATTAGCAATGCTTTGATTAATATAAAATACAACTAGCATAATCAAACCACTGATGACACTGACATAAATATTTATAATATTAGGGGTATGATGTTCATTTGTGAATAATTCAGGAACATTCTCTATAATGACTTGAATACCAACAAACATTATAATGAATGACACGAGTAATGATGAAATATTTTCAGATTTCAAATGTCCATATGGATGGTTTTGATCTGCAGGTTTAATAGAAATTTTCAAACCAATAATTACTGCCAAAGAAACAATAATATCCGTCATATTATTTAAACTATCTGCTTTTACAGCTGCAGAATTATATAAATACCCTACGATAAATTTAGTCACCGATAATATGATGTAGACGATTAAACTTAAAAAAGCACCTTTTTGCGCTGTTTCCAATTTTTCTTTTTGACTCATCTTACTTTCCACCTTCAGTATGATTGAATACTTATTATGACTCATCACAAACATATTTACAACGATTTTTATTCAAAAATTATTTAATATAAATAAACTAATTATTTTTTTAGCCAATCCTAATATTAATTATAAAATTGAGAAAAAATAAGAGACCAAGTTTGAACCAAATCATATTTTTGATTCTGAAACTTGCTCTCATAAAATAAATATATTTAAAATGTGGGTTTATTAAAAATTTTACTAATCTCTTAGGATATATTTAGAAAGGACAAATGTTATAGGTATTGTAATGATAAGCCCTGCAAAAGGTGCTATCACAGATGATATACCAAACCATTGTACAAAAATATACAATAATAACGTTTGCATGCCCATATTGACAACTTGAGTTAATGGAAACTTTAAGAATTTACGCCAAGTTGGTGTCACTTTATAAACAAAGTAACAATTTAAATAGTAAGAAATGACAAAACTAATGATAAATCCACTGATATGACTAACTAAATAATTCACTTCTAATAACTTCAATAAACAAAGATAGACAATGTAATAATTTAAAGTATTCATACCGCCTACAATCACAAATTTAATCACTTCATAGTGTGTTTTAGTTAAATTCATTTTTTACTCCTTAGTAAAATCCCATATAATTTTATATGATTACTATCAAAAAACATATAATTAATGCGCTATATCTAGTATAATACTTTATCATATATATGTATGTTTTGTATTATATAAATAATTAAAAGTAGCTAAATTTAATTGCTCTATTTTTCTAAAATACATGGTAATTAACATATTAGTTTCATTTGTAATTACAAAACGAGATAACATGTTTATAATTAAACATTAGAGAGAATTTTAAAGGAGTTTCACACATGGACAAGATTTCAAACCGCCAACTACCAACTATGGTCATTATTGTGTTGGGTATCATGACTACATTTGGCCCTTTAACCATAGATATGTATGTGCCATCATTACCCAATGTGCAACATGACTTTAATACATCTGTATCTGAATCACAGCTTACTTTATCGTTTGCAATGATTGGTCTTGCTATTGGTCAATTTATTTTCGGTCCTTTGTCAGACGCATATGGACGCAAAAAAGTGGCGTTATTTATCATTTCAATCTATGCACTAGCTTCTTTACTGGCGGTTTTCACTGCTTCCATGAGTATATTACTCACTTTGCGTCTAGTTCAAGGTTTAACTGGCGGAGGTGCTATAGTAATTGCTAAAGCTACTATGGGAGATCAACATGAAGGTAAAGCGTTAGCTAAAGGACTAGCATCTTTACTCGTAATCAACGGAATCATTACCATTATTGCACCAATCATAGGCGGCTATGCATTAACGATATCTAATTGGAAAGCAATATTTGTAATTTTGACAATCGTAAGTGTTATTATTTTATTTTTATCAATCCGCTATTTAGAAGAAACGCATACACCAAATCGAGCTAAACTCAATTTTAAAGTTATTTTTAAAGATTTTGCTCATTTATTAAAAAGACCTGCATTTATTATTCCAATGATTTTACAAGGTTTAACTTACGTAATGCTATTTAGTTTCTCATCTGCGGCACCGTTCATTACGCAAAAAATTTATGACATGACACCTCAACAATTTAGTTATTTGTTTGCCTTTAACGGTATTGGTCTTATTATTATGAGTCAACTTACAGCCAAACTTGTCGCATATATGAATAGATACTTTTTGCTAATTATTTTAACAATCATTCAATTAATGGGCGTTGTGCTAATTATTGTGACATTAATGCTTCATTTACCATTATGGGTATTAGTTATCGCATTCTTTTTAAATGTATGCCCTGTAACTGGTATCGGACCATTAAGTTTTGCATTAGCGATGGAATCTCGTACTGGCGGTAGTGGCAATGCCTCAAGTTTACTAGGTCTATTTCAATTTATACTTGGTGGTATCATGTCACCATTAGTGGGATTACAAGGTGAATACAGCATCTTACCATATACAATTATTTTGATTATTACTGCTGTACTAATCATTGTGTTAGAAATCGTGTTAAAGTCTATTCTTATAAATAAGCGAATAACATGAATCACTGTTAAAAAATACAATTCATACCGTTATCAATACTAACAAATGATTAAGTAGTGTATGAACTTGAATTCTCCCCTAATATAGAAGCCTCTAAATGCGTGTCCAAGCATACATTTAGAGGTTTCTTTATCTTAGGTTGCTTCAGCTTATCGATTTATAAAATTCTATAAACGCAAAAAACGTCCATTCCTATTTGAATTGTTATAGAGATGGACGTTTATGCATTACTAGCGATATTTTTTATATTTTAGTTTTAAAATTTATTCTTTACTATTTTATTGGGAACCAAATTTCAGTGATATAGTCGTTTGAATGTAGTTCACCTGGTTTATATAATTCAAAAAAAGGAGCACTCCGCAATTCATAATCTAAAGTATGTAAGATATTTCTATGAATAGTTTGCATTGCTTGTTTAATCGATTCCGGAACAGGGCCTTTAGCATCAAATACTAAATATCTACCCTCTACTAAATCAACTTGTTCCCACTCACTTTGCTGTTCATCACTTGTCACACCTATTAAATAATGCATTTCACCATTTTCTTTAGGTAAACAAACACCTAATAACCCCTCTAGATATTGATTGCTTTGTGATATCAAGCGATCTTTGTAGCCCATTGCTTCAAATTCCATCCAAAACTTAAAAATATTTTCTTGTGCTTTTTGTCCAGTTGCATATTTCTTTTTTACCCCTACAACTGGTACTGGTCTTTCAGATAATGTTTCTATTCTATAATCCATGTTTTCAACCCCTTTCGCACATTATAACCAATTTCATAAAATTATATCTAATATTAACTATAATTCAAGCATCTTTGTAGGTACTTAAACTGATATAGATATATAATAAACGTATTAATTAATGTTAATCTTTCTTACTAATTGATACAGGAGTCTCTACCTATGAACAAAAAAATATTATCCGTTAAACCAATCAGTCAATTATTTCCGATTCCCATGATTATGGGATGCGAAGGCATTGCAAGTGCAATGATATTACAATTCAATAATCACAATATACCAGCAACACATATCATGAAACACTGGCCTAAACATGCGAATAATCCATACAAAGGCTATGTAGGTCATCACTTATGGGTGAAATGGGGTCATCATCAAACAATTTTCCCTACTGCCTTAGTACCTTATTTACAAACGTATGATAAACGTATTGTTAATAGTACTGGAAAATCACTAAATGCATTATGTGACATCATTGATAAAGACCAACCTGTCATCATTTATCACACTGTTTTAGGACAAAAACCTTTTAGCAAAACATTTAAAATTGATAATACACATCATCAACTAGTATCAAATATTCATGTTACAGTGCTTATTGGTTATGATGACAACCATTATTATTATATCGATCCATTATGGTCTAATTTAGGAAAATCAATTGTTCTACCTGCTGTTTTTCCAAATAAATATCAAATTATAAAAATTAAAAAACAGAAACTAGAAAACAGTTATAATGCACCTGGGCGCATGAGTATTCATTTTCAAGAGTGATTAATTAATTTCTATTTTATGTAACGCATGGTTAATTTCCTGTTCTATATATGGTGTACGCCACTCTCGTTGATAACCTAGACACGGACAAATATATGTCACTCCGTTTTCTTCAAAAGCATTTCGAAAATGAACATGCCCCATAATACTATATTTAATATCATATCGCGTATAAATTTCATCAAAATCTGAAGTACCTATAAATGCATTAAAATAATCAAATATTCTATGTGGCATTGGTACCGCAAATTTACGATGTGTCACGATATGTGTCATTAATATAATTTTTTTGTCTTTTACTTTTTCAATATCTTTCATCGCCTGTTTGGCAGCTATCATTGACAATTTTTTGTCTTCTATCTGCCAATCTATTTTCACTTTATCTTGCCATGTTGCACCATAATACTTCCTGTGCGCAATGCGTTCTAAAGAGAATTTAGAATGCGCATAAGTGTAGTCATACCAGCCTGTATTACCTACAATCGCCCACTCATCATTTATGACATACGGTTCATCAATTAAGCAATTATCCATTTCGATATAAGTATCTAAAATCTCAGAAGAAGTCGCGTCAGTATCCATTGACCAAAAGTCATGATTTCCTGGTATAAAGAGTACTTTTATCTTTGTTTGCATCTCGATTTCCTTCACAAATGATTGTGTTAATTTATAATGATTTGAAACGTCACCAGCAATAAGTAATAATTCAATTTTTTGTTGCTTAATAACTGCAACTAGTGCTTGCTCATAATCTTTAGGCGTCAGCTTATTATGTCTATCGATATGTAAATCTGAAATCATGCCTATTAACATATTTATCACTTTCCTCTTCTCTTTTAACAATTTCATTATGACATAACTTCAATTTATTCATTAAATGTTCAGCTTGTATTCATTTAAATATCACTCAATAAATGATTTGTCTTAATGCATGTATACGCTTCATATAAATGTTTTTTGAAACAAATTAAATAATATTTAAACATTGTATGCAATATGTTAAAGTTACATTGTTCACAATTCGAGCAGGAGGAAATAATACATGAATAAAAAATGGATTGTTTTAATATTTCTACCTTTAATTTTAACTGCTTGTGATTATTCAAAACAAGAGGATAGAAATGGCTTATTTTATTATATATTTGTAAAACCTATTGATATGTTTTTGCATGGTTTAGGACAGTTATTTGGTAATAATTATGGCTTAGCAATCATCATGATTGTACTGACGATTCGCCTTATTTTGATGCCGTTTATGTTAATACAAGTTAAAAACATGCATCTGATGAGAGAAAAAACAAAAATAGTACAACCACAAATTGATAATATAAAACAACGCGTAAGTGATGCACAAACACAGGAAGAAAAGCGTGAAGCTAATAAGGCTTTGATGACTATTTATAAACGTTATGATATTAATCCAATTAAAAGTGTTATCGGTTGTTTACCAATTTTAATACAATTGCCCATATTATTTGGTTTAATCGTGACACTTAAATTTCCTAGCAGTGGTGGAATAGATCAATTCCCCCATTTTTTATGGTTCAATTTAACAAAACCAGATCTATGGATATCATTAATTGCAGCTGTTATTTATTTCATACAACCTCTTGTAAATGCAATGCATTACCCTAAAAATCAGCGCAAAACATATTATATAATGATGATATTGTCACCTATTTTTATAACTTACATATCCTTACATTCTGCAGCAGCACTCGGTTTATATTGGACATTTAGTGGGTTATTTTTAATTTTACAAATGCATTTTGCCCATTCATATTACTCTAAACAAGCAAAACAAGAAGCTTTAAAATTAGAGCATTCTCTCGATAAAGCTAACACTGAACTAAACAATTAGTCATGTCGTTATATTGAATTTTGTAAAACTTTCATTTACCTGATTTGAATTCAAAAATTTCTTTTACGCATAATTAGATGCTATAATATTTACAATTTGATAAACAAAGGGGGAAGATGTATGGAATTTACGATAAGAACATTAACTGAAGCAGATAAATACGGTAAAGCACTTGTCCATTATGAAAGTTGGTTAGAAACTTATGATCATTTATCAAAAAATAATTACTTAGAAAACCTAGACAAAGTGCAGTTTATCAGGAAGTCTTATTTACACGATGTTCCAACATTAGTTGCGCTTGTTGAAAACGAAGTAGTAGGTTTCATATCTTATGGTAAAACAGAATCCTCATCTTCTTCTGACGACTGGAGCGAAATATTCGCACTTTATTTACTGGAAGATTATCAGCGTCATATGATTGGTTATGCACTTACACAGCGCGCTTTGGAATTATCTTATCCTGATAATGTAACCCTATGGGTAGTCGAAGAAAATAAAAATGCAATCCATTTTTATGAACAAATTGGATTTAAAATGAGCAATGATAAACAAGCTACTTATTTCGGAAAAACTTATTATGAAGTTCGTATGAATTATTCAAGAAATGAGCATGATTATTAAAAAACCAATGAAACATAAGCACAGTTTTATGCGCTAAAAAAGCAGTGATACCAGCTATCATCATAGCATGTCACTGCTTTTTCATTTCAATGCACTATTCTATAAGTAACTTAATGTGTTTCACCTAAAGCAATTTTGATGTCCTCATCTGATTCTATAATCGCTTTGAGCGCAGCTTCCAAACCTTCTGCAATAGTTTGAATAGACATAGATGGTTTTTCAGGTTTATCTGTTACTTGTTGCGGAATAAAAGGCACATGTATAAAACCAAATTTAATGTTTGGAAATTGTGTTGCTTGTAAAAATCCAAGTTGATACAAAATATGATTACATACAAAGGTACCTGCTGTATTGGACAACCTCGCTGGTACACCTGCAGACTTAATTGCTTCTGTCATGCGTTTAACTGGTAAGTTTGAAAAATAAGCTGCATCACCTGATGATTGAATAACTTCATCTATCGGCTGATTACCCTCATTATCAGGTATACGTGCATCATCAATATTTATGCCTACACGTTCTGGCGTCAATTCAAATCTTCCACCTGCTTGTCCAATTGCTAATACAACATCATACTGTTCTTGTTTTAATTTATTAACTATAGTTTCTTTGCTTTTATTAAAAACTGTAGGTATTTCTAACTTCCCAATCTGATGTGATTCAATTTCATTCGGCAATAATTTAACGGCTTCCAGTGCTGGATTAATCTTCTCTCCACCAAAAGGATCAAATCCTGTTACTAAAATTTTCATCATTAACATCCCCTTTTCATTTTATTTAAGACATACTTTTTATGCTTTAAAACGCCCAAACATACATTAATCCTATATGTACCAAAATTAATATAAGTGCAATTGGCGCTTGGGCTTTGATCACGCCGAATTCTCTTTTCATTTCTAATAACGCAACTGGTAAAGTATTAAAATTAGCTGCCATAGGTGTCAATAACGTACCACAAAATCCACCAGTCATAGCAAGCGCACCAGCTATAACAGGGTCCCCACCTTGAGCGATAACAAATGGGATACCGATACTCGCTGTGATAACTGTAAATGCAGCAAATGCATTACCCATTAACATTGTAAAAAGTACCATGCCAATGACATATGCAGCTGCACCTATAAGATGATTGCCCTCTGGTAAAAAAGAAGATATGCCTTTCGAAATGACGTCACCCACACCACTTACTGTAAAAAGTACACCTAGCGCAGCAAGAAATTGTGGCAATATACCAACTGTTCCAATTTGTTGTGTTAGACGGTCGCTGTCGTAAAGTATATATTTACCATTTGGCTTAATGACGATATATGCGGCAAGTAAGCCTAATATCGAAGAAACACCTAAAACTATTGCCCCACCTAGTGGCGTCCAGTTAGAAACGATAATCGCCGCTACAGCTAAAACAATAGCTGGTATAAATAATTTATTCCCATATTTTTGTGAACCATCATTACCTTGCTCTTCGTTAACATCTATAATATTTTTAATAACCACTTGTTTACAAAGTGTCAGTATACCCATAACTATGATAAATATACCGTTGATAACATTGGGGATATATGGACCCGCAATAAATAAAATGGCTAATAAAATCCAAAATAAAGCTGTACCATATTTTTTGCTATTTGTTTATGCTTTTAACACGCGATATGCGGTATAAAGTAATTGTAAACCAATTAATATGTAAAATAGTTCTAAAATTTGATTTAATGTTTGCTCACTCATGTCTATCCACCTGCTTTTTACCGTATTTCCGATCTAAATATTTATCAAATCTGATATTATTTATCCACACAATGAAAAAGACAATAACAGCTATAGGTAATGACGCTAATACAAGATCAATGGCATTCACCTTAATATCTAAAGATTGAAACGTACCAACCATTAGCAATACACCTGCTGCCCCTACAAACAAATTTTGACCGAAGAAATTACCATAATTTTCCATCGCAGAAGTCTGCGCTTTAATCTTTTCGATATCTTTTTCGTCTACTTCATGTTCTTGCAAATTATAACGTGTTCTTAACGCACCCTGTACCATTGGATTAATCAATGGACGCACAAACTGTGGATGTCCGCCAATACGTATTGAAGCAACACCTGCTAACTCTCTAATGAATAAATATATGGTCATTAATCGCCCACTCGTAACTTTATTCACCTTACCAATCATATTCGAGGCTTGCTTTTTCAAACCAAATCGCTCAATTAACCCCACCATAGGTAATGTTAAAATAAAAAGTGTTACTAAACGATTATCGACAAAAGCTTTTCCTAATGTTTCAAGAATAACGTACAAATTCAAACCTGATACAAGTCCTGTCACTACAGCAGCGATTAAAATCACAGCAATCGTATCAATCTTGAATAAAAAGCCAAGTACTATAATTAAAATTCCAATCAATTTCAACCATTCCATGTTATCTCCTCCTTTCTTCTTTTATATTAAAGGTTTACTTTTTTTAATACAATGAATTTTCAGATAATATTTTTTGTAATTTTCTAAAATAAACAAAAAAAGTCTGAAACATCTAAAAATGTTTCAGACTATCAATGATATCGGCTTATAATCAATAAAAAACAAGTTTTATATTGATTTAATTTTATTAAAACAAGCGTATTCAACCTCAACTTATTTCTCCACTATCACATTAAACTTTTGGATACTACCATAAATTATACATATAAATATTTATTTCTCATTTGTTCATCCGAATTTAAAATGCTATAACCATTTTAAGTTAGCATCCGCTTCACTACGAGAAGGTAGTAATGTTTCAATAATTAGTATAATCGTACAAATCCATGCAATCACATTCAGTATAATAGCGATACTATTGATTTGAATCATATCAAATGAAATGTTTACAATAATGGACACAGCAATAAGAATAATGGCAGAAGTTCTTCTTCTTCCTGCATCATAAAACCGTCGCAAAGTTACAGCAAACATTGGTATAATCATCGCCAACACAAAAATCCCAACCAATACTGACAAAATTGTAGCAACAATAAAAGCACCTGAAATAAAAGCAATAACACCAATAATAGCTACTATAAATATACTAACAATATGAATCAGTACTGGTGTCCAGAACTCTAATCTATTAGATTTACTTTGAAAATCTATATATTTTTTCCAAAATTCTTTGTACGCCTCTATCATATTTGACACTCCATTTTTTCAATTAAGGTTATTTTAACATTTATAATTCATAATAGCGTAATAACTCACCCTCTAACAAGTAGTAACTATTTATCTACTTTAAATATATGATTTAACAACTTTTTCTAGTACTACAGGCAATTCTATTAATGCGCTCTGCTTATGCAATCGCTCACTCAATTTATGTGCGTCTTTACCGATTGGCCCTATCAACAATGTAGGTGCACTGATGGTTTTTATTGACTTAAAAGGAATGACATAAGTTCGATTGTAATTAGGTGTATTTTGTTCATATATAGCCATCTGTTCCATATCCCCATCAAACTTTAGATAACTTGTATCACTGATACCATTAAAATAATGAACTTGTTCACTGCTACGTTGAAATTGCTCGTTTAATGTATGTTTCACTAATGATATAGTTGATGCTACGCGTTTGTCATATGAAGCATTGACAGCAGGATAATAAGGTGAGGCAAAAAATGTCACTACAGCAGGAGCAATATTTTTACATATTTGCATCAACTTATCGGCAATATGAATATTCTGCAAATGCAACTCTGGCGTTTCTTGTAATGTTTGATCTATAATATTAACTATTGTTTTCTCACCATATTTTTTGATGGCGTATTGCTTAAGTTGCTCATATGTCAAAACATTAATTTTTTTATCAAATTGGTAATCCTCTGCCTCTAATACAGACAACCAATCTGATTCACAACGATCAACAGCAGTGATGACTGTATTTATAAATTCTCTAAAAACATCTTTAGGCGTTTTATTGAATAAAAAGAAATTAAATAATCCTATAGTTTTAAATGGCGTTTGTACATCATATGTATCTTTAATATCTTTCATCATTAATGTAACAGGTACTGGAGTGGATTCATTTTCAAAATACTCTTTTAACTGTGTATTATACTCTACTGCTTGTGTAATATAGCTCATCATAAAGTTAGCACTCATCCCTTCAAGAGGATGGCCAACATGTGTTTCTTTTCCATAACACAGTACTGCTGGCATGATTTTACCAATTGAGCCAGAGTATATATAATGTTTTTCATCCGATGCAGCTTGCTGAAAAGTAGGTTCACTATTCAAATGTAATTGTATATCCAAATCGTAAGTAGCATTTAATTCCGCTAATTTTTCTACTGCTTTTCTCATACCAGAAGAATTTACTTCCTCGTCTGGAACCGTAACTAAAATAAGATTAATATCCCATTGCTCAATCGATGCTAATTCAATTAAAGACATATGTAGCATGAGACCTGCTTTCATATCCATGATGCCTCGACCAAATAAATAGTCTCCACTGTGTAGGTCTTGCACTGCGCCTTCATCCAAATAGTTTTGATTTTCTAAAAAGTATTGTTCTAATTTGTCAGGATTACAAGCTAAATCATGAGCTAAACCAAATTCTGATATGCCAACCGTATCATAATGACTTACGAGTACAATGGTTTTACCTGATTGAGAACCATGATAAAAGGCTATTAGTGCTTCTTTATCATCATCCGTCAATATTTTTTGTATTTGCTTAGGGTTAGTCTTAAAATAATCAAGCTGTAATAACAGTTGCTTTACCAGATTCGGAAATGTTTTTTCTCCCTGTGTATTCGTAATTGTTTGGTGATTTACAAGTTGTTTTAGTAAAGCTAAACGGTTTTGTTCATTTTGCCATAAAGTTTGCATCAATCCAAACCTCCTTGTAAGCGTTTACTAAATTATAATATGATTTTCTAATGATAACCAATAATATCACTATATATTCCGTACTAACTTACTCATACTATTAGCGTTTATTCCTCTGGTTTATGACTTATAGACCAATTTAAAAATGCACCCTTCAATGCTAGAGATTTAACCTGGCATTAAGGATGCATTTCATTTTGTTATTAATTTCATAAATCTTATTACTATATACTAATTGTTGAATTGTTTTTTCGGAACTAATATCCATACAAATATAAATGCAATGATTGCTAGTGCAGCATTAAACCATAGTCCATACATGGCACCAACATGAATATTAGCGCTAGTAGACATAATAGAAAATATTGTACCTGAAATTGCTACTCCAAATGAGTTACCAAGTGAAGATGCCATTTTATATACGCCTGATGCGACACCTACCTTATCTTCCGGCGCAGTAGTAACAGCTGTATCTGTTGAAGGTGTTGCATACATACCTAAGCCTACACCATAAATTAAGTAACCTAACACACAACTGATAACATAAACAGGCGTTGGTAAAAATGTGAAAGAGATTAATAGAATACCTATCGCATTAAGTCCTGCACCAATAAGCATAGGTTTTTTAGGACCTACCTCCTGAAGAATCTTTTCTCCAACGCGAATCATGATTAAAACAGCTATTAAATAAGTAATGGTCATCATCCCTGATTGAAACGATGTGAAATGTAATCCTGATTGAAAATAAGTATTCGCAACAATAAGTGTCCCTGCTACAGCATTTAATAAAAAGTTTGAAACTGTAGCACCACTGTATGCTTTGTGTTTAAAAAGTTTAAAATCTATCAAAGGGTTTTTAACTTTGTTTTCAAATAATACAAATACAATAATTGAAATGATGAATATCACAATTAACATCAAAATAAGTGGCGAAAAGAAACCATAATTTGAAGATTGTGTAATGATTAAATTGACACTCAGCATTGCAACTATTAATATAATTAGCCCTACAAAATCAAATTTGGCACGCTTTGATGACTCAGTTTGAACTGCTTTTGTTTCTGGTGTGTGTTTTATTAAATACATAGACACTAAAGCTACCATTATCGAAATAATAAATATAGATCTCCATCCAACAAATGTAGCCATGATACCACCAAAGAATGAGCAAATGCCAGTACCACCCCATGAACCAATAGACCAATAACTTAACGCGCGTTGTCGCCTTCTTCCAATATAGTATTCATTTATAATTGCTAATGTTGAAGGCATGATACATGCCGCAGATAATCCCTGTATTGCTCTCCCAAGTACAAGTAAAGGGACAAATCCCGGGATGATAATAAGTAATGATCCGAGAACGCTTAAAGTCAAACCGATATAAGTCATTTTAACTCTACCGTACCGATCAGCAAGACCTCCTGAACCTACAACAAACAAACCACATAAAAGTGCGGTTAAACTTACAGCTACATTAATTGTTCCATAACTAGTTGAGAAAGATGATTCTAATGCGGGAACGATATTAACGAGCGATTGAGCAAACAACCAAAATGTTATTACGCTTAAAAAAATACCTAAAAGAAGTCTGTTATCTCCTTCAAATGGTTGTTCTGATTCCATATAATTTTGCCTCCTAAATCCCCGTGAAACAACTATAATCATTATCAATGATTTAACGCTTCAAGCTTCAAAACATTTCCTCTTGCCTTATAATAATGATTACATAGTAAATATGACTTTTTAAAATTCAAAATATTTTTTTGAAAAAGTCAATAAGATAAAAATAACATTTACTTCAATTTATTGCTAAAAAACAGCACGCAAAGTGTATTAAGTGTCTTTTTTTGATTATTCCACAAAATATATTGACACCTTTTAAAATTTCTAATCCTTTCTAAAAGAATAATTAATGCATTATCAAATATATGTATTATACTAGATAGACAAATTATCTATAAAGGTGTATGAGATGTTAAATTTATTTATTTTATTACTAGAACGTGTAGGTCTTATTATTATTATCGCTTATATATTAATGAATATTAATCATTTTAAAACAATGATGAACCAAAGAGATAAACGAAGTTCGCAATGGCAACTCATCATTATCTTCGGATGTTTCTCTATGATTTCAAACTTTACAGGCATACAAATTAACGGTAATGAAGTCGTTAATGGCAGTGTCTATAATCATTTAGATCCTGAAGCTTCTCTCGCAAATACGCGCGTGCTTACTATCGGCGTTTCAGGTTTAATTGGAGGACCATTCGTTGCTATTTTTGTAGCAATGATTTCAGGCATTTACCGTGTTTATATTGGTGGTGCAGATGCTTATATCTATCTAATTTCATCTATATTTATCGCACTAGTATCAGGTTATTTTGGTTATAGAGCAATGCGTGCACGACAGTATCCTACTATTGTTAAAGGTACGATCATTGGCGGTACTACAGAAGTTATTCAAATGATTTGTATCTTAATTTTTTCTGATAATACAGAGCATGCTTGGTCTTTAGTTAAACTCATTGCTTTACCTATGATTTCAATCAACTCAATCGGAACTGCAATTTTTTTATCAATTATATTATCAACAATTAAGCAAGAAGAAGAAACACGCGCAATACAAACACATGATGTCCTACAACTAGCAAATGAAACATTACCATTTTTCCGGTCAGGATTAAATGAACATTCTGCCAAACAAGCAGCTACCATTATTTTAAATCTTATGCGTGTTTCGGCAGTAGCTATCACCAATCGAAAAGATATATTAACGCATGTGGGTGCGGCGAGTGATCATCATGTTGCGCAAAAACAAATCATTACTAATCTTTCTAAACAAGCAATTCAAGCAGGTACTTTAAAAGAAGCATATTCAAGGGAAGATATTGGTTGTAATCACCCTGAATGCCCACTCGAAGCAGCCATTGTCGTTCCACTAAGCGTTAAGAATGATGTTGTTGGAACTTTAAAACTATATTTTACAAATAAGCATGATGTTTCTCATTCCGATAAACAATTAGCTTCTGGTCTTGCAGAGATTTTTTCTAGTCAACTTGAATTAGGACAAGCTGAAACACAAAGTGCTTTGGTTAGAGATGCTGAAATCAAATCACTACAAGCACAAGTAAATCCACACTTCTTTTTCAATGCCATCAACACAATTTCTGCCTTAGTCAGAATTGATAGTGAAAAGGCGAGAAAATTACTGTTACAACTCAGTCAATTTTTCCGTTCAAATTTGCAAGGTGCACGGAATAATACCATTTCACTTGAGAAGGAATTACAACAAGTCGAGGCTTATTTATCACTTGAACAAGCACGTTATCCAGATCGTTTTGATGTTTCATTTAATATTGAAGACTCATGTTATGGTGCGCTTGTTCCACCATTTGCGATACAAATACTTATAGAAAATGCAATCAAACATGCCTTTAAAAATCGTAAATATAACAATCGTATTATCGTAACTGCTTATAAAACAGAAGATGGATTATATATATCAGTTGAAGATAATGGCTCAGGCATCCCGGATGATAAAATTAATAACATAGGCAAAACACGTGTTTATTCGGATTTAGGCACAGGTAGCGCATTAGAAAATTTAAACCACAGATTAGAAGGCTTGTTTGGCATTACGGCTAAAATGCATATTCATTCTAGCAAAGACGGTACTAACGTGAGTTATATAATTCCATTTTATATAAGAGAGGAAGATAAACATTGAGAGCAATTATTGTAGATGATGAACCTTTAGCGCGTAACGAACTACATTACTTATTAAATGAAATTCGTACCTTTGAGGTAATCAATGAAGCAGAAAATGTTTCAGAGACATTAGAACTCTTACTTTATGATCATTATGATGTAATCTTTTTAGATATTAATTTAATGGAAGAGAGTGGACTAGATTTAGCTAATAAAATTAATAAAATGCAAAACCCACCACATATTATATTTGCTACAGCGCATGATACTTTCGCTGTTAAAGCATTTGAACTAGATGCAACGGATTATATTTTAAAGCCATTCGAACAAAAACGTATTGCCCAAGCTATTCACAAAGTTGAAATTGCACTAGATCATGACAGTTACAAACAAGCAACTGAAGTGATTCAGCATCCAAATGACACACAAAAAGATAATGCACCAACATCACAAATGGTATTACCTATTGAAGTAGATGAGCGTATTCATATCATTAATTTAGAAGATATTATTGCTATTTCTGTCAATAACGGTATTACCACAATCAATACCTTACAAGAAAATTATCATACAACTGAGCCACTTAATCATTACGAGAAAAAAATTGCAAACCCTTTGTTTATGAGAATTCACCGTGCCACTCTTGTTAATAAAGTACACATACAAACAATTGAACATTGGTTTAACTATACCTACCAACTCACTATGACAAATGCATTAAAATTCCAAGTTAGTCGTTCATATATGAAAACATTCAAGCAAGATATGGGATTAATTTGAGTGTCACGTCGTAATTAATGCAACTCAGCATATACGTTTCGTAATTCACCTTTAAAACGACTATCAGTAACCGTTTTCATATTATAATTAACTCAAGATTAATTCGGGAGGAAATACAATATGGAAACAAACATAAAACAAGCTGAGAAACAGCCAAACCATTCAAAAACATATAACTTTTTTCATCAAGTACTAGTGTTGGCAATCATCATGCTTTTATCAAATATCATCGAAAGTTTTATGCCTATTCCTATGCCAGCATCAGTGATAGGTCTAGTCTTATTATTTATTGCATTATGTACAGGGATTGTTAAACTTGGGGAAGTTGAAAAAGTTGGTACGACGCTAACAAATAATATTGGTTTCTTATTTGTACCTGCAGGTATATCAGTTATTAATTCATTAGGCGTATTAAGTCAGAGTCCTATTCTGATTATATTACTAATTATCATTTCTACAATCTTGTTATTACTATGCACAGGATTTTTCTCACAAATGCTAATTACGAAATCATTTATACCTAAGAAAAGAAAACCTAATCAGTTAGCGGAGGAAAAATTATGATAGATCATTTGGGCATTAACACACCTTATTTCGGAATTTTATTATCAATTATACCTTTTATCATAGCGACGATTTTATTCAAGAAGACAAATGGCTTCTTTTTATTCACCCCATTATTTGTTAGCATGGTCTTTGGTATTGCTTTCCTAAAATTAACAGGCATAGACTATGCCAATTATAAAATCGGTGGCGACATTATCAATTTCTTTTTAGAACCTGCAACTATCTGTTTTGCAATTCCATTATATAAACGACGCGATGTACTTAAGAAATATTGGAAACAGATACTTGGTGGCATTGCTTTTGGAACAACAGCTGCGTTGGTATTTATCTATTTCATTGCAAATGCTTTCCAATTTTCAAATGAAATCATTGCATCTATGTTACCACAAGGTGCTACAACTGCCATTGCATTACCAGTATCAGCTGATATTGGTGGTATCAAAGAATTAACATCACTAGCAGTTATCTTAAATGGTGTCATTATCTATGCTTTAGGTTCCAAACTCATTAAGTTATTTAACATTACAAACCCTATTGCTCGTGGACTAGCACTTGGTACAAGTGGTCATTCATTAGGAGTGTCATCCGCACAAGAATTTGGTGAGACAGAAGCTTCAATGGCCTCTATTTCACTTGTAATCGTAGGTGTTATCGTAGTCGTTGTCGCACCAATTTTAGCAACAGTTTTACTATAATATCTAAGCTCAAAACTAAAAACGCTTGAAACATAAACAAGTCGAGCTAAATGTTAAACGTCAATTTCTATTATAAATATAGAAAATTGACGTTTTCTTTAGTTTTACAAAACTTAGTTACTCGTTCCCCCCTACTATTTCACTTCAGTTGTGTCTACTACATTTAATGTACACACCCGTTCAAACTCATTGTAAAGTGTCCTATTCATAGAATAATATTTTAAACAATTATCAGAAAATTAAAATAATATACTTTTATATCCTTGTATTTTGATAAGAATTATTGTATTATACATTTATTATTAACATTGGAGGTTCTATTAAATGACATTATATTTACTCGAAGCAAATAATCTTGATTTCGCAAAGTCTAAAAAAGACTTAGAAGATAAAGCAGCAAAACTTACTACAGGTGAAGTACCAACATTGATTGAAGTTCAAGCAACAGAAGACTTAACACACGGTTATTTTATTGTAGAAGCTAACAATGACACAGAAGCTAAACAATTTCTTGAAGATGCATCTATCAATATTAATTTAGTTAAAGAAGTTCGCTTAGTAGGTAAAGATTTAGAAGAAGTTAAAAAAGGCGATGCACATGTTGATTACCTAGTTACGTGGAATATCCCAGAAGGTATTACAATGGACCAATATTTAGCGCGTAAAAAGAAAAATTCTGTCCACTATGAAGAAGTACCTGAAGTTCAATTCCAACGTACTTATGTATGTGAAGATATGTCAAAATGTATCTGCTTATATGATGCACCTGATGAAGATGCCGTTCGTCGTGCAAGAAAAGCTGTAGATACACCTATTGACGATATTGAAAAATTATAACTAAATCTTTTCTTTATAATTAAAATTTATAATTGCGCAGATTTAGTTAGCAAAAGTTATTTATAAGTATCAATGAAAACAGTCATACCAATTTGAACTGATGATTTGATCAAACTTATAAATCACCTTAAGACTATTCAAGGAGCGGCAATATGAAATCAAATGATACATTTTAGATTTCTACCGCTCTTTTTTTTATCAAAAAACTTACTAAATAGATAGGAATAATAGAGGTGTTGTCATGATTCGCATTAATCACATCCAACATCAATTTGGAGACCATCGTGTAATCGATGATTTCAATTTAAATATTGAAAAAGGCAAAATAATAACTTTTCTAGGTAAAAGTGGTTGTGGTAAGTCTACCATGTTGAACATTATAGGCGGTTTTTTAACACCTTCATCAGGCACTGTTACAATTGAAGATCAATTAAAGCAAAATCCATCACCTGACTGTTTAATGATTTTTCAACATCATAATTTACTACCTTGGAAAAATATAAATGACAATATTCGTTTAGGATTAAATCATGAAATTAGTGATGATGAAATCAATAATTATTTAAAATATGTTGATTTAGATCATAAAGGGAAGACATTTCCTGAGCAATTATCTGGAGGAATGAAACAACGTGTGGCACTTTGTCGTGCCCAGGTACATCAACCAAAAGTCATATTGATGGATGAACCATTAGGCGCACTTGATGCTTTTACACGTTATAAATTACAAGATCAACTTGTACAACTCCAAAAACGTTCTACAGCTACGATAATTCTAGTTACGCATGACATCGATGAAGCCATTTATCTTTCTGACCACATTATCTTACTCGGAGATGGTTGTAATATTATAAGCCAATATTCAATTGAACAATCACATCCGAGAAATAGAAATGATAGTTATTTATTAACATTAAGAAATAACATTATGGAAAAATTCGCATTAAATCATCATCAAGCAGAACCCGAATATTACATATAAGGAGTTGTAACTATTGAAAAAAATAATCATCTTTCCAATAATTATAATCCTTATATTAAGTGCATGTAGTAATCAATCTGTTCAGAAGAATAATAACCATGGTCAAGATCAAAAGACATTAAAAATTGGTTACTTGCCAATTACACATTCTGCTAACTTAATGATGACTCAAAAAGTAAAAGCACAAGCCAAACATAATGGTTACAAATTAAAATTAATTAAGTTTAATAATTGGCCAGATCTTATGGATGCATTAAATAGCGGAAGGATTGATGGCGCATCAACTTTGATAGAATTAGCTATGAAATCCAAACAAAAAGGTGCCGATATTAAAGCAGTTGCGCTAGGACATCATGAAGGTAATGTCATTATGGGACAAAAAGGTGAAACAGTGAATGACTTTAATAATGGGAGTCAATATCGTTTTGCTATCCCCCATCGTTATTCAACACATTACTTATTATTGGAAGAAATGAGAAAACAATTAAATTTAAATAATCAAACATTCAGTTATCATGAAATGGCTCCAGCAGAAATGCCAGCTGCACTTAATGAACATAGAATCTCTGGATATTCTGTGGCTGAACCTTTCGGCGCATTAGGAGAAAAGTTGGGCAGTGGAAAAACTTTAAAACATGGTAATGAAGTGATTCCCGATGCATACTGTTGTGCTTTAGTACTTAGAACTGACCTAATAAAAAATCAAAAACATGTTGCTCAAAGTTTTATGGCTGATTATAAAAAAGCTGGATATCAAATGGATGATAAATCAAAAAGCGTTGATATTATGTCTAAACACTTTAAACAAGACAAAAAAGTATTGACACAATCTGCAGAATGGACAGCATATGGAGATTTATCTATTAAAAAAGATGGTTATCAAGAAATTACACATTTGGTTAACCAACATCAGTTATTTAAAACACCATCGTATAAATCATTCGTTGATCCAACATTATATAAGGAGGCATAGGCAGCATGTCAGTCAATTTAATTAAAAAGCAAATTTTACCTATACTAACATTCATACTTTTCTTATTTATTTGGCAATGCGTCATTTGGGTTGGGAATTATAAACCTATACTACTTCCAGGGCCGATCTTAGTAGCACAGAGTATTTGGCATTTTATTATTACCGGGGAAATATTCACACACTTGGGCATCAGTTTGTTTCGATTCTTCGTTGGATTTAGTATCGCAATTTTAATTGGTGTTCCGACAGGTTTTCTTTTAGGACGCAGTAGTTTATTGCACACTGCAATAGAACCATTATTTCAACTTATACGACCTATTTCACCTATTGCTTGGTCACCATTTGTCGTTTTATGGTTTGGCATTGGAAGTTTACCAGCAATGGCTATCATCTTTATCGCTGCTTTTTTCCCGATCGTATTTAGTACGATTAAAGGCGTTAGAAATGTTGAGCCTCAATACTTAAAAATAGCATCAAATATGAATTTAACTGGGTGGACATTGTACCGTAACATCTTATTCCCCGCTTCATTTAAACATATTATGGCTGGTATTCACATGGCAGTGGGAACAAGTTGGATTTTCTTAGTTTCAGGTGAAATGATTGGAGCCCAATCTGGTCTAGGATTTTTAATCGTAGATGCACGCAATATGTTAAATTTAGAAGATGTATTATCAGCTATTTTCTTTATTGGACTCTTTGGATTTATTATAGATAGAATTATTAGTTATTTAGAAAAATTAATTTTAATTAGATTTGGAGAATAAAGGAGTAATTTATATGACTTTACAAAAACGTATTGAAACAGAATTAGATCCCTATGTTATTGAAATTGACGAGGGAAGTTATTACCCAAGACCATTTATTCAAGGTTTATTTAAAGATGGCTATTTTTCTGAAAATGACTTAAAAAACAACTCAGAAGTTATTGAGGAAGTCTCAAAATCTTGTTTAACTACAGGCTTTTGTTTATGGTGCCAATTAGCTTTTTCAACATATTTACAAAACGCAAATCAACCACATTTAAATAAAACTTTACAAAAACAGTTGTTAAATGGAGAAATTTTAGGAGCAACAGGTTTATCTAACCCTATGAAATCTTTCAACGATTTGGAATCATTTAATTTATCACATCATTATGATGACAATACATTAATTATTAATGGTAAATTGCCTGCAATAAGTAATATTGCGTCCGATCATTATTTCGGAGCAATTTCTAAGGCAAATGATACAGATGAATTAGTCATGCTTATTGTAAAAGCCAACCAAGAAGGTATTACTTTAGATGAAAAATCAAATTTCTTAGGTGTCAATGGGTCAGCTACGTTTTCTATTGAAATGAATAACGTAGAGATTCCTGAATCACAAATTATAACAAAAGAAGCTAAAAGCTTTGCTTCTGCTATTCGACCACAATTTGTAGCTTTACAAATTCCTATAGCACTCGGCTCAATCAGAGATTCGTTAGATTTAATTCATAAATTTTCCGACGCACAAAATGGCATCAATAAATATTTAGAATTTGATATCAATGCATATGAACAACAATATAAACAACTTAAAAGCGCATTTTATCATATTATTGACAACAATCATCTGGACGATGATTTTGCCCAACTGATCAAAATTAAAAAAGAAGCTGGTTATCTATTATTAGAAGTAAACCAAGCTTCAATGGTCAACGGTGGTTCTAGAGCATACTCTCCACGTGCACCACAAGCACGTAAATTAAAAGAAGGATTCTTTTTTGCAGCACTTACACCTACATTGAGACATTTAGGAAAATTAGAGGAAGAATACCGCACTACAGCTCAGTAAACGTATATATAGAAAAATCAAAAAATCGAAGCAGCAGATTTATTATAGTTATCTATGCTTTTCAAAAACAAATGACTACATCAAAAATACGACAATATTACAAATTAATCACCTAGTACAGTACAAAAGGGCTAATCCCTATCAAGTGGATTAGCCCTTTTTATATTTAAACTGATTTCATCGTTCTGATTTTATTCATTATTTAAAGATGTTATTTACCATATACTATGCTTTAACTAACCAGTCCATAACACGTTTAATGGCAAAGTCCCAATAAGCATAATCATGCTCACCAGGTCCATCCTCAAAACAATATGAAATTTGCTTTTCATCTAGATATTTAATGAATTTTTTATTATCTTCATGTAGCGCATCTTCTGTACCACACATGATTAATAAATCTGGTATCTTTTTATCTTGTTGAATAGCCTGATCAACCAAATAATACGGATCCAGTTCATTATCTGTTGCGTTTTTAGAGACGCCTGCAATAGCTTCTCCGGAATAATCGTACCAATCATAATCCATAAACGCCTGAGCATCAAATACAGCCGATAAGGGACAAGCTTTAGCAAATCGATGTCCTTTAGCTAATGCAAACTTAATCGTTCCATAACCACCCATAGAATGACCTGCGATAAAATTATCTTCTCTCTTTTGTGACAGAGGTAAAATTTGATGCGCATAATCAAGTACTTCTAATACATAGTCATAATACTTATGACCAAAAACCATATTACTATAACCACTGTGATCTGCATTAGGCATAATAACTGCAAGTTGATGTTCATTCGCATAGCGCTCGATACTTGTATAACGCATATATGAAGTTTCATCACTGGATAATCCATGTAGTAATAAAAGCGTTTTTAATGGCTTAGGTTGCGTACTTTTTTTGAAATAACTTTCATCTTCTGGAAGAATCACCATAAAATGATGATGCATACCTATTGTTTTTGAATTATAATTAATCGATAATAATGCCAATGATTTCACGACCTTCTATTCATTAATACTTTGTGGTTTTTGTTTACTTCTTTTTTCTGCTTTATGCGATGGGTCTAAACGTTTTTCCAATAATCTTAAACCTACATCAATAATGATAGCAATTAATGCGATTGGAATCGCACCAGCTAAAATAAATGTTGTACCATCTGTAGCATTTGTACCTCGGATAACGATGTCACCTAATGTAGGTGCACCAATAAATGAACCGACTGCTACAACTCCAATTGCAACAACAAGTGCTATTCTTAATCCACCCAATATTACAGAGAGTGATAAAGGTAACTCAATCATTCTTAGCACTTGGTTTCGCGTCATACCCATACCTTTACCAGCATCTTTAATATTCGCATCAACACCCATGATACCTGTATAGGTATTTTTTATGATCGGTAATAGTGCATATAAAAATACTGTTACTACGACCGTAGTGGTACCCAATCCCATAACGAGCATGAGTATCGCTAACATTGCAATAACTGGAACGGTTTGAATAATATTAGCGATGGTAATAATAACGCCAGAAAATTTACTATATCGTGCAATCAGGATACCAATTGGAATACCAACAATAGATGCAAATAACACACCATAAACAGACATTAATAAATGTTTTAAAAATAAATCCCAAAGGTAGCCATAGTTGACTGAATAATATTCTACTAATTGTTGTAATAAATTACCTTCCATTAGCTTTGACCACCTTTCTTATCATTTTCAAAATAATTATGTTCTTTTAAGAAGTTCTCAGCAACTACTGCTGGTTCTTGTCCTTCACCATCTGCTTGATAATTAAGTTTTTGCATTTCAGATGTCGAAACTTTTTTGTCTAGTTTATTGATGATTGGTTTTAACTCTGGATGTTTATCTAACAATTCATTCGTAGCAACTGCACTCGCATCATATGGTGGGAAAAACTGTTTATCGTCTTTTAATACTTTTAAGTCATATGCTGCAATACGCCCATCTGTTGAATAACCTACAGCTACATCTAAATTATTAGAGTTTAATGCATCATATACTAAACCAATTTGCATTGGTCTGATAGTATCAAACTTAAAACCATATTCTTTTGTAAATCCAGGATAACCGTCACCTTCACGGTTTAGCCAAGAACTATCTACACCAAGTTTAAGTTCTGGATGTTTTTTCAAATCAGATACAGTTTCTAAATTATATTTTTCTGCTGTTTCTTTAGTGACCATAAACGCATAAGTGTTAGCAAAACCATAAGAGTTAAAGAACGTTTGATCGAATTTTTTTTGGAAACCATCTTGAGTTGCTTTCATAGCTTTTTTAGGGTCTTTAATCGGATCTTCATTTAACGCACCAGTTAAATCTGTGCCATTATACCTAGCACCTGACATATTCGCGTCACCATTTACTAATGCATTGTGCTGAATCGTACTCGATCCTAAATTATTAATTAATGTTGGCTTAATTTTGCCATTTGTATCGTGTTCTATTAATAGTCTCAGCATATGAGACATAATTTGTGATTCACTTGTTGCAAGTGCTGTGATTTTGACATCTTGTTCTGAACTGTTGCCACCTAATCCCGGTAAACTACATCCAGATAAGACCGTCAGACACAACACAAGCACAATAGCATATTGTTTCAATTTCTTCATAATGTCCTCCTCAAATTATCTGGATACTTTTAATCCCTTAGGTACAGCCCATCTTTCTACCAGTGATAGTAAGAAATCTACGATTAACGCCAAAGCAGTAACTAATACTGCTGCACTTACAATCATTAGTGGGTCATACAAGTTTAATCCATTAAATACAAAGTCACCTAAACCGCCTGCGCCTACATAACTGGCTAAAGTTGCCCAACTAATTACGTAAACAGAAGATAAACGAATACCTCCTAATATAAGCGGTAAGGCTAACGGTAATTCCACATCTTTCATTAATTGAAAGCGTGTCATACCCATACTTGTGCCTGCTTCTTTAATGTTGTCATCTATGTTTTGTACACCTAATACAGTATTGTTTAATATTGGTAATAATACATAAATAAATAATGCTACAATTGCAGGTAATTTACCCACACCAAAAATTGGAATCATTACTGCCAATACTGCTAATGTTGGTATCGTTTGTAACACACCAGCAATGGTCAGCACAACATTAGATGTTCTTTTCATTTTTGATAATAAAATACCTAATGGTACAGCGATGACGATAGCAATTAACAAAGCGATGATTGAGATATAGAAATGTTCAACTGTTTTCGATATCAGTTGCCCACCATACTGCTCTACAAAGTCTTTCATTACTTATCAGCTCCTACATTATCGGGCTCAACAATAGCATTTTTTTGTGCACTGACATTTTCATCTAATTCGCCCCAAATACTATCGTAAACGATATCGACTAAGTTTGCTCTCGTAACTAGTCCAATCAATGTCTCTTCATCACTATCTACAACTGGTACATTTCTTACATTTCGTTTTAAGATGGTACGCACTGTATCTTGTAATTTACTATCTACTCTTACTCTGTATATATCACGCTGCATCGTATCAATGAGTTCTTTATGAGCACGCAAACCTTGGTTAATATCTTCTATGTCTAAATATCCAAGTAATCTATCATTATTACCAACGACAAATAATGTATCGACACGTCGATCTCTCATAATTTTAACCGCTTCATTTAATGAATTATCCGCATGAACGGTTACTGGTCGTATCATTGCATCTTTTACAGTTCTCATATTTGGTCTATCTTGGATTAATCTGTTTTGACCGATAAAATCACGTACGAAATCGTTTGCAGGATGACGTAAAATATTATCTGGTGTATCAAATTGAACGACTTTTCCTTCAGACATAATACAAATTTTATCTGCCAATTTAATCGCTTCATCCATATCATGTGTGACAAAAATAAATGTTTTACCTAATTTTTGTTGCAGTTCTTTAACTAAATCTTGTAATGTATCTCTCGTAATTGGATCTAGCGCACCAAATGGTTCATCCATTAAAATGACGTCTTGTTCAGCTGCTAAAGCACGCACAACACCAATACGTTGTTGCTGTCCTCCAGACAGTTGTGAAGGATATCTATCTAAGTATTCTTCTGGTAAATCTACTAATTTTATCAATTCTTTAGCTTTTTTCTCTTTCTTTTCATCAGACCATTTTAATAATTTAGGTACTAAGACTATATTCTCTTTAATTGTCATATGAGGCATTAATCCAATTTGTTGTATCACATAACCAATTTTTCTACGTAATTCAACGGCATTCATTTTGCGAACATTTTTACCGTTGATTGCAATTTCACCTTCCGTAGCTTCAATCATTCTATTTACATTCTTAAAGCAGTGGTCTTCCCACTCCCACTTGTACCGATAAATGCAATAAATTCACCAGATTCGATTTCCAATGAAATATTATCTACGGCTTTTTTTGTTCCACCATAGACTTTAGATAAGTTTTTTATACTTAACATGTGTTAATTCCTTTCTATATTTGTATTTTCATTTAATATTTCATTTATAAATATAGGGCTAACTGTGGATGTTATACAAATCCGAAAATAAGTAAAAACATGTAGCACAACTAGCCCTACTTTATTCATGTATTGGTCAAAAATATCAATTTTGACTAATTTTTTCATCCTATATATTAAGATAACTCAACAAATGAAAATAAACAATTTATAACCGCAAGTTTTGTTAATTAAACTATTGAAATTAATTATCAATTCAATAGCTCAAAACAATGTTTCAAAAATATTATTTTCGTTTTATGCCAATTAATCGACCTAATTCTTTTGGCGCTTCATGAATCGTTCCAACTTTAGCATAATCATCTATAGCATTTTTTATTTGTTCAGGGAAAGCTGCTGGTCTTCCTATTGTAGTGTCCATTCCCATAAGCATTACTTCATATGTTGCGCAACGGTTATTTTGAGCATCTACTAAAGTCATAAAAACATGCAAACGCTTGGTATCATAATCATATAAGCTTACGTTGACAGTAATAAGTTCATCTACGTTTATTTCTTTTAAATACACCACATGATTTTCTAAAGTGAACACTGTATAATTCAATTTTTTAATTGTATTAATATCTAAACCTAATGATGCCAGCCACGCATCTGTAGCATCACTAAATACTCGATTATACTCAGCATCATTCATGTGCTGATTATGATCTACCCAAATATCTTTAACCGTGGTTTGATATTGAAATTGAGACATATGATCCTCCATTTATTTAGAACTTTTTTTCATCGATGCAGTATCTTCAGGCCAATATCCTTCTGCTAACTTTTTCACTTTAACTAGGAATTCATTACGTTTTTGGTCTAGTTCTGACATTGTTTGTCCTTGGGAAGCTGTTTCACACCCATTTACTACACTGTCATATAAATCCTGTGTTAATTCAGGCGCAATTAATTTTGTCCATGGTTTTTTCAATGCTGGACCAAATTGTTTTAACATATGGCGCATGCCGCCTTCTCCTCCAGCAAGATGGAATGTCATAAATGGTCCGTATTGTGCATAGCGTAGTCCTGCTGCATGTGTAAATGCTTTATCTACTTCTTCAGTAGTCGCTATTCCTTCATTAACGATGTGTAGAGATTCTCTCCATAACGCTTCCATCAATCTATCCGCTATGTGTCCTTCAATTTCATGTCTGACATGTAGTACATCCATACCAATACTTTCGTATACTTTTTCTGCTTTTACTGTGACAGCTTCAGCTGTTTGTTTACCAGGCACAATCTCAACTAATGGTAAAATGTATACAGGATGGAACGGATGTGCAACAACTAAACGTTCAGGATGTTTTAAATTTTGTTGTAATTCTGAAGGCATAATACCAGAAGTACTAGAACCAATAATGGCATCCTGACGGGCATAGGTATCGATTTCTGTTAATACCTGTGCTTTCAGATCTTCAATTTCTGGAACGTTTTCTTGAATATGATCTGCATCTTTAACAGCTTCTTCTAAACTTACCGTAAACGACAAATTATCTAAAGACGCGCCCTCTGCTAAACCTAATTGCTCAGCATATGGCCAATTTTGTTTCACTTGTTTTAACATTCTTTCATAAGCGCCTTCACTTGGATCTGTTGCGATTACTTCGTGCCCATGCGCTAAAATACGCGTAATCCAGCCACTACCTATAACGCCTGTACCTACAACTGCAAATTTCATTATTTGCCTCCTTTTGGATCTCTAAGTTGATATTGCTCACGCGCTTCAGCTGGCGTCATCGGTTCGATATCTAATTCTTTTAATATTTCTACTGCACGTTCAACAAGTTGTTCATTAGAGGCTTTTACGCCTTTTGATAAATACAAGTTATCTTCTAAACCTACACGGACATTTCCGCCACGTTTCGCCGCTTCTTCTACAGTTGGTAATTGCATTCTTCCAATTCCAAATGCTGACCAATGTGCATTTTCAGGAATACGTGTTTTAAAGTATTCAATTGTCTCTGCATCGTTTTCAGCACCCCATGGGATACCGAGACAGAATTGGAACATTGGTTCTCCTTCAATAAGACCTTCGTTAATTAATTGTTTTGCAAATGAAATGTGTCCACTATCAAAACATTCTAATTCAGGCTTTACACCTGCATCTTTTACTAATTGCGCTTGTTTTCTTAACCAATCAGCTGGACTTAAGTAAACAGCGTCACCCATATTCACACTACCACAATCAAGTGTGCACATTTCTGGTAATAATGCGCCAATTGCTTCATGTCTTTCTTCAGGTGTTTGCATATCTGAACCTTCACCTGCTGTATATGGATCTTCAAGGTTAGGAATAAAATCTCCGCCACCACCTGAAGTAATGTTAATAATAATATCTTCATCAGCTTCTCTTATTAATCTTACTGCTTCTTTAAAGAATTCAACATCATGGCTGATGCCGCCTGTTTCTGGGTCTCGCGCATGAATGTGTGCAACAGTAGCGCCTGCCTTTGCACATTTAATTGCTGAATCTGCAATTTCTTGAGGTGTTACAGGAACACTTTTATTTTTTTCTACAGTATCTCCAGCACCTGTTAAAGCTGCTGTTAGCATAACTTTTTTCATATATAAACCTCCAACAGAGTTTTGATCACAATTGATAGTGTACCAACCGGACGGTTTAGTTTCAACCCTTGAAACACCTAAAAAAAAGGGATAAGTGATGATGTACCATCACTTATCCCTATATTATCAACGCTTTCAACGAATTAGAAATTTAATTATTTTTTTATAATTTTAATTTTTTCATGCATCTCTTAATTCAATTTGCTTGTTTTCTGTGTAAGATGTTAATCGTTCTAAAACTTTTGCTCTCATTGTTTCATCTAATGCATCTAATCCAAATATTTCCGATAACCACAAGCCATCCACTGCTAATCGTATAATTGTTGCATCGACTTTATCAATACCATCATTTTCAATTTTATCTTGCCAATCTTTATAGGTATCTTGTAGCGGCAACAATAAATTACTATTTATACCCTGTGCAGCTAGCATGCCAGAAGTAATTGATGCATTTTCTGAACGGTGTTCTCTAGTAGCTTCAATAAATGCGCGCAATAATTTGCCAACTTCTTGTGACTCGTTTTTAACATGTTCATTCACATTATTTCGATACAACTCATCTGCATGATCCACAAGTCCTTGTATCAATGCGATTTTATTTTTAAAATGATACAGTAAACCGCCTTTACTAACACCAGCTTTTTTAGCAACTGCATCAAGTGTTAAATACTCACTACCTTGTTCATTTACGATAGCCGCTGCTGCTTCTAATAGTTGAATACGCTTAGACACTCTTGCCATATCTACACCTTCTCTTACAAAATATTACTTTGTTCATCTGCTATTTCTATATTCGAGCAAACTATAAACGATAAATGATAAAGTTGCAACATTATTATAATTTTTACAAACTACGTTTTGTCCATTTTTACAGAAATACGAAGGTTTGGTTAAACAAAAATATGTTTCAAGTTTTTTGAAAATACGCTTAAAAGATTTTGATAATCACAGGCACTTTTGTTGTCATTGATACCCTAAGTTACACTATAGCTAAAATTGGCTACTTATCATTCATGCCTTTACCTTCTAAGATATGATTGATATATTTTTCGACTCTATTTTCCCTTGTTGAAGCACGTTTAGCATCACCAATATAAAACATATACTGACGTTGTCTTCCTGGTGTTAAATTATTAAATGCTTCTTTTAACTCTGACGACGCTTCTAATTTATTTTTCAATTCTTCTGGCATATCGAAATCTTCCGTCGTTTTCATCGGTACTTTTTTACCTGATTTTTCTACTCTAATAGCTTCTTCAACATACCAAGCAATTTCCTCTTTACGTTGTTCTATTTCTTCTAAACTTTCAAATCTTAATTGTCTAGCAGCTTGAACATTTTTCGTTTGTTGGATTAAAATATGATATGGATCTTCCATAATAGCGCCTTTTTCGAATAATAATGCACAATAATATTTAAAATCTTGAATGATAACTATATTTTTATTGTCCAAGGTATAACATGGGTGCATCCATTTATAATCCTCTGTTAATTCTGTTTGACTGATTATATTTCTTAGTACTTTAAATGCATCTTGCCACTGATCTAAGCGCTCAATAAACGCATCTACTTTATCGTTTTTAATTGATTCACTCATAACATACCGCCTTTTATTTTAATTTTACTATAAACATATACATTTAATCTATACATTCTTTTATATTATGTTATATCCTAATTTCCTAAAATATAAAACGATTTGATGCTCTTCAGAATTTAAAATATTGCTTCATCCCCTTTTAAAATTAGAACAATTATTTATCGTCATTTTTACTCGTACCTGATAAAAACTATTCACTAGCATAATAATACAATTCAAAAAGCACATTTGTTTTACTTATAATTTAATATAAGTAAAATTATATAATTATTTATATATATAACTTATACACGCCTATTTTCTCTGTTACACTTATAATTAATCATTTTTGAAGTGTGAACAATTTTTTTGTTCAATTTTTTGTAAGCGCTTTAATTCTTGGAGGGGATATTTTATGCAACAAGAGAGTGTTTGGCTAACAATTATGGGGTTAATTATTATTATTTCCATTGTTGGATTACTAATTGCTAAACGTATTAGTCCAGTTGTGGGTATGATTTTAATACCAAGTTTGGGTGCATTAATATTAGGTTACAATATTGGTGATTTAGTAAAATTTTTTAATAGTGGTTTAGATCAAGTTATCAACGTCGTCATCATGTTTATATTTGCAATTATATTCTTCGGTATCATGAGTGACGCTGGGTTATTTAAGCCGTTAGTAAAACGTTTAATTTTGCTTACTAGAGGTAATGTTGTAGTTGTCTGTATTGCAACCGCAATTATCGGAATATTCGCGCAACTTGACGGTGCTGGCGCAACAACATTTTTATTATCAATACCTGCATTATTGCCTTTGTATAAGGCGCTAAATATGAATCGTTATCTATTACTTTTATTGCTCGGACTGAGTGCATCGATTATGAACATGGTGCCATGGGGTGGCCCTATGGCTCGTACAGCTTCAGTGATTAATATTAAAAATGTAAACGAATTATGGTATGGTGTCATACCAGTTCAAATCATCGGTTTTGTTTTAGTTTTACTATTCGCTGTATTTTTGGGTTTTCGAGAAAAAGCAATCATACAACGTAAAATCAATTCAGGAGAGGTATCTAATACACAAGACGTAGATATACATAAATTGGTTGAAATATATGAACAAGATCAAGATATTAAATTTCCGATTCGTGGCGTTGCTGTTACTAAGCCTTGGATTAATTGGATCAACGTCATACTCACGCTTGCTATCATTGTAGCAATGCTAGCTAATATCGCACCGCCCGAATTTGCATTTATGATTGGTGTTGCGATTGCTTTAATTATTAACTTCCCAAATGTAGACGAACAAATGAGCAGACTTAAGGCACATGCGCCAAACGCACTTATGATGGCAGCCGTAATTATCGCTGCTGGTATGTTCTTAGGCGTATTGAATGAAACTGGTATGCTTGAAGCAATAGCAGTAAGCTTTATCCATATTATTCCAAATGCCGTTGGACCATACTTACACATTATTGTCGGTATCTTCGGTGTTCCACTAGATCTATTAACAAGTACGGATGCTTATTATTTCGCTATCTTACCTATTGTAGAACAAACAGCCGGTCAGTTTGGTGTATCGTCTGTATCAACAGCATATGCAATGTTAATTGGAAATATTATCGGTACGTTTGTCAGTCCATTTTCACCTGCGTTATGGTTAGCGATTGGGCTTGCCGAAGCAAATATGGGAACATATATTAAATATGCTTTCTTTTGGATATGGGGATTTGCCATCGTCATGTTAATTATCGCTATGTTCATCGGTGTAGTAACATTTTAATTTATGAACTGTGTTAATTTAGTAAAAACATTTGCGCAAAAATGATTAATGGGAGTGGAACTGAAATTACATTTCATTGTTCCACTCCCATTTTTTATTTATATATAGCTTTATTTTGGAGTCATACATAATGATTGACCAATGCTCCAAATTACTATGCTTTATTGTACTTTGCGACATTTTTAAGGCTAATCACTAAAATAAATGCTACTAATGCAATTGCAGCTGAAAAATAAGTGGTTGCGTAAACATTTAAATTCGATACTACTAATCCACCTACAATACCACCGATACCAATACCTGCGTTTAAACTAGACATATTCCAACTCATCACTTGACTCGTATCACCTTCAACATGCTCTATAATGCCACTTTGTACAGCTGGATTAGTACTCCATTGCATAATATTCCAGATAAAGATAATCATGAGTAACAAACCAGTTCCTGGTAAAAACATATTAAGCAGTAGCATCATAACAATAAACACAGCTGTCGCAATAACCAACCAACGTTTGCTTGTAAGTCTATCTGATAAAAAGCCACCCATTGATGTTCCGATTACTCCTGCAATACCATTGATTAATAATGCAATTGAAACAAATGATAATTGATGTCCACCGGAAAGGATTAAAGGATTAATATAAATGAAAGTAACTGAGTTGGCTACTAATAATAAAAACGTGATGCCCAAATATTTTGTAACTTCAACAGGTCTTAACACTTTGGAATAAGTATTTGAACGACTTGATCCTGTGTCTGTCTCAGTATTTGATGACAGATGATCACTTAGTTTTGGAATATAGATATACATTAAGATGCCTACGAACAAACTAATAATTACAATAAATAAAAACGTATATCTCCAACCCACTAAATCACCTATCACTGTCCCAATCGGCACACCAAAAACATTTGCACCGCTAAAGCCAGAATAGACAATGCCGATCATTTTTCCTCGGTGTTGTGGTGCAGTTAATAATGCAGTTAAAGCTAATATTTTAACCACGATTAAAGCTGCAGCTGCAGATGATAAGATACGTCCAATAACTAAAATAGAAAAATTAGGCGCAATTGCAATAATAATATTGCCTACAACAAATGCAAACAGCGCCCATAATAAAACCATACGTGGTGAAAAACGATTCGTTAACTTAACTAAAATAGGTCCTGCTATTGCAAAAGTAATTGCGTATAATGTAACTAATTGTCCGATAATTGCTTCAGAAACATGCAAATCACTACTCATCAAATTCATAATACCAGCAACCATCATTTCAACCATTCCAACAATAAATATACTTAGTATAAAGGTAAATATGCGCATGACTGACATAAATATCCTCCTCTCTTTTATGTGATTTCAAAATTCTATAACTGCTACATTATAAACCATTCGTCAATATATATGAATACTTAGCAATACATGTTCTTAAATTCATTTCAAAAAACAGGAAACAGAAGAGGCATCAAAAACCATTTTGATACCTCTTCACGTTCCCTGCCAATCTTAGCTTAAAATTTCGCATAAAATAGATTTGACTATAGAAATTAAAATAATATTCATGATAACAAACATGTATAAAATACGTTTAGCGATTGTCTTTAGGGATATGTCGCGCAATTAATTGATCTCGTTCATTAAAGAACTGACGATAACTTAAATATGTTGCAATCAACGCTGACATAATAGTGGCTGTCGTATGAATGAATACTACTAATAGCTGAAATTTTACAGCTTCCAATGGATCTACACCACCGATAATCAACCCTGTCATCATACCTGGTATCGAAACAATACCATACGTTTTTACTGAATCTATCGTTGGCACAATTGCCGTTTTGATACTTTCACGTATTGTTCCTTTGGAAGCGCGTTTTGGATTTGCACCTAATGCTAATTTGGCTTCGATTTGACTCATTTCTTTAACAAACTCACGATCTAAATTCTGATACGCAAGATTGATTGCAATCAAACCATTGCTTCCAAGCATCCCTGCAATTGGAATCACTTCATTAGGTTTGAATTCAATTGCGCCCGTGACTACAATACCCACTAATGGTAAGGCTACGCCAATAAAGATTCGATAAAAGAAATCCAAAACACATGATACATAACGGGTGAAGCTCTACTTATCGTATTCCATGATGCATTGATGATGATGATTAATACAAATAAAAGCAACAACCATGTTTGGTTTACATCAAATATAAAATGCAGTAAATAACCTAAAATAACTAATTGAACAACTGCTCTTAACGTTGCAATGAGTAAATCTTTAATGATATGCAACTTTTCTTTGTATGATACAATGATTGGAAAAAGAAGGAGTGTCGCAGTAAGCACTAATGCAGTGGTACTCATCATAATTCCTCCTCCTTCTCAATCTGTCCATCCACAATTCTAATGCGTTTTTGAAAATGTCTCATACTTTGATCATTACTATGTGTAATCCATAAAATTGTTATACCTTCATCTGCAAGTTTAAAGATTAAAGATTCAATTTTCTCACTATTATGTACGTCTAATGCACTTGTTGCTTCATCTAACAATAATACTTTGGGTTTATACATTAACTGTCTCGCTATCGTTACACGTTGACGTTCTCCACCAGAAAGATGATTTACGCTCGTATCAAAGCTATAATGACCTAACCCAACCGACTTCAAAAGTGATTTGGCTCTTTTACGATTGAACTTGTCATTTCTTATTTGTGCAGGGAAAGCTAAATTATCACCAATGGTACTATCAAACAAATCACTTTCTTGTAATAAATAACTAATTTCCATTCGTAACTTTTCTGGATTAATATTTTCATATGCTTGATTATTAAAATATAGTTCTCCTTCTGTAGGACTTATCAAATTATTTATCAAACGTAACAATGTACTTTTGCCGCTTCCTGAAGGCCCAACAATCGCAATAGTTTCTCCAGCTTTGATTTTCAAATTAATACTGTTAATAATTTGTCGGTTATCTATCCGATATGAAACATTTCTGAGCTCTAACATTTTGAACCTCCTAAATAATATATGGGTTATACCCTATTACGACGATTTAATATCTTGTCATTATTTCGTTAAACCGTTTTATTCAAAAACACACGTTAAATATCATACGCTAACATTATTTTAAAAATACAATCACAATAAAAGAGATAAAATTGTTAAAAGCATGCAATGAAATTGATACAGCTAGGTTTCGCCCACTTTTCAAATACACAAACACCAATCCAATCGCAATAAAAATATAGCTTCCTATTTCAAATGGTGATGTAGCCCCTAATACATGAATACCTGCAAATAATATGACAGATAATACACTTGCAGCAGCATATGTGATTTTCTTACCTAATTCATGAATGATTAGATGTCTAAATAATAACTCTTCAATAATCGGCGTCAAAATAACAATATCTAAAAATAAAAACGGGAGCATCCAATTGTCTCGAAACAGCGCTTCTAAAATCAATTGATTTTGCGTTTCATTATACTGTAATGACTTAGGTAACAAAGTCATAAGCCAATCATATAAATTATTAAATACGAGGGTAAATATGTATACCATAAAAATAATCAAAATATATTTGCGTACTGCCTTAAACCTATCGATCGCAATTGCTGTAACATTTTCTTTAATATGCATTCCATAAAAACTTAATATGATACATATTTCAGCAATAACACCACCAAAAATCAGTATATTCATATCGCTCAAATGATATTTGCTACCTATGTTAAAAATGCCATATGATGTGATTAAAAGCAGCGCTAATATAAGCGGTATAAGATAATTGGCAATGATATAAATAGGGATTAACCAAAAGTCCCTTTTAACAATCTTCTGATGCTGCCAAATATTCTTTTTAGTTAGTTGTGTTGTTAATGGCTTATCAGTCATATGTCACCTTCCTTGTAGCTATTTAACCATAATATAACACAATGCTTTATCATTTTTATAAGTTGATTTACCTTTTCTTTTTGAAAAAAGAATAAATCATTCTGTCCCCATAACTATAGAACGCATTGTAAATTGTATAATTTGTTGTATTATATAACTATATCAAGGGGGAATGTTACATGACTATTTTGACTATTTTACAGTTCATCGTCAACGTAATCATTGTTGTTTGTTTAATAAGCGTACTTGTTTTAGGGGCAGTATTACTTTTTAAAGATAAACGACAAAAGCAACATAGTGTTTTACGCAATTATCCATTACTCGCACGCATTCGATATTTTGGAGAAAAAATAGGGCCTGAGTTACGTCAATATTTATTTTTAGCAGATACCAAGGGTAAACCTTTTTCTCGTAATGACTTCACGAATATTGTATTAGCTGGGAAATATAATTCGAGAATGACTAGTTTCGGTACACAAAAAGATTATGAAGATGGTTTTTACATTCAAAATACTATGTTTCCGTTGCAATCTAAAGAATTACATATTGAACAGGCACCGTTGATTTCATCATTCATTTATACAATTGAAAATGAAAGACTATTTAATCGTGATGAACACCGTACAAAAACAGAGATAGATCCATTCTATTTAACAGATGAAGATGCTATTATTTTGGGTTCTGAATTGGAACATCCTTTCAAACTTAAAAGACTGGTTGGTCAATCAGGAATGAGTTATGGCGCTTTAGGGAGTCATGCGATTACGGCGCTATCAAAAGGATTAGGACAAGCTGGAACATGGATGAATACAGGTGAAGGTGGATTATCAAAACATCATTTATCAGGTAATGCAGATATCATCTTCCAGATAGGGCCCGGTTTATTTGGTGTACGAGATGCGTCAGGGCAATTTGATATCAATGCTTTCCAAGAGTTAGCAAATAAAGATGCTGTTAAAGCTTTTGAAATCAAATTAGCACAAGGTGCAAAAACACGAGGCGGTCATATGCAAGGTAATAAAGTAACACAGGAAATAGCTGACATTCGTAATGTTGAACCTTGGAAGACGATTAACTCACCTAACCGCTTTGACTCTATTGATGATCCAACCGATTTATTAAATTGGGTTACACAATTACAAAAAGTTGGTCAAAAGCCTGTTGGATTTAAAATTGTAATCAGTAAAGTATCAGAAGTTGAAGCGCTCGCACAAACAATGATTGAAACAAATCAATTTCCGAATTTCATTACTATTGATGGAGGCGAAGGTGGCACTGGCGCAACATTTCAAGAATTGCAAGATGGCCTAGGTTTGCCTTTATTCACTGCTTTACCAATTTTAACTGGTGTACTCGAGAAGTATGGTATACGCAATCGAATTAAAGTGTTTGCATCAGGTAAACTTGTAACACCTGATAAAATTGCTATTGCATTAGGTCTAGGTGCTGATTTAGTCAATGTTGCACGCGGTATGATGATTAGTGTCGGATGTATTATGAGTAGACAATGTCACATGAACACATGTCCTGTAGGTGTCGCAACGACAGATCCAAAGCGTGAAAAAGGATTGATTATAGATGAAAAAAATATCGCGTCACTAATTTTGTAACTAGCTTGCATGAAGGTTTATTTAATATTGCTGCCGCTGTAGGTGTAACCTCCCCGACTCAGATATCGAAAGAACATATTATTATCAAAAAGAAAGATGGTAATATTCAATCCATACATGATTATAAATTAAAACTACTAAACTATAATTAACTGCAAATATTAAAGCAGACAAGCACACAAACATCTTTGGTTAAAAAATAAATTTTAACAACATCTAGAAAGATACATTGAACAGAAATCTAATTTTATTTTAAATTTTTTCGTCGCCCCACCGTGACAATAAGGACTAGAATTGAAAAAAGTATAAAATGATTACCTATAATGACAAAATGAAGGCATCTGGAACGAATCAATGATGTCCCCGACGCCTTCATTTTGCAAATATTTATCTCTCAATAGTTCCATTTTTAAATAGAACTATTCAATTGCTCTGTTAGCTTAGTTTCTATTGTTTCTTGTTTATCTTCAAGTGGCTTAAATTCAAATGAATTACCATTAATAAAAACGGTCGGAATGCCTTTAATCCCTCTTTCAAATGCTTCTTCATTGATTGCTAACGAACGATCGTCAGCTTCTTTACGTGGTACAAGATTATATTCTTCTTCCATTTTTGTTTCAATTGTCGCAAAGTTAACTTTCCATTGCGCTTGCGTATTATACAATTCACGAATAATGTCTAAAGTTTTTTCAGGTTGTTGGTAGTTTAAATATATATTTGCTACAGTTCCTTTTAATAATCCTTGTTTAGTTTTATCAAAATGTTTGATTGTATGTTGAACTTTCCCTTGATCAATCAATGGCTTTAATACAGTGTCTGCAGCGAAAAAGTAGTTTTTGCAATACGGACAAGCGAAATTGATAAATGATTCTACTTTTATAGGTGCTGATTCTGAGCCTATTGTTAAATAATTAATTTCTGTCATTGTCTATCCCTCCACTTTGTTTATAATTATATTGAATCATGGACAGTTAGTGAATGCACACGTTTAGTCTTACTAAATCATTCAATGCAAATTTCAGCTGTATATAATCTATTAAATTAATAAAACAAAGCTCAATCAATTAGTTTATAAAGTAGTTCATGATAAAATGAATATAAATATTTTTATTAGGGGGTATAACATGAACAATTCAATCAAATTATTAGAATCATTAACAAATGTTGACGGTATTGCAGGACATGAAAAAGCAGTAAAAACACTTATGCGTGATTATTTGTCACCGGTAAGTGATGAAATTGTTGAAGACAATCTGGGTGGTATTTTCGGTAAAAAAGCTACATCTACTGGTAATAAGACATTAATGGTAGCAGGACATTTAGATGAAATCGGTTTTGTGGTTACTCAAATTGATAAAGATGGATTTTTAAAATTCACACCGATTGGTGGTTGGTGGAATCAAGTGATGTTATCTCAAAAAGTAACTGTCACAACTGATGAAGGTAAGAAAATCAGAGGTATTATCGGCTCCAAACCACCGCATGCCTTGTCACCGGAGGAACGTAAAAAAAATGTAGAAATTAAAGATATGTTTATTGATATTGGAGTTAAAAGTAAGAAAGAGGCTGAACAATTCGGCATCGAAATCGGCAATATGATCACACCATACAGTGAGTTTGAAACACTGGCAAATAGCAAGTACTTAACCGCTAAAGCTTTTGATAATCGTTACGGCTGTGCACTTGCTGTTGATGTTTTAAACAACCTAAAAAAAGAATCCATTGATATTAATTTAGTTTCAGGCGCCAACGTACAAGAAGAAGTGGGTCTTCGTGGTGCTAAAGTTGCAGCTAATAAGATCAAACCTGACTTAGCACTTGCTGTCGATGTTGCTGTTGCCTATGACACACCAGGTATGTCTGGTCAAACGAGTGAGACAGCTATTGGGCAAGGACCTGTAGTCATTATTATGGATGCTTCAAATGTTGGTCATGTTGGTTTTATTAATCATATTAAAAAAGTAGCTAAAAAACATAATATAGATATCCAATTAGATTCTACGCCTGGCGGTGGTACAGATGCTGGAAGTATTCATGTTGCCAATGAAGGTGTTCCTACAGTTTCTATTGGGGTAGCTCTACGTTATATGCATTCAAATGTTTCTGTATTGCATACAGATGATTATAAAAATTCCGTAGCCTTAGTAACTGAAATCGTTAAATCTTTAAGCGACGATGCAGTAGATAACATCATTTGGTAAACAACTCAAATCTATAAAAATTAAAGCCGTAAACATGAGTGACATCACTTTGTTTACGGCTTTTTTTATGATATTTAATAACAATTAATTTCAAATTATATCATTCTTAATACGAATTATTCCGTAGAGTTTTTCCAACGCGCATCACTTAACATTTCTCCCGGCCAAGTGTATGCCGTCACACCACCATCAATTGTAATGGTTTCACCTGTTATAAACGAACTGTCATCAGAAGCCAAGAAAGCAATGAGTTTACCTACTTCATCAGGTGTTCCCAAGCGTCCTAAAGGTGTAACCCACTTCTGATTTTCTCTAAATATTTGCCCTTGTTCATCTTCTTTGGTACCCGTCAATTTATCTACAAGTGGTGTTTCTATCGTACCTGGTGCGACTGCATTCGCTCTTATATGTTCACGTCCATATTCTATCGCTGTTGATCGAGTGAAATTGATGATACCTGCTTTTGCAGCGTTATATGCCGAACGATTTAAATCTGCAGCATTTCCAGAAAATGACGCCATATTAATGACGGAGCCACCGTTTGACATCATTAATGGTAAAAAGAATTTAGTCATTAGAAATGTCCCTCTTAAATCAACATTCATAATTCTATCAAACACATCAATTGGAAATTCATGAATACGTCCAGCACCATTATCAATACCAGCATTATTAAACAAAATATCAATGTGTTCATAATCTTCTTGAATAGATTGTGCAAGTCTTTCGACTGCATGTGCATCTGATACATCAACAATATATCCTGATGCTTTATTACCTGTCTGATTGATTGCTTTTACAGTATCATGTACAGAATCGGAAATATCAATAGCTAAAACATGTGCCCCTTCTTCAGCCAATATATGGGCAGAAGCAGCTCCAATGCCAGTACTTGCGCCTGTTATTACAGCAATCTTATTTTCTAATCTTTTCATCTATAACATATCTCCTTTTATTTCTCTTCTTTTTAATTTAATTACTCTGTAATGCATTTCCTTTTTCAACCACTTTTAAAACCTTTATATAAAGCTTTCATAGATGCTTTTCTATAGAAATTCAAAATTTATCATACTCATTTCAAAATGAGTTTGTTATAATTTCGATAACTTATTGGGGAGGTAATAAAAATGGCGTCGAATATTAGAGAAAAACCGACAATGATAAATAAATTCTTGAACATTGTAGAAAAAATTGGAAATAAATTACCTGATCCAAGTATATTGTTTTTTCTAATGTGTCTTGGACTTGCAATCATTACGTGGATTGTTTCACTTTTTCACGTCACTGTAAAACATCCTGGTACAGGAAATACCATTGCTATCAAAAATATTTTAAGCAAAGATGGTATTTCTATGATATTAAATGATGCGATCAAAAACTTCTCTGAGTTTCCTGCGCTTGGTTTAGTATTGTCAGTGATGCTTGGGGTTGGCATAGCTGAAAGAACAGGTTATTTTGATAAATTAATGGTACAAATTGTTCATAAAGCACCGAAACAAATTATTGTACCAGTAATTATACTCATAGGTATTATTGGTAATGCTGCTGGTGATGCAGCACCAATTGTTTTGCCACCATTAACTGCTATGGTCTTCATTAAATTAGGATATCACCCTATTGCTGGGTTAGCGATGGCTTACGCATCAGCACTTGGTGGATTTTCTGCGAACGTCATGATAGGAATGTCAGATGCATTGCTTTATGCTTTTACAGAACCAGCAACAAAAATCGTTTCTGATAAAATCACAGTTAATGTAGCTATGAATTGGTACTTTATTGCAGCTAGTGTTGCTGTTTTATTACCAGCAGTTTATTGGGTGACAATGCGCTTTGTCATCCCACGTTTAGGATCATATGATGATACGCAGTCTAATATTAAAATTGATGATGACAATCACGGTCTAACGTCTAAAGAGAGTAAGGCTGTGTTTTGGGCAAATATAAGTTTTATCACAACGCTTATTTTACTTATCGTTATGGCAATACCACAAAATAGTTTCTTAAGAAATGCTAAAACTGGTAGTTTATTGAATGACTCCCCTATTATCAATGGCGTTGGGCTGATTATTTTGCTTATTTTTTTAGTGCCTGGTTTGGTATATGGCATAATAATGAAAGAATTTAACAGTTCGAAAGATTTAGGTAAAATGCTCTCTGATTCAATGGCTTCCATGGGATCTTTTATCGTTATCGTCTTTTTTGCAGCACAATTACTGGCATTTTTAGAATGGAGTAATTTAGGTATGATCGTAGCAGTAAAAGGTGCTGAGGTACTTCAAGGTCAAAACGGAATCGTCCTTATTTTAGGTGTGATTTTTTTAGGCGCGCTTATTAATTTATTAGTCGGTAGTGCATCTGCAAAGTGGGGAATACTTGCTCCTATATTTATTCCAATGTTGGTGATTGTTGGCTTTCATCCTGCATTCACACAAATGTTGTATAGAATCGGTGATTCAATTAGTAACCCTATTACACCAATGATGCCCTATTTGCCACTACTTTTATCTTATGCTCAAAAATATGATAAAAATATGAAGTTAGGCTCGTTATTATCTAGTTTAATGCCTTATACGATTATTCTGAGTATCGTATGGCCAATATTCATGATTATATGGTACCTGCTAGGCTGGCCATTAGGCCCAGGAGGACCTTTAAACGTCAAATAATATGACATAAACACGATTAAGTTTTAACCTATATAAACAACACAGTCATTGATTGAACAATATTTAATTGAAATATCACAAATCATGCTATTTATTGTAATATTAAAGATGAAAGTGGGTAAATAAACTTTATAATAACTATTTACCTCATATGTACAGGAGGAGATTATGGAACGAATCGGATTAATAGACATCGGATCAAATACAATTAGATTAGTTATTTTTGAGTTCGATGCTAAAACAGGATTAAATGAAATTTTAAATATCAAAACACCAGCACGCTTAAGTCAATATTTAACAGATGATTTAACGATGAACCAGGATGGTATCGAGGTGTTGACGACAACGTTACACAGCTTTAAAAGTGTCGCTAATAAATTTGAAGTCAACGAATTACATCCTGTTGCGACAGCTGCTATTAGACAATCTACGAATCAAAAAGAAATTATCAGCCATATTAAAAGTGAACTTAATATCAATATCAAAATTATTCCTGAACAGGAAGAAGCTTTTTATGGTTTTTATGCAATCACCCACACTACCGATGTAGAAAATGGTGTTTCTATCGATATCGGTGGTGGTTCTACAGAAGTTACTTTATTCAAAGATAAGACCATCATCGAGGCTCATAGTTTTCCATTCGGTGTTGTAACTTTAAAGCGAAAGTTCTTTGAAGATAAAGATCATAATGATAAATCTGCAATTAAGGCAATGGAAAAATTTTTATCTAAACAATTCGAACAACTGCCATGGTTGCAAGACCAAGAAATCGCTTTAGTCGGCATTGGTGGATCAGCGCGTAACGTTGCACGCATTCACCAGTCAGAACATTCCTATCCTATTGGCGGTGTTCATAACTATTCGATGTCTGAGGAAGATATGGATGAGGTATATAAAATCATTAAAAAAAGTTCACGCGATGACTTAAAAGATATTGATGGATTAAGTAGAGATCGTATAGACATCATACTTCCAGCAGTATCTGTATTCAAATCTTTATTTGAACAAATCAATGCAACCCACTTCACTTTCTCACGTAAAGGGTTACGTGAAGGCTATATAATGAAGCTGATATCTGAACGTCATCCCCAAGAATTTAAAAAAGAAAATATAAGAAAAGATGCATTATATCATTTGGCAAATGAATATAGCATCGAAGAATCTAGTGCAAAACAACGTGTTAAATTGGCTCAATCATTGTTGTCACAACTGATTGATTTAGATAAGATTCAAGTTACTAAAAAAGAACAAGAACTTTTTGCGGAAGGCGCATATTTATATTATTTAGGAAGATTTATTGACGCTGATTCTAGTTCACCACATACGTATTACATTATAGCTAATTCAATGATTGATGGTTTTCCACATGAAGATCGCGTCAAACTCGCAATGTTAGCAAGTTTTAAAAATAAATCACTTTTAAAATTTTATAGCCAAGAAACCGAATGGTTACGTGGCAAAGAATTGGACCATGTTCAATTTTTAGGCGGTATCATCAAATTTGTAAATGCGCTAAATATATCACATACCAGCCCAGTAGAAAGTGTTGAATTACAAGAAGAAGATGGCGCATATACTTTATATGTCCGTTACATTGGTGAACCGATTGCTGAAGAATATCAATCTCATAGACAGAAAAAGCATATCGAGAAAATTTTAAAAGAGAATCTTTCTATCATCTTTACAAAATCTTAAAATTCATATGATAAATTGTACGTAGCAAAATATGTTAACAAGACTACAATAAGGTGGAATTAGAATTATGCAAAAGAAATTGGGAGAGAGAGATTTAAATTTACCACAATATTATAATAATAGAGAGCTCAGTTGGTTAGATTTTAACTATCGTGTATTACAAGAAGCCGAAGATAAAAATAATCCTTTATTGGAACAGTTAAAATTTATTTCTATATTTAGTTCTAACTTGGATGAATTCTTTATGGTGCGCGTAGCTGGCCTGCAAGATCAAGTTAAAATGGGCTATGATAAACCTGAAAACAAAGCGCAACTCACACCGAAAGAACAACTTGAGCAAATTAAAATAAAAAATAAAAAGTATGTAGATTTACAATATGCACGTTATAACGAATTAGTAGAGCTGTTAAAACAACATCGTGTGGAAGTGACAAAACCTGAATCTTTACCAGAGTCTTTATTACCACAGTTAGAGCGTGAATTTAAAACGGGCATCCTACCTACATTAACACCATTAGGTATCGATGCTTATCATCCTTTCCCAAAATTAAACAATAAGAGTTTGAATATATTTGTAGATATTGATACAGATGATTCAATTAATTCAGCTATTGTACAAATACCATCATTAATTCCAAGATTTTATACATTAAATCAAGGTCAAACTCAATATATTGTAATGTTGGAAGATATTATCACATATTACATTAATGAATTGTTCACTGGCTATGAAGTGTTAAATACCTTCACCTTTAGAATCACTCGTAATGCCGATTTAACCATCCATGAAGATGGTGCCGAAGATTTGTTAATTGAAATAGAACGCTTTTTAAAAGAACGTAAACGAGGAACAGCAGTACGTTTAGAGATAGATGGAAGACACGCAACCTATGAAGATGTCGTTTGGATTATCAATCAGTTGGAAGTTCACGATAATGATGTTTATTTTGTAGATGGCCCATTAGATTTAACACTGCTATTCGATCTTGTAGACCATTTATCTAACAGTTTAAAACATTTAACATATAATAAGTATCTACCACAGCCACCTCAATCCTTGGGTAATGAAGACATTTTCAAGCTATCATTAAAACGTGATATTTTCTTCCATCATCCGTATGAATCATTTGAACCAATTGTAGATTTCATTCGTGACGCCGCAAATGATCCGAACACGATTGCTATTAAACAAACATTATATCGCGTAAGTAAAGATTCACCTATAATTAATAGTTTGAAAACTGCTGCAGAAAATGGCAAGCAAGTGACTGTTCTTGTTGAATTAAAGGCCCGTTTTGATGAGGAAAATAATGTTCACTGGGCAAGAATGTTAGAAGATGCAGGCTGTCATGTTATTTATGGTATGACATATCTGAAGACACATAGTAAAATTTCACTTGTGGTCAAACGAAACAATCATCAGCTTACGTCGTTTGTACACTTAGGCACTGGAAACTATAACGATAAAACAGCAAAATTATACACAGATATGGGGATTATCACAACAAATCAAGAAATAGCAGAAGACGCTATTAACTTCTTTAACTATCTAAGTGGATATACACTGAAACCTAAATATAATAAACTCATTGTAGCCCCATACGACATACGTGATGTATTCTTAGCTCGAATAGATAAAGAAATCATATCACATCGTGAAAACGGAAATGGAAAAATAATGATGAAGATGAATTCATTAACAGATAAAGATATTATTCTTAAATTATTTGAAGCTTCTCGTGCCGGTGTAAAAGTAAAATTAATTATCCGTGGTATTTGTTGCTTAAAACCAGGTATACCAGATGTCAGTGATAATATTGAAGTAGTAAGTATCGTTGGCCGTTTCCTTGAACATTCTCGTATCTATTATTTCCATAATAATGGTGATGAAAAAATCTATCTCTCTTCAGCTGATGCGATGACACGTAATATGATTAAACGTGTCGAGATCTTATTCCCTGTCGATGATAAAAACATTGCTAAACGTTTATTAGATTATATGAATTTACAATTATCAGATAATCAAAAGGGTCGTTATCAGGACCAACAAGGTTATTACCATTACATTCATAATAATTTATCACCATTAAATTCACAGGCTTATTTAATGAAAGAAGCGATAACATTTGGCCAAAAATTAAAAGAGGCTTCTACCATTCCTCAACAAGTACCAATACAACATAAAAATAGATGGTTTTCTAAACTTAAAGATACGTTTAAACGGTAATAAAGTCCCACTTCTCAATTTATTGAGTTAGTGGGACTTTATGCATGAGCTACAGCTCAGGTAATCCTTAATACCACTTCTCAATTTATTGTGTTTCTGGGACTTTATGCATGAGCTACAGCTCAGGTAATCCTTAATACCACTTCTCAATTTATTGTGTTTCTGGGACTTTATGCATGAGCTACAGCTCAGGTAATCCTTAATACCACTTCTCAATTTATTGAGTTAGTGGGACTTTATGCATGAGCTACAGCTCAGGTAATCCTTAAATCCTAGTCATCTTTGCCGTTTTCAAACGACGTAACCATTTTTAAATATAATAGACCCATACCATTCTAATCCTATATTATTTTTGTATATAAGGTATATAACATCTTAAGTATCAAATTTTGCTATAATGATGACTAAATACAATCTAATTTATGAGGTGGTCATTTATGATAAATGTTGAAACATTAAAAAGTAGCTTTCCCCTACTCAATGACATGCAACAGTATAGACCGATATTTTGGAAAAATCCAAATTTCCGTAATGATGAAACTTTACCATTTTCATTAGATGATATAGAAGACGCTGCAACAAGACTAGAACGTTTTAGCAGCTATATACGTAATGTTTTTCCTGAAACTGAAAAAGACCATGGCCTCATTGAATCACCACTAAAAGCAATTCCTTTTATGCAACAATCATTAGTTGACTCTGAACAACTTGAACAAAGTGGTAAATTATGGCTTAAATGTGATAGTCATCTTGCTATTTCAGGTTCTATCAAAGCAAGAGGTGGTATATATGAAGTTCTAAAACTAGCTGAATCTATCGCTATAAAAGAATGTGGTTTAAAATATACGGATAATTATAAAGTTTTATCTGAACCAAAATATAAAGCGTGCTTTCGTAAATATACCGTTGCTGTCGGTTCAACTGGTAACCTGGGTTTAAGTATTGGCATTATGAGCGCACAATTAGGCTTTCAAGTCATCGTACATATGTCTAGTGACGCGCGTCAGTGGAAGAAAGACTTACTTCGTTCACGTGGTGTTGAAGTTGTTGAACACCAATCCGATTATCAATACGCAGTTGCTGAAGGACGAAAAGCTGCAGAAAATGATCCTACTTGTCATTTCGTAGATGACGAGGGTTCTGCTGATCTATTCTTAGGTTATACTGTTGCTGCATTACGGTTAAAAACACAACTTAATAATGAAGGCATACAAGTAGACGCTCAACATCCTCTTTTTGTATATCTGCCTTGTGGTGTTGGAGGAGGCCCAGGTGGTGTTGCCTTTGGATTAAATCAAGTATTTGGTGACCATGTGTATTGTCTATTCGCTGAACCTACACATGCGCCATGCATGACATTAGGTATGATGACACAACTTCATGACCAAATAGCTGTAACAGATATTGGATTAGACGGCCGTACTGATGCAGATGGTCTTGCTGTTGCTAGACCTTCAAAACTCGTTGGTCATATAATGAATTCATTATTATATGGTGCTTTTACTGTAGAAGATCAACAAATGTACCAATATTTATATCAGCTAAGCCAAAAAGAACGTATCTTTGTCGAACCTTCTGCAGCATCTGGTTTCGCAGGTTTAAAAGCAGTGTTGGAACATGCTGATAAAAACCATTTTAATTTATCCGATGCAAATCATATCGTATAGGCAACTGGTGGCAATATGGTACCTAAGGAAGAAATGTTAAAGTATGTGGCTCAAGGCAAACAATCATAAACTTAAGCGATTTAGAATCACATCTGACCAGGCACTCGAATGATAATATTTAAATCATTCATATTTAAAGTTTCACCCTACTTTATGCGTTGTTCGACGTCTTCTCTAAATCAAATCATATATAATCTGCTATATAAATTGATGACGTTAAACATGAATGTAATGCTATTTTTTATCAATACAATGGACTTAAAGTGGTATCATCTAATACTATTTTCAATCTAAAACCTAAAGCAAAATTTTAGGTTTTATTTTTATACACATAAATATGATATAAAAGCCATTTTAATCACTTTGCAAAGATTATTTTCTGAATATTTATTGAATTCTAAAATCAACTGTGTTAAAGTATGTTTTATCAATTTACTTTAGTTCGGTAGAGAAACAAAGTATTTAATAAAGGATGGTCATTATATTATGGATACGAAAGCACTTATTAATAATAAAGAACAAGAACTAGCTTTTTTAAAACATTTTCAACAAGCAGATTTTAAACTTGTTGATTTTAGTTTTATAGAATCATTATCTTGGCAATCACTTACACCTGATGATTTACAACAAATGACGGAACGTAGTTTTTGGCAACATGACCATCATATTTTTGCTTTGCGTAATGATTTCACAGATCAATTATTACGTTACTACAGTAACTATCAACCTGAACAGCAACGTTTAGCATATACTGGTCCCATCGTCAGAAATAACGAAGTCTACACTCAGTTAGGTATCGAACATTACAACCCAACAATTACAGATATGCAAAACGATTTTAAAACGTTTTATAACTTTATTAAGTATACGTTGAATGATGATATCGACTTTGTCATTTTAGGGCATTATCAATTAATAGATTTATTATTAGCTGCTAACGAACAAAATCAAACTATATTAAACCTTATACAAGAACGTAATATTTCAGAGTTAACTGCACAGTTAGGACTTGCACATCCTGTGGTACAGTTACTCACAACTAAAACTACGGAACAACTTGATTTATTAACCCATTTATTTCCGCATGATCATCGTACTATCCAGTCATTACATCGGTGGGAGCAATGGTTTAAATCACAAAATATTACTGAAATTCACCTTGATATAACCCCTAGACCACCACGTTCTTATTACAAAGGATCATTCATGAAATGCCATTTAAAAAACAATAAAACTCAGCGTCTAACTGGTGGATTTTACAAAGGGAAATTAGAAGGCTTTGGACTCGGATTTATACTATAAAAAAGGAGTGAAAACCATGCTTACTGTCGCATTAGCAAAAGGTAGATTACTTAAAAGTTTTATTAATTATCTAAATGAAATAAAAGAAATTGAAATAGCATATGCGCTTGAACATAGAGAACGTCAATTACTTATAACAGTTAATGAAATACAATTTATTTTAGTCAAAGGTAGTGACGTACCAATATATGTTGAACAAGGCGTTGCAGATATTGGAATCGTCGGTAGTGATATTTTAGAAGAAGGCAATTATTTTATTAACAACTTACTAGATTTACCATTTGGCGAATGTCACTTTTCACTTGCTGCTAAACCAGAGGCCTATCAATTTAAAAAAGTAGCTACCTCATATACACAAACAGCACGTCAATATTTTGAAGCACAAGGTTTGGATGTTGAGCTTGTAAAACTATCTGGTTCAGTAGAATTGGCTTGTTTGGTTGATATGGTAGATGGCATTGTTGATATCGTTCAAACAGGGACTACCTTAAAGTCAAATGGCTTAATTGAAAAAGAGCAAATTAAAAACATCAATGCAAAGCTCATTACAAATAAAGCCTCATATTTTAAAAAATCAACTGAAATTGAAGATTTAATTAAAACTTTGGAGGTGTCTCTCATTGATTACAAATAAAGAAACATTTTTAAATAACTACCTGAATCAATCTGCACTAAATGAAGATTTATATCCAATCGTAAAAGAAATTTGTGATCAGGTGAAATTTCGAGGTGATGCTGCTTTAAAAGAATATAATTTACAATTAGATAAAGTAGAAACATCACAATTAGAAGTACCTAAAGAAGACTTATTTACTGCTTATCAACGCATTGACTCATCTACACGGGAAGCCCTCGAACAAAGTCATGACAGGATTAAAGCATATCAAACTTCTATTAAACAAGATCATAAACAAGTTCATTCAGAATGTTACGAATTATATCATGCGTTAGAGCGTGTAGGTGTCTACGTCCCTGGTGGAAAAGCTAGTTATCCCTCTACTGTGTTAATGACTGTAACACTTGCCAAAGTTGCAGGCGTTAAAAATATAGTGGCCGTTACGCCACCTCAACCTGAAGGTCTACCTGATATTGTACTTGCTGCTTGTTATATTGCTGGTGTTGATCAGGTTTACCAAGTTGGTGGTGCACAAAGTATCGCTGCACTTGCGTATGGTACTGAGACAATTCCTAAAGTGGATAAAATTGTTGGTCCTGGCAACCAATATGTTGCATATGCTAAAAAATATTTATTTGGTCAAGTTGGCATTGATCAAATTGCTGGTCCGAGTGAAATTGCGCTAATTATTGACCAAACAGCTGACATAGAGGCAATTACGTATGATGTATTTGCACAAGCAGAACACGATGAACTCGCTAGAACATTTGTCATCAGTGAGGATAAAGACTTGTTACAACAATTAGAAAATAACATCCAACACACAATGACACAAATCAAACGACAACCTATTGTTGATGCCAGTTTGAAACATAACCATTTCTTAATTTCAGTAGAAAACTTTACAGAAGCTTGTGATTTGATGAATCAAATTGCACCGGAACATGCATCTATACAAACACAATGTCCCCAAGACTATGTCAACCATGTGAAATATGTAGGCGCGCTCTTCTTGGGTCATTATTCTCCAGAAGTTATCGGGGATTATGTTGCTGGACCAAGCCATGTTTTACCTACAAATCAGACTGCACGTTTCACCAATGGTCTATCAGTGAATGATTTCTTAACGAGACATTCTGTTATCGATTTATCTCAACAAACATTTAATAATATTGAACAATCCGCACGTAAGTTAGCACATATCGAGCGTTTGTATAATCATGAAAAATCAATAGAAATTCGAACAACAAAGGAGCCACACAATGATTAGAATTAATAAAAATGAAAGTCCACTTAAACCATTATCTAATGAACAACTCGCTACAATTATTCAAAAAGCAGCATTCAATCTTTATCCTGATGATGAATATGAACGCTTCAAACAAGCTTATGCAGCTTTTCATAATATTTCACCTGACCAAGTCATTGCAGGTAATGGTTCTGATGAACTTATTCAAAAGTTAATGTTAATCATGCCAGAAGGCCCAGCTTTAACGCTAGACCCTGACTTTTTTATGTATCAAGCATATGCCAATCAAGTCGCTCGCCCTATTAAATTTGTACCAGCAAATTCAGATTTAACATTTGATTTAGAGACGATTTTAAAACGCATTGATGAAGTACAACCTGCATTCTTTATTATGAGCAATCCACATAATCCATCAGGCATACAATATAGTACGACATTTTTAATGGCTATCGCGGATAAGATGCAGACGCTTGGTGGCTACTTTATCATAGATGAAGCTTATTTAGATTTTGGTGAAGCTTATGATATTAAGATGCAACCGCATATTATTCAAATGCGCACGCTCTCAAAAGCATTTGGCATTGCTGGCCTAAGATTAGGTGTATTAATTGGCACTAAAGATACCATCAAACTCATCCAAAGCATCGAGCACCCGTATCCTCTGAATACAATTACGCTTCATATTGCGATTTATATGTTTGAAAATCAAGCAATGACTCGCGCGTTTGTAAAGCAACAACGACAGCTTGCTCACAAACTTAAAAATATGTTTCATGAACTTGTCTCAGATGTCATGGTAGTCTTCCCTTCTGCTACAAATTTCGTGTTAACAAAGGGAGAAGCTGCACAAAGTTTAGGCGCTTATATTAAGTCCAATGGTTTCCTTCCAAGATTATATGACGAACCAGAAATGTCTGACTATGTCCGATACTCTATTGCTACAGATGAACAATTAGATCAATTATTTGTACTTATTAAAAATTGGAGGTCACAATATGATAGTAAATAAAACACGCAATACAGCTGAAACACAATTAACTATTTCTCTAGCTGATGATCATCGTGAAAGTAATATCAATACAGGCGTTGGATTTTTGGATCATATGTTGACGCTCTTTACTTTTCACAGCCAATTATCCTTATCTATAGAAGCAAATGGAGATGTTCAAGTAGATGATCATCATGTAACCGAAGATATTGGTATTGTTCTCGGTCAGCTACTATTATCCTTAGTGAAGGAACGCAAATACTTTCAGCGTTATGGGTTTAGTTACATACCTATGGATGAAACACTTGCACGTACAGTCATTGATATTAGTGGTCGACCTTATTTATCATTTAATGCACAATTCAGTAAAGAAAAAGTAGGTACGTTTGATACAGAACTCGTAGAGGAATTTTTCAGAGCACTTGTTATCAATTCTCGCCTAACAACACATATTGACTTAATTCGCGGTGGAAACACACATCATGAGATCGAAAGTATATTTAAATCTTTTGCTCGAGCGCTTAAAGATGCACTAGCATCGAATGACACGAATATCACCCCTTCATCTAAGGGCGTGATTGAATGATTGCAGTGATTGACTATGGTTTAGGGAACATTAAAAACATACAACGTGCGATTAATCGTTTAGGTTTTAATGCGATTTTAACGGATAGTCCCAACGATATTAAAGCAGCAGATGTCATCATATTACCTGGTGTAGGTCATTTTAAAGATGCTATGCAAGCGATTGAAAAACGGGGATTAAAATCCATTTTAAAAACGATAACAAATAAACCAATCATAGGCATTTGCCTAGGTATGCACTTGCTATACGAACACAGCGCAGAAGGTGATGTAGATGGCTTACAACTTTTCCCTGGAAATATCATACCTATCCAAACATCTTATCCGGTGCCCCATTTAGGTTGGAACAATTTAATCAGCAACCTTACAGAATTAACACAGGATGTATATTTTGTACATTCATATCAAGCTGAAATGTCAGAACATGTTGTTGCGTATGCAGATTATGGCACATTGATTCCTGCAATTGTCCAATATAAAAATCTTATAGGCATTCAATTCCATCCAGAAAAAAGTGGTGAAGATGGTTTAGCAATACTTAATCAAGCTCTGAAAGGTGGTTTCTTAAATGATTAATATTTGGCCAGCTATTGATTTAATTAATGCAACGAGTGTGAGACTGACGGAAGGAAAATATGACTCAGAAGAAAAAATGACTCGCAGCGCTGAAGATAGTGTCGTTTATTATAACAAGTTTAAATGTGTAGAACGTATTCATATTGTCGATTTAATCGGTGCAAAGCAGCAAACATCTATTGAAAAGGACTATATCAAGCAACTGAGAAGCCTGACCAACAAACCGATGGAAGTCGGTGGTGGCATACGTAGTCTTGAAACAATTAATGCATATTTTGCTGATGGCATAGATTATTGTATTATTGGGACTAAAGGTATTCAAGATATTGAATGGTTGGCCAAAATGTCTCATCAATTTCCGTACAAATTATATCTATCGGTTGATGCTTATCAGCGTGAGATAAAAATAAATGGCTGGGAACAAGATGCACATTTAGATTTATTTGATTTCGTTCAGCAAATTGAATCACTACCTTTGGGTGGCATTATCTATACGGATATTTCGAAAGATGGACGCTTATCTGGTCCAAACTTTGAAATAACAACGCAACTTGTCGAAGCAACACAAAAACCTGTCATTGCTTCTGGTGGCATTCGTCATCAACAAGACTTAGAACAATTAGAAAAATCTGGTGTTTATGCAGCAATTGTTGGTAAAGCAGCACACAATCCTGCATTTTGGGAGGGATTATCATGATAAAAAAAAGAATTATCCCCTGTTTAGATGTGAAAGATGGGCGCGTTGTCAAAGGAATACAATTTAAAGGACTACGTGACCTTGGAAACCCTGTGGATTATGCACTTTATTACAATGAACAAGGCGCAGATGAATTAGTCTTTTTAGATATATCCCGCACTGAAGCTGGCCATGGGCTTATGTTAGATGTCATTGAGGAAACTGCTGAAAAATTGTTTATTCCACTTACTGTAGGTGGCGGTATCTCCACAATCGATGATATATCGCAGTTGCTAAATCATGGTGCTGATAAAGTGTCTCTAAACTCTAGTGCTCTAAAGAACCCTTCATTTATCCAAGAAGCCAGTGAAAAATTTGGAAACCAATGTATTTGTATTGCTATAGATAGTAACTATGATACAGAATTAAACGATTATTTTTGCTATACTCATGGGGGAAAAAAACGTACAAATAAGCGTGTCTATGATTGGGTTCAAGAAGTAGAATCTTTAGGTGCAGGCGAACTATTAATAACGAGCATGACACACGATGGCATGAAAGAAGGCTTTGACGTCAACCATTTACATGAGATTGAACAACTTGTGCACATCCCTATTATTGCTTCTGGTGGCGGCGGCAATCCTGATCATTTTGTAGATTTATTCAAACAAACGAATGTTTCGGCAGGACTTGCTGCTAGCATACTTCATGACAAAGAAACCACAGTAAATGAAATCAAACAAACGATGGCTCAAGGAGGTATTCCAATAAGATGACACAACAACCTGATTTTAGTAAAGGGCTTATCCCCGCAATATTGCAAGATGTTCAGACAAAGCAAGTGCTTATGCTTGGCTATATGAATGAAGATGCTTACAACAAAACAATAGCTGATGGCATGGTTTGTTTTTATTCACGTTCTAAAGACCGCTTATGGACAAAAGGTGAAACATCTGGTCATACCCAAGCCGTTCAAAACATACACCTAGACTGTGATCAAGACACCTTATTGATAGATGTAATCCCTAATGGTCCAACTTGTCATACTGGAAGCCAGAGCTGTTTCAACACCACTGTTCCCTTCTATGTTCAACAGCTCGAAGACACAGTAACTTCAAGTGCTAAGTCAAATAAAGAAAATTCATACACACAATATTTATTGAATGAAGGTTTAGAAAAAATATCGAAAAAATTTGGTGAAGAAGCATTTGAAGTTGTAATCGGTGCTATGAAATCGAACCGCGACGAGGTAACAAATGAAACTGCTGATTTAATATATCATCTCTTTGTGCTCTTGCATGCGTTGAATATCAAATTTGAAGATATAGAGGCAATTTTGGCAAAACGTCATCAAGTTTCTAATAACTTTAAAGGCGAAAGATCAGATATAAAAGATTGGTAAATTGCACTCACTGATTATTCAATAATTTTCTATATTAAGATATTTCCACCAATCTATAGCCACATAACAAAATTTAGGCTGAAACAGCTAATCGCTGTTTCAGCCTAAATTGTTTGATTCATTTTATTTTTATAAAAATAACACCATCAGATCTTCATCATAATACCGTTTGCCATCATAAAGTGCCTTAGGTTCTGTGCCATATCTTTGAAATCCTAATTTTTCATATAATTTAATAGCACTTAGATTTTCCGCAAGTACCGATAAACCTATAGTTTTAACTACACCTTGTTCACTGACAATATCTATCATTTTTTGAATTAATTGTTGTGTAAAGCCTCGTCTTCTATATTGTGGGTCGCAATATACACCGACTAAATTACCTCTGTGTTTAATTTTCTCTAAAGTTTCTCGATAAAAAGTTGCATAGCCAATCAATTTTTCACCATCAAATACACCCATTGTAAAATGTCTTTCATTCATCCCTATCCTATCTTCAAAACGTTCAATAGGCAAATGAATCTCGCGTTGATAAGTTGAAGCAAAACCTGTAGGATCAGTTTGTAGAGACTGTAAGCGCAATAAACGATACACTTCTACATCACCTTTCTTAAGATATCTAAACTCCATGTTTTGCCTACTTTCAAAGTATATTTTCACTTTACCATTAACTTTATTTTAAACTAAATATAAGAAGGACGTATCAAACTGGTCTGACTGTAATTTCATTTACATTTACATGTGAAGGTTGTTGTAATGCATAAACTACTGCTTCAGCAATATCTTTGGGTTCTAGCTTTTTGCGCTCTCCCCAATCTGTCTGACCACTTAAAGGCGTATCTACCATACCCGGTGAAACGCTTGTCACTCGAACGCCAGTTTTAGCCAACTCTTTTTCTAATCCTTGCGTAATCGTGTGCACCGCAGCTTTCGTTGCACTGTATATAGTACTCATTTTCGTCACTTCAAAACCTGAGATAGAAGCAATGTTAATAATATGGCCACTAGATTGATCTAAAAATGTTGGTATGACAGCATTAATGCCATACAGTGTCCCTTTTACGTTTGTATCAATCATTGATTCCCAAGCCTTTACATCTCCATCAGTAACAGCAGAAGAAATCATTTGGCCGGCACTATTTACGAGTATATCCAAGCGACCGAAATGCTCTTTTGCATATGCTACTAGACGTTCAACTTCTTGTTGTTGTGTCACATCCGCTGTTAAAAATTCAATCTTCGCTTGATATTCATTTGAACGAATACGATTTACAACATCTTTAAGTCGTGTTTCATCACGACCAGCTAATAATAATTGTACACCATGACTAGATAGCTCCTCTGCTATGCTAGCACCAATGCCACTACTAGCACCAGTAACGATTGCAACTTTGTGCTCTAATTTAACCATCAAATCTTCCTTTCATCAAACGTATTTCATATTTTTATACCCTATCCACACAGATTATACCATGTGCCCTCCATCTTGAAACAATGAGTCAGCTCATGAATTTGCATACTTGTCATAAACAATAAATAATTATAGAGTGGGTATATAATACATAACTAACTTACCTTTTATAATTTAGGAGGATGACTTATGGACTTTCATAAAAGAATTAAAAATTTAAGAAATAATATAGATAGCACAAGTTTCGATTTTCGTTTTGAACAATTGTTTAATGAAGCAGAATGGCTCGGACTATCACTTAACCAGCGCCAACGATATGAGCGTGAATTTCGTAGATTTGTGAGCCAAAGTAAGCAATTACGTATCTCATATGCTTCACAAGATCACATTCGCATGCGCATGTATAACTCTGTTTATAACTATAATGAAATCAAACAAAACTTTAAATCATATGTTTAATAATGATGAGAAAAGCCTACATTACTGGACGAACAGTAACATAGGCTTTTCCACTTTGTAAGGGCTCTAAATAAATCATGAAAGGTGATACTAGGGAGAATAATATACATGAAGTTTTATGCACAACACACGATGAAATATGTGTGCACAAACTTCGATGCTACTAGATGAATACAGTGTATTAATTACTTACTAGTAGCTTTTTTTCTAATCCATAGTTGTATAGTTTTTCTGCGTCAATATAAGCTATATAATCAATACTTCTGTATCCATCTTTAATGTCATTAATAATGCCTTGATTCACACCAGTATGTGTGTATATGTCATAACTACTTTCATTTGAAAAAATGACTTCTTCAATTACTTTTCTCATTTAATAATCACTCCGTATTTTTTCTTTCGCTAGGCATTGTTATCTTCTACACTCTTATCATAATCGAAAGTAATAGAATTTTAAAGTATTTTGTGATTAATTTCACAAAATACTCACTTTTAGCCTTTTTTAATATATTTCACATATTTTTAGATTGACAAATTGTTTAATTTTAAAAATGAATGCTTTTCTAAATATTCCGCATAGGCCAGTGAGAACTTTACGTTTAAGCTGTTTGTCTCTTCAATATTTTGCTTAATCGTTTATAGTAAGTAGTTCTGTAATATTTCAGCTAATCACTTTAGTGCAAACGCATTGAATTTAGCTTTTCTACAAACGCATGTGTTTGATTAATAATCGTATCTAACTGGTTTTTTTGAGCCCCTTTAGTTAATGCATTACCAATCCCAATAGCAAATGCACCGTTTTTATACCATTGATCTATATTTTCTAATGACACGCCACCATAAGGTATTATATTTATATTTGGAATGCTTCCATAGATGTTTTCCATAAAATTCACTCCTAATATATTTGCAGGATACAGTTTAATCACTTCTACTTCATATTGCATCGCTTGTATGATTTCATCTTTCGAACCGCATCTTGGCAAGTAAGGTATTTGGTATACATTACAAATATGCGCTATTTGGACATCTAAATGTGGAGTTGCTATATAGCGGGCACCATTTATAATCGCTACACGTGCTGTTACAGCATTTTGAATCGCACCTGCACCAACAATAATTGATTTATCAAATTTTTGCGTTAACGTTTTTATGGCTAATTCTCCATAAGGCGTGTTAAATGTTATTTCAATATTTTTGATACCACTCTCAATCATTTTTTCACTTTTCAATATAGCATCTTCACAAGTACATCCTTTCACTACTCCTATCAAGTAATTACGATGTAATTGTTCCAAAGTAAGCAATTTATCCATTAGCGCCTGTCCTTTCTACGTCATTTTATTTCATTGTAATTTTTATATCATTTTCGTCAATGAATACTAAACGAACCTTTAATACGATGCTACATTTTATTCCGTTGACGGATTTGCTCAAACACTAGTTTCTATGTAGCATATTGGTGTTTTATTCACAAAACGAATGCCAGAGATGTTATACACCAAAGAAGGAACGTACGCACCTCTGATTACGTACTTCAATCAAATAGATAATAGTTTTATTAATAAAATGACATAAAACATTAACTTTGTGATTAAACTCACAAAGTTACACGAAATGTGCTAGTTTTTTTCTATTATGAATGCTAACTTTAATAGTATAAAGAAAGCGCTTTATTATATTCGTAAACTTTGCTTAAAATACAATCCTAAGTAAAGCGATGGTTATGATAAAGCACACATATTTTTAATTAAATAATCATTAAGATTGTAATTTAACTTGAGAGGAACAGATTAAATGATTGATTCTTTATCACTTTATAAACCTAGATTTAAAAAATTAATTTGTGTTGATTCTGACGGGTGTGCCATCGATTCGATGACTATAAAGCATGAGCGTGCGTTTGGTCCAGCTATTGTTGAAGAATGGCAATTACAAAATATAGAGTCCAAGCTATTAAAGCGCTGGAATGATATAAACTTATATGAAATCACTAGAGGCATTAATCGCTTTAAAGGGTTAGAACGTATGTTAAGTGAACTTGTTGAACAAGGCATTCAAATTGAGGGCTATGAACATATTAAGCATTGGGTACAAACAACAGATGCTTTCTCTAACCCAGCACTGGAAAAAGCCATATCAAACTATCCACAACAAATTGGATTACAAAAAGCATTATCTTGGTCACACCGTGTGAATGATATTATCAAAACCTTACCAAGTATTGGACCATTTAAATATGTACAAGCATCTCTAAAAAACGCTTCAACTTTTGCTGATATCGCAATAGTGTCATCAGCAAATTTGGCAGCAGTTGAATATGAATGGAACACATACAAATTAACAGACTATTTAAGTGGCATGTTTGCGCAAGAAGCAGGTACAAAAGAGCACTGTTTAGAGCACTTAAAACAATATTACAATTTAGAAGACATCATCATGTTAGGAGATGCCAAAGGAGACTTAGAAGCAGCAGAATCGCATAATATGTACTTTTATCCAATATTAGCAGGCCATGAAAATCAATCATGGCTAGACTTTAACAATAAATATTTAAAATTGTTTAAAGATGGTAAATTCAACCAATACACACACGACACTTTAAAACAAATATTTTTTAATAATTTTGAAGGAGAGGCATAAACTATGGTTAAAGTAGATTTGACAGCATCACCATATCATTTAAATGACAATCAAATAACATGGGTAGAAGAAACACTTGGCAAATTAACAGACGAAGAAAAAATTGGTCAATTATTTTTCAACTTATTTTCCTTAGAGGGTGGTAAAAAATTCTTTGATGCAGACTTAACTAATAAAGATATACTTGAACGTTATCACATTGGAGGCGCACGATATGAAGGTGGGAACAAAGAAGATGTTCAAAACTTACTCAATGATTTACAAAGACATACTAAAGTTCCCGTACTTGTAGCAGCAAACTGTGATTCTGGTGGAAATGGTGCATGTAAAGATGGCACTTATATCGCAAGTGCTGCACAATGTGAAGCTGCTCAAGATACAAAAGTTTCATATAATGCTGGTCTTGTATCAGCACGTGAATCATTCGCACTAGGTGTTCATATTAATTTCGATCCTTGTGTAGATATACTTAAAAATTGGCGCAACACAATCGTTAATACACGTGCATATGGCACAGATGCTGAAACAGTTATTAAATATTCAAGTGCATTTATTGACGGCTTTAATGCAGAACGCGATATGATTACATGTATCAAACATTTCCCCGGTGATGGTACGGAAGAACGTGACCAACATTTAGTGCTCGGCGTAAATGAACTATCTACCGAAGAATGGGACGATAGCTTCCGTAAAGTTTATCAACATCATATCGATCGTGGTGTACAAATGATAATGGCAGGACATATTGCACAACCTGCTTATTCTAAAAAATTAAATCCTAGTCTGGAAGATAAAGACATTTTGCCTGCAACACTTTCTTCTGAACTTATAACTGATTTACTAAAAGATGATATGCATTTTAACGGTTTAGTCGTTACCGACGCTAGTCATATGTTAGGTATGACTGCTTCTATGCGTCGTGAAGATTATGTTCCATTAGCCATTGCATCTGGCTGTGATATGTTCTTGTTCTTTAATGATTTAGAAGAAGATTACCAATTTATGCTCGATGGTTATAAAAACGGCGTCATAACAGAAGAGAGATTAAATGATGCCGTAAGACGTATCTTAGGTTTAAAAGCACAACTCAATCTACACATTAAACAAGAAGATGGTTCAATTATTCAACCACAAGAAGCATTAGATATCATCGGTTGTACAGAACATTTAGAAATGCGTGCAGAAGCAGCCGATATGGGGATCACACTTGTGAAAAACACTTTAAATCAGTTACCTATCCGACCTGAAACACATAAAAATATTATGCTTTATGTGATAGAAGGTGAAAAAGATGGTATCTATAAATCTGCTAATAACGTCACAGATGATATTATAAATGAACTTGAATCACGTGGATTCAATGTCACATTGAATGATGGTTCAACACGTATTAAAGGTAAAACATTAGAATATCGTGAAAAAGTAGATGCCGCGTTAGTATTTGCAAACATTATCGGTTATGCTGCAGAAAATAACTATCGTATTAAATGGGGTACTGCCATGAGTAATGAAATACCATGGTATGTACATGAAGTACCAACCGTATTTATTTCTACCAATTTCACCACTCATTTGCATGATGCAACAATGGTTAAAGCTTATATAAACGCTTATCATTCTAATAAAGAAACAATTAAACAGACCATTGATAAAATCATGGGAGAAAGTGAATTTAAAGGGCAATATAATGATTTAGTTTGGACAGATAAATGGCAAGCAAAATTATAAATGAACCACGTTTTACAATATAATCTATCGTTATAAAACCCATGCTCAAACAAAGGACTAATCCTTATCAAATAAGGATTAGTCCTTTTTATTTTGCAGTGCTTTTGTTTTAAATCGTATGTATTTACTTGGAGATGCATGGTTGAGCTTGTTGTCTCTCACATACTTCATTGTTATGGTGTTAACATGATACAAAATCGTAATGAATAGAAATGTTTAGAATAGCATCATTAAACACTTTCGTCTTATTTAATATCTGCCCTTAAGCCAAATAAAGGAACTAATTTATAATATAACTCGCTTACCATTACAAGAAAATTTTTATATTAAAGTTGGTATAGGTTAATATCACTTTCTACAAATTAAAAATAACCCTAAAGCTTGGTATGGGCTTCAGGGTGAATATACTTGTCATTGTTCTTATATAATTATGATTTATAACCAAAATTAGGAATATTTTCCCAACGTTTCTTAAAGTAATGTGCTACCGCTTTAGGACGACGTTCACGCGTGAATATTCCTTTTTTGTTTCCTTGAACACGTATAATATCGGTAGAAGTTTCAAAATCTGCAAAATTCCATGTCTGTTCACCAATAAATTGCGGATATTGATCAATGACTTCATGATTTGCTTCATAATAACGAATTTGGTACTCTTCTGTAAATAATTCGTCATTTAATGAATGCATGCCAGCTACAGTGTCTGCACCATATTCTGTAAACATAATTGGCTTGTGCGGCTGTTTTTCACTCCAACCATCTAACTCAGCTCGTAAAGCTTCTTTAGCAGCTTCCAAGTCACCTGTTTGTGTATACCAACCATAATATCTGTTCAGACATAATACATCTACTAAATCTTGAACTTGGCAATTATCTGGTTGTGACATTAAAATAGTTACGATGGTTACAGGTCTGTTTTGTGGATCGCAAGAACGTGCTAAGTTGATTAATGGCTCAAAGTATTCCTTTGCGCCTTCTTCAGTAGAAGCTGGTTCATTAGCTATTGACCACATAACTACACAGGCATGGTTTTTATCTCGAGCAATCAAATCTTTGATCACAGATTCATGTGCTTTTTTCGTGCCAATTTCTTTAAATGTATTTCTTGCCTCAACTCCAGATAATATTGTACTAAAGTTTAAGTGCACACCAACAGCAGTTGTTTCATCTATGACAACAATACCTTGTTCATCTGCCAATCGCATCATTTCTTCAGAATAAGGGTAATGTGAAGTTCTGAATGAGTTACCGCCAATCCATTTAATAAGATTGAAATCCATAACATTCGTTACTTCGTTTAATCCTCGGCCATTATAGTAGGTATCTTCATGCTTACCAAAACCTTTAAAATAAAATGGTTGTTCATTGATTAAAAATTGTCCTTGCTTCACTTCTACAGAACGTACACCAAAACGTTCAGCATAGCTGTCTACAACTTGGTTATTATCTATTAACGTTACTTCTAAATGGTATAAATAAGCATTCAATGGTTGCCATAAATGAGGCTGTTCTATCTTGATAGAACCATTAGCACCAGAAGTTTCTGCTACAACCTCTCCCGCTTCATCTATCAATTTAACTAAAATATCATCCACCGACTCATTGATAGAAATATTATAATTGATGTCTGCTACATCATTTTTAACCTCCGGAACAATTTCAATATCTTCAATAAATATTTGTGGTGTTGTGTAAATTTTTACAGGTCTATGCAAACCAGCATAATTAAAAAAGTCAAAATTAGGTTTATTTCTTTTAATCAAATTGCCTTCTTTGTCCGTTGTTTCGCTATAATTACCAACAGGTAACGTCGTTTCGTCTAATATATTATTTACACATACAGTTAAGCGATGTTGTCCTGAACTGAATTTTTCCCCTAATTCCACTTCAAACGGTAAAAATCCCCCTTGATGTGATGTGACTTCTTGACCATCGATATATACTGTTGCTTTATGTGTAGCAGAACCAAATCTCAATACAATTCGTTCATCTGATAGTACTTTAGGTATCGTAAACATTCTTTCATACCATACGTTCCCTACATGATTACGTATGTTAGCAGTTACGCCTTGATCATTATATGAACCTGGCACTGCCATAACTAAATCAGTGTCTAAAGGTTTCGTTACATCGATTTGATCATGGTTCTCTTCTAGTTTGAATTGCCAGACACCGTTTAAGTCTATAATACTTCTCTGTTCGTTTGTTACTGGATATAGCATATAAATGCTCCTCTGATAAAATGAAATACAAAATAATTATAATTCCTCTCTAAGTGCCAACTCTTTAACAATTTGTTTATGTTTCTGATCTGTTAATGGGTATGCAAAGAAGAAAAGTATCACCGCAATTAAACAAATGACTGCGGGTACCACAAAGAATAATATTTTTAAACCGAATATTGTATCAGGCGTTTGTGCCGCATTAGGTACATAACCAATAATTGTTAATGCCATACCTGGTATAAAACCTGCTAAGCCTTGTGATATTTTTCTAGTGAAGCTATAACTTGCATAAATAATACCTTCAGATCTAAGTCCTGATTGCCATTGTCCGTATTCTACAACATCAGCTATAAATGCCCATGTTACTGTATTAGGAATAACCAAGAATAATTGTGCAATCGTGTTAATGATTAAGAACGGAATAATTTGCTCTGAAAATAATGAAAAGTTTACGATTTGGAAAATAATAAAACCACTTACGCCTATGACTGCCGTCATTTTTTTACCTACTTTTTTACTTAAGAAAGTAGTAAGGAATAATGCTGGTATTAAAACAATAAAATTCAATGTACTTACAATACCTATTAAATTATCGAAACCAAGTACATTTTTGTAATAGTAAAGTTGTGCACCTTGTTGTAAAAATAAAGCAGTAATCGTTAACAATGTATAAATTGCTAAAATAATAAATGGTCTATTTTTCAGTAAATTAAAAAACGCTTTACGTCCCAAACCTTTTACTTGTGGACGTTCTATTGTATGACGCTCTTTAACTCCTTTATAGCACAACATATGTAGTGTCACACCTGCAATTGCAAGTATACCTACTGCAATCGGATAGCCAATCGCATGATTCGGAAATAAACTTACTAAAGGAATAATAACTATACCCGAAATAAACATAGCACCTTGTGAACCTAAATTACGGAATACTGATAGTTGCGTACGATCATCTGCATTAATTGTCATTGAAGCAGACAATGAACCATAAGGTATATTAACGACAGAATAAGCAGCATTAAAGAGTAAATATGTTCCAAATGCCCATATAATTTTACCAGTCTCACTGATATCAGGTGAAATAAAGGTTAAGACAGTCAATATTGCCAAAGGAATACTTCCATATAATATAAATGGTCTAAATTTGCCTCGTTTTGAAAAATTTTTCTGATTATCAACAAGGGTACCTACACCCGTGTCTACAAATGCATCGAAAAATTTAGCAACTAAAAATACTAGCCCACCTATAGCAGAGGGAATTCCTAAAATATCTGTATAAAAAAGCAATAAATAAATTTGCCCCATATCAAACATTAATCCGTTCCCTAAATCCCCAAAACCATAAGCTAATTTTTCTTTAAATTTCAATTTCGGTGATTCAATTTCATTAAACTTTTTCAATTTCGTATTTGCCGGTTTTAATCTGGCTGTAACCATAAGGATTACCTCTTTCCACTATCGAAACAACATTTGTGCACCTCATCTTTGTAGTTTCATAGTATGTTTTATTGAATGTGGCCATCAATCATTACATTATCCATAGAATTGAAAGCGTTTTCTTCCATGCATAAAAATTTTTACCCTATAAAATAGATTCGCTTATTATTTTCACGTGCATACACCCTTAACACTTTTGATAGAGCTCTTACTTTTATTATATTTTTATAATAGCAACAGTCAACAAAAAATAACAACGTTGTTAAAAAACAAAGCACTTTTCTCTTTTATGTTATTCTTTTTCAACTATTGCTAAAGTCTGTAATAACGCCAATTCAAATTGATACAATACTTTACTACATACGATTTAGCTAAAAATCACAAATTCAGTCTAAATTTAATGTGAATTGGTAATATTTCAATTAATTTTAGAGGATATTATGATTTTTTTGATATTTTCCTAATTTTATTTACAATTTTTATATTGAATATTTAATTTTCTGATTTTTTATACTATATCAACTAATAAAATTCTTTATGTTCAGTCCGATATTTCAATGGTGTCTTACCATATTGCTTTTTAAAGCATTGTGCGAAATAACTCTGTTCCCTGAAACCGACATATTTTGCAACTTCCGCTACAGTCATTTTTGTCCGTGCTATTAAGTCACGTCCTTTTTTTATTCTTAACGATGTAATAAATTGAGATAAAGATTGATGACATTCTTGATTAAAAATTCTTGATAGGTAGCTAGGTGCCAAATCAACATAATTCGCTAACTCTTCTAATGTTAAATTACTATCTAAGTTTCTTTCAATATATTGAATCACTTTACTTACTTTAGGGCTAAAGGCATTCGCTTTTATTTTCATAGCTCTTTCTGCGTATTCCTTAACGATTGCATACGTTAATTCTTCTAGTACTTCTACATCCAGTGTCCGATCAATCATCGCAGCATATTTAGCGGATATTTCATCAATATGTATGAGACTCACACCAGCTTTTTCTCCAGCTTTGCGGCATAAAGTATTGATTAAATATGCTTTATATTGCTCATTTGATAGATCATCCTTCACTCGACGTAAACCAGTCACAGACAAACTCATCTTTTTTAAAATAGATAATGCTTCTTCAACATTTCCGTTTTCTACCGCAGTCAACAATTGATTTTCTAAATTATATCTATACTCTATTTCTTGTAGTGTGTAATCACTTTGAAGCTTAGAATCAGCTAAAAATGCTTCATTTGCATGAAAACTGAAGTCAATATCCACCGTTTCATAGACGATGTTTCTATTCTTCAAAAAACGAATTGCTAAACGACACATTTTTTGCGCTTTAACATGATGACATACCGGAATTTTAAGTAAATATTGTTTCAATGTGGGCAACTTAGAAATTTTAATATTTAAATTAAGTAACATCTCATTACATTGTCGCTCATTGGGTCGTTTATCCATATAAGGCCCAATAATATAAATCTTTCTATATTTTTTAAATTTAAAAATCAAAAAGCTAACATTAAAACTATTTTTATAATGGTAAATTTTGTTACTCTGCATATGCACAATAAAATGTTTTAACTCATTTTTATATTGTTTTCTAGTAGTATTCATAAACGGTGTCTTAATATGGTTACTAATTGCTTTTATGTCGTCCATATCATAACCTTCCAACTGAATACCTAATAATTGTATAGCATGCATTTGCAATATTTCTAGCGTTTCATTTTTCATAAAAAAAACACCCCATTCCTTATATTTTTATTATATCTAAATATTAAGGAATAGAGTATCAAATGAATAAAAAATATTTAATTTGTTTTTTAGATTTTATATATTTAGACCTACAAGACGCTTCATGGCCATATATCTATTGTTTATGTTTCTTACCGAATTTTAATTTAAACGGTGCATAAAATAGGACAAAGATAAGTACCAAACCTAAATAACCGATTAAAGGATAAAAGATTGCTACTAGATCCGTAAATCCAACAAAACTTAAGCAAAGCCCTACTAGGATTGCAAGCGTATAAAATATTTTAAAACGTATAGAATCAACTACGGTGAAACGTGTGGCAAAGGCATAAAACATGCCCAACCCTGTATTGAAAATCATGCCAAAGATCACAAGTGCCATGATGATACCTAGGATTGGTGATATATGATTTACAATACCTAACATTGGCATTTCCATATTACCGACAATATTGATTTGTGTAAAAATTGCTAAATGACTTAACACAATCATAGCGCCTAAAATCAGACCACCTAATAAACCACCAATTGCTGCCACTTTCGAATTTTTTTCTGCTCCCCCCATAACAATAGCCATTGATGCACCTACTGCAGTATTAAACGAAGCATAATTGATGCCTGCAACAAACCAATTAGGCAATGTTGAAGGTTTTGCATCTGAAATTGTATTTAATTCTGAAAAAGGTACATTCGTAGTCATGAAACTATAAACCGAAATAATTAATATAAACACAATTAAAAATGGCGTGATATTACCAATAACTTTCACTACACCTTCTACCTTCAACATACCTGCAAGTATGATTAGTATGGTCATTAGTAATGTACCAACGATCGATGGTACGCCGAATTGTTGATTTAAATTTGACCCAGCGCCTGCAATCATCACTACACCAACACCAAACAAAGTAAAGATAATGACTAAATCAATAATCCATCCCAATAATTTTCCAAATAGTGATTCACCAGTAATATTATGTATAACTACTTTATGTGAGTCTGTATCAAACTTGCTCCCTAACCAAACTAACATCATCCCAACATAAGCAAACAATGCCGTGGTAATGATAGCACCCAAAGTACCCAAAATACCAAAACTAGTAAAATATTGCAGCACTTCTTGTCCAGAAGCAAAGCCAGCCCCAACGATGACACCGATAAAAGCACTAGCAATCAGTAATATTCTTTTCATCATTTTACCCCCTTATTGAATCTACTATATACAACTCAAGTAAAATTTCAATCATAATATCTATGATTACTTTACATTTGTTATATGAAATACTTAAAACCATTATAGTTACTTAATTTTATCATTTTATCCATAAGTTATGTTGAAATACCTTAAAGAAGTATTATAGCGCTAGCTCATATTTTGATTGATTGTATTAAGTAGTAAATAAAAAAGACAGGTAGTTGAAATCAAATATATTCCGTTTGATTTCATCTACCTGTCTATTAAGCATACAGTTTGTTGCACATATGATTGATAACGAATTATTATTATTACCTTTAAGCTAGTCTTTTACTAACAATTATATAGATATAAATGACATATATTTTTAAAATTAATAATTAAAAGCCATCTACTGACAATATGAAATGAGGTTGGGCGAATCCATTATGTCTCAGCCTCTTTATAATCATATGCCATTGAGTCACACTCAATGATATATATGCTTCTATGTTATTTTATTATACAAAGATACTTAGTATAAGGATGAATACTAATCCTGAAACTGAAATAACCGTTTCAAGTAATGACCATGTTAGAAATGTTTCTTTAACAGTTAATCCAAAGTATTCTTTAAACATCCAGAAACCTGCATCATTCACGTGAGACAAGATAACACTTCCTGCTCCAATAGCTAATACTACTAATGCAACATTTACATCTGATGATTGTAGTAATGGTAATACAATACCTGTTGACGAAATAGCTGCTACTGTAGATGAGCCTAATGCAATTCTTAAAACAGCTGCAACTACCCATGCTAGTAATATAGGAGACATTTCAGTGCCTTCAAACAATTTAGCTATAGTGTCACCAACACCACCATCTATAAGTACTTGTTTGAACGTACCGCCACCACCTATAATCAAAATCATCATTCCAATAGGATAGATCGCGTTTGATACAGAATCCATGATTTCAGCATTTTTTCTACCTTGTCTTACACCCATTGTTATAATCGCAAATAGCACAGCAATTAACATCGCTGTACCAGCAGTACCAATAAAGTAAATGAATGATTCAAAGCCATTCGTCGCTTCTTCATTACCTGTCACTAACTGAACAATTGTAGAAAGTAACATAAGAATAACTGGTGAAATTGCTGTGAGTAAACTGATGCCAAATCCAGGCATTTCAGACTCTGAAAATTCTTTTTGTGCGCCTAAAGCTGATATATCCCCTTCGCGTTGATAAGCAGTTGGCGTAAGCTTTTGTGCCACTTTATTAAATAATGGACCTGCAATAATAGTAACAGGTATGGCTATGATAATACCGTAAAGTAACACATGACCTAAATTAGCTTGTAGTTCTTTAGCAATGACAACTGGTCCTGGATGTGGCGGTAAGAAACCATGAGTCACAGATAGTGCTACAACCATAGGAAGTCCTAGTTTTAATTGTGAGACATTAGCACGTTTTGCAATCGTAAATACTAATGGGATTAATAGTACTAATCCTACTTCAAAGAATAACGCTATACCTACAATAAAGGCTGCAATTAGCATTGCCCATTGGACATGTTTATGTCCAAACTTTTTAATAAGTGTATCAGCAATACGTGTAGCGCCTCCACCATCTGCCAATAGTTTACCTAAAATCGCACCTAAGCCAAAAATTAAAGCGATATGACCTAAAGTACTTCCCATACCGTTTTCAATGGTTTCTATAATTTTATCTAAAGGCATACCTAGTAAAATAGCAGTGACAATAGATGTAATAATCAATGATATAAATGTATTTAACTTCAAGAAAATAATCAGTGATAGTAATACGACGATACCTATAACCACTGTAATTAACGGCCAAATTGTTTCAAACATAATTGTTCTCCCCTTCAACATTTAGCATAACCGTTCATAATTTCAAAAGGTATTACCTTCATCATGATAACGCTTACTTAAATGTCTAAAAATTTAATTTTTTTAACTTGAATGAATATACAGCTATAAATGAAAATTGCATATTTTTATTTATAGCTTGTCATTCACTCAATTTGTATCAACAGTATCTATGCTTTATCTTTAACCATATGTTCACGCTGAAACGTAGCGATTTCAGCATAGCGCTCTTCTAAAGAACGACTTAAATTGATGAAAATTGATATTAGTTTTTGATAAACATTCACATTATCTGGATTTGGATGGTGTTGATTTGTTGTACCTACCATCTCTTCAATAATGGAAAAATCTTCAATTTCACCAAGTGCTTTCATACCAAGTACACAAGCACCTAAACATGAGCTTTCATAACTCTCTGGGACGATTAAATCCGTATCAAAGATATCCGCCATCATTTGGCGCCACATTTCACTCTTAGCAAAACCACCCGTTGCTTTAATTGTTGACGGTGTTTCATTCATTACTTCAATTAATGCGAGATAGACTGTATAAAGGTTATATAGCACGCCTTCTAATGCTGCTCGAATCATATGTTCTTTCTGGTGAGCTAAGGTTAATCCAAAGAATGAGCCTCTTGCATCTGCATTCCACAATGGTGCACGTTCACCTGCTAAATACGGATGGAATATCAACCCATCTGCACCTGGTTTGACACGATTAGCAATTTTAGTCAGTACATCATAAGGATCAACGCCCAAACGTTTTGCTGTTTCCACTTCACTTGCCAACAATTCATCACGCAACCATCGTAATACCACACCACCATTATTCACTGGTCCTCCAATGACATAATGATCTTCAGTCAAAACATAACAGAAAATTCTTCCCTTATAATCTGTTCGTGGCTTATCTATTACGGTTCTTATTGCACCAGAAGTTCCAATTGTTACAGCAACTTCACCTTTTTTAAACGCATTTACACCTAGGTTTGACAATACGCCATCACTAGCGCCTACCACAATTGGTGTATTTTCGTCTATACCCATTAATGTTGCATAGCGACGTTTCATCCCTTTTAATATATGTGTTGTCGGCACAATTTCAGGCAATTGAGATGATTGAATACCTAACAATGCTAATGCTTCTTGATCCCAGTCTAGATTTTCTAGATTGAACATACCGGTAGATGAAGCCATCGATTGATCAATTACATATGTCTCAAATAACTGATAAAAAATATACGTTTTAATGTCTGCAAACATCGCTGTTTGATTGTATATTTCTTGTTGTTCATGTTTCATCCAAAATATTTTAGATAAAGGTGACATTGGATGAATCGGTGTACCTGTTCTACTGTATATCGCATCACCGTCATACTTGTCTTTAATCATTTCTGCATATTTAGTCGCGCGATTATCTGCCCATGTCAAATTCTCAGTTAATCGTTGATGACTAGCATTCATTGAAATCAAACTATGCATCTGAGCGCTAAATGAAATTAATTTCAAATCATTTTTATGAATATTCGCTTCTCTCATAACATATTTAATTGTCATCAGTACTGCATCAAATAACTCATCAGGGTTTTCTTCTGACACTTCTACATTTGGTGTATGCAAAGGATAACCAATATTATGTTTCATAATAAACTGCCCTTTTTCATCATAAAGCACAGCTTTCGTACTTGTCGTACCTATATCAACGCCTATCATGTATTTCATGGTTTTGCCTCCTATTTATACCTCTTGCTTGACAGTTATTATTTCATCCAAAAACTATCTATATCTTCGCCAACATCGTCAAAGTTCAAATGAAATGCTTCTCTTAGTTTTGTTGCATTTTGCTCTGCAACTGCATCGATAAACACTTCATGATTATGATGGATTCGTTCAAAATCCACTGGGTTTTCATTCATGCGCTTGCGCATAGATAATAAAATAAGCGCTTCCATTACTGGCCTTAAATTATTCCAAAATGTTTTTAAATATTGATGTTTTGAAGCTAATATCGTCACTTCATGAAATTTCATGTCGTGTTCTGTAAATGCCTCAGCGTCTTCAAATTTAACAGCAACTTTCATCATTTCTAGTTGTTTTCGCATTTCTTTAACTATTTGCTTATGATTATCTTTTTTTATCTTATTAAAAGCGAATGATTCTAACATAATTCTTAAATCATACAGTTCTTTTTTTTCATTATCTTTAAAAGGTAAGACATAGGCACCCATACGTTCTAAATGAATTAACTGATCTTGTTTTAATAATTTAAATGCATCTCTTACTGGAGAACGACTCACATTAAATTCTTGAGCAATTTGGTTTTCAGTTAACAATGTGTCTGGTGTAATCATCCCATCAACAATCCTTAAGCGTATTTCTGAAGCAATCATTTCACCTTTAGAAACACCTTCAAGCCATTGTTCTGGATAAATATATTCCAACCGACTTCACCTCTCCACTTAATCGATATACTTGTATACAAGTATAGTAATATACATTCCGCTTAATTGCAAGCGCTTGCAATTGTATAGATATCCTTTTAATTCCATAAAAAAGCGGCATGCCAAGTTTTCACTAGACATACCGAAATTTTTTATTTTAATGGTTTTATATTTTTACCGTCGATACACAATGATGTGTTTGATGACAATACGGACATTGTAATTTTCTGGTTTTAGGTGTATGTGTTGCAAACATCCACGTCGCCAATTTAGGTTTGAATATTTGTTGACAATTCGGGCATAAATAATTCACGCGTTGATATATCGCTTTTGTCATAACCCCAGCATAAGCCACTAAAATAGGTAATGTTACTAAAAATGGAACCCATTTTTTTAGTAATATACTAGCCATGATTGATGTATACTGTATTATGATGGCTGGACTTAATTTATATAGTAGCGACATGTATAACGCCGTGCCACGCTGATTTTGAATGGTATATTTATGTGTGTTAACCAACTTTTCAATCGGCGCTTGCGTATTGTCACTGATACTGTTTTCCAGTTGTTTGATTTCATAAGCAGTAAGCTTCATTTTATCAATTTCTTCAGTAATCTCAGATCTCTTTTGATGTAACATGAATTTTACTGCTTGTAATTTTTTGTCTTCAGTTAATAGCTTTTTTATATCTTTTAACGAAAATCCCATCGATTTCAATATTAAGATAATTTCTAAATTTACTTTGCTTTGTTCATCAAATAGACGTCTACCATTACTTGATGATGGTACCGATTGTAACAATCCTTTCTTATCATAATACTGAATTGTTCTTACTGTTACATTGCAATGTTTAGCTAGTTCTCCTGTTTGATATAGTGTCATAAAATAACCTCCTTGACGTTAATCATACATGGTGACCTAACGTAACGAGCAAGTATAACAATCGTTTTTAGTGCGGGATATTTGTTCGTGCCTCTAATTATCAAAAATTTCGGAATGAATATTTTGCATTTTACTTTCAACAGTTGTAATTTCATTGGCACATTGTTTTAAAACTTCTCTATAGTCCTCTGTATTTTTATTATTTTTGTAACGTATTTTGTGTTCTAAACTCGCCCACATATCCATACCTATTGTCCTAATTTGAATTTCTACTGGTACTTTTTCTACAGAATTCGCTAAAAATACTGGTATTGACACTACAATATGCAAACTTCTATAACCGTTATCTTTCGGATTCATAATATAATCTTTTCGTTTTAATAACTGCACATCTGCTTGTTTTAACAATAATTCTTCAATGACATAAATATCATCTATATAATTACAAATAACTCTTATACCTGCAATATCGTATATATATGTTTTCGCTGATGCTGTGTTGATTTGGTAACCTTTTCTATCTAATTTTTTAATCAGACTTCTCATTTCCTTAACACGACGTTCCATGTGATGAATTGGATTGTGTTTATATAATTGTTGAAAATGATCGTCTAAAATATCGAGCTTAGTGCTAATTTCTTTTAGTGCAGAAGAATAGAGTTGCTCTAAAGCAACAAAATCAATGACCATTTCGAATGCTTCTTCGTAATTATTTATATAAGATAAACTCTCTTTAAATTCTTCTTTCAAATCATCCATATTCAGCGTTGGTTTACGTTCAATGTACATAAATCGTACCTCCAATAATTCTTCTCTCTTCAAACATTATAGCTAAATTAAAAGGATACTTGAAATAATACAGTAGATATTTACAATGCATTACACGATTCAGAAGTTATTTGTGTGATGGCAATGACATTTTTGGTTTTGGTTATTTCAGCTCACAAAAATCCATAGTTGCCTAACATTAGGGAATAGGCAACTATTTCAATTGCGTGCCACTTTTTTATTTATATAAAAAACTTTTAACTTCGTCTTCACAATGATTTTCTACGCTATTCATCCATTTTATGTTCAATAATTTGAGTCCTTCTATTATCAGCAATATTACGCGCCCGCTTCATAGCATCTGCTTTTTTATCAAAGCTATCTGTAGCTTGTTTGGCACCATCAGATTTTATTTTCCATTCTTCATTCTCATAATAGACATGAACATCTTTGTGATTTAATTGTGGGTTCGCAGATTGATCACGTTCATGTATCGTGATTTTTTTATTTTTTAGCGCTTTCAATTCATCTTCAGTCGCATTCTCATACCAATTTTCAGCTTGTTTGGTAGCGATTGGAATCGCATTTTCCTCTTGATATCCATCTTTAAGCATCGCATTTCCAATGTCGATTGCTTTTTTTCTTTCCAATTTTTCCATATTTTTCCAACTTTGCGGATAATCTTCCATTGTCCAAGGCATGTGATAAAACCTCCATCTTCATAACTTATATTAATTCTCTTTTACCACCTTTTCCCTTTAACAAACTAAATAAATTCACAAAAAATAATATAATTATTTAAGTTAACCATGATTTGTTCTTTAATTGAAAGGGAATGATGAGTAAGAATCAGTGTTAAGTAAAAGGAGGTTTAACTAACATGAATCTATCTATTGGATTAATCCCTTCTCCTGATATGCCTCATAAATTAATTAATAAAATTTATTCAGAACTTCCAAAAGATTTCACAAAACATGTAGATAATGGCGTGGAATGGCAATTCGACATACATGTTGCATCTATGATTGGGACTGCAGAACATATGGATAAAGTTTTGGATATTGCATCCAATATGAAACAGCAAAAAAATTGGGATTATACAATTTGTATTACGGATTTACCTAACTTTTCTAAAAATAAAAGTGCATTATGTGATATTGATTTTGATACTAAAACAGCGCTTTTATCATTACCAGCGTTAGGAACAGTTAAGTTAAAAGAGAAATTAAGACAATGCTTAATATTTATTGTTGAATACTTGCATTCTTCTGGTAGAAACAAAAGCACTTTAAACTTTAAACATTTTAAATTAACTCAATTTAAAGAAGTTATTCCTAAGGACCATAATGAAAATCATAGATCTCGCATTATCGCCAAATCTACATTTTTAGGTTGGCTCCATTTAATTTGCGGCATGACTTTTGCCAATGAACCTTGGTCTGCAATTTTTGATTTCAAAAAAATCATTTCTGTTTCATTTGCCACAGGAACTTATATTGCAATATTTTCTACACCTTGGGATATCAGTCTAGATTATAGTTATTGGCGGTTTATTTTACTGATGCTACTCTCTGTATTAGGCATGGTTGGTTGGTTAATTTATTCTTATAAATTATGGGAAAGACCTAGTGCTAATACACAAAAACTTTATCGCTTTATTTATAACATTACGACTTTTACAACCTTATTGACCATTACCTTTTTAAATTTTATAGTACTATATATTTTACTATCTTTAAGTACAATACTATTTGTACCGCCGGAGTTATTTTCAAATTGGACATCGTTAAACAGTAAGCATCCAACTATTTTAAACTATATTAATTTAATTTGGTTTATTACATCATTAGGTATTCTTGCTGGAGCTATGGGATCCACTGTTGAAAACGCTGAAAAAATTAAACGCGTGACTTATTCTTTCAGACAATACTATAGATCTAAATCATTGGAACAAGAAGATGAAGACAGCTCTAGTGCCTATGCTAAAGCTGATTACTACGAAGGCGAAAAACAATCACATCACGAGGAGGGATTAAATGAACACAACAACAGCTAAAATAGGTATCATTGCTGCACCGGGAGTAACTGAAAAAATTGCTCGTAACCTTGAAATTGAGTTACCTAATATTCTTAGTGAGCGATATGATCATTCAGTTAAATGGGAAATTGATACAATTATTGACCCTTTAACTGGTTCAGCTGAAAGCGTCCAACAAATTTTTAGTAAAATAGCTGATTATCAAGAACATAATCATTGGCATTTTACAATCGGACTCACTGACCTACCGATGATTGAACAACAAAAAGTAGTTGCCTTTGATATCAATAGACAAAATGGTGCTAGTTTAATTTCTATCCCTGCTTATGGATGGCGCCCAATTAAAAAAAGAATTCAAAACTCTATATTGGCTATTTTAACAGCAATAGATGAATTTAAGCGTTCAGAAAAAAGTAACAATAACAATCATGCAATGTCACTGATGAATGCACAGTTTCCTTTAACCAATTTACAATCTCGAACTGTTTATTTTGAAAATACTACCTCTCAACATACACAATACTATGTGTCTTCAAGATCAAAAGGTATATTTCGTCTGGTTAGTGGCATGACATTTGCGAATAACCCATTTAATATGTTAAAAAGCTTAAGTAATGTTGTGGCAATTGCATTCACTACTGGTGCTTTCGGAATTATCTTTACGACTATGTGGAATTTAAGCTTTGTATATTCTGAGTGGCGCTTGTTATTAATGATGCTTGTAGCCATATTTGGTATGATGATTTGGATGATTATTGCACATAATTTATGGGAGTCCAAAAAAGAGAGCACGAATAAGCAGATTACCACCTTATATAACTTAACTACAACGATGACTTTAACTGTTTCTGTTATGATTTATTATGTCATCTTATTCTCGCTCTTTTTGGTCGCAAGTTTAATCGTACTCCCATCGGACTATTTAGGCCAAGCATTACAATTTAAGACATCTGCAAGCTTAATAACTTACATAAATTTAGCTTGGTTTGCTGCATCAATTTCGACAGTAGCAGGTGCAATAGGTGTTGGTCTAAATAATGAAACACTCATACTTGAAAGTACTTATGGATATAGACAAAAACAACGATACAAGCAATTACACAAAGAACAACAGCAACAAGAACAACAACAAAGAAAAGCGCAAGCAGATATACAGGAAAAAAGACAAGAAGAAGAACAAAAAGTTAGAAAACAACAAGATTCCAACTAGATATAAAAAGTAGAAATATTTATTATGCTACTATTAATTTTTCAAATTTATAGCGACTTCACAAAAACTACATTAAATTATAAGATTTAAATATAAAACAAGCCAATGTCATCGATTTTAACTATCGTGACATTGGCTTATATTGTATTATTCATAAGATAATTTAATTGCTTGTCTAGCATTTTGACAATTATGTTGAATACTCATTAAAGAAGTTCTAATGTGCGTGTATTGTGGTAAAGTTGTAATTTCTTGAACATTGATATTAGAACCAATTTCAAAATGTTTTGCTATATTTTCAAATACTAATAAATATTCTCCCATGGTTTCATCATCAATATGGTAACGTTTCTCATTACTTAACGCTCTCGTCAGCATAAAGCTAATTTCTTCTAATGCATATATACTAGGATAATAATATTGTATAACCATTTTATTACTAAATACTTCACCATTCGCACTGTTATATATTTGTTTCATATTATTTAGTTGGACACTTAAATGCAACATTTTTGTTTTATCACGTTCTCTGGATGAGTATTTGTTGCTTGAAAACAAGTAATGAAATAACACCGCTTCATTACGTGCCACTGTGGCAAGCGTGCCCGGTAACATTGAAGATGCAGTCTTTCTACCTATTACAAGTAACAAAATAACGGCAATAATAATACCAACAATCACATCGATAATTCTTGGAAGTGCTATTAAAATTGAAAGATGGTTTGATGCTAAGCCATTTAATAATATAACTTGGATTGTGATAAATATAACTGCAAATGAATAATTTGCACCTACAAACATTTCTGTTACCCCTGCTGCAACCGCAAGGAGTATGATAGCGATAGGTACAGGTGGCGTAGATAATAATATTAATGACAGTACAAGCACACCAATAATCGTACCAATGCCTCTTGATCCTGCACGTTCAAAGCTGTGTAATGTTGTTGAGCCCAATAATACTGTATGTGTACTAAGCGGAATCCAATATGCTTTGTCAAAATCAAACATCAATGCGATAAAAATTGCAATTGCCATGATAACGATATAGCGGATTGTATTTCTAAAGACAAATGAATCTATTGTCAAATTTGTAACTAAGCGATGACCGTAAATAGGTACACGTATATCTACTTCGTGTTCCAGCTGTGCATCATTTGCATTCATAATAGCATCAACTTTAAATATATTATCTACAAGTTTTTGATAAGCTTCATCAATATCAACTTGTTGTGTCCATGTTTTATTTGTCTTACCTTGCGTATATACTAAATTGATAACATAGTCCACCATCAATTTAATATCTTGAGGTAAAGGGCGCACATTTTTTTCATTTAATTCCAGTAATTCTGAATGTATACCTTGCGCAATATTATGTAACAAGATTAACCGCTGGAATTGCGGTGACTTTTGAGATTTGGCAGAACTTGCAGTGATGAGCTGGTTATCTGTATTTCTAAAAGCCGTCACCGCAAACCGAGATGCTTTTGAAAATGCTTTTGGATCATCAAAATTATAAACTAACTGTTTTATAATATTATAGTCATTTTTAATTGATTTAACTTCAGCTGATTCTTTTGAAAGTAAAATCACAACAATTACTACAAATGTTGCTAATAAACCTCCAATAAATACTGCAATACCTCTTGTTATTGCTTCATCTGGAGCAACTGGTAAATTGATTGGCAAACTGAATGCCACAATGAAAAAAGTTGACGAAGGTCCAGGAATATTTAATGAACTAAATACATAATATGGTACTACTGCTACAATCAATAACAAAATTCCAAATATGATTGGTTGATTGACAGTCAACGTACCTAACATCATCGATATTGCAAATACGATTGATGTAAAGAATACCGTACGAAGTTTAGATTTTGCCGTACCGCCAAACACATAAATATGTGCTAACGTACCTGTTGAAATTAATAGACCGATTGAAAAATAACCGACTAAATAGCCAATCATTAAAGGCAAAAACATTAATATAGCCTGTCTAATACCTTTAGCAACATCGATTTTCATTGCATTAAATTTTGTGAGTGACTTTAAATATTTAATCAATGGCGGTTCACATCTCCTTTTCATTTTATTTTAGCAATGATATAGCGTATGAAATAATAGCAAAACATAAAAAAGACGGGTGTTAGAAATCTAAAATTTATATTTCGATTTCATAGTCCCGTCCCCGTTAAGGTCATTTTATTTTGTGAAAAGCTTATTATACATAGATTTAAATATGAATACACTGTTGCTATACAATATTATAGATATTTAATTTATCCTTCAGCTCACTTTAACGAATACATGTATCTACAAATGGGGAAGTTAATTGTAAAATTGTTCATTTCACAAATTTTGGTTGAGAAATCATATACATTTTATTTAACGATTACTAAACTATTTTAACACTTTTATTGAATTCTGCTAGAGCATTTCCTACAAATCGTTTAAATGAAAATGTTAAATCATGACTATATTCTGCTATAACTCGTATTTTTATTCTGATTGTTTGATATCTTCATGCACTGTAGAATAATCAATATCAGATTCTAAAAATGTTGCGTTATTTACTGGGAAATGTTGTTCAAGTGTTTCAATATTGCTTATTTCTACATCGCCATGATTCATTTCAAAATCTAAAACATGCCCGCCTACTGTTTTATCTCTATCTACAAAATGCAAATGGAAACCTCCAGCAGCTATGCCATGAAAAAGTGTTGGTGCATAAAAACCTACTATTGTACCGTCAATTTGGTCATAATGATATTCAGGTTGTTGTTTAGCAGATTCAATTAATTTAGTATATGGCTTTTCTTGCTTTGGCATCATTCTGACATGTACATTTTCAAATTTCCCAGATATTTTAACTGCAAAAAATAAATTTTCACTGGCAGCGTGGCTTTTTGTTTTATTTAATAAATTTTCAGAATCGGTAATGTGTCTCACATCAAAGCTTACATCTGGTTTGAATGGTGTCACAGTAGAAAAAGGTGTCATTTCACTACCATCCAACTGTTTGAAATTACCATGAGCATCAGCATGATAAGCGACACCATCTAATATAATAACTTCACCGTCTGATCCTGTTAACGTGCCGATACCTAAATCACCATGTTTTAAAATTTCATTCATTTCCATAGTGCCTTCTAATAATCCAGCCATCAAAGTACCAAGCGTGCCATGTTGATATAGCATGATATTTTCTCTCCTTATATCAATATTAATTTTAAATATTTCGCTCTTTACAATTATTCACAACATATTGTTATACAATATAATTGCATTTTTCAATATCTTTGTGCTCACATAGTGTTATGTGAACCCTGAATATTTATCGATATCAATCTTATATGCTTATTTTAAAATTATGATAAAAATAAACTTTGATTTCACTAATTATATACATTCAAATACTAAATAAGTAAACACAAACTTCGATTCGCCAAGATGATGCCCACAAGTTCAATCCTTACGCTACAATATTTCAAAAAAATGAAAGCGTCCTTTTCTATTCAATTGAATTAGAAATGGACGCTTATGCGTTATTCACAGATGATTATCTTCTATTGGCTTATTTTCATAATTATTTAATTGAAGCAACTTCTATTTTAGGCGCTTCAAGTAAATAATTTTCTATTTCTTTAAAAAATGTTTGAAAATGTTCAGATTGATTATGTGCTTCCAAAGCAGCTTCATCTTTATATTTTTCTATAAAAGCAAAAGTTTGAGGTTCATTCGTATTTTCAAAGTGATCATAATATAATGCGCCTTCTTCTTTATTTGCTGCAATGACTAAACGTTCAACCTCTGCTAAATAATTTTCTCTATGCTCCACTTTAATCTTCATTACTGCAGTTACTAGAATCATGTATAACCTCCTGTGATAATCGTTTTTGCAAAACTAATTTTTAGAGATATTAAAGTTCTTCTTTTTCAATGATTAGCGGTTGATCTGGTTTAACAAAAAACCACATAATTATTGCAAATACTACTGGGATAATAACTAATTCTAACGTCACTGTCCAGCCAACAATATCAACCATCATACCTGCTAATAAAGGACTCAGTAATGCACCGATATTTCCCCATAAATTCATCCATCCAGATACTGAACCAGAGAAATTACGTCCTAAATCTGTAGCTGCTGCCCAACTCATTCCTGTAGCAATTCCTATTCCGCCTAAACATAATGACAGCCATAGCACATTTGTTACTAAATTGTTTGTTTGAATTGACATGAATAATGAGATACAAAATACCACAAACCCAATAATCGCAATAGACGCTCTCGCAACAAATCTTGATTTTCCATTTTGTAATAATTTATCAGAGATAGCACCGCCACATAATATTAACAAGAACATAGCAATCCAAGGTGCGCCCGCTGCCCAAGCCATATCAGGATCAGTTAATTTAACATTATATTGTTCGGTTAGATATGTAGGTAACCATATTAAGAATAGTGACACAACAAATTGAACAACAAAATATTGTGCTGCCAATGCATAAAAGCTAAATCTTCTTAGGAAAATATTCCACGGAGCGTTACTTTTTTCTGTTTTAATGATATCACGATTTTCCATAATATATCTTTTTTCTGCTTCATTAACCATTTTATGTTGTTCCGGTAAATCTTTTGAAATAATAATCCATAATAATGCAATGACGATACCAATAGCACCAAAAATATAAAATACAGCTTGCCATCCAAACATATTAACGATAGCAATCGTAACTACAGGTGCAATCACTGGCCCAAAATATGAACCTGCCAACAATGCACTCGAAGCACGCCCCTTTTCACCTTTCGCAAACCAAAATGAGTTAAACACTGCATTCGAAGGATACATAGGTGCTTCACCTATACCAAATAAAAAACGTACAGCATACAATAAACCATGATTTTTAACAACACCAGTTAAAATCGTGAAAGCACTCCACCATACGAGCGCGACTGTCAACATTTTTTTAGAGCCAAACTTTTCTGCCAAAAAGCCTGAAGGTACTTGCATCAACGCATAACCTAACGAGAAAAATGATGCTAATAAACCAAACTGTGTTTTTGTCAAATGTAAATCTTCCATCATAGGTCCTGCAATAATTGAAATATTCGATCTATCCATATAAGCAATTACACCTATAATAAAAAACGCAATAGCAAAATACCATCTTATATTTGTTCTTTTTTGTTCCATTTTTTTACCCACACTCTCTCCCTATATCACTAGTCATCATATGACCTATTGTGTTTCTAGATATTACCACAATATGAAATCGCTTACAATAACTTTTTTCATTTTTTTATAACACGCTGTAAATTCGTGTGATCAACATATAGCGTTTATGTGACAAATATTGGGAGCACTTCCATTTCTACTTTTAAAAATCTTCGATATTAGCTATCACATTAGTTAAACTATGTTCCTCATAGGCATCTAGTTTAGTGTGACTTTACCGCAATAAATCATTTAATTACTTTTGTGCCACCTTAAAATATGCATTAAGCATTAATTTAGATTATAATACAGAAGTAATTATAAAATATCATCACGTTTTATTATGAAAAGGAGCAACATTTATCACTATGGAACAAATACTGACAAACTTTATAAATGCTTGGGGTTATACTGCAATCGCAATATTAATCCTATTAGAAAATATATTACCTTTTATTCCATCTGAAATTATTTTGACATTTGCTGGGCTTATGACAGTTAAATCTGATTTATCTATACCTTTACTTTTTATCATATCTACCATTTCATCATTAATCGGTTTAATCATACTTTATTACATCAGTAGCATTGTCTCCGAAGCACGTTTATATCGTTTTGTAGATAAATATGGAAAATGGATCAAACTCAAAGGAAAAGATATCGCTCGCGCCAATGAATGGTTTAAAAAATATGGTGCAGTTGCAGTCTTTGTTTGTCGTTTTATTCCTGTTTTACGTGTATTAATCACTATACCAGCAGGCATTAATAGAATGAATATTTTTGTATTTACCATCCTTTCGTTGATAGGTACTACAATTTGGAACATTGCACTCATTTTCTTAGGTAGCATGTTGAGCAACAGTTTTGATATGTTAATGAATGGCTTACACACTTATTCATATATTATGTATGTCATCATCGCTATAGCTGTGATATATCTCTTTATTCGAATCTACAAAAAAACCGCACACATCAATAAATGTATGCTTTGAAGTAGTTAGAAAACTTTTACAACACATGCTCATATGACTTATATCTATCTTAGCAATCAGACAAAATCCAAACGGGTTTTTGTCTGATTTTTTTTATAAAAAAAAGACTAACTTCCCCCTTCGAAGTTAGCCTTTCACGAACTTTAATTTCTCCCTAAACTTTTGAGCAGAAAATTTTCTATTATTTATGTGCTCATTGAATATTTATATAATTAAAATACTACCCCTTTATCAAACTACACTGATAACGATTAATTATTACCTTTTACTATTTGACGAACTTCTTCTAAATCGCCTTCTACATCAATTTGAGGTTTCTTCGTCATTTTACTAACTAAAATTGTAACAATTAAACTTGTTAAAAATCCTGGAACAATCTCATATAAATTAAAGAAATCATTAATTTCACCTAATGGTTTAACAAACGCAATCCAAACAATTACAACAATTGCACCTGATACCATTCCGCTGACTGCACCAGTACGACTTAAACCTTTCCAATATAAACTCATTAATACAAGTGGTCCAAATGCAGCACCAAAACCTGCCCAAGCGTTACCTACAAGATTCAAAATTGTATCATTAGGTGACCATGCAATTATAATTGATACAATTGCAACTAAAATAACTGACATACGTCCAACAAAAACGAATTCTTTTTCATGTTTTTTTGCTGCTTCCTCACCACGGAACAATTTATAAAAATCTTCGGTTAGTGAACTTGATGTCACCAATAGTTGTGACGAAATCGTACTCATAATAGCCGCTAAAATAGCTGCAAGTAAGAAACCACCAACAAGTGGATGGAACAATATTTGACCCATTAATATAAACAATGTTTCTGGATCCTCAAGTGTTACTCCACCGCGATTGACAAATGTAATACCTACAAGGCCAACTCCAACTGCACCTAGCAAGCTAATTGCCATCCAACCTATACCAAAACGTCTTGCTGTCGGTAATTGCTTCACTGATTTAATAGACATAAAACGTACAATAATATGTGGCTGTCCAAAATAACCTAAGCCCCAAGCAAAGAATGATATGATACCAATGACTGTTGTACCTTTAAATAAATCAAGGTTTGTCGGTTTCAAATCTGCCGCTTGCGATAAAGTATCCAACCCACTTAATTGCATCATTGCTACTACTGGTACCATTACCATAGCAATTAACATGATTACCCCTTGGAAAAAGTCTGTTAAGGACACGGCTAAATAGCCGCCAAAGAAAGTATATGCAATTACAATAATAGCAACTAATAATAATCCAAAATGATAGTTTAAGCCAAATGCACTATCAAATAATTTACCGCCTGCGACCATTCCGGAATGTGTATAAAGTGTAAAGAACACGACAATAATACCACCTGATATAATTTTGATCACATTCGATTGATCATCTAAACGATTTCTAAAGAAATCAGGTAATGTTATAGCATCTCCAGCTTTTTCTGTATACACACGTAACCGTGGAGCCACAACGAGATAATTTATGTATGCACCAATTGTCAGACCAATTGCCAACCAAGCAGCTGATAATCCTGTCGTATAAACTTCACCAGGCAGCCCCATAATCATCCAACCACTCATATCCGAGGCCCCAGCTGATAATGCTGTAACATATGGTCCTATGCTTCTACCGCCTAACATATATTCACTGATATTACCTGTCGCTTGTTTATAGCCGTAATATCCAATGACTAATAACACAACAAAATAAGCACCAAGCATAATATATGTCTGCCAGTTTGGATTTACTTGACTCGATAACGATGCTCCCAATGTAAACATAAAATAAACTCCCTTTATATAATTTTGTTACATGCACTTATTATACAAAAGTTAAAAATTTTTTAAACTGCTATTTTAAAAATAATTTTTATAAATGTATTTCAAAACGCCTATAACACGCTTTGAACAATTGTTATTAAGCTATTTTTACCGTTTGAAATAATATGTGTATTTTTACAATTACAGGGTTAAATAATCATTTTTTAAATTCAAAAAAATGTATGTTTCCTGCAATATTTACATTTATATGCGATTTAATGTATTTGAGTAACATCATTATTTTTAAGAATTTTATCGCTTTTTTGACAAAAAAATGAAGTCATTTATATTAATTAACATATAGTCTAAATAATATAATCAATACTAGACACCCACCCCAAAATTAATGCTACAATATTACACATACAATGGAAACGTTTTACTAAATATAATGAGTAACAAAACTACCTAATTGGAGTGACATAAATAATGCATGATGCAACAGAAAAAAGCGTAAAAGAAAAATATTTAGATTTATTATCTCAACAATTTAATAACAGAGAGGAATTAGCAACTGAAATTATAAATCTTGAATCTATTTTAGAACTTCCTAAAGGCACGGAACATTTCGTCAGTGACCTACATGGTGAATTCCATGCATTTCAGCATGTATTAAGGAATGGTTCAGGAAATGTTCGATCTAAAATCAGTGATATATTTCAAGATACATTAACACGCCAAGAAATAAATGAGTTTTCAGCACTTGTATATTATCCAGAGGAAAAATTAAAATTAATTAAAAATAGTTTCACCTCAAAAGAGCGTTTAGATGAATGGTATATCACAACGATTAATCGTCTTATCAAATTAGTAACTTATGCTTCTTCTAAATATACACGCACGAAATTACGCAAAACTTTACCTAAAAATTATATTTTTATAATAGAAGAACTGTTATATAAAAGTAATAAATATAATAATAAACATTCGTATTATCAAACTTTAATGAATCAAATTATTGAACTCGAACAATCAGATGACCTGATTATCGGCCTGTCCTTTACAATTCAACATCTTGTAGTGAACCACTTACATGTTGTAGGCGATATTTATGATCGTGGTCCAGAACCTGATAAAATCATGGACACTTTAATTGACTATCCTTCCGTTGATGTGCAATGGGGAAATCACGATGTCTTGTGGATTGGTGCCTATGCTGGTTCTAAAGTTTGTTTAGCAAATTTACTCAGAATTTGTGCACGTTATGATAATTTAGATATTATAGAAGATGCTTATGGTATTAATTTACGTCCTTTATTGACACTTGCTGAAAAGTATTATTCAGGTGACAATCCCGCTTTCAAACCTAAAAATGCTGAAGGACTGTCTCAATCTGAAATAGAGCAAATCACTAAAATCCATCAGGCAATCGCCATCATTCAATTTAAATTGGAAGCGCCTATCATTAAGCGCAGACCTAATTTTGAAATGGAAGAACGCTTAGTATTAGAGAGTATCGACTATGAAAATAATACAGCAACACTTTATGGTAAAACTTACACTTTAGAAAATACTTGCTTCCAAACTATCGATCCAAACAACCCTAACGCATTAACTGAAGACGAACACGAGGTAATAGAAAAATTATTATTGTCAGTACAACAATCAGAAAAATTAAAACGACATATGACATTTTTAATGCAAAAAGGCAAACTTTATCTCCCTTATAATGGCAATCTACTTATACATGGTTGTATACCTGTGGATGAAAATGGCGAAATGGAATCTATGATTATTGATGGTGAAAAATGCTATGGCAGAGATTTACTTGATCATTTTGAACACTTTGTAAGAGAAGCATTTGACCATAAAGATATACATGATGATTTAGCAACTGATCTCGTCTGGTATTTATGGACAGGTAAATATTCATCATTATTTGGAAAAAGAGCAATGACAACATTTGAACGTTATTATATTAATGATAAATCAGCACACAAAGAAACTAAAAACCCTTATTATTATTTACGCGAAGACGTAAATATGTGCAAAAAAATGTTGAAAGATTTCGGTTTAGACCCAGAAGAAGGACATATCATCAATGGTCATACACCAGTCAAAGAAATTGATGGTGAAAATCCAATCAAAGCGGAAGGAAAAATGATTGTTATCGACGGTGGATTTTCAAAAGCCTACCAATCTACAACTGGAATTGCTGGCTATACTTTACTCTATAATTCTTTTGGAATGCAGCTTGTGGCACACCAACACTTTAATTCGAAAAAACACGTCTTACTGAATGGGGCAGACGAGCTTTCTATACGCCGTGTAGTAGACAAAGAATTAAAACGTAAAAAAATACGTGATACCAATACTGGCAAAGACATACAAGAAAAAATTGATGTTTTAAAAGTATTAATGCATGATCGCTTCGTCAATTAATTTTATCAATCACTTTTTCATAAGGTGCTATTCACGTGATGCTATTATCGTGTGACTTAAAATTCAAAAAACAATAGCTCAGCAAACACTACTATGTTTCATAAAAATAAAAGAAACGTCAATTTTTATGGGCACCGTCCCCTAAAATTGTAGACCTAATAAAAATGCTATTTTCTAGGCTGCTAACTCCCTAAATTCCACAGGGAATTAGCAGCCTAATTTTTATTAAATGCTAACCGTTTAATTATTTTCACTTCACTTGTTCAACCATATTATCGTTTTCGTTCTTTCAAAAAATACATATGTATATTCGATATAAACTTTTCCATTTATTTCTATTTTCTTTTAAGATAAAATAAATCATTGTGATGTTTATTAAATAAGTATGTTCACCATATGAATGGCAAGAAAGGATTCCAACTATATGTCTAATTTAAAAGAAAGTATCGCGGTCGCTTTTGCGTTTGTAGGTGTTGTTGTGGGCGCTGGCTTTGCAACTGGACAAGAAATTTTTCAATTTTTTACGAGTAATGGTATATACAGTGTTTTAGGCGTTATTATAACCGGACTTATAATTACTATCGCCGGTGTACTTGTATTAAATACAGGATATCGATTGCGTTCTCACAGCCATACCGAGCCCATAAAGTATTATCTTCCTCGAACAATTGCAACAATTTTTGATATTATATTAACTCTGTTTTTACTTGCATTAGCAATGATTATGACAGCTGGTGGAGTTTCAACGATTCATGAAAGTTTTGGTATACCATATGCCATTAGCGCTTTAATTTTAGTGATTATTATATTGGCTACTTTGTTCTTAAAATTCGACCGTTTAATAACTGTTTTAGGCATGGTCACACCATTTTTAGTCATTATTGTCTCATTGATTGCTATTTATTATTTCACTACTGGAAGCTTTGATTTTAACTCAGCATCACAATACGCCAATAGTGGCAATCGGACAGATAGATGGTGGTGGTTTGATGCAATTAACTATGGCAGTTTACAAATTGCAGCTGCGTTTAGTTTTCTTTCTGTAATGGGAGGACGCATGAAATCTGAGAAGGCAACATATTTGGGCGGTATTTTAGGTGGCATCATTATAACGTTTTTATTATTAATGTTGAACCTTGGAATGGTAACAGAATTCACAAACATAATAAACGTATCATTACCGTCATTATTATTGGCAAACCATATTTCACCTGTGATTGGTCATTTTATGGCAATTATCATGATATTAGTTATTTATAATACGGTTGTGGGCTTAATGTATGCATTTGCTTCTCGTTTCACAGAACCATACCAACAAAACTATTATATATTAATTATAATTATCGCAATCATTACATTTGCTACTACATTTATCGGCTTTATTGAGTTAATTGGAAAAGTATTTCCATTAATGGGACTCTTCGGTTTCATTTTGTTAATACCTATATTAATTAAAGGCATCTTTTATAAATCTCATTCATCATAATAAAAACCCCTAGACAAGTGTTTCAATATTATGTTCATTTAATCAGATGTGATCAAAATATTGAATGAGTCTAGGGGTATTCTATTTTGTTAGCAACGCCTTTTATATAAAACGCTAAGCAAACTGATATTGGTTAATCTTCTAATAATGATTGGCCCGCAATGATACCTTCTCGTGTGAGTTCATGACTGTTTACCCATAGTTCCTTAACTGTTGCACCTCTTTGTTTAAATATATCAATAACATTTTGACTATCCTGAACAGAAACAATTGGGTCATTTTCACCCATTGATAATAATACCTTGGTATAAGATAAATCTTTATCATTTATTGAATCTAAAGGATATAAAGGTGCATACAGTAACGCTTTGTTAAATGAAATATCAGGGTGTAACATCATGCTTATAGCTATATTAGAACCATTAGAGAAACCTACTGGGACAGCCTTAGCTAAATCAAAATGATAAGTTGCAGCCGCTTCTTTTAAAAATTGAATTAAATTGTTTGTTCTATATTTCAAATCTTCAACATCATATTGACCTTCACCATATCTCTTGAAGAAACGATTCATACCATTTTCCGATACTTCACCTCTTACACTTAATACATTATAGCTAGGGTTTAACGCTTGCGCTAAAGGTAAAAGATCATTTTCATCGCCACCAGTACCATGCAATAGGATAAAAGTTGGTCCGTTTAAATCACCTTTTTTAAAGATGTGTTCCATTATTCATCATCTCCTTTTAAAATAGTTATATTCGAATGGGTGGTAATAAATTCAATAATGCTTCTCTGCGTTCTTCATATTGTGGTGGTAACATAAGATGTGTACCCAAATCTTCAAATCGTTCATCTATCGTGAATCCAGGTCCTTCAGTAGCAAACTCAAAAATAATGCCGCCACGTTCTTTCATGTAAATAGCATTGAAATAATTACGATCTTTAATGTCAGTTACATGATAGCCTTTGTCTTTCATTTTCATTTGCCAAGCTTTGTGAGCATCATCATTAGGTACTGACCACGCAATATGATGTACTACACCGACGCCCCATCGTACACGGACATTGGCTACCTCTTTTCTAACTATCACGTGATGTTGCCATTCACCCTTAGTTTTTAGGTGAACATGATGATCGTTTTCACTTACTAGCTCTATACCCATATCCTCATTCAATGTTCGTACTGTTTGATGTGGCTCAGTTGATAACATGCTAACACCATGAAAACCTAAAATATTTCCTCCATTATCATATGAATGCCCTTCATCGGCTTCCACAAGTGCTAATGGCAACTCATGTATATCTGAAAATTCGACCGTAGCTTTATCAAATAATTGTGTTCTCACTGTCTCTATCCCATGTGATTGTAAATGTGTTTCCCAATGTTCCAATGATCCATTAGGCACCCGAAATGCTATACGTTGAACCTGACCAGAACCTATCCGTCCTTTATAATTGTTAGGCCAATTAAAAAATGTCAGTATCGTTCCATTATCTACATTGCCATTTGCAAAATATAGATGATACGTGGAAGGATCATCAAAATTCACTGTTTTCTTAATTAATTTTAAATTGAGTATATCTCTATAAAATTGAATATTCTCTTCTGGATTACCTACAATCGCCGAAATGTGATGAATATGACTGATATCTTCCATAAAATAACCACCTTCTCATTTTGTAATTTCAAGGTTTAAACAATCTTTCATTTTTAATGCGAACGTTTTGTGTCAAACGGACGTATTTCTGATTCAATATAATCACGTTGTTCTTCTAAGAATGGTGGTAATGCAAGACTTTCGCCCAATGTTTCATATGGCTCATCTCCCATAAATCCAGGGCCGTCAGTAGAAACTTCAATCAAAATATGGCCAATACGTGCATATAATGCTTCAAAATAAAATCTGTCTACTAACCCAGAATTCCCTATACCATACTGTTCATATTTTTCTAACCACTTAGATATTGCCTCATGATCTTTTAATCTGAATGAAACATGATGCACCTCTCCATAACCTTGTCTCGCTTCTGGACCAGTTGTATCTTTTCTTAAAAATACTTGACCTCCATTGCCACCTTCGCCTACTTCTAATACTGCAACGTTTTCTTCCTCTATAATCGTTGTCATATCAAATATATTTTCTAAAATCTTTTTAAAATCTTCAAAATAACTAACTGTTATTTCAATCGGACCTAAACCATAAATTGCTTTATCTGTTGGTACTGGACCTTCTTTCCAAGGTTGTCCAGGTGCCACGCCTTTATTATTTTCATCCGAAATTAATTGGTAACTTTGTCCATCTGATTCTTCAAATGGTAATACTTTTTTACCAAATAGTGTTTGAATGCCTTCATGTTTAATATTATATTCATTAAATCTTTGTTCATAATATGCTAACGCTGCATCATCAGGCACACGAAATGACGGACGTGTAATTGAATTGGTACCAGAATGCCCTTTGGGAACATTAGGAAAATCAAAAAATGTCATATCAGTACCAGGAGAACCTACATCATCTGCAAAGAATGTATGATAAGTATATATATCATCTTGATTTACAGTCTTTTTAACAAGTCTCATTCCTAATACTTCAGTAAAAAATTTATAATTTCGTTCAGCATCATCTGTGATTGCTGTTACATGGTGTATTCCTAATAATTGATTGTTTGTCATAATAAAACTCCTTTTTCATTATATTTATCTCGATTTCGAAGTAATTTTGAGTAAAATTTTTAAGTGCTACGACTTATTAATAGGTTGAGCACTTAATTTTTTTAAAGCTAGTTGTAATATTGTTAATTCTTCGTTTGAAAGTATTGAGAAAGTTGATTGTAACGTAGCCGCATGTTCTGGAAATATATCATTCATTAATGCTTGACCTTCGTCAGTTATTGAAGCATTGGTTACGCGTTTATCTTGTACATTTCGAATTCTTACTACATATCCTTTGGCTTCTAACTTATCAACGACATATGTGATACTGCTACTCGCAATTAAAACTCTGTCACCAATACGCTGTATCGGCTGGTCGCCTTTATTATATAATAACTCTAAAACTGCAAACTCCGTTATATTCAAGCCGTAACGTTGGATATCATTTCTTACGATTTGTTCTAAATGATCTACGGTTCGATTTAAACCAATAAAAGTATTCAACGACTCTTTAGTACGATTCATTGCATCACCAACTTCCAATTTATTTCGAATTCGAGATAAATTATAATATCTCTTCAGACATAAGTCAACAAATAAGGTATAAAAAATATACTTATTATTAAAATGGCAACAACATTAAAAGTACTTAACATTATTTCTCAACCAGTTTCTTTCTCTCTTATAAGTGGTATATATCATAATGTGGAGGTGTCATAATGAATAAATTATTTATTAACAATCAATTTGTAGAAAGTGAGTCTAATGACACAATGAATGTCATTAATCCTGCGACAGAAGAAATCATAGACACAATTACATTTGCGACGGAAAATGAAGTTAATTCGGCTGTGGAAAAATCTAAACAAGCACAATTAGAATGGGAAAAAGTCCCTCAGCCAACACGGGCAGACCATGTGAAAATGTTAATCCCTTTATTAGAAGAACATAAAGATGAAATTGCAAAATTATATGTTCAAGAACAAGGGAAAACTCTCATTTCTGCAATCGGTGAAATAGACAAGGCAATACACTTTATAGACTATATGACAAGTCAAAGTATGAATAGCAAAGGTGAAGTCATTCAAAATAGTCGCGAAAATGAAACGATACAATTAACAAAAAAACCTATTGGCGTAACTGCAGGTATCGTTCCATGGAATGCACCTATCATGGTCTTAATGAGAAAAGTCATTCCTGCTGTAATCACAGGTTGTTCTGTAGTAATTAAACCAAGTGAGGAAACATCATTAGTCACTCTAAAAATTGCAGAGTTGTTTCGCCAATCAACAATCCCTGCAGGTCTCATTCAAATTATCCCTGGTAAAGGAGAAACTGTCGGTACACAATTAGCAGAGCATCCAGATATACAATTAATATCAATTACAGGTAGTATGCGTGCTGGTAAATCTGTTTATGCCAAGAGTGCTCAAACGGTTAAAAAAGTTAATCTTGAACTCGGCGGCAATGCGCCTGTAATAGTGACACCAAATGCGAATTTAGATAAGGCCGTTGATTACATTGTTACTGCTAGAATTAATAACGCAGGACAAGTATGTACTTGCCCTGAACGAATCTTTGTACACCATGATATCCATGAAACGTTCATTAATAAGCTAAAAGACAAAATGGAAACTTTAAATGTAGGAAATCCATTTGATGATCAAACTGATTTCGGTGCAATTATCAACCAAAAACAATTAGATAGCATCGATGAAAAAGTTCAAAATGCAATTCATAGCGGTGCTAAATTAATTACAGGTGGTAACATAATTGATCGTTCCGGTTATTTTTATGAACCAACGATTTTAGATCAAGTAAGTCCAGACGACGAAGCTTTCAAAGAAGAAATTTTCGGACCTGTACTACCTATCGTACAATATTCTGACTTTGAAGAAACTATTGAACAAGCCAATCATACAAACGCTGGTTTATCTTCTTATATATTTTCAGAAGATTTAAAAGAAGTAATGATAGCCACTGAACGTCTTAAATTTGGTGAAGTTTATGCAAATTGTGAAGCAGAAGAAGTTGTGAATGGATATCATGCTGGTTGGAGAGAATCAGGTCTCGGAGGCGCTGACGGTATTCGTGGACTTGAAGAATATTACAATACAACAGTGTCTTACATTAGATATGATTAAAAGTGTTAAATGTTTAAAAATACACAACATGTTTAAATGACTAAATGCATGTTAAGCAAACTGTAACAGCAATTTCTTTTACAAAAATAAAATAGTCTGGGACATTAAGTTCTTGGACAAGTTAAAAAAGGCATTTCTATCGAAATAATATAGAAATTGCCTTTTTCATTTTGTGTTTGTTTTTGTGACAGCCACATCATTCGGATACGATGATTAAGCAGCTTTTCTATTTTACGACCAGAGCATACGGATAGTGTGTAGGCATATAGCATAATTTTTAATATCATTTTAGGATGATATGATGTAACACCACGATGATGTTTGAATTCATCGAATACATTTTCAGAGATTGCTTCAACGATTTCATTAACATGTCGTGACAAATACATATAAATGCGACGTATTTTGGCGAGACGCTTGAGGGAACAGGACAACCTGAAGTCTACAGGTTGAGCTGTTCTCTAAGAAAGCGAGCCAACAATATGAAGTATTAAATAAAAAAGAAGCAATCAGATGGATTAAATTAAATCATCTGATTGCTATTTTTCTGGTATTTATGTCCCAATCTCTTTAATCATTATATGGATAGTTCGAAATTTTTCATCAAATATGTTATCTGACGTTTAGGATTTAGTACAAAATATTGTTATCCTGACATCAATATGATTGTAATTACTGATTAAGTGCTCTATTTAATGATTTCATATTTTCTTTCATTAAAGATTGATAAGTAATCTGTTTATCCTTTACTTCTTCTTTTGATAAGGTTGCCATATTATGAAATTTTAGCGGGGTTGTATTAGATTCCTTTTGAATAACATCTGTAACTTTAGAAGTGATATTTTGTTCATATAATACATAAGGTTGTTTAGTTTTATCTATATTCTGAACGATATTCATTAGTTCACGTTGACTAGGTTCTTCATTATTCATGCCACTAACACCTCGCTGATTAAACTGATAGCGATTTGCTAGATAACCTATAGAGTCATGAGAAATTACGACTGTATCACGTTTAGGATGTTGTGTAATCCGCTTCATCTCATTATCAATTTCGTCGATATCTTTGATCAAATGATTGTAGTTACGCGTGTAATACGTTTTGTGTTTAGGATCCTTCTCGATTAAATCATTTTTAATCACCTTAGCAAATTTTTTATTCAACACAGGATCTAGCCATACATGTGGGTCTTGTTCCCCATGATCATGACCTTCATGATGATCGTGATTGTCATGTTCATCATGTTCTTCGTGATTTGCAATTAAATCATGGTGACTAAGATGTGCAGCAACAGGTAATTTCAAGTTATCATTATTAATTGAACGTGCAATTTTCTTAGCCACGGGATCCATTTCTTCATTTGAATAGATAAACAAATCACTTTTAGCGATATTAATCATTTCTTTTTGTGTAGGTTCAAAAGAATGCATGTCAGCACCGGGGGGATAAATCGAATCAACATCTACATATTTGCCCCCGATTTGATCAGTAAAACTTTGGAATGCAAATGCTGTCGTATATATTTTTAATTTATTATTCGAACTGACGTCTTTTTTTTCAGAATTTATATTTCCGCATGCACTTAACAATACGATAAATATACAGGTCAGAATAAGTAACATAATTTTTTTCAAAAAACGCCCCTCCAAATCGAAATTATTCCGTTAAAACTATAAACTTATTTTCACATTTTTTCAATGGTTTTTTGTTATTCGACAATATTTAATGACATCATTGATGATTAAAATACGTGCTTATTTTTAATATTTGTTTAACTTAAGGTGAAATGTGATATTTAATATATATGACGTTAATAACATGGAGGTGTTAGAATGGCGGAAATTAAACAAGGTACGAATAAGTTTTATATAGGCGATAACGAAGACAATCCACAAGCAGAGATTACATTTCAACCTCAAGGTGATAATCAAATAACTATTGATCATACAGGCGTACCAGATGAGCTTGGTGGCCAAGGTTTAGGTTCTCAACTTGTAAAATCAGTTGTTGACTATGCACGAGACAACAATTTAAAAGTCTCTGCGACATGTCCTTTTGCTAAATCAGTCATTGAGAAAAAACCAGAATTCCAAGATGTTTATGCAGGTTAATTGCTTGCCTACAAACTTCTTTAAGTTCCAAAATAAATTTGGATATAAACAGCTCAAGCTAAATCACAAATATGAATGAGTCTGGGACGAATCAATGATGTCCCAGACTCTTTTTTTCTTTTTATTTTTCGGATCCATATTCTATTCTAATGAAATTCAAACCCGCTTTTATAAATATAGCAATTGAATCTACATCAATTGTTCTTTGACTGAAGACCTTTAGTTTTGATTGTTTAGCTGCATTTAAACCTTAAAATAATAGCAATTCGCGCACTTTATTATTTTTGTACTAAAATACATGATTTATCCATTTTGCAATACATACATATTATAATAAATACCATTTTTTTGAATTAGTGTTTCATGTGTCCCTTGCTCTACAATTTCTCCATGATTTAATACAAGTATTTTATCAGCATCTTGAATCGTAGATAGTCTGTGCGCAATGGCTAAAGTTGTTCTTCCTTTTCTCATTGTATTCAAAGATTGTTGTATTTGTTTTTCCGTTTCAGAATCAATATTTGCTGTCGCTTCATCTAAAATAAGTATTTTGGGATTGGTCGCAATTGTTCTTGCAAATGCTATCAATTGTCGCTCACCACTTGAAAATGAACTTCCTTTTTCAATTACTCTATGTTGATATTGATCTGACAACTTTTCAATAAAATGGTGTGCATGAACAAATTCTGCAGCTTTCTTTACTTGTTCAAATGTCATCGTTGGGTGGTACAATTTAATATTAGATGCTACAGTGCCATAAAATATAAATGCATCTTGAAGTACGAGTCCTATTTTCTGCTTTAATTCTAGTTTCGGTATTGTTTTAATTGAATGCCCATCCACTTCAATACTACCTCGCTCAAATTCATAAAAACGCATAAACAAATTGATGATGGAACTCTTTCCTGAACCTGTATGACCAACAAGCGCTACCATTTCCCCCGGATTAACGGTAAAATTAATGTTTTTAAGTACGTCTGTCTCACCATCATAGCTAAAACTCACTTCTTTAAATTCAATCTTTCCTTTGTCAATTGTATTTGATGGCTCAGGTTGTTGTTCAGGCTCATACGTTTCATCGTCAATTAAAGTAAATACCCTACTCGCTGAAACCAAAGCTTGTTGTAAAATATTTAAATTTTGACTTACTTGGTTGATTGGTTCAAAAAATCGTTCCATATATTGCACAAATGCAAATACAACACCAGCTGTAATACCTGTTGTAAAACTGATGATACCAAAATAACCTAAAATCATAACTAGAGCAAAAATAGCTAGTGAACTTATTGCAGGTCTCAATAATAAGCTATCAAGTTTCACTGTTTTTAACATATATTGATAATGTTCATCATTGATATGATTGAATTCTTTGTTTAACCTTTTTTCTTGATTAAATGCCTGTATTATCTTCATACCTTCTATAGATTCTGCTAACTTTGTATTTAAATCGGACAATTTTTGTCTCGACTTTGTAAATAAAACAGCTGAGTATTTTCGATAACTCGCAAGTATGAGTATGATAACTGGTAAAAACACCAATGAAATTAAAGCTAATTTCATCTCTAAAATAAACATCATAATATAACTAGAGATCATCATGAAAATAGCTATAAGAAATGTTGAAAAAACGCCTATAATCATATCAACAATTGTCTCTGTATCATTTGTTAACCTAGATACAATACTGCCGCCTGACACCTTATCAAAATACTTCATTCCCAATTTCCCTAATTTATTAAAAGCGTCAATCCTTAATTGTTGTATCACTTTAAAAGCAAGATATTGAAAAAGATATTGACTTAAATACATTGTTACTGCACCTATTATTTGAATGCTGATAAAGATTATAATAAGCCAAATCATTGCTTGCTGAGGAAAGATACGTGGCGTAAGGTAATCATCGATAAATACCTTTACCAAATAGGGTGTTAACATACTTGCTATGGTAGATATTGTTAATGTTAAAAACGCTAAAGCAATAATCCCTTTATAAGGGGTCGTATACTTAAATAACCTAATCAAAGACTGGGCTTGGTCTTTCGCAGTTAAATTAACTTTTTCAGCCATTAGTATCGTCCCCTTTCGTTAAGTCATCTAAATTACGCGTGAGCTTTTGTTGTAAAGCTTGAGCTCGATATGTTTCGTAATACCATCCTTTTTGGTTCATCAAAGTAGTATGTGTACCTTTTTCAACAATTGTTCCTTGATCCATCACAATTATTTTATCCGCTTGTTTCACAGCGCTCATCCGATGTGCAGTAATGATATTCGTTTTTCCTTTTCTTAATTTTTCTAAATTGTTTAGTATCACTTCTTCGGTTTGAGCATCCACTGCAGAAAGAGAGTCATCAAGTATTAATACTTCTGGATTTATTAATAACGCTCTCGCAATTGATATTCTTTGTTTTTGTCCGCCTGACAATGATACGCCTCTTTCACCTACAACAGTTTGATATTGATAAGGGAAAGATAAAATATCCTCATGAATATAACTTGCTTTACTTGCTGCAAATATCTGATTGTCATCTATTTTTTCATTACTAAATGCAATATTATTTCGAATGGTAGTAGAAAATAGAAAGTGTTCCTGTGGTACATACCCAAACTGATCTCTTAAATATTGTACATTATAATCTCGAATAGGATGGTCACCATATTTGATTTCATTCGGTTCCTTTGTATCAAACTCTCTAAGTAACAATCTAATTAATGTGCTTTTCCCTGATCCAGTTCTACCAACTATGCCAACAGTAGAACCTTTACTCACTTCAAAATGCACATCATAAATGCCTTCTTCCGAATTTCCCGGGAAATTAAATTGTTTAATATTAAATTCAATATCCCCATATGGTCTTGTATTAAGTTTATAATCTGTATCTATATCATTAGGGGTGTTTCCAATTTCTTCAATTCGTTCATAAGATGCCTTTGCCCTTTGAACGATATTAAAAAATAATCCTAGTGCTAGTAATGGCCAAACAAGCATGCCTAAATAAGTCGTAAATGTAATCAGTTGACCAAGTGTGATTGTATTATTGAAAACTAATTTTGCACCAAATAAAATTGATAAAAAGTAACTCATTCCTATAACTAATGTAATTGTTGGGTCAAACAATGCATCAATTTTTGAAACTTTTAAATTTTTATTTACTACATCATCACTTAAATCTTTAAAATCCTGTTGATCACTAGCCTCATAACCAAATGTCTTAGTGACTTTAATACCAGCCACGCTTTCTTGTGTCTTATCATTCAATCTACTAAACGCTGCTTGAGCTTTTTTAAATCCTTTACTAAGTAATGAACCATAAAAACTTGTTAACAACACCATAAAAGGCAGTGGTATCATTGCAATCAGTGTTAATTTCCAGCTTACTGTTACAGCCATTGTGATAACTACGGTTCCACCAGTTATCAAAGAATCTGCAATCATTAATATCCCTGCGCCTGCAGCATTTTGCACTGCTCTGATATCATTGGTTGCATGTGCCATCAAATCACCAGTTCTTCTATTTTGATAAAAGATAGCACTCATAACTGTATATTTTTTATATAAATACGTTCTTAATGTTTGGCCTAGTTTTTGACTTGTCCCAAATATCGATAATCTCCAAATATATCTTAATACATAAGTCAAAATCGCGACCAACACTAATATAGAAAGATAAATTATTAATAATTTCGGTGTTAATTTATTAGCCACCATATAGTCAATCGTCTTACCGATAATCTGTGGTGGTAAAATTTCAATCACAGCAATCAAAAATAATGTGCTCAAACCTATAATATAACTACCTTTATGCTGTCTGAAAAACCACCCTAATTTCCAAAAGACTTGCATACACTCACCCACTTCATCATCCAAATTGTTTATGTTCACATATTACCACATGTTGTTAAATGTAAATATAGTAGTGATTTTAAACGTTGTGTAATTCTAAATAGCGAGACAAGTAAATTGACTTGGTATACTTTTTATATTAACTTATAGTTATAAATCACAACTGACTATAAAGGAGCAAAATGATGACTTTTCACGATAAAGCAGCAATTCAAGTAACAAATATCACCTTAAATGTTAAAAATTTAAAAACAATGTTGGAATTCTATTCACACATTTTAGGACTTAAAGTTGTATCAAAAGATGATACTTCTGCTATTTTACAAGTTGGTTTGAGCGACCATACTATTACATTAAATGAAATTCAAGAGGGACGTCAGCCTTCCTTAAGAGAAGCAGGCTTATTTCACATAGCAATTCTACTACCTGAACGCGTAGATTTAGCTAATTTCTTATTTCATATTTCACAATCAAACATTCCGATTGGTGGCGGTGACCATCTTGTGAGTGAAGCTTTATACCTTAATGATCCAGAAGGAAATGGCATTGAAGTTTATTACGACAGACCTGAATCTGAATGGTTGTGGGAAAATGACAAAGTGAAAATGGATACGTTACAAGTAGATACAGCTGATTTACTTAATCAAAGAACAGAGATAGGTTGGGATAAAATACCAAATAATGCAAAGATTGGGCATATGCATTTGAAAACATCTGACTTAGCAGTAGCTAGACATTTTTACATTGATAAGTTAGGGCTTCAACATATTTCCGATTTTCCTCAAGCTCTGTTTATGTCATCTAAATATTATCACCATCATATTGCAGTAAATACTTGGCAATCCAGCTTACCGAGAATTGAAAATGATAACAGCTATGGATTAGCCCACATCGATATTTATAAACCAAACAATGAAGTTGAAGAAACTTTTTTAATAGACGGTTTAAATATTACTTTACACAATCAAATGTCATTAATAGCTGATAAAGTATAAAGCTAAAACATCACGCACAGTATAATAACTCAACATGCTATTAAAGTTTATAATAATAAAAACGTCAATTTCTATTATAATTATAGAAATTGACGTTTTTTTATTTAAGTCAAGACATTAATGTCATGGTTTTCTTTTGTACGAACTTTAAATATTTTAGTCATGGTCGTTCTTATTATTCAACCCATTCTACAACATGAGATTGAGGTTGACGCACTTTTTCTTTTGCTTCAGTTTCTCTATAACCAAATGCAACCATTACGGATGGTGCAAAATGCGTTTCATCCATCAAGCCTTCATCAATTAAAAATTGCGTTACAGCATCTAAATCAAATCCTTCCATCGGACAAGAATCAATATTTAATAATGCCGCACTCGTCATCATATTACCTAATGCAATGTATGTTTGTTTTTTAGCCCATTCCAACAATGTTTGTGCATTATCATTAATATGGAAACTTGTTTGGAAATTATCGAATTTTTCTTCCGTAGCAGGTATACTATCTTCGCTGTATTGCTTAATATCTCGAATCATATGTTGTACAAATGGTGATTTAGAAGTTACATTTTTACGTGCCAATATAATTACGAAATGGCTTGCTGTATCTAACTGCCCTTTTGCACCCCAACTTATTTCTTTTAACTTATTTCTAATTTCTGAATTTTGTATTACGATAAATTTCCAAGGTTCTAATCCCAGAGAGCTCGGGGACAGTCTACCCGCTTCTAAGATAGTGTCAAATTCACTTTCATTTATCTTTTTATTTGAATCAAACCTTTTTGTTGCATGTCTAAAATTAAACGCATTTATAATTGTTTGTTGCATATCATTCATTTCTTGTTTGCCATCCTTTCCATTTGTATCTTATACCTTTTAGTATAGGATAGGTTGTTACATGGATTAAAATAAAATGTTTAAGCTTAATACCGAATTAAGATATAAGATATTACTTATTCATTTTAAGCACTTGATCTTCAATAATAGATAAAACACCTTGCTTATCATTTGATGGTGCTACATAATTTGCAATTTCGAATAATGTTTCATCTTCACAATTTTCCATCACATAACTATATGTTGCTAATTGCAACATATCTAAATCATTATTTGCGTCTCCAAATGCCATGAGCTCGTCTTCCGTTAATCCCCATTTTTTTAATAATCTAGCTAATGCATTTCCTTTGGTCATACCTGGAATGATAATATCGATACTATCTCGACCACTTGATACAAGTGACAAATCTTGTGAAAAGCGTTTTGACAAATCCTTATCAAGTGTAGGATGTGTTGCTCTATCTATATTTAAAGCGATTTTTACATATTCGTCTTCTGGTAAATTTTGTAAGGATTCAATTTCTTTTAATTGTCGATAATAAAAATGTGCATCTTTTTTAAATGATTGCTCATTGTCTTTTAATATGTAAGCACTTTTCAATCCACAAACAATTATTTCGTTGATACCACGGGTGATATTTAAATAATTAACAATATTACGGAAAACATCTTTTTCAAATGCTTGGTAATCATATAACGTATTGCCTTCATAAATAACCGCGCCATTTTCAGCAACAAAAAACATAGCTTTATCTCCGAAAATAGATTTTAATTTTGCGTATTGATTACCACTTGCTGCTATAAATTTAATATTTTCATTTTTCAATTGTTGAAATATCCGATTAAATCTTTCTTGATCATATTGTTTTTTTGAATCTAAAAATGTACCATCCATATCTACTGCGATTGCTTTTATCATACTTATCATCCCCTCAAATGCTCTGCTTATATCTGTAATTCATTATATCCATATTCATCGCTAAATTAAAATAAATAAATTGAATTATATCCTTTAAGTTGTGAATAATCTAATTTTTAAAGTTTTAAATAAAAATAGGCAGAATAGAAAGCACATACGCAATATGCTTGATTCTATCTGCCTTGAATAACGTATTCATTTTCTAAAAATTATCTTAGCTTAACATTGGAAAAAATCTGTTCTATGACAGTTCAATGTACGATTCATTTTACCTAACTTTATAAAGCTTTAGCCTTCTTGATTGTCTTCTTTCATACGAACAATAGAAACATAATTAGATTTTTCTTTAATATCATAGATTGTTAAACCTGTAATATCTTTTGGTTTACCTGGCACGATAATACTTATGATATAAGAGAAAATAAATGCTACTATAAACGAAATAATAGATACATAGAATGGTGAATTGCCGCCACCCATTCCGTTAAAGATATAAGCAAAAATAATTCCAAATATTAATCCCATCAGTACACCGAACGTATTGGTACGACGTGTGAATATACCAACCGCAAATACACCAGCCAATGGTACTCCTACTAAACCAGTAATTAACAAGAATAAATCCCAAAGGTCGTTAGAATCTGCTGCAATTAGATAAATAGACATACCGAATCCAAATAATCCCGAAAGGATAATTATCCATCTAGCAAATCCAACTTCACTTTTTTCATCTTTCTTGCCAAAGAATCTGTGCTTAATATCAACAGAAATACAAGCCGAAATTGAATTCAAACTTGAAGAAATGGTTGATTGTGCCGCTGCAAATATGGCTGCTATTAATAGTCCAGCAACAAATGGTGGCATTTCAGTAAGTATAAAGTATGGTACTACAGAAGAAGTATTAAACCCTTTAGGCAATGCACTTTCATGACTATAAAATGAGTACATCATTGTTCCCATACCGTAGAATAACGGCGCCGATATTAAAGCTAAGGCCCCATTCGTCCATAAAGATTTTTTTGTTTCTGATATAGAATCTGATGCTTGATAACGTTGTACCACATCTTGACTTGCTGTATATTGATGCAAGTTGTTAAAAATGTTCCCTAAAAAGATGATAGGAATTGCTGCGGCTGCAGTATTAAATTTCCAGTTATCAGCACTAATGATTTTTTTATGTTCTAATGCATCACTTACAACAGTCCCCATTCCCCCTTGAATGTGGACTACACTAAAATAATGATTGCTGCTGCGCCACCTAATAGAATGACGCCTTGAATGAAATCACTCCATACAACACCTTCAAAACCGCCAAGGAATGTATAAAGAATACACAAAATACCAACCAAACTTGCCACTACATATGGATTCATATCTGATACAGAAGTTATCGCTAATGTAGGTAAATAGATAACAATGGCTACTCTCCCAATATGGAATAACACAAATAACAATGAACCGATAACACGAATACTAGGTCCAAAACGCGCCTCTAAATATTCATAAGCAGACGTCACCTTTAATTTTTTAAAAAAAGGTACATAAAAGTATATAAGTAAAGGAATAATTGCTACAATCGCAATATTACCTGCAATATATGACCAGTCTGTCAAAAAAGCCTTTTCTGGCGTAGACATAAAAGTTATCGCACTTAAAGTTGTGGCATAAATAGAGAACCCTACTGCCCATGAAGGCAAACGACCACTAGCCGTAAAGAAGCTATCTGTACTTTGGCTTGCGCGTTTGGTAAAATATGCACCGACTAAAAGCATAACTAAAAGGTAAATAACTACTGCCACCCAGTTCCATATACCAAAACCAACTTGTTCCATTTAATTCATCCCCTTATACGGTAACCTATAAATCGTATTTGTTAATTAATGATTCTAATTTAGCTCTGTTGTTTTCATTGAACGGTTTGAACGGACGTTTTGGTAATCCACCATCAATACCACGTGTCGCTAAAATTTCTTTCAATGTAGAATAAATGCCCATAGACAGCACATTTTCAATAATGTCGTTAGTATCATGCTGAATTTGATAAGCTTCATCAATTTGACCACTTTTAGCTTTTTCAAAAATTTGTCTTGCGCGTCTACCATTGACATTATATGTAGAGCCAATTGCGCCATCTACACCAGAAATAGCCGCTTGTACTAACATTTCATCAAAACCAGAAAGTATTAATTTATCTGGATACGCTTTGCGAATACGTTCTAATAAGAAAAAGTTAGGAGCAGTATATTTCACACCGACCACTTTTTCATGATTAAATAATTCACCAAATTGTTCTATAGAAATGTTAACGCCAGTTAAATCTGGAATTGCATAAATAATCAAATTATTTTGTGTCGCTTCAATTAATTCAAAATAGTAATCTTTGATTTCTTCAAATGAAAATGGATAATAGAATGGTGTAACTGCAGAAATTGCATCATACCCTAATTCAGTTGCATATTTACCTAGCTCTATTGCTTCATTTAAATCTAATGATCCAACTTGAGCGATCAATTTTACATTCTCATTCACTGCCTCTTTAGCAACTTTAAAAACTTGTTTCTTTTGCTCTTTATTTAATAAGAAGTTTTCGCCTGAGCTGCCATTAACATAAAGTCCATCTAATCCTTCAGTTTCAATGGCATTTTGTGCAATTTGCGCCAATCCTTCCTCTTTAACCTGACCATCCTCATCAAATGGTACTAATAATGCTGCATATAAACCTTTTAAATTCTCTTCCATTTTATAACCCTCCATCTATATATTTAAGTTATTATTTTTAATCATTTATATAAACATATAATGCTTTAAAAAATATCTTTTATTTATTCTATTTACAGTTCAAATTGTAAACGCTATCATAGAGTGTGGCAATAGCTTTTTGAAAAAATGCATCATTTTATAATGATATACGTGAAAAATTTTTTCAATATTGATTTTCTTGTAGAAATTAAGGAGGGTGCAAATATGCATCAATATAAGATTGCTATTGATATTGGGGGAACAGAAATTAAGGCTGCTGTGGTAGATCAATCATTAAATTTTATAGAGTACATCAAAACACCTACCCCAAATAACATCGATACGCTTATTAGGGATAAAGTTTATGAGCTTGTAATGATGTTGCAGAAATCTTATCAAATCGACCCACTTTATGTTGGTATTTCTAGCGCAGGCGTTATAGATGAACAGCGCGGTATAGTTGAATACGCTGGGCCAACGATTCCCAATTATAAGGGAACTGACTTCAAATCTTTGCTTGAACCGTTAAATGCTCAGGTGAATGTATTTAATGATGTCAATGCAGCATTATTAGGAGAACTGGCTTTCCATGATTACAGCTCACAAAATATTTTTTGCTTAACTCTGGGAACAGGAATTGGTGGCGCTTTTTATAACAAATACGCGCAACTATACAATGGCGAAAGAAATCGCGCTAATGAAATTGGTTATTTGCTTTATGATAGAAAAACAAACAAAACCTTTGAACAACGTGCCTCAACAACTGCCTTAAAAGCACTCATGTTAGAAAAAGGGTTTATTCATCAAGACAATGTGCCAAAATTATTTGAACTAGCAGATCAACAAGATACGCTTGCACTAGCCATACTCAATCAATGGAGTGATTCCATCGCAGAAGGCATCGCTCAAATACAAATCATTTATGATCCTGGGTTAATACTGATCGGTGGCGGTGTTTCGTCACAAGGTCAAAATTTATTAAAATACATCATACCAAAAGTCGAATGTTATTTACCTGAACAATACGGTCATGCTCAAATACAAACAACAAGTACACAGAATCACGCTGCACTATACGGAGCAGTCTCTAGATTTTAAAAAGTTTTTGTCATCATTTTGTTGTCATAATAATGAAAGTTACTCCGTTTTAAAAGGCAAAACTATAAAAAACGCCAAATTCTAAATTATCCCAATAGAATTTGGCGTTTATGTTTTAATCAAAAATATTTATTTTCACAATGATTCTATTCATTTAATACTACTTTTTTAGTATGTTGATATACATTATGCATATACGTATCGTCCAATAATAAGTAACTGACGATATCTATTAAAAATAATGTAGCTATTTGAGTATTGATAAATTGGGTGTCTTTATTCCTAGATTGATCAGTAGTAATAAGCACTAAATCCGCACACGCTGTAATTGGACTTCCTTCATAATTTGTTATCACTACGACATATGCACCACGTTCATGTGCAACTTTAGCTGCAGCGATAAGCTCTGTAGTTTCGCCACTATTTGAAATTGCAACAAATGTATCGGAAGTTGATAATAAAGAAGCAAATATTTTCATTTGATGTGCATCTGTAGACACATTCCCTTTCAATCCCATTCTCATCATACGATAGTAAAATTCAGTAGCTGATAATCCAGAACTACCAAGTCCTGCATAAATAATTTGCCGACTACGAATAATTTGGTTTACAAAACTTTGAATTTTTTCATCAGAAATAAATTCTCCTGTTTGTTGAATAATATTTTGATGATATTTATGAATACGTTGAATTAATGGACTATTTTCTATTACTCTTTCTGACATTTCTTGCTGTAAATTAAACTTCAAATCTTGAAAGTTCTCGTAATTTAATTTATTACTAAACCTTGTGATTGTTGCAGGTGAAGTACCAATCGCATATGCTAATGAATTAATTGTTGAAAATGTGTCGTCAAAGTCATTGTTTTGAATATATGCTACGATTTGTTTATCTGTTTTGGTAAATAAATGATGATAACGTTGAACGCGATTTTCGAATTTCATTTTGTGCATCCTCCCATCCCAATATTAGCTATATTATAAATGAAAATGTTTTTCATAACAATGAAATATATTGATTATTATTTTCTTGGTGTTATATTAAAAATATAAATCTATTAGATAATAAAGTATTTTATTAAATCTACTAAAGTTACGGAGTGTATAATTATGTTACCACAAGGATTAATTGTCTCATGTCAAGCCTTGGAAAATGAGCCATTACATTCATCTTTTATCATGTCAAAAATGGCTTTAGCTGCATACGAAGGTGGGGCTGTAGGCATTAGAGCAAATTCTAAAGAAGATATTATTGCTATAAAACAAGAAGTGAATTTACCTGTCATCGGTATTGTAAAAAGAGATTATGCAAATTCTGATGTTTTTATCACTGCAACACGTAAAGAAGTCGATGAATTACTAGAAAGTAAATGTGAAGTCATTGCTCTTGATGCCACAAAGCAAGCACGTCCTAAAGAATCACTTAAAGAACTTGTTTCATATATACGTCAGCATGCACCAAATATAGAAATCATGGCTGATATTTCTACACTTGAAGAAGCACAATATGCTGATAAATTAGGTTTTGATTACATAGGAACTACCCTTCGTGGCTATACTGGTTATACAAAAGGACATATTTTGTATGAAGATAATTTCCAATTTTTAAAAGATGTGCTATCACATGTTCATGCGAAAGTCATAGCTGAAGGAAATGTCATCACACCTGAAATGTTTAAACAAGTTACAGAATTAAATGTTCACTGTACAGTCGTCGGCGGTGCGATTACACGCCCTAAAGAAATCACTAAAAGATTTATTCAAGCAATTGAAAATTAATAATTTAAAAAACCCGTATTCAAATACATGGTTCCTACATGGTTAATGAATATGGGTTTTTATATAATTTTTTATTTAGTATGCTATAGTTCCTCGGCAACAAATATTTTTCTATCTTCCCACTCACCTGTTTGCTCATTGTAATTATCACATGTAATTAATGTTAACTGCTTCTTATTCGATGCTTGTTCATCTAGCACTTCGACTTCATCTGGTTTCACATCATAAATTTTAGTAATCTTATACGTTCTTCGTTCATCTCCAACTTTAAAATAAACTTTACTTCCTTTTTTTGTTTCAGGTAACTTAGAAAACTGATAATCCGAATGACCCGTTAATGTATGACCTGCAATTGCGATATTTTGATCCTCTAATGTTTCGTTTGATTCCACAAAACTTACGCCTCTATCTAATTGTTTGGGCGTGGCAGGTCCTGGATAAACAGGTGTTTTAATATCTGCATCAGGGATTGATAAATATCCTGCCATTTTTGTCTTATCTTTAGGTATTTCTACTTTCTCATTTTCAGAGGTTTTAGATTGTTTGTCATAATGTTCTATTTTATTTTCATTGTCTTTTTGTGCAAAGTAATTATCAATTTTTGGTTTTATAAATAAATAAATCGCTATTATGATGAGTGCTACACCAATTAGTGTGACAAGCCTACTTCCCCATTTTTTCATGTAACGAATACTCCTTTTTCTAAATCAAAATATTCATTGTAAGTATAGCACAACTCATTATCTAACAACGTTAATTTCTCCATAAAACCTTTTATAGTTTTAAAAATTTCATAATGTGGTAGATACTAAAGTATTCAATATATATAAAGGATGTGTTTGTATGTCAGTATTTTCAGATGATGAACGTGTAAAAATATTATCTGACATTATTGAAATTCAATCTGTGAATGAAAATGAACTTGATGTCGCACATTATTTACAGGATTTATTTAATAAATACGGAATTCAAACCAACATTGAAAAACTTGAAGGTGAAACTACGAGAGCTAACTTAGTGGCAGAAATTGGTGATGGCAAACCTGTTGTTGGTGTTTCAGGACATATGGATGTTGTCACTACGGGTGATGAAAATTTATGGAATTATGATCCATTTAAGCTCACAGAAGATGATCAAGGTAGATTACATGGACGTGGCGCTGCAGATATGAAATCTGGATTAGCTGCTTTAGCAATTAGTTTAATAGAAATTAAAGAAGCTGGTACATTAAATCAAGGTACAATCAGATTTATGGCGACTGCTGGAGAAGAAGTAACGAGTGATGGCGCTGCTTTATTACATGAAAAAGGTTATATGGATGACGTCGAAGCTTTATTAATTGCAGAACCTTCACAAGATGGCATTGTTTATACACATAAAGGTACAATGGATATTCAAGTTATATCCAAAGGTAAATCTTCACACAGCTCAATGCCTGAATTAGGTTATAATGCAATTAATCCTTTGGTTGATTTTATTCATTATTTAAACAAAGCTTATAACAAAGTAGATGTTAAAAGTGAATTACTCGGTACCCCAACAATGAATTCAACAATTATCTCCGGTGGTGATCAAGTCAACTCAATACCAGCTTATGCTGAATCATTGTTTAATATGCGTACTATACCAGATTACGATAATAATAAATTTGAAGCACTATTTAACAGTATAAAAGATCAAGTTAAACAAGAAAGTGACGCTGATATTACTGTTAATCCTTATGTAAATCGTGACCCTGTATATACTAAAGGGGATAATGAATTCTTAAAATTGGCTAAATCTTTAGGTGATTCTTATTTTGATAGAAACCTAGAAGTAACTTCTTCTACTGCAACTACAGACGCATCATATTTAATGAAGGATAAAGATGAACGTTTCTCATTTGTAATGTATGGTCCAGGCGAAACTGGCCAAGCACATCAAGTTGATGAATATGTTTATAAAGATACTTATCTAGCTTTTATAGATTTATATTGCCAATTATTACCACAATATTTAAATACTTCTAAATAAAATAACAAAACACATAATATAACTACCATGAGCTCAATAAGTAAAGGCTAAAATATAAACCTCATACTCAAATAAAGGACGAATCCATATGAAGTGGATTCGTCCTTTTAGATTTAACGCCTTACAAATTTGACCGTAGCATGCTTGCTTGAAATATGATGTATGATAATCCGAGCGTGTACGCCATCTTTTCATCTAAGTCACTAAGACTTTTGATTTCTTGTAATCATTATGGATGAACATGAATATTTATTTTTTCATCTCTAACCAATTAATTAATTCATTTAAATTATTAACTGTTATTGTAGGATTCTGTCCATTATAATCAAAATGTTCTTTTTGTCTATTCACCCAAACCGTATCAAAGCCAAAATTTGTTGCTCCAGTTACATCCCAAGAATTAGAAGAAACAAACAATATTTCTTCTCTTTTCAAATGATTATATTTCAAAATCAATGCATAACTTGCAGGGCTTGGTTTATATTGCTTAATTTCATTAACACTCATAACCGTATTGATATCTTCACTTAATTCAGAGTTATCAATCAATGGTCTAAGCATATTATCGTTTCCATTGGATAGTATACCTACATTGATATTCATGCTGTTCAGCTGGGCAAGTACTTTAGGTACTTCGTGAAAATATTCTAAATTTAAAAAAGCATCAAACAAACGATTTATATCTTCTCGATCATATTTTATTTTGTGCTCATCCATTGTGTAACGTAAAGCTTCTTTTGTTAATTCATCAAATGGGATATATCGTTGCATAATTTGTTTTAAAAACATGTGATTTAATTGCGTTTTTCTCCACAGTTTAGAAATAGATGTTGCTTGTTCATCATCAAATTGGGTCATACCTTTTTTTAAAGAGGACATGTCAAAAAGTGTTCCATAAACATCAAAAATAATTGCTTTATACATTTTAAACCTCCTATTCAAAACACACATTTACTATTCTTTATCACGTTTCAACAAAGTCAAACAGTTTCTTATCATTTTTGTAAAATGATAAAGGTCATTGAAAGGTGATGCATTCTATCATTTATTAATTTTTTGTAAATTTTTTAATTATAGCTTTATTATACTACAAAACGGTTATAGAACAGTAAGAAGGGAGGCTGGTTGTTATGAGAAGAATGTTTCTATTAGATTTATTAAACCTCTTTTTTATCGCCACAGGTTATATGTTGATGATTACTTTAATTTTATTTTCATTTGACTTCTTACAAATACAAACAACCGGTTCAGTATTTTTAGAATCATTGAGCGCTATTACCATTTTTCAATTTTTTAGCAATCCTATTTTCAATGGATTATTCACTTTGTTTTTAATCATCTCTTTCCTATTATTTCTGTACAAAGCATTTGAACTTTATCAAAAAGAAAAGTAAATATCATTGTTATTCAATCATTCAAAGCTCAATTTTATATTATTACAGTAAAGTAACTATTTTTTATTTATAACGCGTATCATCTAACTATTTTAATTTTTATGAATTTTATATTGTAACAATACATTTTAAGTTATATAATATTCTAAGAGAATGTTTCGTGCTATATCTCTAGGCTTTTATTGCCATCTATCATCATAGTTATATTCCATTCCCAGAATTAAACTTTATGCACCCATTAACACAAATGGTATCGCACTGCATTCTCAACAAATGTGCAAAAATTGCTCATTTGAAAAGAGATCTAAAATCACTTTCAGGCAGTGATTTTAGATCTTCTTATAATGCGCTTACTTTAATTTTCCATTAGGATAAACCATAACTTTTAATGAACCACTTTTGTTTGTTCTCGCTCTTTCCATAGCCTCTTGTGCATTTTCTAAATCATATGAATCGGTAAACATTGTATTTAAATTTGCTGCAGTTGAAGATAACATTTCAATGCCCATTGGATAAGTATTAGCATATCTAAAAATACCTACAACATTGATTTCATGATTAGCAATAAACGGTATATTTAATTCAATGTTTTCTTGTTGAGGCAAGCCAACTATTGCTAAAGTTCCTCCATTGTTCAAGGCCGCTAATGCATTTTGTAGTGCAGTAGGATTGCCTGCAGTTTCAAAAGCATAATCTACACCTCTATGATTTGTTATTTCATTGATACGAGTTATAACATCCTCTTCTTTAATATTTATAGCATGTGTTGCACCGAGTTCTAATGCTTCATCCAATCTTATTCGTTCAAGATCTGACACGATAATTTTTGTAGCTCCAAAAGCTTTTGCTGCTACGACAGCCATCAACCCCACTGGGCCCATGCCCATAATTACTACTGTAGAACCTGGTTGAACGTTCGCACGTTTACATGCTTGTACACCGACTGAGAATGGTTCATTTAATGTTGCTTCTTCATATGATAACGCATCAGGAATATGAAATAGAAACCCTTCAGGATGACTTATATATTGACTAAAAGCGCCGTCAATAGGAGGTGTGGCTAAAAACTTAACGTCTGGACATAAGTTATATTTACCAGATTTACAGTATTCACACTCTCCACATGGAACACCAGGTTCAATAGCAACTCTATCTCCAGGTTTAAAATGTGTTACTTCTGGACCAATATCAGCAACAATTCCCGAACATTCATGTCCTAAAATTAGTGGTTTTTCAACTACAAATTCTCCTACACGACCGTGTTCATAATAATGAACATCTGAACCACAAACACCTACTGCCATCACTTTTACTAAAACATCTGTCGCTCCTAACTTAGGTACATCTACTTCTTTAAGTTCCATCTCAAATGGTTTATTTAATATTGAAATATTCATTGTTTCTGGAATATTATTACTCATTTTAAATTCCTCCTAAAAGTTAATTAATCTTTAATAAGCTCTCTGTCATCGTTTTTGTCTGTGCGTATATATTCTTATAAACTTCAAAATACTGCTTATATTTTTTATGATTTTCTTTATTAGGTTTATATGTCTCTCCTAATGCTATAAATGTTTCAGCACAAGCTTCCATTGTATTGAACCAGCCTAAACCATATGCAGCGAGCATCGCTGCACCTACACCTGGTCCTTCTTCATATTTCAATGCAGTGACTTGAGTATTGAAAATATCGGCTTGCATTTGTAACCAAAATCTGTTTTTTGCACCTCCACCAATTGAAATAATTTCATCAATTTGCCTACCGTTTTCTCTCATATATACAATAGATTCATACAGTGAATAAGTAATACCTTCGACTGTAGCTCGTGCAAAATCCGCTTCTTCTGTATTACTATTTATGCCAATAAAACTTCCTCTAATATATGCATCACCATGTGGTGTCCGCTCTCCTTGAATATATGGTGAAAACAATAACCCATTTGCTCCAATTGTAGATTTCTCAGCAAAATTCAAGATTTCATCAAAAGAATATGCTTTAAAAAGCATTTCTTTTAACCAATTTAAACTATGACCTGCACTTAACATAACGCCCATTGCATATGACATATTAGGCATGGCATGTTTAAAGAAATGAATATTGTGGCCATAATCTACTTCATTGTTTGAAGTACACGATAAAATCACACCTGAAGTTCCTATACTACATAACGTTTGACCTTCTTTTATAACACCAGAACCTAGTGCACCGCATGCGTTATCTGCGCCACCTGCAAAAACAGCAATATCTTCGGTAATGTTAAGTTCATTTTTTACAATTTCTGTAACGTTACCGACGTAGCTATGCGACTGTACTAACGGTGGATATATATCACCAAAGCTCAACTTATCACCTATTTCTTTTTCCCAGTTATTTGTTTTAGGATTGAAGAGAAGCGTACCTGCTGCATCACTATATTCCATAGCAATATGACCTGTTAATCGATAGCGTACATAATCTTTAGGCAGCAAAAACACAGATAATTGTTGCCAATAATCCGGCTCATTCTGTTTCATCCATAAAAGTTTAGGTAATGTAAAACCTTCGAGTATAGGATTATTTAAAAGCGTTTTTCCAAATTTATTTTCTAGTTCTTCGCATTGTTTAGTAGTTCTAGTGTCATTCCATAATATTGCATTTCTAATAGGTTTGTATGATTTATCCAATGGTACTAAACCGTGCATTTGTCCAGAAAATGAAAGACCACTAATACGTATATTTGCCATTGCATCTTTATTTATCAATTTTTTTATACCTTCTTTTACTGCATCAACCCACGATTCAGGATCCTGTTCATTATAACCAGCATATGGTTGACTCAATTTCAAAGGAATACTTGACTGTTCAATAACATGACCACATTTATTCACAGCGATAATTTTCACTGAACTCGTACCTAAATCTACACCAAGTACAACATTTTCCAATTTACCTCTCCCTTTCTTAATAATTTTCAACTTGTGTGTTTAATGTTCTAACTTTATCGTCTCCAAAGCCAGGTTGGTGAACTTTAATATAATAAGTGATTGCTGCACCTACGAAATAACAAATTGCAAAAGCCCATACAACGCCCACTTCATTAAATAATGGTAAAATAAGCGTAGCAATTAATGGTGCAATAAAATTACTCAATCCTGCCGCAAGATTATGTGAAGAAAGTGTAGCACCAATATGATCGGGCTCTAAGGCTGTAAAAATCGCAAAAATAGGAACAAATGCTGATTGAGTGATACCAAATAATACTGCACATAAAATTGCGATTGCAAACACATCACCACTTAGAATTGGTAAGTAATAGAATAATAATGTCGTGATGCCACAACCAATACAACCGAATAACATTACTTGGCGTTTCCAACCAATTTTATCAGCGATAATACCCCAAACTACATCTCCAACGATACATGTCACATGCATTGTCCCCCATGTCCATAACCATTGTTGCATTGAAAAACCAATAGTTTCCGTAAATAATACTGGGAAGATAATAACTAACCCAAATAATGATAATTGATTGATGATACGTACGATAAAAACTTTAATAATGTCTGGATTTTTATACACGACGCCGATATCTTTTAATACTTTAGTATATCTTTGTTTAACTGAAAGCGTTATATTCGGTTTTACATCGCGTTTTCCTACAACTATAAATGCGATTAAACCGCCGATAAAAATCCATATTAAAGACATCCATAATGTTCCATTAAAACCTATAAATGGAATAGTGAAACTAGGCAAATAAGTACCAATTACTCCCATACCTACTGAGAACATTGCCCAAAACCAACCTATTGCTGTGGCTAGTCTTGCTTTATCAGTAATATAGGTCACCCATACTAAGAAACCATATAAAAACAAAGGATAACCCAATCCTCTAATACCGTATAACACTAACATCATGGGTAAATTCTCCATTCCTATTCCAAACAGTAAAAAAAGCACATGGAAAATCAGCCATATCACCGTTCCTAAAGCCATTATTTTCCTAGGACCGTAAACATCAGATAAAACAGCCGCTAGCCATGACCCCACAACTACCATCACACCATAAACTGTAAAAACTAAAGAAGCCTGACCACTAGAAAAGCCTATATCAACAATATTTTTTGATAAAAATGCCTGTTCAATACCATCTCCTGTCATAAAAATAAATATAGCTATAAGTGCAATAAAAATAATTTTCGGAATACCCATCCATGTTTTTGGACTATCTTTAGAAATTGTAACGTTATCCAAAATATTTCCCCCTTATTTAAAAAATGATTAAAATAAACTTAAACGTTTAAGTTTTAGTGATTAAGTTAACGGGATTAAAATCAAATGATTTTAAAAACCCGTCTTGCTTAAATAATCTATATAACTATAGCTTTTCAACTGTATATAACCATAACAAGCATCAACAGCTATTAGATTAAGAATATGTTTTCAAGTTTTAATCATAATCTCTTATCCTCAGCAAATGAACATGATTCACGGATAATTAATTTCGTATCTAGTTCTACCGAAGAAACATTTTCCCCTTGAATTAGATGATTGATCATTTCTCCGGCGACACGACCTATCTCTTTTGTAGGTTGTGAAATGACTGATAATTTCGGAGTATAAATTTCATTCCAATAACTATCATCAAAACCAATTATAATTACATCTTTAGAGATTTTTTTGCCACTCTCTTTTATTGCTTGTAACGCACCTAATAACAATAAATGATTAGTTGCCACAATGGCTTGAACATGTTTATTAATTAATGATTTCGTCGCATGATAGCCGCTATCAATTTGCGCATCCGTGCCCAGTTGCTGATTACTATAATAAATAATTTGTTCATCTAACTTTATATTATTTTTCTTCAACGCTTGTTCATAACCCAATTTTCTCTCTGAGGTTGTGCTAATATCAGGATTTGCTAACAATAACCCTATATTTTTACAGGTACTATCAATAATTCTTTGAGTTGCATTAAACGCTGCTTTTTTGTTATCTACGCTTATAGAAGGTAAATCTGCGCCATCTATTTTTCTATCTATTGTCAAGATAGGTGTTTGCTTCCACTCTTTCTTTAACTTCAATTTAGATTTTACAGGCACTAATATAATAGCGCTTACATTTTGTGCGATAAACGTTTCTATTAAGGCTTGTTGCTTTAGTTCATTTTCCTCTGACGACACAACAGCTACATGTAATTGATGTTTTTGACATTCGTTATTTAATTCTGTCAGTATTTCTGTGAAAAAGGGATTTTGATCAGGTACAATGAAAACAATTAAATTAGATTGTCCAGTTTTTAAACTTCTTGCAAATTGGTTTGGTTCATAGTGCAGTTTATCAATTGCATCTAATACTCTTTGCCTCGTCTTTTTTCCTAATTCAGTACTTTTGTTATTTAAAACATTAGAAACGGTCGCAATAGATACATCAGCAACTTTTGCTACATCATGAAGTGTAGGTTTGTTTTTTACCATATCCCCCACCTTAAACGTTTAAGTTATTTGCTTCGACATATTCTTGTCAGCTAAATTCATTATATATATTTATAATAATAAATGCAAACGCTATCATAAATTTTGGAAATTTTTCATTATCGCGTAATTTGAATGGACACTAATCATTTTATTACTTCAAAGGGTGTTTTATTTTCCAAAATAAAGATTTTGCAATTTACCCTTATATTCAAAATACGAATTATTAATTCTTACTATCATTTTAATAAACTTTATTTGTAACCTAACTATTTTGTATGCGTCAGTTGTACAATAACGTTAATAATTTAATTGTGAGTGTCACATAATAAAGTAAAGGTGATCTTTGTGATAAGTTCTCTATCAATAAAAAATCATTATATGACTGAATTAGCGAGATGCATAAATGAAATCATTATCTTAATTCCTATAAATAAGTCGTGTAAAATAAATTTAAATGGATCGATGATAACCATTGACCATGCTTGTATAATTAATAATGCAGATTTATATCAATATATTGATATTGAAAATCTAATAGAACTTAAAATACCACTCCCTTTATTTATAGAAAAGGATAAATCCATCGTTAACGCCTTTTTTGATATCAAACAAGATAAATATATAGAACAATTTCGTAACTTAATTTTGCAAAAATTACATAATCACATTCAAAATCGAAAATACATGCATCTTTATATATCAAATATTATTGAATTTTTACTTAAAGAAGCAAAAGTCCATTTAGATGATCAATATCTACCAACTTTGTATACCAAGCATCCTTTAGTTCAACGTCTGACTCAATACATACATAAACATATCAATGAACCTTTAACTACAAAGCAAGTGTCTAAAGCTTTTTATATATCACAATCGTATATATCTATTTTATTTTCCAAAATATTAAATATGAATTTCAAACAATATACAAGTTCTCTTAAAATTGCATTATCCCTATTTGATTTATTAGAAAAGGAACAAAGTATTTACGATGTCGCATTAAAATATAGTTACACTAACGTTAGTACATATTCTAAAAACTTCAAATTTTATGTAAAAATGCCACCAAAATACTATATTCATCAATTCAGGAAAAATGATTTGAATTCACCGTACCAAGTTTCTTTAAGCACATCTAACTTAACTAAGATTATCAACAAAATGTGTAACTTTTCTCATAATCAACATATTTCGTCTAATCAAATCGTTTTGGATAAACTGAAGTATACTCACAAATTTAATGTGACACCTACTTTTATCACATTTGAAGATTTACATAAGTTAATTTCATTTAATCGATCAAATTTTTCAATTAAAATACTATCGCTAATTTCAAAGCCAAATTTAATTTTACTTCACACTAATTTCGATGATTTAAACAAATTAGATTATCACAACGTCTTTGAAGCGATCAAGCAATTGCTTATCAAAGGTTTTGAAATAACTTTAAAAGTTGACAACCCGCCTTTTTCGCAAACAATTGATTATCAAATCATCAAAATATTAAATTTATTAACACTACTTAATGATAATATTTCAAATGTTAGTTTGCTTGTTGAGACAAATCATAAAACGTTTAAAAATGATCAAAGATTAATTGAAAACTTTAAACAACAATTTCCCACTTTGAAATGTGCGGTAAATGTTAGACACATCTTAGAAAATAGTGGGAATTTTGCAAGGTTCCAAAAAAATATTGGTACATTGAATGCAGATTATTATTTTATTGATACTGATTGCTACTTACTAAAAAGCATACTATCAAAAAATTGGTTCAACTCTGATAATACTTTTGATACCCGTCAGCTCATCATGCTATTTTTAAACCAATTACATCCATCTATTGCTAAAAAGATAATTTTTAATAATATCACGCACTCTAATTTAAAACATTACTATAAAGCAATGTCCGTATCACCACATATTTTACTTATGCATTTATTAACTGAATTCCAAACATTAATTGGTGGCTTTGCATTTCCATATTTTTCTGAAGATGATGACCAATTTATGTTGGTTAACCATAATTGTAGTACGATGCCAATTGTTCACGTTTTCAGTTTATTAAAACCTTTTTTTAATTTGCATATCGCTAAATTGCCTTACGGTTTAATTGGAAAATCTAAGCACCACTTTCACATACTATTATTTAATACTTTAAATTATTCAACACAAAAATCTGACCTGGTTGCAAATATCGTTCATAATTACATCACCGATTTTCCAGTTTACACTCGAGTACTTAATGAAAATCACGGTCTCATATCACAGTTAATCCCAAATAATCTTGACTTAAGTTATATTGATTCCAAAATTCTCGAACAAATCAACAATGCAAATATTCCTCTTTCTAAGTTAACGATGCATAGTTATCATAATTTATTGACGATTAAAGTTTCAGAATCAGAAATAAAATATATCATGTTTCCGATTCACTCTTGATGAACAAAATGATTCGAAAGCAAAGTAAAAGAGACTGTGACATAAATCCCCATTCTCAAAATAAGTGGGCAAATCCTTAACAATGGATTTGTCCTCTTTATATTTAAAATCTTCCGATTTTGACCGTGCATGCTTGCCTGGGGTATGGCTCGAGCCTGTAGTCTCTCACTCATACTATTCCCCCGGGCGTCAGCACGTTACAAAATCAGTACAATTTGCATTTTTATTCAAAAAATAAGGCCCTTTCGTATAATTTAATAAACACTACTAAACCAAATTAACGAGGTGCCTTATGTATAAAGATTATAACATGACTCAAATTATACGAATGTGATGATTGTTTAAAATGTCCACTTAAAAATTTATGTATGAAAAAATAATTCAAAAACGAATAAGAAGATAATGAAGCATTTTAATTGGGAATATTTTAAATCTCAAATTAATCAACAGCTTTCAGAACCAGAGACTAAAAAAATCTACAGTCAAAGAAAAATTGATGTAGAACCAGTTTTTGGATTCATGAAGGCTATTTTGGGTTTCACTCGAATGCCAGTTCGAGGGATAGAGAAAGGCAAAAGAGAATTAGGATTTGTCCTAATGGCATTAAATTTAAGAAAAATAAAGAAAACAACAAATTTCTACATATTTCAATAGAAATTATCGTTTTCTGTTTAGTCAGATACATTTATATCCCGAACTCGTTTACTCATTGATAATATTTAAATCTTTTATTTTTTAAACGATATTAAAAAATGATTGCAAATATCCAACAGTATCTTCATTAATCTCATATTGTTTTTTAACTTTACCTTTTTCCAAATGAAGCACTTCATCTGCACATGAAAGTAACATTTCATAATCATGAGTTATAACTAACACAGTATGCCCTTCATTTGCTAATTTATTAATGATTGTACTCATTTCACGCATATGATGACCATCTAGACCGCTAGAAGGCTCATCAAAAATCAGAATATCTCGTTTCGTTTCTACTGCGCTAGCAATAGCTAAACGCTGCTTCTCTCCTCCAGATAGCGATAAAGGATGTCTATCAAAATGTTCAGATATATTGTAGTTTTGCAAACATCGCTTTATTGTCTCATCATCTAAAGTTGGATTACTCAACCTCAGTTCTTCTTCCACACTTTCAGCAAACAATTGATTATTAACATCTTGAAATACCAAATAAGTATCTACTAGGCTTTGTTGTGTCTTTATCCTCTTTTCTCCAGTATCAATAAAGCCTTTAAATTTTTTCTCGACACCTGTTAAACAACGTGCAAATGTTGATTTACCTGAGCCATTATGACCAATAATCGCTGTCACTTTGCCCTTACTAATATTGACATCATCTATATTTAAAGCTAATTTCTGTCTTCTTTTATATTTAAAATAATAATTTTGCAAATTTAAGTATCCCAATTTATTATTACGTTTAGCTTTTACATTCAATTGTTCTAAATGAATGTTTCTTAATCCTAGAGTTGCTAATTGTTTATTTGATAAAGCATTAAATTGTTCGTTTTCATAAATTTCACTTATTTTCCCATCTTTCATTATAATAAAGCGATCTGCTACTTCAGTTAAATAATGTAAACGGTGTTCGGCAATGATAATTGTTTTACCTTCATTTTTCCAAATTTTGATCATTTGTTGTATTTTAAAAATGGTATTAAAATCTAAATTTGACGAAGGTTCGTCTAAAATAATCAATTCATGACCATATACTTGAATAGCACTACAAGCCAGCATTTGTTTTTCGCCACCTGACAAATTAAATATGTCCCTATCTAAAAGGTGTTTAAAATTAAATTGTTCAGCAGCTTCTTTGATTCGTGTCATAATCTGACTGGGTGATATACCATAATTCTCAAGTTCAAATGCAAGTTCACTTGTCGTATTCAAACAAAAAAATTGTGACCTTGGGTTTTGGAAAACAGAGCCACTTTGTTGTGTTAACTCATAAACATCTTGCTGTTGTGCATCTTTATGATTTATTAAAATTTGGCCGTCTATGTCTCCCTTATAAAAGTTAGGAATAATACCATTAAGCAACCTCGTTAAGGTAGTTTTTCCACAGCCTGAAGTCCCAGTTAAACAAATAACCTCACCATCTTCAATAGTAAGGTTAATATTATTTAATATCTTGCTTTTGCTTTCTTCGTATTTAAAAGACACATCTTTTAATTGAATCATATTCTACCCTCACATTACATAATAAATGATACAAAGTAACAGTAATAATATTAATAACAACCAATCTAACCAACGAATTTTAAGGGAAATAATTGATGTACGTCTATGCGTTAAATTCAAACCGCGTGTAATTGAAGCAATTGTTAATTCGTTACCAATTTTCACAACACTGTTTAGTAATGGGACAACACGATATTCAACATATTGTATTGGATGTATAAAGGCGATTTTCAAAGATATACCTCTCATTTTCATAGCATCCTTTATAGCAGCTGACTCTTCTCTAATTGTTGGCAAAAACCTAAACATAACGGCAATCGGGATCGTGATTTTTCTTGATAATTTCATCCGTTCTAATCCTGTTATTAACACTTCAATTTGTGTAGTTTTAAAAATATAATAGCCCATTGCAAGTGAAGGTAAAAAGCGTGTTATGATGCCCAAAGGTACAAAAATCAATAATGTGGCAACTTGGTTACCACCAATCGCTACAAATGCTTCTCCATACCACGCTATCACAGTTAAAATCAAAATGAATAACCCTATTGTATATTTCTTAATACATAATAATAGTAATGCTGGAACAAGTATTATTATTGCTCTTAAATACACTTCAACACCTGTAACGCCACCTGTTAATGCAACTAGTGATATCATCAAGATTAACGCAATTTTAATTCTTGGGTCTAAATTTAATAAATAGGTCTGTGGGATAGTTTGACTATACATTTTAAATCATACCTGTACGTTTGAAATGTTTTTTTAAAATTAATTTTGCTATATAAACGCCAATCCATGCACCAATTATTGTAGTAATAATAATAACTGGTATCATTTCAACAGAAAATAAAGTGGCGACAGTATTCTGATATTCAATACCGTATTTGTCTTGAATAAAAGATAAATATGAATTTCTCATAAAGTAAAATGGTATAAATGTACCAATAGGCCAAAAGGAAAAGAGAATATACCCTAAACAATTGTATTTCCAGCTTTTATAGTGTTTCATGGCCATTAAGCCATCTGCAATTAATATAACAGGTATACTAAATATCAACGCAATCCATGGATGCCCCATTATAGCTAAAATAAGACTTACAATCGTACCGCATATCGTCAATGCACCAAATTTTCGAACTTTTGATATCAGTAATATAATAGGTATGCCACCTACTAAACCAACCATTGCAGGAAGCAATAACATGAATATAGGTATAATACCTAAAATGCCAGGAGGTGCTATAAAAATAAAATATATTGCCGTAAAGAGTCCTATATTTATTAAATCTTTAACTTCTATCTTACTATTATTCATCTAAAACTCCCTCTTTACACATAACGATAAATATTAATATTACAAGTAGACATAATTAAGCTATAACATCATTGTAGACTCAAGATACTATAATTGAAAATAATTATCAATTACATCGTATTGCATAGCTCCTCTTATTTATATTATAAACGAAAAACTTCTCAAAAACTAACTTTCCATTTCACATTTAGATATTCATTTATTCTTATTTTCCACAAAAATCAATACGTCATTTCTAAAAGCAAAGATAATACATTTTGTCATCATACAATCCATTCCTCAAGATTATATGTGTCATATTACATTTTTTAAGTGTTATTCAACTTTAAATTTTCAGAATATATTTACAATTCCGAATTTTCTTAGTATATTCATACGTATCACCACTTCATTTCATTTTTAAAAATTATTGAAGTAAACGAAAAATATTTAATAACACCTTTCTCTTTAAACAACGGGATATGAAGTAAAAGGTGTGTATTTAATTTGTATAACTATTAAACAGACTTATATTAAGTAATACATGGGAGGATTGAAAATTATGGAGAAAATGGAGAGAGCTGCACAATTAATCAATGAAGATAGTAAGTATTTTGCGAAACCGGGAAGAATAAAATACTATCCATTAGCTATTTCTCATGGCTATGGCGCAACACTCGTTGATATGGATGGCAATACATATATCGATTTACTTGCGAGTGCTAGTTCACAAAATGTAGGACATGCACCTCAACCAGTGTCAGATGCTATTAAATCACAAGTAGATAAATTCATACACTATACGCCTGCTTATATGTATCATGAACCTTTAGTTAAACTTGCTAAGAAACTCTGTGAAATTGCACCAGGGGATTATGAAAAACGTGTACTTTTCGGACTTTCTGGTTCAGATGCAAACGACGGCATCGTTAAACTTGCAAGAGCGTATACAGGAAGACCTTATATCATCAGTTTCGTTAATGCTTATCACGGTTCTACATATGGGTCATTATCGATGTCTGCCATAAGTTTAAACATGAGAAAAAAGTATGGCCCAATGTTACCAGGATTCTATCATATTCCATTCCCTGATAGATACAGAGGTATGTTTGGTAGTCCAAACGCTAACACTGTCGATGAATATCTTGCGCCACTTAAAGAAATGTTTGAAAAATATGTACCTGCTGATGAAGTAGCTTGTATCGTGATTGAAACGATACAAGGTGATGGTGGATTATTGGAACCAGTCGATGGTTACTTTAAAGCTTTACAAGATTTATGTAAAGCTCACGGCATATTATTAGCAGTGGATGATATCCAACAAGGACTTGGTCGTACTGGTGAATGGAGTTCAGTTTCACATTATCATATTGAACCAGATTTGATTACATTTGGAAAATCGTTAGCAGGCGGTCTGCCTATGTCTGCAATTGTAGGTCGTGCTGAAATAATGGATACATTAGAAGCACCAGCACATTTATTTACAACTGGCGCTAATCCAGTAAGCTGTGAAGCGGCATTAGCTACAATTGGTATGATAGAGGATGAAAATTTACTTCAAGCGAGTACAGATAAAGGTGAGTATGTACGTAACCGTATGGATTCATGGATCGAACGATTTGATGCTGTTGGAGATGTTAGAGGTAAAGGGTTATCTATCGGGATAGATATCGTTTCTGATAAAGAAAATAAGACACGTGATGCGGAAGCCGCATTAAAAATTTGCAATCGCTGTTTTGATAATGGTGTTGTTATTATTGCAGTAGCTGGAAACGTACTCCGTTTCCAACCTCCGTTAGTCATAACGTATAACCAACTTGATACAGCATTAAATGTCTTAGAATCTGCGATTGAAGATTTAGCATCTGGAAAATTAGACAATTACGACATTGCTGGTCAAGGTTGGTAAAATTGGAGGGATCAATGATGCAACAACAAATAAAACTCACAAATGTTATAAAACTTAGCGGTGCTTACATCGCTTATCTCATAGGTTCTGGTTTTGCAACTGGACAAGAAGTTATGCAATTTTTTGCATCCTTTGGCATATATGGTATATTCGGAGCTTTAGTTAGCGCATTATTATTCTGTCTACTTGGCTCCACCTTAATGATGAAAGGATTTGATCTTCAATTAAAACAGCCAGGCAGAATATTTAAGTATTATTGCGGCAACATCTTGGGTACGCTGATTGAACATTTTACAATTATTTTTATTTTTAGCATTGTTGTCATCATGATTGCTGGTACAGGAGCTGTAGTAGCAGAACAATTCCATCTCCCAAATCTAGTCGGTGTACTAGGTATGGGCATTGTCGCAATGATTACAGTTATTTTAGGATTACAAAAGTTAGTCGATATTATTGGTACCGTTGGACCGATTATTGTCATCTTAACAATTGGTATTTGCTTAATTGTTTTCTTCTCAAATATCGGTAGTTTATCTAATATGCTCTATTTACCAGAAAGCGCTAAAAATTTACAACCAACAACACATTGGTGGCAATCTGGCGGATTATTTTTCTGTTACAACATCTTAGCAGGCAGTATCTTCTTTTCACAACTTGGTCAACGATCAAATAGTAGAAAAGAAGCTGGTATTACTGGAATTGTTGGAGGCTCTGTGTTGATGTTAACAGTAATTGTAATGATTATTGCGCTATTAGTGCATTCTGATCATGTATTTGAATTAGAGGTTCCTGTACTTTATTTAGGTAATACGATTGCGCCGTTTATAGCATTTATATTTTCAGTATGTATTTTATTAGGGATTTATTCTACAACTGCACCAATGTATTGGTTAGTTAAAAATGAATTTATGAAGATTTTCCCATCAAAACTTAGCGTTCCTGTAACAGTTGTGTTAGGTATTATTTTTATAATTTGTGGTACATTACCTTTTGGAGAATTAGTATCCATTATATATCCATTTGTAGGTTATATAGGAGCAATTGTTGTAGTTATCATTTTTGTGCGTACGTTATATAATAATTTCGTCAATAAACGTAGTACATAAATGACAGCCGTTAAAATTCAATAAAAAAAGTCCAAGACATTAATTTATGCCTTGGACTTTTTTATTGAGTTTATTGAAAACAGACTATCTATTCCCCACATCATGACCGATTTCTACTGTTTTATCATTTTTATTATAAAGCGCAGCTTGTACACTTCCAAAGTTAGGATCATTACGTTTTTCTTCAATTTCAAAACCTAAACTTTTGAAAATGTCTATATCTTGCTGGTCAGTAGCATTTTCATAAAAGATTTTGCCTCCATCGTTATAAAAACGCGGTTTATTGATAGATTCTTGTAGCGTACCATCGTTACGTAAGTAATCAATAATCACCTCATTTAATGTAGTCGGAATTTTGTTACCACCTGGCGTTCCTATACCCATATAATAATCAGGACCAACTACGATGCTCGGTGAAGTAAATGAACGTGGTTGCTTGTGTTTCGCACCATAATTTGGACTAGATGGATTAGAAGAGAAGTTGCTCAATGAATTATTCATATAGAACCCTTCTTTCATATACTTTCCTGAACCAAAGAAGCTTGCTAATGTATTCGTTGTACTTGTCAATTGTCCATTTTTATCAACTACTACAAAGTGTGTTGTACTTGTATTATCGATGTTATTGGTATTAAAATTACTTTCAAAATTAATTTCATTTAATCTACCTAACAAGTAATCTTGTGAAAGATATTCATCATAATCTTCATCTTGTCCATTTACAATATCCCTATTTCGATACATTAAATCTCTAGATTTTAATATACCAGTAATATAATCTAGACGATTACCTTGAGCTGCTTGATTATTTGTAGCTTCGTCAATTTCTAAACCTTGAAGCATCAATGATCCTCCTAAAGGATTTGAAGCCGCATAAACTTTATTATTTAAGTAATCTGTACTCACTGGCTCTTTTTTCTCCGTTTTATAACTTTGAAAATCTTTTTCTGTTAGTTTGTCATCCGTTTGCTTAGTGACACTTTTACCAACTTTATCATAGAAATAATTAGGACCATTGTCTCTAATACCTTTCAATGTTTTAGCTAAAGCTGGTTGTTTAATGACATCACCTTCTCTTTTTGTTTGCTCTCCTTCAAAGAAAGGTGAATCTCTATCTACGTCCGAACCATATAGTTTCAAACTTCTTTCTAGTTCTGAATCAACTTCAAAACCTTCTTCAGCTAAAGGAATAACATAGTTCATGATTTTCTTTCTATCCATTTTCCCCGCTTCTTTATGTGCATCTTCAAGACCTCGAACGAAACCTGGCACACCGATTTTATCTTTTTGTTTGTAATTAAAGGAAGAAATATCTTTATATTGCCATTGTTTCGGCGCAACATTTTCTTGACCATCGTAAGCCAGCATTGCACCTCCACCACCTAGACCTGATGAGTGTGGTTCAGTGACAGCAAGCGCATATGAGACACCGATTGAAGCATCAACTGCATTACCGCCATCTTGCAAAATTTTCTCTCCAACACGTGTAGCAATCGGATTATTGGAAGCTACACCGTAATTTTTATCCGATATGTCTTGTTGATGATCTGCAATTTTATTCTCATATAAATCATCTTTATTATAATTATCCTTTTTTGTAATCATATAAAATGTGAAGGATATGATAATAGTAAGGAGTAATATTACGATGAGCGTTTTTTTATTGTAAATACTCATAGCTAAGCTCCTTTAGACAAATATTGATGGTGTGAAGATTTAAGTTCATTTTGTTCATAATGGTCTAAACCTTCATTCGCTCTAGCGAATACAATTAGTAAGAATATTATCAATACAACTGCAATGATTGTAATACTTACCCAATGGTCTTTAATGTTCATAAATATAACCTCCATTCTCTTTTTTAAGATTAATGTTGTCACCTTTTATATTGTTTAATAATTTAGTTTCTTCAATTTTGTTGGGTGTAGATTTAGTCAATTTACCACCCACTGTTTTTATTGGGGTGATCATAAACCTAGAATTTTTACCATTCCAATTTTGTTGGACAGCTAAGCCTTGTTTATTCTTTGATAAGAAACCTTCTGAGGTGACATTACCTAAACTATAAAAAATGCTAGCGTCTTTATAATTTTCAATTTCCTGAACAACTGTATTATGTCCGACGATGACATCAGCACCCGCATCTACTAAAGAGTGTGCATATTTTTTTTGTCTTGTTGTTACTGACCTTTCATCAGTTATCCCCCAGTCCACATTAACTACTACATAATCATTTTTTTCTTTCAATTTTTTTATTAATGGAACATAGATATTGGGTTCCAAGCTGATGGACGTAGTATTTTTCAATGGATCTGTGTAATCAGACTCAACGTCTGTAAAGGAAACGTTTGCTACTTTCTTACCTTTCACCGTTTGTTGTACTGTTTTACTGTTAATAGGATTAGAACCATTACCAGTTAAAAAATTATAACCATTTTGTGCTTCAACAGCTCTACTAAAATCTCTTGCTGTAATATTATCAGTGACTTGATTTATGATATTTAAACTTTTAATATTTAAACCTTTTAAAAACATTACATTTTCTAAATTTTTAGTAATATTTGTTTTTCTATCATCTGAAAATTTGGTTAGTTTCAAACTTGCTGTTGAATAATCACTGTTTTTTAACATGTCTTCAACGGCGCTAAAGGTATCATTAATATTGTTTTTTCTCGTATGACTATTTAATTCCACATTACCTAGATATGTTAGTTTAATTTCATCTTTTCCTTTATTCATAGCTTTAACAGGCTCAAAATCCTGATGCTTCAACACAAATACTAACAAAATCAACGCTATAATTAATATCAAGCCGGTATATATGGAATTCCTTCTTTTATGGCGTTTTGTCCATTTCAAAACACGCTCATCGATAGAGAATCGTTTAGATTGCTTCATATATCTGCTCCTTACTAATTAATAAAGCTATAAAAGAATAAAACAATGTATGTAATACATGTTAGTAACATACATGTAGATAAAGTAATTACAACACCTTGTTTTTGTATAGTATTTGCAATGATACCTGGTATTACGACACCAATACCGGACATTTCTACCATCTCAAACGGGGTTAAGGGGTAAATTAAGTCAAATATAAATTTTAATACCATTCCAGTTAATATCATTGCAGCAAATTTCCTACGCCCGTAGAGAATGACAAAGCGACTAATACCATGGTTCACAATAAAATATGTAATGCAACTAATGATTAGTACAGATAGTAGCATGATTGGTTGATCAAATATGAGAGCTAGATATCCTGGTACAACTAATCCAGCAGGACTAATACCGAATTTCTCGGCAAAAATGAGGCTTAAAACAATCCCCACGAATAATGAAAAATATAACTCTGAACCTATCATATTAATGTATCCCTTCTATATATTGTGCGATTTCTTTTCCTGGTCCATGAATATTACCAACACAGAAAATCAAAGCATTGTGTGATTCTGCATAAAGCGCACGTTCAACTTCATTTATATTTTTACCTTCAAAATTCAAATATTTTTTATCAGGTAATTCTCTCATTACTTCCGTAACCATTTGAGTACTTTTTCCGGTACAAATTAATGTATCGAACGGTACATCTTTTATGAAATTCTCTGCAAATTGTCGAGTTCTATCTACCCTGTCTGAACGACAATTTAAGATAATCACGATTCTTTGATATGGGTAATTATATGACTCTACTTTATTTAAAATGGCTTTAGTAGACTGTGGCTCATTTGCTGCAAAAGCATTCACATACACATTAGTTGTATTATTTGCATTAAAGTATTTAACTTCTACAGCACCTACATCAGGTGGTGCATTTAACATGCCCCTTAAGGCAGTATCTCTGTCGATACCTAATGCTTCAGCTACACCCATTGCAATTGCTACATTATCCGGAAAGACAATATATCCAAATTCTCGTAAATATGATTCTGGTACTTCTTCCTTATCAACAACAATTAATTTTGTTTTACGCCGTTTAGCTACTTTAGCAAAAAATTTAGTATAATCATCTTTCATTACGACGAGATGACCTTTGTATGGAATAGTTGCTGTAAATGCTTGAGCAACCTCATCTAACGTTGGCCCTAACACATCCATATGATCTTCCATTACATTAACAATGACGCCAATATTCGCTTTCACTAAATCTTTTTGGAATGTAATTTGATAGTCTGGATTAACTGCCATACACTCATTAACTAATGCATTAGCTCTTTGCTTCACAACTTTTCTGACGATATCACGTTGTTCACCTATATTTGCACCTTGAGGTTTTCTATATACAGGATATTCTCTTGGTGTAAACCAATACATCATGCGTGCATCTGTACCAGTTGTTTTACCAATCACGCGGTATTTATCTTCCCGCAAAATACTGTAAATCAAGCGTGTAATCGTTGATTTACCTCTAATACCATTTATATTAATACGTATAGGAATCTTTTCTAATCTGTCAGAATGTCTTCGTTTTTCGACAATTCCTAGCCATAGAATTACGCCTATACAAATTATGATTAGTAGCAAACTCTGTCCCTCTTTTCATCTGCGTATTTATTAAATGCGTGCAAAGATCATTAATCTAGTGAAAATATCTAGCACAAAAAATGGCCTTTGTGTATAAACAAATCTTTATACCTTTCAATACTGACATGCTACCACGTAGTTGTTGATTTTATATAAAGTCTATAAATTAACTGTTAATTGAATGTAAATACACATTTACATTCAATGTAAAATTATATTAAAGGTTAAATGAAATACTTTCATATCAACGTTAATCCTTTTTCTTAAATAAAAAAATTTAAGTAAAAAATATTATAAAAATTTTTTCATCAATTAATAATAAAGGCTGAAAATATGAAATATAATATTTACTTGAAATTTACACATTATTAAAATTCGAATGTTATCTTAAGGGTGAAAGGAATTAAAGATACTTTAGGAGGATGGACATGAGCAAACCTGTAAAGCTAACTGTTTCACTTTATCTCATTATTGTTGCACTCATAACTTGTGGTTATTTAATCATGATTTTAGTAGGTAGCTTCCAAGGTAATGATATGCGTGGTGCAGTACTTGATACAGATAATACAAGACATATTGAAAATGTAGATGAGACCAACAATACTTCAAAACCTTCTGAACCATCTACACAAGAAAACCGCTCTATCCCTAAACATTTGCAATCAAAACACGTGGCTCAACCAACAATCAATCAATATAACACTATAAAAACATGGTCTTTAGATAATGACGCATCTAAAAACCATGTTTAATTTTTTGTCACCTATTTTTGACAATTTGTTCAAAATCTAGTTATTATGTATTTTTTACAAAGGGGTATAATTTCAAAGCGTCTGAATTTTCAGATATAATAAAGATATTAGTTTTCTTATTATATCTGAAATGAGGTTTTTATTATGAGTAAATTTACTGATCAAGAAAAAATTCAAATATTAGAAGACTTGATTAGCATTAAATCAGTTAATGACAATGAAATCGAAGTTTGTGAATATCTGCAAAAGTTATTAGCAGAACATGACATAAAATCCGACATCATTAAAATTAACGACAGTCGCGCAAATTTAGTTGCTGAAATCGGTAAAGATGGTCCAGTATTAGGTATCTCCGGTCATATGGATGTTGTCTCTGCGGGCGATGAAAGTAAATGGACGTATGATCCATTCAAACTTACTGAAGTTGATGGTAAACTTTACGGACGTGGCTCAGCTGATATGAAATCAGGTTTAGCAGCATTAGTAATCAGTATGATAGATATTCATGATCAAAACTTATTACAACACGGAAAAATTCGTTTACTAGCAACTGCTGGTGAAGAAATTGTAGGTGAAGGCGCAAAAGCTTTTCAAGATAAAGGATATATGAATGATGTTGATGCACTAGTGATTGCTGAACCTTCTCAAGATCGAATTATTTATGCACATAAAGGATCAATGGATATTCGCGTCACTTCTCGTGGCAAGGCTTCACACAGTTCTATGCCTCAACTTGGTTTCAATGCAATTTCACCATTAGTAAAATTTGTTTATAAAGCTGATGAAGGCTTTGAAAAATTCACTAAAAGTAATGATTTATTAGGCAATGCAATTATGAATGCCACAATTTTCAACGGTGGTAATCAGGTGAATTCCATTCCTGAACATGCTGAGTCTGAATTTAATATTCGTACGATTCCTGAGCATGATAACGAACAGTTCATCTCATATTTCAACGAAATCTTAAAACAAGTCGAAACTGAACAAACGGATATCGATATTGACACATACATGTCTAGACCACCTGTTTATACTACAGGACAAAACCAATTAGCTGAACTTGCTGTTGAAATGGGAGAAAAATATTTAAATACTACATTACCAACTGAAGCTTCACCTGGTGTTACCGACGCGTCTGATTTACTAGTAGACAAAGATGAAAACTTTTCATTTATCATGTATGGCCCTGGGGCTGTAAGCCAAGCACACCAAGTAGATGAACACGTGGAAAAAGATATATATCTGACATTTGTTGATTTATTTACAGATTTCTTCTCTACTTACTTAAATAATTCAAACGAAGTATGATTGTAAATCGATTATAAATACCATTTTGATAAAATAGTATAAAATCAAATGAGCATGGGACATAAAGTTCTTGGACAAGTGAAAAAAGACAATTTCTATTGAAATAATATAGAAATTGTCTTTTTCATTATTATTTTGATTATAGTTAGCTCGTTGATCTACTACTTTCTTATATCAAGTGCCATTAATACAACGCCAAGTTCGCTTTTGACGCGTTTGTTTTCCTAACCTATACTACATTTTTCGTGTTCAATAATGTGACGTATTTTGGGGAGACTCTTGAGGGAACAGGGCAGTCTGAAACTGTCCCCAAAGAAAGCGAGCCAACAATACGAAATATTGCATAAAAAAGAAGCACTCAGATGAATTGAATTAAATCATCTGAGTGCTATTTTTCTGAAATTTATGTTCCAGACTCTCTATCGCGTTAAAACATGATTATATCAGTCTATAATTTTTTTCAACTTATTGATAAATTGTGCTCTTTCAGGAATTGGGAAGATAGGATGAATATGAAATAGCTTGTATCCTGGGATAAAGTTATGATGAATACCTTGAGCATTTAACACTTGCGATAATTTAACCGCGTCAGGATAAAGCGTTTCTTTTATACCAATTGAAATGGTTATTTTTCCTAATCCATTGAATGATCCGTAAATTGGCGAAACTCTCCAATCCGTTAATGACAGTTCACCAGCCCATAGACTAATTAAATATTTACTGCCCTCAACACCTAACATGGGATCAATTTTTTCATAATTGTAAACTTCAGGATGACTAAATGTACCATCCAGTACTGGTGAAATCATCACAATATCACTTGGCTGTGACATATTCACTGTTTTTAAATACTGTGCAAAAGATAATGTAATTTGGCCTCCAGCCGAATCGCCCATGATAACAACACGCTCTGAACTCACCTTTTGTTCTAATTCACGTCTATAAATCTCTTCTAGTAATTCAAAAGTTTCCTTATATGTTGCATGTGGAATTTTAGGATATATTGGCATTATTACTTTTGCATCAAAGGCTGTTGCCAACATATCTATATATTCAAAATGATATGGCAGTGGATCTTGGAACCACGCTCCACCGTGAATGTATATCACTACTTTTTGTTGACGATCTTCTTTATCATTCACAATATAATTGGTTACATTGTGAATTTTTTTAGTATAAACAGCATTGTCAAAGTTATAATTCGTACCTTCGTACTCGCCTTGTGTTTGTTCTTTAACAAATTCAAGCGCTTTTTGTGCGTTTGCTTTCTTTTCAAATGGTTGTTTCATCTTTGTTGCTCTAATCATTATTTCATACAAAAAGCTTTTATAACTACGTTTTTCTAAAAGCTTGGCGTATAAATATGAAGCTATCACACTAACACTTGCAATGGTTAATATTCTTTTTAGCATTTCATATTACCTCCAATGAACAATTACTTCGTGACTTGGTTAGTATCAACAATAAACTAAACTATATATTGTGCTCCATCCATAAGTTTAATAAACACTTAAACATTAACACCTCACACAAGCCTACCATGCTCAAATATGTTGTGTGACTAGTGCGCTTCACACATCAAAATATAGCAAATAATCCTTTTAAGAAAATGCTATAAAACGCCTTTTGGATACAATTCTCCAAAACTAGAGCGAAGTTGAATTATCGTTAACTCATTTTATTAATATGTATTGTACATTTCATTACGAAATGATGTAATGTTAATTTGTATTAAGTTAGCTCTCGAGTATAGCTGAATCTATTGAAAATGATTGATTTATCATCATTGACATATATAATTCATCATAAAAATGATGGTCCATATAAATAGATTCATGTTTGATACCTTCAATTTTGAATCCTAATTTCTCATAAAATTTAACTGCCGGAGTATTAGTTGTAATGACAGTTAATTCTAGTCTTCTTAACCCTTTACGCTCAGCCCATTTTATTGTTTCTTGAAACATCTTTGTTGCTAACCCTTGATGGTGTTTTTCATTTATCACACCGGTCACAATATAACCGATATGCTTAATTTTCGCTAATCTACTAATATGTACAGATAAATATCCTAGAATGTCATTTTCATCAGTTTTAACACCAATATAGAAATTGTGTTTAATATCATCAACAAGTCTATCTTTATTAAAACTTCTTTCATCAGGTAAATAGAGCATGTATTGTGTCTCTTGATCAATCTTTTTCATGCAAGTATACAGCGCTTCAGCTTCATTCGGACATATTCTTTCTATGCGCATAAATACTCCTCCTCAATTCAATAGATTAATCTTATCATACATTATTTTTATTATATATGATACTTGTGATTTAATTTACCTCATTTTTATTTTAGACAATTTACTTTTAATTATAAGGTTTTTAAATTGAAACATCCTATTATTAGTATTACTTTTATGTTAATAAACTAACAACAGGATGTCTAATTACTTATAATGCACAACTATTTCATATTCATTTATGATTTTAAACTTTCATACATTATGGATAATTGGTGTTCTATTTGTTGCATATCAATAAATCTACCTTGACGATGCATTTCTTTACCGTTGAGAAAGATCAAATCAACTGGTACTGTAAAGATAGATAATTCACCAGCTATTTCTTCTACATTACTTTGATTAACCACACCTAATGGTATGTCTGGGAATTCACGCAACATGTCCTCAATTTGCGGCAATACCGCATGACAAACACTGCAATTATCTCTCATTACATGAATGACTACGAGCGGATGTTTGTTAATAAATGAATGATATTCATCCATGGAACTTAATGTTTGAGTCATATAGAACACCCTCCTTAATTATAAAGTGTTTAATATTATGCACCATATATAGTATACTTCGCAATTTATATGCTTTTGACTACAAAATGTGTACGTAATCATCATATCTAAATATATTTACAAATCATTATTGAAATTTGGCAGTAATCGTTGAATACGTGTTCTAGTTTCCTCTGTATAACCTTGTAGTCCACCTGTATGAATAAACAAAATTGTTTGTTGATCATCATATTTTCCTTCTTGAATTTCTTTAACCATACCTCTAAAAGCTTTTCCTGTGTAGGTTGGATCTAAAACAATACCTTCTTGTTGTGCAATATCAATATAAAATGCTAATTCTTCATCTGTTGCTTGTGCATAACCTAATCCAATATAACTATCATTAATGGTAATTGTATCGAATGTATCTATGTTTTCATCTAAATGATTAATGATTGTTTGCACTTTATTTTTAAAGGCTGCTGCACTTTCATTGACTGCATAACCAATTATCTTTGTCGGTAGGTTGTGACTGTGTTTACCAAACCATAAACCTGCATATGTGCCACCTGAGCCTACAGCTACATTAATAGAGTCAAAATGACAACCTAATTCAGCCTCTTGTTCTATAACCTCTTCAAAAGCATTGATATAACCATGCGTACCTATCCAATCTGATGCGCCAGTTGGTATCATAAAAGGTGTTTTGTTTTTACTTTCTAGTGTATGGCTCAATTGTGCCATCGCTATTTCTCGAGACTGATCGTCGTCAATCACATGTACATGTGCACCAAGCATAGCATCTAAGAATAAATTACCTTCAAAAGATTTCATTGTACCTTCTAACACGAGATGACATTCAATTTGATATTTTGCGCATAGTGCTGCTGTTGCTCTGGCATGATTAGATGTGATTGCACCTGTTGTAATAATCGTATCATAGCCATGATCAATTATATATTGTATCGTATACTCTAACTTTCTTACTTTATTCCCTGATATTTCAGTGCCAGTATAATCATCTCTTTTAATATAAATTTCTTTGCCTAAACGTTTACTTAAGTGTTCTAACTTATGAATAGGCGTGGGTAAGTTGGCGACATCTAACTTTCTATTTAACATTATTTTTAACCTCCTGCGTCAATATTTCTTACACGTCCGGAATAAATACACTTGCCTCGCTATCTCTAGGATAATAATAACCATTTGGTATCGTTTGCAACTCAATTAAACTTCCCCATGGAGTTTTAACATATACCGTACGATTACCAGCTGTATCTTCATATTTTGTATTACTGTGAGGTTCAGAGATAGGTTCTCCCCCAGCTTGTTTGATTTTATTAAGCGATGCTTCAAAGTCGTCCACGTAAAATGAAATATGTGTATAACCTATGTCTTGTAAATTTACTGCGCTTTTTTGATTTGCATATACAAATTCAAACATCTCTATATTAGGGCCATCATTGAACACCATCATTCTCTTTTTAACAATTTCAGCGCCATTCTCCAATCCCAATACATGTTCAACAAATTGGCCACCTCTAGGTTCATCCATTTTAGTTTGGCTATCATAAGCAATACGACCATCTAAAGCCTCTTTAAAGAAAGCCGTTGCTATTTCAATATCAGGTACAGTTAAACCAATATGATTAATACCTCTAGCCATCAAGTCGTAATCCTCCTTATATATCCTTTTCGTCTGTTTCATATCATAGCTAATATCAGTCAATACAATAAGTTTACTAACAATTGCTTGTGACTTGGACACACCGGATACTGTTAAGCATGTGCTATACAGGCAATCAATCTAGCATTTAATGACTTTCAGCCAAGTCAAAATGATTTTTCAATAAAATATATCGATTCATATCTTGATAATTTTCACCATCATACATGTCCTGAATATCAGTTGCGACAAAATGAAAACCTGCATTTTTAGCAACTTTATTACTAGCAATATTTCTTACGTCTGCAATAATCGTAAGTTTATTCAATTCTAAAATTTCAAATGCATAATGACATATAAACACAACACTTTCCGTCGCAATTCGCTTACCTGTATATCCTTTCGCCATCCAATAACCTATTTCTGCTTTTTTATTTTTTAAATCGATTTTATGTAAATCTATTGTGCCAATCAATTCATCTTCATAATAGATTAGAAATAATTGACCTTTACTTTCAGCTTGATGTTGTATCATCATTTTTAAATATGATTTTTCCGCATCTACAGTGAGATCTTCAGTAATGAAATCTAAAAATCGTGATAAATGCGTAAAATTTTCTTGAATGGTTTCAAATAATGATTCAGCCATTTTAAGATCTGGTGGTCTTAATGAAACGTTCGGCAGTATTTCTATAAACGGTCTATATTGCATTGTCTCACCTTCTTTAATTATGTCTTATATCATATCTTATTTGTAATTTCTGAATATTTCAACATTTTAATGATTAGACATAAAAAATAGGAGTGCCTCAGATATCTAATTAATACTTTAATATCTGAGACTACTCCTAATAACATGAAGTTCAAGTTAGCTAAATGACTTAGCAAATTATTACTTAATAACCTATTATTAAGGCAATAGACATACCAATACAACATATGATTACCCATACTAAAATTAATTTCCAAGCAAATTTAAGCCACTGAGTATAAGATATCTTTCCAACAGCTAAAGCACCCATTAAAATTGCAGAAGTTGGAAATAAGACATTACTGATTGAATCTCCATATTGAAACGCAAGTACAGTAATTTGTCTATTGATATGTAATAAGTCAGAGATTGGTACCATTAATGGCATAGTAGTTAATGCTTGTCCAGAACCTGATGGTATAAAGAAATTCAAAAAGAATTGTAAGATAAACATCGCGATGATAACTGCCGAGGAAGGTACATCTGTAAGCAAGGTTGTCATACCATGTACGATGGTATCTATTACTTGGCCATTTTCTAAAATGACAATAATACCTTTAGCAAAGCCAACAATCATTGCGCCAAACAAAATATCTTTCATACCTTCTATCATGGCTTCAAATGTACCGTTGACGCCCAATCCTCCTATGACACCTGCAAGTAAACCTGCCAATAAGAAGTTAGCACTCATCTCGTTAAAGGACCAACCATAATTAAAAATACCAAACACATTTAATACGATCGCTGCAACAATGAGTAGTAAACCAACTTTCTGTCGCTTCGTAAAACGTGGCGTATCCATCGCTTCCGTAGATTGTCCTTCAACTTTTTCCAGTTCGTATACAATACTTTTCGACATATCTTGTTTCACTTTACGTGCATATATCATCACTGTTGTAATAGCTGCCAACAAGATAAAGATATAAATAATCGAACGCAACCCCCAACCTGAAAATAATGGTAACTCCGCTACAGATTGTGCAACACCTACAGTAAATGGGTTTAACATACCACCAATAAAGCCACTTGCTGCTCCAAGTATAACCATTGCTGCTCCAGTCAACGCATCATATCCTAATGTTCTCGCTATAATAATTCCAATAGGAACAAAGATAATCGTTTCTTCTGCTAATCCAATTGAAAAACCTAATATAGAAAATATCGTCATAGTCAATGGAATCATTAGTACTTTATAAGATCCTAATGTGTTCATTGCTTTATTCACACCATTTTCAAATGCGCCTGTTTTATGGACAATACCAAATGCGCCACCCACTAAGAAAATGTAAAATACAATTTCAGCGCCACTCTGTAATCCTTCTGGAATTGCTCGAAATATATCAAAAAACGAAACGCCATGTTGTGACACTTCTTGATATGAACCAGATATAACTAATGTTTGTCCATCTTTTTTTTCACGTGCATATTCCCCAGCTGGTATTAAATATGTAAGTAAACTTGCCACAACAATGATAAATAATAACAATGCATATGTATGTGGTGTTTTAAATGTTATCTTTTTAAAAATTGATTTGAACATTTTAAATATCCCCCATTAAATGGTTTTTAATTGAAAAAAATCATAATCTAAAAAATAACCTGATCAATCAATTTAATAAATTACTGTTATAATAATACACTTTATAGATATTATGCTGAATTTTCAATCTATTTTTAAATATCTTTAACTAAATCATAAAATATTATGATTTTAAACGTGCATAGCTTGCCTGAGATATGATTCGAGCCTGTAGTCTCTCGTTCATATCTTTTCCCTAGGCGTCAGCACGTTACAAAATCACGATGGGAGATATTTAGTACAAATGAAAAATATTTTGACTTAAATCCATTCAAGCTAATCATTTCATGTTGCAGCTATTTTATATCTTTTAAAATATTATGATTTTAAACGTGCATGCTTGCCTGAGATATGATTCGAGTCTGTAGTCTCTCGCTCATATCATTCCTCTAGATTTCAGCACACTATGACATCATTTTAATTTATTAGGTTTCGATTCAAGACGAACGTGATGCAAAACTTCACAAAGCAAAGAAAACGCCAATTTCTATAATATTTCAATAGAAATTGGCGTTTATTTTTAGTCAGAGAAATTAAAGTCTCTAATTTTTTACTTATATCAACTTAGAAGAAACGTTTAACAGCTGTTGACATTGGAGGAATTTCATCTAAATCTAATTTTTTATCTTCAGTAATAGATCTGTATGCCCATTTACCGTAATTAATTGCTTCGTCTTTAACAATTTTACCAGGTAATGGCGCAGCATTTGGATCAACATAAACGTTGACAATTGTTGGTCTATCTTGAGCCATTGCTTCTTCTACAACTTCATCAATTCTATTAGGATCTTTAAGCGTATAACCAACGCCACCGCAACTTTCCGCAAATTGTGCTAAGTCTATATCAGTGAAGTTGATTGCATATTCTAATTCACCAGCAGCTTGTTGTTCATATTTAATGAATGATAGTTCTTGGTTATTTAAAACAAATATAGTCATTGGTAAATCATATTGTACTGCTGTTGCAAAGTCTTGCATTACCATTTCAAACGCACCATCGCCTGCTATACCCACTACTTGACGGTTAGGGTAAGCACGTTTTGCTGCTAATGCACCTGGTAATGCACAGCCCATCGTACCTAACCAACTAGAAACGATGAATTTATTATTCACTGTTAGATCTAAATAACGTGTTGACCATACAGTAGATGTACCGACATCGATTGAGAAAATCGCGTCATCTGTTCTCACTTGGTTGATTGCATCCATTAGACGTTCTGGACGGATTGGTGAACTTTCATCTGCTTTATCTTTATCCATCCAAGAATCCCAAGTTGCTTTTCTTTCTAATGTTTTATTTAAGAAATCACGATTTTTCACGTGTTTGGCACTATCTGTTAATTGTTGCAATGCTAATTTACTATCACCAATTATACCTGCATTCACGTCGAAACGATGTCCAATATTTTCTGGATTTGTATCTATTTGAATTGCTTTGATATTTTTCTTAGGTAAATAGTCAACATAAGGATAGTTTGTACCTACCATTATTAGTAAATCAGCGTCTTGAATCGTTTGATAAGACACTTTAGTACCAATTTTACCTAAGTTACCCAAATTATATGGGTGAGCATCTGCTAAGATACCTTTAGCAGGTAAAGTAATGATTGACGGAATTTTAACCGCTTCAATAAATTCTTGCACTTCGTCTTTAGCATGTTTAGCACCAGTACCGATAATCATAACCGGACGTTTACTTTTATTAATAAGCTTAGTGGCTTTTTTAATGCTACGTGGTTTTGGTGCAACACGTGCTGGTGGTGCAGTGTCCATTGGTGTATTTGTTGTATCTTTCACTTTGTTTGTCAATAGGTTATTTGGCAGAATTAAGACTGCAACACCTTTTTTCTCATAAGCCGTACGGATTGCTTCATTAACAATGCCGAATATATCTTTATCATTCTCAGAGATTTGACGGTTATAAACAGCTACATCGTCTACCATTTTGCTAATATCTGTTTCTTGGAATGCTTTTGTTCCTAAAGCTGTACTATCTGTTTGTCCTGCTAAAATAAGTTGAGGAACATTATCCATTTTCGCATCATACATACCATTAAGTAAGTGAACGACACCTGGACCACCGATACTTAATGCAACTCCAATTTTACCAGTCAATTTTGTATGACTTGCAGCTGCTAAACTTGCTACTTCTTCATGACGTACATGAACAAATTCAATATTATCTCTTTCAGTTCTTAAACTATCTACTACCGCATCTATAGAATCTCCTGGGATACCATATAAGTGGTCTATCTCCCATGCTTGTAATGCTTTTACTAATGCTTCATTTGCTTTAATTTTTGCCATTGTAAAAATTGCTCCTTCCAAATTTTAACGATTTATTTTTACCCTAAAATAGTTAATACTGTGTTTTAACACTACGCTTAATATAAAAAGATTATGAGTATCGGGAGAACGATTGAACTTAATAATGCAGTCAAAATCATACCAATTGAACTAAACGCACCTGCTTCTAAATCAATATCAAGTGCTTGAGCTGTACCAAAAGCATGTGATGCGTTACCAAATGTTAAACCTTTTGCAATAGAAGTTTTAAATCTTCCAAATTTAATCAAATACGCACCTAAAATGCTCCCGATTAAACCAGTTGCTACGATAAATAACACTGCTATTGCATCCACACCACCCATTTGGTGAGATACTTGAATACCTACAGCAGCTGTAATTGATCTTGGTAACATCGTAACAATAACTTCTTTTGAATAACCAAACATTTTTAATATGACATAAACAAATGCAAAGTTCAAAATTACTGCTGTAATCACACTACTAAATATAATTTTACCATTAGCTAATATTTTATGACGATTTTGATATAGTGGATACGCTAATGTTACCACTGTACAATTCAACAGTTGGTGTATCCACTTTCCACCGACCATATATTGTTTATAATCTAAGTTAAATAACAATAATACAACGATAATTCCAATTGATGATATAAGTGCAGGGTTTAAAAATGGGCTCCGGTATTGAAACTGTAATTTTTTTGCTCCAACGTACATAAAAACTGTCAGTAGAATCATTAACAATGCTTTTAGAAGTACCATCTAATCTTGACCATTCCCGTATTGTTCAGCTTTAACCATTTTTTCAGCAATAAACCCTGAAATTAAAGCAACACAACATGTGCCTAGAACAATCATGATAAAGAATAAAATAAAATTAAAATTGATCATATTAGCGACATCCATAATACCTACGACAGATGGAACAAAGAAAAATACCATGGTAGCTAAGAAAAATTTAGAGCCTTCTTCTACCCATTTTGTTGGAATAATTTTAAATTGTAGTAATAAGAAAAATAATATTAATCCAACGATACTACCTGCAATCGGAATATCAAAAATCATTTGAATTTTATTACCAATAAAAGTAATACCCATAATAATTAATGCTTGAAACATAATTTTGATTATCTTTAGCACTACCTGCAATACTCATCACCCTTTTTATTACTTTTGAACTGCTGACTATTTTTAACTACTTTGTTGATTACATGACTAAGTATAACGCGCCATTAAATATAATAAAAATATTGTTTTTTCATAATACCAATTACTTTTTTCTATGAAAGCGATTTTACATATTCCAATTAGCTATAGTTAATAAAACAAATCAACTATTTTACTATGTGTCCTTTTCAAATGATTTCATAGCATAGCTTTTACAACTAAAAATAGTGGGAACAGGATTGGAATCAAAACATCCGTTTGATTGCGCAATCTACTCCCACCAATACCTAAAATTACTCTACGCTATGGTTGAAATTTCTATTATTAACACACAATTGATTCAATCGTTTTATTCAAATGTTGTTTCATTATCACATAATATGAATACTAACCTACGTCTTTATAAACGTTGTTTCATAAAATCTATCCATTGTCTGGTTGCATAACTTAAATATTTATCTCGTTTCCATATCACACCTAATTCCCAACTCATGCCTGGATCCTCAAGTGTTATATTTTTAAAGTCACTGTTTAATAATCCCACTATATTCTCTGGTAAAATACTTACACCTAAATGAGCATTTAAAAGATTTTCAATAAAGTTCCATTGTGAAATCTTGGATATTGTATTAGGTATATAACCTGCATTTTTTGCCGCTTCGATAATCTTATCATTCAAGTAAAAATCTTCATTAAAAAGTATAAAATCTTCGTCTTTTAGCATGCTCATTTTCACTTGTTGATATTGAGCAAGACGATGTTCTTTATTCAAAACTAATTTCAACTCTTCTTGATATAATGGCAAGGAATGGAAAATAGATTGGTCTACTGGTAATGTTGTAATTCCTATATCTATTTCATCATTAATTAATTGATGTTCAATCATTTTGCCACCGTTTTCCACTAAGTTATACGTTACATTAGGATACTGCTGATGGAATTCACCTAAAATATGAATAAACTTATTCATATTCATGACTGCAGACAAACCAATGCTAATATGACCTGTTTCTAAACCTAATAAACTATTAATTTCTTTAGGCAGATCTTTGTATAATGATAAGATTTCTTTACTTTTATGATAAAAAACTGAGCCAGCATCCGTTAGGACAAGTTGACGTTTGCTTCGATCAAACAATGGCATATTCAATTCTTTTTCAATGTCTTTAATTGCTTTACTTATCGTTGGCTGAGCGATATACAATGATTTAGATGCATTTGTCATACCTTGTTGGTTTACTACTTCTACAAAATACTTCATATGTTTAATATCCATATGCGTGCTCCTCTATACTTAACTTCAATGTGTATATCCTAGTATACGGTTATATACTATTTTTTCAATCTTTTTAGTTTATGCATTATTTAATGTATTGAAATGATTAGGACTATTGAAAAATCATCCTGATATGTATAATCAATTTCTATGCTCATTTTCACTATAAAAAAGAGAAACCAAATATCACACTTGATTTCTCCTCTTTTTATAGTAAATGATAGAATTTCATAAACTCCGCTAAATTAAGCTAAGTTAGCATTGTCTGTATTTCCTTCATCTGAATCTTTTAATTTAATTATTTTAAACCCAATAAATCCAAAAATAACTGAAATTATAGGAACTGTATAATTCACAATGGCAAATGGTGCATATTCCATTACCGATACACCTAACGTAGATGCGATAAATACACCACATGTATTCCAAGGTACGAATACTGAAGTTAATGTTCCACCATCTTCTAATGCCCTAGATAGGTTCTTAGGATGTAAGCCTTTGTCTTTAAAAGCACTCGCATACATTCTAGAAGGTACAATAATAGATATGTATTGTTCTGAACATGTAAAGTTAGTGCCGATACAAGAAATAATCACTGATGCAATCAATGAACCAGTTGTTCTCGCTACTTTTAAAATCACCGAAATTAATGCAGATAGCATACCCGAATATTCCAATACGCCACCAAAAGTCATCGCTACTAAAGTCAATGAAATCGTATAAAACATTGATTCTAAACCGCCACGATTAAACAGTTCATCTACAAGTTTATTACCTGATTCAATCGTATATCCTGTTTGCAAAGCAGTCAGCGCTTCCGTTATGCTTCCACCTTGCACAAAAATTTGAGCAAAAAATCCAAATATAATGCCGACACAAATTGCTGGAATAGCTGGAACTTTGAACGTTACTAATACAATAACTACTAAAGGTACTAACAACAACCATGGTGTAATCACAAAATTATCTTGCATAGTGTTAAGAATTGCATCGATACGCTTCGTATCAAAATTTTTATTACCATACTGTATACCAATAAAGAAAAATGCAATTAACGCAATAATCACAGCTGGAATTGTGGTATAGAACATATGTTTAATATGCTCAAATAATTCAACACCAGATAATCCTGAAGCAAGATTTGTCGTATCTGATAATGGGCTCATCTTATCACCAAAATAAGCACCACAAATGACTGCACCAGCGACCATGCCTGGAGAAATACCCATACTAACACCAATACCCATTGATGCAACACCAACAGTAGCCATTGTCGACCAACTACTACCGATAGCTAACGCTACGACACCACATAATATAACTACAACTGCTAAAAAATAACGAGGGTCTATTAACTGAAGCCCATAAAATATCATTGTTGCTACGACACCGCTACCAATCCATGAGCCAATAACTAAACCTACAAGTATAATAATAACAATCGCTGGCAAAGCATGCCGTATGCCCTTGTACATCATTTCTTCTACTTCACTAAATTCATATCCATGCAACATAGTCACAATGATAGCGACCGCAGTACCAATCATTAGAGGAATATGAGGTTCTTTTTCTAATACAGCCACAGTTATTAACATCGTAATAATCATAATTGACAATGTAACGACTGCCGACGTAACACCTAGTGGCTTCTTTAAATCATGTTTTTCTTCGTTATGCTTATCTTTTGGCTTTAAAATAACAAACACCTACCTTTGTTATTTTATATCATACTTAAAAATGTATGCGCTTTCAATAGTGTATTTATAAATTTTTAATGAATTTTATCTCAATTAATTTATTGTTATACTTAAAATCAGCGTCATTACTCGACTTACTCTCCTGTCTGTAAACTTCAAATAATGATTTAAATTCTTTGATTTTTACAACAATAAAATATAAATACCATTAACAAAGGTGGTATATACTAAAAAAAGTCTAGACGACATTGCTTCATCCTAGACTTTTTCATATTGTCTGTAATTGAGTTAGTAGTGCTTATACATGAAGTGAAGTTCAGGTAATCATTTTATACTTTCTTCAATATTCGTCATCTTTGCCAAGCTGAGATGACGAAATTATTATAATAAAATTAGATTTCTATCCGCGCTCTAAAACATTTTTATGAGCCATATTTACTGAAATTGATAGCTATGATGACTTTTTGCAAAGCCTTTCGCCGTATAAATCCAAGAACCTCCGCCTTGTTCAATATCATTAGCACAAATCACTAACTGATCCGTCCCTGGATGCTGGATGGGTTGAACGAAGCATATGCCCTTGATCACGACCCGGGATTAAAATTTGTCCAATAGGATAACCTTTTTTATTAAACACTAATACTCTGCCCTGTCCATACATTACTACGTATAAATTATCATCACTGTCTATACAACATGAATCTGGCCCTTCGTGTCCAGTAAAATGGTAAGGTATAGAAGCGCCAAATGGTGCAATGGTTACACCGTCTTCTAGTAAATCAATACGATGTAATCGGTTCGCATTTGTTTCAGTTACCCAAAGTGTTTTTTCGTCAGTACTTAAAGCTACGCCATTGGCAACAGCTAAATTTTGAAGCACAGGTGTTATGGATTTATAATCTGGCGCAACATAATATACGCCACCTTTAAGATTCGTAGAGTATCCTCTAAAATCAGTAAAATAAAATCCACCTTTACTATCAAACACTAAATCATCTACACAATATTCTGTGTCAATGTCTGACACAATCGTCTCTTCTGCTTCTCCCTCAGCATTAACTGCAAACACGCCGCCTGAACGCTCAAAGTCACCCAAATAACAAACAAATAATCTTCCATCCTTGTGGATTTTAACAGCTGCAGGATTTTCTTTATGTGATGTAAAAAGCTGAGTTACTTTTTTGTCTGGCAAAGTCACATGAAAAACAGTTCCCCCAAACACTTCGCAAAGTGTTAAATCACCATTTCTATCAAAGCATAAACCTTCTAATTGTAATCCTTCATTTGAAATTTCCAACCAAGGTTCTGCAGTTATTGTTTGTAGACTTTGTTCCGATGCTAAAATTGGCACCACAGAATGATTCTTGTGATCATATGATAATGCCGGTAGATTATTCCCCATCATACTCTCTCTTTTCTTTTAATCTTTTCTTTCGAGCTTGTAATTTATATTATATGGAACTCAAATCACAAAATAAAATATTTATATTTTAATTCAAATTCATTTATTGCGCAAAAAGACGGAGTAATGAAAACAATGAGTCATTACTCCGTCAATCATATTAAATATTTTAAAGTCTCAATGATACCTATCAAAAATATAATTCAATCGCTAATGTGCTTCTCTAATTTGATTGAGAATCTGTTCTGCCATAGCTGCATTTGCGCTCGGTTTTTCTTTTAACAGTTCAGCGACTCTAGCGATTTCATCACCTTGCGCACCCACAACAATTGCTAATGATTTATATTGTAAACTCATATGACCTTTTTGAATACCTTCCGAAACCAGTGCACGACATGCTGCAAAGTTTTGAGCTAAACCAACTGCAGCTACAACATGACCAAGTTCTTGTGCTGAATCAACTTTCATTAAATCTAAAGCAGCTCGAGCAATAGGTAAGACACGTGTACCTCCACCAACTGTTGCCAGTGTCATTGGCACCTCAATCGTACCAATTAATTTTTGGCGTGTTACATCATATTGCCAAGTAGCTATACCTCGATACTGTCCATCTTTACTCGCATATGCGTGAGCACTAGCTTCAGCACCACGCGTATCATTACCTGTAGCTAAGACAACTGCGTGAATGCCATTCATCACACCCTTGTTATGCGTCGCTGCACGATGAATATCTACTTGCGCTAACACAGATGCTCTTTCCATTCTACGTGCTACTTCGGCACCGTCACGTCCACCTTTGGATAGTGATTGAATATCTATCTCACCTTGTACTTTAACAACAGAAGCAGTGGCGTGATTAGATAGAATACTCATTAATATATCTACATCTTCAAGTTCCGTTTTTAAATATGCAGAAATCCCCTCTAATATTGTATTTAACATGTTAGCACCCATTGCATCTTTTGTATCTACAAATACTTTGAGCGATAATAACTCCGCTTCTGGAAAAGTATCTATTTCAATTCGACGGTAACCGCCACCTCTTTCAATAATACTAGGATAAGACTCATCTGCAATTTGCTTAATCTTCGGCTCAAGATCTTTAATATTTTGAGATAAACGTTGTGTATCCTTTACGTTATCAAAAACAATTTGTCCAATCATTAATCGCTCACTAGCTACGACATGAAACCCACCTGTTTCGTTGACTAACTTTGCACCATAGCTTGCAGCTGCAACAACAGAGGGTTCTTCAACCATCATTGGAACAACATATGATTTGTCGTCTACAATAATTTCAGGTAGTAACCCGACAGGCAACGCACCTTGACCAATCACATTTTCAATTAAACTGTTGGCAATTTCTTCTGGAATTAAAGGATGTGTTAATAACATATCGTGATTATCTTTATTCAACCAACCATAATCAAGTAGACAATCTAACTTCTCCTCACGTGATAAATGGCGAAAATCTTTACCTAAAGGTAACATTAGGCATCCCCCTTTTCTACATATAATGCGATACCTAAACCGCCACCAATACATGCAGTTGCAATCCCGTTTCGTTTATTTTCTTGTGATAAGATATTTACTAAAGTAGTCACCAATCGTGTACCACTTGCACCTATTGGATGACCTAAAGCAATGGCACCACCATATAAGTTAAGCTTATCAGGATGTATCTCTAAATTGTTTTTAACCGGTATACTTTGAGCAGCAAATGCTTCTGTCATTTCCACAACGTCAATATCATCCATGTCTTTCTTGGATTTTGTTAATAATTCCGTCACTGCATGATACGGCGCGTACCCCATATAGGTAGGATCACAGCCAATTTCCGCGTGTTCACCTAATGTTGCAATAATTTCAAAGCCTTCTTGCCTTGCATAATCCGCATCCATCAAAATAATTGTTGATGCGCCATCATTGATACTTGAAGCATTCCCACCTGTGACAGTGCCATCTTCTTTAAATATTGTTTTTAAAGTACTTAATTTTTCAATACTACTATTGCCACGAATGCCTTCATCTACCGTCATTAATTCGCCTTCATTATCTGTTAATGTAACAATTTCATTATCAAATTTACCTGCTTCTGAAGCTTGCGCTGCTTTATGTTGTGAATCGTTCGCAAACGCATCTTGTTGTTCTCGTGTGACATTATATTTTTCCGCTATTTTCTCTGCTGTAACACCCATTGGTACATTTAGAAATGCATCAGTTAAACCGTCATGCATAAAACTTTCAACTGGTGTTGCTTCTTCATCAAATAGTATTTTGGGCGCATTTGTCATACTTTCAATACCTCCAACAGCTACTACTTTTGCTTCTCCTAATTGGATTTGTTGCTTGCCAAGTATGATAGATTTTAACCCAGAACCACAAACTTCGTTAATCGTCATCGCAGGTGTTGTATTAGGCACACCAGCATTGATACTAACTTGTCGTGCAGGATTTTGGCCACTTCCAGCCTGAAGTACATTGCCATAAATGACTTGCTCTATCATTTCAGGTTTGAGATTAATGGCTGACATAGCAGCCTCTAACGTTTTTGTACCTAATTCTACTGCAGTATAATTACTTAATTTACCTCTGAATTTTCCTATAGGTGTCCGCTTGGCACTTACGATTGCTATTTTTTTCATTATTATTCTCCTTTTGAGCATATTGTAAATAATTGTCTTTTATACATATGATTTGATATGATACAATTGCTTATTTATTAAAAGAAAGGTGTCGATACACTTTATGACAGTTGGTATTGATCAAATCAATTTTTATGTTCCAAATTTTTATGTAGACATGGCTAAACTTGCCGAATCTCGTCAAGTTGACCCAAATAAATTTCTTATTGGCATTGGGCAAAATGAAATGGCAGTTAGCCCAATGAGCCAAGATATTGTAACTATGGGTGCTAATGCTGCCAAAGAAATCATCACTGAAGATGATAAAAAACAAATTAGTATGGTTATTGTTGCTACTGAATCTGCTATAGATTCTGCTAAAGCATCTGCGGTTCAAATACATAATCTATTAGGTATTCAACCATTCGCGCGTTGTATTGAAATGAAAGAAGCTTGTTACGCTGCTACGCCTGCCATTCAATTAGCGAAAGATTATATTGCCAGCCGCCCTAACGAAAAAGTTTTAGTTATTGCTAGTGATACTGCTCGCTATGGTCTAGAATCTGGCGGTGAGCCAACGCAAGGCGCAGGTGCAGTTGCTATGATGATAACACAAAACCCACGTATTCTTGAACTAAATGATGACGCAGTCGCATTTACAGAAGATGTATACGATTTTTGGCGTCCAAGTGGACAACCGTACCCGTTAGTGGATGGTGCATTATCAAAAGATGCCTATATCCACTCATTCCAAGAAAGTTGGAATGAATATGCACGTAGATATAATACTACATTAGATACATTTAAATCATTATGTTTCCACGTACCATTTACTAAAATGGGTAAAAAAGCACTCGATTCTATCTTAACAGAAGATATCAACACAGAAACTAAAGAACGATTAACTACAGGGTATGACGCAGCAACTTATTACAATCGTTATGTAGGTAATATTTATACTGGGTCATTGTACTTAAGTCTAATTTCATTGTTAGAAACACATACTGAATTAAACGCTGGTGATACAATTGGTTTGTTCAGCTATGGTTCAGGTTCTGTTGGTGAATTCTTTAGTGGTAAATTAGTCGAAGGCTATCAAGATGCACTTGATATAGAAAAACATAAAGATCTATTAAATCATCGTACAGAAATCTCTGTTGACACATATGAAACATTTTTCAAACGTTTCGACAACCTTGAATTTGATCATGATATAGAGTTAGCAAATGAAACAAAAGGTATTTTCTATCTCGAAAGCATCAGTGATCATATTCGTAATTATAATACATTAAATTAAGTTTCAATTCACTTAATCTTACCTCACTTCATTTAGTATGATTGGTGACATAGAAAATGGTATATGTATCTAAAAAACTTTATCTAAAATCGAAGGTTAAATACAATTCCAAATATTCAAGCCCGTAAATGAATTTTTTGATATTCAATTACGGGTTTTTTTATATAAAATAAAGAGGATGACTTTTACTTCACTTACATAAAAGCCATCCTCTTTTATTATGTTAAACACATTATGATTAGATTACCTATGAGATTTAACCACGGTTCGTTTCGTCTAAATCTTGCGTTTCAATATCTCTTTTGGGTTGTAACGATAACCCTAAATATTTACGTTCTTCATTTCCATCTTTATATAAGGAAATCATCATTAAGATAACTACAAAACTAAACGGTAATGCTGAAATAATTGCCGCAGATTGCAGTGCATCTAATCCAGTGTCACCACCAGCCAATAATAGTACGTACGCGATAGCTGCTAATGCAAGTCCCCAGACAATTTTTATAAATCCTGACGGATTCAATGTACCATATGCAGTTTGCATACCTAAAACAAAGGTTGCAGAGTCTGCAGAAGTGATAAAGAATGAAGCGATTAATGCTAACGCAATAATTGATAGTATAAATCCAAATGGCAACTCGTTAAATATACCGAATAATTGCGTTTCTGGTGGCATTTTAAATATCTCGCTATGAGATTGCCCTACGTCTATACCAGTTACACCAAATGCACTAAACCAAATAATACTAATCACAACTGGTACACCTAATACGGCAATTACAAATTCGCGAATACTACGACCTTTAGAGATTCTCGCAATAAATATACCAACAAATGGACTCCAGCTCATCCACCAGCCCCAATAATAAATTGTCCAGCTTTTCAACCACTCAGCTTTTTGTTCATTTAATGGTGCCACGTCTAAACTATTAAAAATAAGTGAATTAAGGTAATCACCAGTACCACTTGTCATCATATTTAATATCAGTACGGTTGGTCCTACAATAAAAATAACAATAAGTAATAATGCTGCTAAAAACATATTTAAATTACTTAAATATTGGATACCTTTACTCAAGCCACTCCACGCACTATATAAAAATAACACTGTAACTACAGCAATAATAATTCCTTGAACAACAGCATTATTCGGCACACCAAATAAATAATTTAAACCACCGTTTATTTGTATTGCGCCTACACCTAAAGAAACTGCTACACCAATAATAGTAGCAAACACCGCTAAAACATCTACTACGACACCAATTGGGCCATCCACTCTATCGCCCAACACTGGTCTTAGCGTTCTAGAAATTAAGCCATTTTCTCCTTTACGAAATTGAGAATATGCCAAGCCTAATGCCACTACACCGTATACTGCCCAAGGATGAAATCCATAATCAATAAATGAGGATCTAAAGGCTTGTGCCATTGCTTCCTTTGTTTCAGGATCTGCTGTTGGCGGCGCTAAATAATGTGATATCGGTTCTGAAGAACCATAAAATACGAGACCTATGCCCATACCTGCACTGAATAACATCGCTAACCAAGATACCGTGTGAAATTCCGGTTTATCTGTTGGTTTACCTAATTTCAATTTCCCAATAGGGCTGAAGACTAAAAATACACAAAAACCTAAAATTACTGTATACAGTAACATATAATACCAGCCAAACGTTTTTGTTACCCAAGAAGAAATAACGCCAGTAATTTCTCCAAATTTAGCTGGAAAGATAGCTCCAATAACTACTAATAAGCCTACGACTAGTGCCGAATAGATAAACACACTAGAAAACGACTTTTTTGTATTATCCAAATTTTCCACCCCTCTAATAATAATAAAAAGACGTTTTATAGGATAACACACTGAGTAAGAGAAACAACTTTATATTTTTAGGAAATTTTATTGATAAAAAATACAAAATGTATAAAATAATAATATTTACTTACAATAATTTTCAGTCAGGAAACTATGTTATATTTACGGTTTTGTACTATGTTTCGGTCTATAAAGTGTTTGCATATCTACTTTTTCCAGTTTCAATAACTCAATTTTAGTATCAATGCCACCACCGTAACCAGTAAGACTACCGTTTTTGCCAACTACTCTATGACATGGAATTATAATAGAAATCGGGTTTGTACCAACAGCACCACCCACTGCTTGTGAAGACATATTTGGTTTATTTCTTTTAATACCTATTTCTTTAGAAATATCACCATAAGTGACAGTCTCTCCATATGGTATTTTCAATAAAACATCCCAAACTTGCTCCCTGAATTCGGTTCCTATAGGTTTTAGTGCAAAATCTATTTTAGGATTATTTCCAGAAAAATATTTATCAAGCCATATAATCGCTTTTTCAAAAATTGGTAAGTCTGCTTCTGTTAACGATTCATCATAATTTGATTCAAAATCATCATGTTTAGGTAACCACAATCCTGTAATTGCTTCGCCATCCGACGTTAGTGCAACCCGACCAATTGGTGATTCATAATATGTCTTATAGTGCATCGTATCACTTCTTTCTAGTATATTTTGTAATTATCATAATCCTTTTAAATTTTAATGTAAAATAGATCTTGATACTTCTTCATAATAGAAAGCCCTCGTAAGTAAATACATAGCTACTTAGTTACTGCATACCAAAAAGCGCAATTACTACATTGGACTCAATTTACCATGATATATTTATTTCCACCTGACCACTCAATTCACTTGCTTTATGATAAAGGACAAGAGAAAAATCTAATTTTATGCAAATAAATTTCGTCGTCCAATACCAACAAAGATGACTAGTATTTAAAAAATATAAAATGATGACCCGAGCTGAAGTTCATTCATAAGCCCTATTAATTCAATAAATTGAGTAGTGACGTTAATTTTCAGTTAAACCATCTACTGACAATATAAATGAGCCTGGAACAAATCAATGATGTCCCAGACTCAACGTAACTATGAATAAAAGAAATGTCTTCACTATTTAACTTTCCGTGTTGGTATAACGATTGCACTTGCTAAAACACCACATAATACTAAACAAGTCCCTACTATGAAGCCTACACCTGCAGCAATATGCATGTTTTGACCACTCTGAATAATACCAGTAAAAATAGAAGTCATAATTGCAATACCAAATGCACCACCTAATGTAGAGCCCATTTTAAAAATACCTGAAGCGACACCAACTTTTTCTGGTGGTGTCGTGGAAACCGCTGTACTTAAAGCTGGTGTAGCAAATAATCCTGTACCACCACCAAAAAACACAGCGCCAATTAGCGCTACAACAACATAAATAGCAGTATCAAAAAATGTCAAACTAAACATTAATACACCTAAACCAGTAAATATTGGTCCAATAATCATCGCACGTTTGGCACCAAATCTTTTTATACTTTTCTCACCTAAGCGAATGACAAGCAATAACGAAATTAAATAAGGCAATGTTAACAATCCTGCTTGGAAAGCTGTTAATTTCAAACCACTTTGTACGTACATATTTAATAAGGCAATTACTCCAACGCCAGTATTTAATAAGAAATTAGCTAAAACAGCACCAATATAAGGTCTATTTTTAAATAAATCTAAATCAATAAATGGCACCTTTTTGACTCGTTCTACTTTAAAAAATATGTATATACAAATTAAAAATATGACAAATAACATTACTGTTACAGCATTTAGCCATCCTATTTTATAACCCTGTGTAATTACAAAGCTAATACTACCAATCATAATAATAAAAATAATTAAACCTATATAATCAAACGGGCTCGCTTCCGCTTTATTAATGCGACTTTCTGGTAATTCACGCAATAAAACTAAAGCCAAGATTGATAATATAATCGATAATATGAAAATGGATTGCCAAAAAATAAATGTAGCCATTGCACCTGCAAAAAAGGAAGATAAGCCAGTACCACCAAATGCACCGATTGACCAAAAACTGAGTGCTTTTTGTCTATCATCTCCATCAAAAAAGTCATTCACTATAGATATTGTGGCTGGCATGATAATCGCTGCAGAAAAGCCCTGTACAATTCTACCAAGTAGTAGCATCACAATATTTCCAGAAACAATCAACATCAGCGAACCGATAATACTCAACACTAAAGCAATTCTAGTTAATTTCACTTTACCAAATTTATCTGATATATTCCCAGCCACTACCATAAATACACCTGTCACAAATGATGTTAAACTCACTGAAATATTTACGATATCTGGACTCACATCAAAAGTGGTTTGTATTTTAGGCCCAATATTCAAAAAAGATTGAGCAAATAACCAATATGTTAATATAGATAAAACAATACCAGTTAACAACATGCTACCTGAGACTTTTTCTGTCTTCATTGTCATAAAAGCATCCCCTATTTCAATAATGATAATGATGAATCCATTCGTTCACCATTTTATAAATTTGAATACTATAATGAGTTATAATACAATTTATAAAAATTCATATACCTAAAATATTATCACTATTTTATAGAAAATTGGGATGTTACCCTCTAATTATTATGAATTTTCTGATAATTAAATTTAAAAAACTTAATTTTTTCTTAAAATTGACAATATCAAAATAATTTTTTGATCGCTTTAGCAAAATATCTTTTGAAGTACGTTACATTGTGTTGGCCTCTTTTATTGGTAGTATAATAGAGTAATGCCTTCTCAGAAATCATTAATTCACTTAATATATCTACAGCTAATTCTGTTTGAACAAACATTTCTTGTTTAATGCTAAGCTGTTGCTGTCCTTCAAGCTCTCCTACATACCAATAAATTTGTTTGTCCTCTTTAATAATCGTTTGTTGTTTCATAAATGCCACAAATCCTGGATACCATACTGAAGGTGATATTAATATATAACGGCCAAAACTTTCTGGACTTTTAAATAATGTATACAAAGAAAGTAATCCGCCTAATGAAGCACCAGCTATACCGATATCTTCAGTTCTTTGAGATATATTAAAACATTTTCTTAAATAAGGAAGCAAATGCTTAGTTATCCATAAAATATAAGCATCTGCTTCCCCTCTATAATTAATCCCATCTACGACTGCTCCCCATGGGCTATATTCCTGATTTCTATTGTTGGGAAGCACTCCGACAAATATAATATCTCGCTCAACATCTTTAAATAACGCGTCTCCATCTTGCACTAATATCAGCGGATAGCCACTTTCTTTCTTTTCATCATATGCTTTGGGCAATTTCACAAAAATCACATGTTCTTGAAAATGAATCTTAAATGTTTTAACATTCATTTTAATCACCACCTTCTTAGCAGTTCAAAAACACCACGCTTTAACTAGAGAAATTAAATAATTTTATTTTATTTTTCTTAGCATACTCTAATGCTAAAATTTCTAAAATATTGATAAAAGCTAAATTATCTTTAACTTTAATATATTGAAACTTTAACTTTTTTTCATTTGCTTTAATGTTTTTCATTTCCGCTTCATCTAAACCGTGATGTTCTATATAAGCCTTTCTAAATTTTGTAGTTCCAGTGTCTGAAGCTGAATTAAATTGTCCTAATTTATCATATAAATCTTTTTGCGTAAATTTAAAACCAGTCATAAATCCACCAGCTTGTCCTACAAATATTGGTGTTTTATTTTCAAAAATCACAAAAACACCTTTTTGTTCTGCAACTTTACTTCTACTTTCATTATCAAAAGCAAGTGCATTTGCTTTATCATACTTAAATAATTTTTTTAATTGCTTATTATAGTCTTCTAACAAAGTATTTATTTTTTTCTCGCCATTCAATGTAATCATTCCTTTCTTTTTTCATTTAACATATACACCAAATGACCTCATATTAAACCTTTAGTTATCATACGTACTTTTTTGTATTAATGAAATAGCTCAAAAGTCTTCATCGTAATTTTATTTTTTCTATATATACTTGTTTTTCATACAATGAAAAACGTGCGTATACAGATGGTTTATCATGTAATAAACTCCGTATGCGCACGCTTTTAATCTCAAATTTTAATTGGCTTTAAATAATATTGTAAACTCGTGTATGCCACAGTAAACACATGGTAACATTCACAAATGAACACAAATATGTTATTTAAGATAATTTAATACTGTTAATCCTACAGCTTCTGCAGAAACTCGCATTGAACTTTCACTGATATTAAATTTAGGATGATGGTGCGGATGAATATCACCGTTTTCTGGTGCAGCTCCAGCATAAATAAATGTGCCAGGAATTGCCTTAGCGTAGTAAGCAAAATCTTCTGAAGGCGGTTGTGGCTCACATCTTTCAACACTTGAAATTGCATCAGTATCCGCTTCTTGTATAGTATCTACAACAAATTTTGTGAATTCAGGATCATTGTACAAGGCTGGATAATCATCATGGTAGTCTAATTCACATGTGACACCAAACATTGCTTCCAATCCTTCGGACAAACGTGTCACTTCTTTTTTAATTGTATTTTTAGTATCATCGGTTAACGCGCGTACGTCACCTTCTATTTCAATACTATCTTTAATCACATTGAATTGTCCTTTACCATCAAATGAACCTATTGTGACAACACCCGTTTCAAACGGATTTAATCGTCTTGAAACAATCGTCTGTAATGCATTCACAAAGTATGCACCTGCTACAATACTATCATTTGCTGTATGTGGAGACGACCCATGACCACCTTGACCATTGACTTTAAGCTTAAAGAAATCACGTCCAGTTTGCACGTTACCTTCTCTGTAATAGATATTACCTGCAGGCATATGACTCATGACATGAACACCCAATACATGATCAACACCATCTAAAACACCGTCTTTAATCATTGCTTGTGCACCACCAGGAGGTACTTCTTCAGCTGGTTGATGTATGACAACAACTTTACCATTAAATTGATCTTTCATTTCAATAAGTGTTTCTGCAAGAATTAACATATATGCCGTATGTGCATCATGCCCACATGCATGCATGACACCATCATTTTTCGAAGCAAATGCTAGGCCTGTATCTTCTTGAATTGGTAAAGCATCAAAATCAGCACGAATTGCGATTGTCTTGCCTGGTTTACCACTATCAATAGTAACTTTCAAACCATTTGGACCCACATTCGTTTCAACTTTACAATCTTTACCTTCATAAAATGCTTCTATATATTTAGGTGTTTCTTTCTCACAAAAAGATAGTTCTGGGTGTTGATGTAAGTAACGACGTATTTCTATCATACGTGTTTCTTTTTCTTTCAATGTTTCAATCAATTGTTTCATTATAATCATTCCTCCAATGAAATATACGATACCTTAATGCCATTATATACTTTTCAAATGACAACGTTGTATTAATGAATTATGCTCTATTTTGCTTCTTAAACGATGGCACAGCTAGAAGAATAATGACGAATGAAAGCAATGCCATTAATACATTTAACCATAAACCAGCCATCGCACCAAACTTCACATTTGTAGCTTCTGTAACAACGCCATATAAAGCTCCTGATAAAGCTATACCAAATGCGCCACCCAATGAGGAAGCCATTTTATAAATACCTGAAGCTACACCAACTTTATCTTCAGGAGAATTAGATATCGCCATATCTGTAGAAGGTGTTGCATAAAAACCTAAACCTAATCCATAGAGTAAATAACCAATAATACATACAACGACATATAGCGCACTAGGTAAAAATGTAAATGATATTAAAATAATACCAACCATATTAAACGTTGTACCTAACAACATAGGTTTTTTAGCCCCTACTTTTTGTAAAACTTTTTCACCGACTCTAATCATCAACAATACAGTAACCAAATATGTAATCGATAAAAGTCCTGTTTGGAATGCGTTGAAACCGATACCTTTTTGAACGAATGTATTGGCTACAAGCAAAGCACCTGCAACACCATTTAGTAAGAAATTGGATAATGTCGCCCCTGTATAAGCTTTGTTTTTAAATAATTTAAAATCAATTAATGGATTATGTTTTTTATTTTCAACTATTACAAAAGCTATGGTTGTGATAATAAATACAATAACTAGTCCTATTATTATAGGTGAAAGCATGCCAAATGTACCACTTTGAGTGATTACGACGTTAATACTTAACATCATAATTACAAAAAGCATCAACCCAGTAAAATCAAATTTCAAGTTTGTTGTATTATCAGATTTGGTTTCCGGTGTGCCTTTTATTAATAACATTGCAACTAAGGCAATAATAATAGATAAAATAAAAATCCATCTCCAACCAATAAAAGTTGAAACCATACCACCGAATAGAGATGCTAATCCTGATCCACCCCATGAACCAATCGACCAATAACTCAGTGCACGCTGTCTATCTTTACCTTCAAAATAAGTCTTCATAATTGCTAAAGTTGAGGGCATAATCGCTGCTGCTGATAAACCTTGAATTACTCTTCCTATAATGAGCAATATCGGCAGGTTACTAATTATAATCAATAAAGAACCAATGATACTTAACCATAAACCAATATATGTTATTCTCACACGCCCTACTTTATCTGCTAAGCTTCCAGCACCAACAACAAACATTCCTGAGAATAGTGCTGTAATACTAACAGCAATACTTATTGTGCCAATATTACTATTAAATGATTGTTGTAACGTAGGAACTACGTTTAATAAAGATTGCGCAAATAACCAAAAAGTGACAACTCCTAATACAATACCTAATATTAATTTGTTGTCACCTTGATAACTCTTCGTATTTCCCTGTTGAGTCATTTGTTCATCCTCCTAAAATATTTTTAAAATGACAAATAGGGAAGATTAGCTTAGTTGGAAAATGTACTTATTATCGACATTTTCAATAAATGATACTTGCTATCCTCTCTATAAAATATAGTAGTAGGATATATTTTGTTAAAATATATAATAATTGTGGTTTTTAGTATCGATTATTTTCTAAATAACAATTGTAGTTTTAAATGACAAAAATGAACTATATTATTTTTGTCATTTTGTACCAAACTGCAAATGAATAAGCTGATTATTTTATCGCCAAACATACGACACAGCGATATATCAATTTTTATGTCACTCTACAACTACAATTAAAAGTATTTTTTAAATTCAATCATTTGTATTGCATTGGTTTGCAATTTCAAATGATAAGAAATCGTATCTACGACATCCACTTCGCTGACATCTAACTTAGGGTAAGAGATTCTGTTAACATAATTGATTGTCTCTGTATCCATGCCATGTTGTGTATTGTACTGCTGCCAAACTTGATAAAGTGCACCATTATTTCTATCTAATGTTAAATGCTTTATTTTATACGAGCCAGTGGTGGCATTTGATATATTGAGTTGGTACTCTTTATGACTTAAATAATCTGTTTGTTCATTTGTTGTATAATACGGATTATAATGTTCTGCATCCCACACTACGATTTGAAAATGGTCCCTCTGCCCTACAACCATGCAGTCTTCGTTTTTAAAAAGCACTTGGTTAAATAACTTTTTAAAAAACATACTTGTAAAAAATGCAGGCCTTTTCCCATCAAATTGATGATATAAATCAATACCATTTAATTCGGAGGTAATCTCATTTGAATTATATTGATGGTGTAATTCATGATTAAGCCAGTAGCCAATTGCTTGTATTTGAGAATTTATATCAATCAACTGTTCAAAAATGATACCTGCTCTAAAATATTCACCATTTGTAAGACTTGTATTACCTGTTAATGTGTTCCAATTAAGCAACACAACCGAAACATCTTTCCCCTTTATATTGAACACATCAGTAATCTTATTGTACTGTTCTATGATATGTCGTTTAGCTAAATCATACTGTTTACTTTCAATTGAATTGAAATTGATAATATCATTTTGATTTGCACTAAACGCTATACTATTAATACTTTCACTTGATTTATCCAAAATTTGTTTAGCAGTTGCCAATTCATTGACATCAGTGATGTCCGTATTAAGTATAATCTGAGTATGCTCAAAATATTCTTTAAATAACCTTATTATTTTTAATAGTACATTGGCTTTTTTACCCTTCAAGTAAATGACTAATTTAAATTGTTTTCTATTCGGCACTGTATTATAAATATGCTCTAATAAAAATCTTAATTCGTTTGTATATTGTACAAATTGTGATGTTAATGTTGGAGGATCGATTTCAATTCCTAAACCAATGTGATGTTCAAATAAAAAACTTAAGCATTCATCTACTTTCATATATGGATGTATAGTAGGAATAAGTTCATCACTTTCAATAACTTTATTTTCAATATAGCCTTTTAAAATAGGATCTTTGATAAGCACATGGCCCAAACCTAAAAATTGTTGTACTTCTATCAGTTGTTTTCTGTATCTTTGAAAAAGTAATGTATCAAGGCTACCTATTTGAATCACATGATCATAATCTGACAAATCGTGTGTTTGATTGTAATTCAGCGTAATATCAATGACTTTTTGATTATAAGGAGATTGAATCATAGTACCTAGCGTTTGTTGGATATAAGTATTTAAATAGTATAGATACATTTGATAGTTTTCCGATTCAATTGTTGTTTTGGCAGTGTCCACAATATCTCCAACCTGATACCTTTTTCTATATTGCGAAGGCGTTAATTTGGTGTCTAATTTAAAATATTTCAGCAGCATATTAGAGTTACTAAAACCATTTTTCAAGGCAATGTGAGTAATAGCATCATTTGTTTGTACTAAGTCGTTTTTACAATGTTCAATTCTAATATGATTAACATAATGATTGAAACCAATTCCCATATGTTTTGTAAATAACTTTGACAAATATGTGTGACTTAAATGCACCTTCTCAGCTACCTCACTTAACGTGATTGGTTTGGTGAAATTTCTTTCAATATATTTACATACAAAATCTAAGCGGTGATCATTAACATCATGTTCATGATTTATATTTTCATAAGCTGGCAAATATCTTACAATCATAAACATTAAGTCAATTAACAGTTGTTCCATATATAATCTATAAAACTTCCCTTTTCGAATATAGACGATACCTATCTTAGCCACAACATTCAGAATTTGTTGGTATATAACTTTTTGCAATGTCTGTGGATTTAAAATATATATTTTGTCATTGTAATCACTAATATATTGCTTTAAATACGATTCTTTCAAATGAATGGCGGTATATAAGGTATCTTCCTCTTCTATAAGTCGATAGCGCTCTCGATGATTGATAATAAAAACATCGCCTGCTTGAAATTTATGAAAACTAGTCCCACTGACGAATTTCAACTTATTTTTTAACACGAGAACGATACGTACACCATCATTAAAATTAAACACTGAATTATTGTTGTGATTAAATTCGATATTATAAAATTTTTCCATAGCACACCTCTTTATTAAAATATATTTTAATAAAATAAATGTGTGTTTGCTATTTTGTTTTTTAATTTGTCGTTATTTAGACATAAAGGAGCACGTCTCCAAATATATTATAATATTGTCAGTGATTTATGCCGACTCCTGCGGGAATAGCATTAGCCGAAGACTACAGTCTAAGGTAGTGCCCGCGGAAAGCGTGCATAAAAAAACTGCCAACAAAGTCGGAGACTTTGTCGACAGTCTAAGACTAATCCGCAGTTGTACGGATTAGTCTTTTGCTTTAAATATGTGTGTTACATACTAAAACTTTTATTTTTTATTAATTGTTTTTTCAATTAATTCATTCAAATGACGAATATTTTCACTTTGTTGCGCTAGTAGCTTAACAATTTCATCATCTTCACTACCAAGCGAATTTTCGTTTTTGTTATCAACACGAGTTGAAATGGCCGGTGATATATCACTTTCATTTTGCGACTGTGTTAAATCTTTTTTATATGATTTTAAAGCTTCATATAAAAATGCGCGTTGCGTTGTTTGTTGTGCAATTTCGTTATATAGCATTTTCGTTTTTTGATCCACAGATATTGTATTATTTTCTTCATTATATGCGTTTTGTTGTTTGCGGATGCTAAATGTACGATCATAGCTATCATTACCTGCAGACTGATTGATATGTGCATAATTAGATGCCGGCATCTCGCCCTGTAGAGCATGCCCTTCAATATCTACATGTGGTAATATTCGATTTAACCATGCTGGCATATACCAAGATGCTTTGCCAAATAATTGTGTTAATGCAGGAATCAATAATAAACGTACGATAAATGCATCAAACAATATACCAAAGGCAAGTGATAATCCCATAGATTTAATCATCACATCATCTTGGAAGACGAATGCAATAAACACACTAAACATAATAAGTGCTGCAGCAACAACGACTGGACCACTTTCTTTAATACCTACTTTTATCGCGTGTTCATTATTACCTGTTTTACTATACTCTTCATGAATACGGGACATAAGGAATACTTCGTAATCCATCGCCAGACCAAAGAGCAAGCCAATTGTAATAACCGGTAAGAATGCTAGTAATGGTCCCGTTGTATCTACGCCAAATAGTTCAGACATAAATCCTTCTTGCATTACTAAAGTAGTAAAGCCTAATGTTGCCACTAAAGAAAGTACGAAACCTAGAACTGCTTTTAGTGGAATAATGATAGAACGGAAGACAACCATTAATAGTACGAACGCTAATGCTACGATAACGCCAGCAAATAATGGAATAGCTTCATTTAGTTTTTGCGACATATCTATATTAATTACACTTTGTCCAGATACTTCGGTTTTGAAATTATATTTGTCTCTAGCATCATCATTATAATCTCTTAAATCATGAACTAAATCATTAGTAGATTTAGCATTTGGACCTTTATCAGGAATTACCGCTACTAATGCATAATCTTTACTTTTGCTCAATTGTGGCGGTGCAACCATCTTCACATTATCCATATCATTAATATCTTTACTCAAACTTTGTAAATCTTTTTGCAACGCTTCAGGATTATCATTTTGATCTTTCACATTTACAAGCATTGCAATTTGACCATTATATCCTTCTCCAAATTTATCAGATACAATATCATAGGCCTTTTTCTGAGTCGTATCCGCTGGTTTCATACCATCATCTGGTATACCTAGACGCATATCATTAATCGGTATAGCAGCTACGACTAAAATAATAAGTCCAATCAGTACTGCTGCAAGTGGTTTACCAACTACGAATTTAGACCATTTCGTATCTACATCTCCTGCAAACTCTGTTTTTGTTTGTTTAGGATGAATTTGTTTATGGAAAATACTGATCAATGCTGGTAATAAAGTTAATGCACTAATCACTGCGACAAATACACTAATTGCAGAAGCAAAGCCCATCACGGCTAAGAAATCTATACCAACAAGTGACAAGCCACAAACGGCAATAATAACTGTAACACCAGCAAAGATAACTGCACTGCCTGCAGTACCTACTGCTAAACCTATTGCCTTAATGTGATTGGGCTCACTTTTAACAATTTGCCGATATCTAAATAAAATAAATAGTGCATAATCAATACCTACCGCTAAACCAATCATGACTGCTAATGTTAAAGTCACATTTGGAATATCAAATGCATAGGTTAATAATGATATGATGCCTACGCCAGTACCTAAACCAAGTAAAGCACTAATAATCGGCATACCTGCTGCGATAAACGAACCAAACGTAATTAGAAGTACAACAAATGCTACAATAATTCCGATTAATTCAGAAGAACCACCAACTTCAGTAGATTCCATACCTGTACCCATTAGTTCCACTTGTACGTTATGATCATCTTCTAATTTTTCAACTTGATCTTTCACTTTATCTTTTGAATTTTCTTTTAATGACGTTGCAGACACATCATAATTAATATCAGCGATTGCTGTAGATTTGTCCTCACTGATTTGTTTATTGTCATAAGGATCTGAGATATTTTTAATATCTTCATCATCCTTAATATCTTTCAATGTATCTTTGATATCTTTAGTCATATCTTGCTTCACTATGCCATTATCTGAATCACTTTTAAAGACTACTCTAATTTGAGCTTTCTCACTATCTTGTCCAAATTCGTCTTCTATTTTGTCATTCGTATCTAATGACTGTAAGCCATTCATTGTTATATCATTATCAAATTTAGGCGAACTTATTGTAAGCGGTATAATAATTGCTGCAAGAATAATCACCCAAGCAACTACACTCCACCATTTGTGCTTTGCAACAAATGAACCTAATTTGTATAAAAATTTTGCCAAACTATTGCCTCCTTAATTAAACAACGTTATAGTTTATACATATACTGTAGATTATTTCTATTGACATCTTATAATGATTTACCCTATTTAAAAAAGAACTAAATATGCAATTCCGTATACTTAAACTACAGATTAGGAGAATTGTAGAATGAATGAAAAAGATTTGCGTGTAATCAAAACAAAGCGGGCACTATCTCAAAGCTTATATGCATTATTAGAAAAATATGCATTTTCAACTATTTCAGTAAATCAAATTTGCAATGAAGCGTTGGTTCATCGCACAACTTTTTATAAGCATTTTTATGATAAATATGATTTACTTATTTATTTAATGACCTACTTAACCAAAGATTACTTTTCAACAGATATTAAAGAACGTATCAACAACCCTTTTACTAGCTTGGATCAATCCGTCACACACATTGACGATTTTAGTAAAATAAAGCATAAACAAGAAGATGATAAAGAATTTGAACGTACGGTTCAGAATCATTTTATTCGTATACTACAAAATGATATTAAAGCAAACGAACATCGGATAACGGTTGACCAAAGCGTTCCAATAGATTTAGTATTTTATGTTTACGGTGCTACTTTATATGGTTTTATGGAATGGATGCGTGAACATAGTAACAATATGTCACCTCAAGCCATTGATGCACTTTTTCATAAAATGATTAATATTCAAGTTAATGATGAATAAAAAATTAGCACATCAATAATTTTGACGAATTGCATCAACGTTAATTTAATTTTTAGTAAGTATTTAATACAATAGTATGAAAAGTGAGTATTACAAAGTAATTCTAAGCAAACTAAACTTGCTTACCGTGCAGTTCCTTAAATATGGTAAGTAGGCAATATGATATATAAAAAGCCCGTAAATGAATTTCAGAAAATTCATTTACGGGCTTTTTGATACTAGGATGATTTCCTAGTCATTTTTTATAATTAAAACATTTCTGAAACAACTTTTTGTTCTAAGAAGTGCAATAGATAGTCTGGGCTACCTGTTTTTGCATCTGTACCAGACATTTTAAAGCCACCGAAAGGATGGTAGCCAACGACTGCTGCAGTACAACCACGATTTAGATATAAGTTACCAACGTCATATTCTTTAACAGCTTCAATCCAGTTTTCACGGTTATTCGTAATAACTGCGCCTGTTAATCCATAATCTGTGTCATTAGCAATTTCTAATAACTCATTAAAATCTTTTCCTTTTACAAAACCAACAACAGGTCCAAATATTTCTTCTTGCATGATTTGATCGCTTGATTTAAGACCAGAGAAAATTGTAGGTTCAACAAAGTAACCTGTAGCACCATCAGTACCACCACCTTGTTCTAACTTACCTTCTTTTTTACCAATTTCGATATAATTTTTAATTTTATCAAATTGTTTTTGATTTATAACTGGTCCCATGTATGTGTTGTTTTCTGTATTTCCTAAAGTTAAATCTTGTGTAAGTTTAACAGCTTTTTCTAAAACTTCATCATATACATCTTTATGGACGATTGCGCGTGAACAAGCAGAACATTTTTGACCTGAGAAGCCAAACGCTGATGAAACAATCGATTCAGCTGCCAAGTCTGTATCTATATCTTTATCAACTACAATCGCATCTTTACCGCCCATCTCAGCGATAACACGTTTTAAAAATTGTTGTCCTTCTTGAACTTTTGCAGCTCTTTCAAAGATGCGTGTACCTGTCGCACGTGAACCTGTAAACGTCACAAAGTGCGTGTGCACACTATCAACAAGATAGTCGCCAATTTCTTTTGGATCACCAGGAACAAAGTTCACAACACCTTTTGGTAAACCTGCTTCTTCTAATACTTCCATTAATTTATACGCTGTTAACGGCGTATCTTCTGCAGGTTTTAAAAGAACTGTATTACCAGCAACAACTGGTGCTAAAGTAGTACCCGCCATAATTGCAAATGGGAAGTTCCATGGTGGGATTGTTACCCCAGTACCAATTGGTTTATAAAAATATTGATTGTGTTCTCCTTCTCTATCTAATACTGGTTTACCATCTGCGAGTTCCATCATTGATCTAGCATAATATTCGATGAAATCAATACCTTCAGCTGCGTCACCAACTGCTTCGTCCCATGGTTTACCAGCTTCATACACCATCACTGCCGATATTTCTTCTTTGCGTCGTCTAATAATTGCTGCAACTCTAATTAAAAATTCAGCACGATCTCTGTGTGTCCATCGTTTCCAAGATTTATAAGCTTCATTAGCCGCATCAAAAGCTTTATCTACTTCTTTTGTTGTAGCTTTTGATACTTCAGCAATAACTTCAGAAGTGTTTGCAGGATTGATAGATTGAAATGTATCCTTAGTAAAAATTTTCTCCCCATTAATCACTAACGGAAGTTTTTGATTTAATTCACCTTTAACTTTCTTTAATGCTTCTTTGAATGATTCGACATTGCTATTATCAGTAAAGTCAATGCCTGGTTCATTTGTATAGTTGACAACCATTTTTTCTACCCCCATGTAAGTTTGTAAATAGAAAACTAAAATGGAAAACTTCCATTCTTATTTTTATTGTATAGGTATCACACAACAAATGCAATCGCTTACAAAAACTTTTGTAAAAATAAATCGCATTTTATATCTATCTTTTTAACGATTTTACTTCTCTTTTTTCAATATTGCTCAAATTCCTTTAAAAGAACACTTTCTTTAACTTCTTTATACATATAATTATGAACTTAAAGAAAGTGTATGATTCATATGATGACGATTTAAAATTGTTTCTAAGTTCATCTAATTCATTGTTAAATGACTATTTTTATCATGACAACGAACAATATTTAATTTTTATGTACTTTTTTTCTTTTATTATGTTTATGTGGTTTTTTAACTAACAGTATAATACCTGCAATTAACCATAACAAAGCCGTAATAATATTTAATGTAAACACACTGACAATAGCAAGTAATATAAATATCACACCTACTGTTTTTGGTATTTTATTAATTAATAATACAAAAATTAATGCTAAGATTGTCGTAACAATAACTAAACCTAAAGCAACAATAAATAATTGGCTTATATGATCTAACAATTGTGAAGTTTCTGTTTGAGTTAAATTATTGCTAATAGCTTCTTGATTTTCAAAAGAGTCCATTAATGAACGCTTAAAACTTCGATCATTTAAAAATGGTGCAGCAATAGCCATTAAAAAAATTAGTACAAATTGTATGAAAATTCCTAGCCAAACTAGTACTTTTTCTAAAGTACGTTTCATATGCAACCTCCTTAGCAATTTATAAATTTTCATATTTTCTATACCCATAAAAATATGAATCATGCAACTTAATCAATATAATAATTTTTATCAGAATTTTCAATGAATAGTGTCATTGCATTAGGGTAATTTCTTAATATAAATTAAAACAAAGGGATGATTTAATACTATTATGAATGACAAGAATGCACACGCCAGAAAGAAAAAACATAGAAATCTTGTTTATATGATATCTGTTGCAATTATTGTACTTATCACATTAATAGCAGGTATTTTCCCTAAAAATTTTGGGAGTCATGCACAACAAGTCTACGATTATATAGCAAATAGTTTTGGGTGGCTATTTTTAGTAATTATTTTTATTTTAGATATATTTTTAATTGCTTTAGCCATTTCACGTTACGGTCGTTTTAAATTGGGTGACGATAATGAAGAGCCTGAATTTTCTATGATGTCTTGGATTGGAATGCTCTTTTCTGCAGGTTTGGGTGTCGGCATTGTATTTTGGGGTGTAGCAGAACCATTAACCCATTATTTACATTCGCCATTTCCTGGTAAAACGCCTGACGCCTCTGCAGAATCCGCTCGTGTTGCTATGGGCTATACTTTTTTCCATTGGGGTATTTCTCAATGGTCTATCTTCGCAATTGCCGGTTTAACAGTGGCGTACTTCCAATTTAGAAAAAAACGTGATGGTCTTATTTCAACCGCAATGGAACCTGTATTTGGTGAATCTTATAAACGACCATATAGAAATATAATAGATGTATTAGCAATCATAGCTACAGTAATGGGGATAGCCACATCTATTGGCTTAGGTATTATGCAAATTAGTGGAGGTCTTCAACATGTCTTTAATGTCCCTAACAATAATGTCACTAAAATATCAATCACTATTTTAATGGTAGGTATCTTTTTAACATCAGCAATTACTGGCTTAAATAGAGGGGTAAAATGGTTAAGTAATATCAATATTGGCTTAGGTGCAATATTACTTATCTTCATGTTTATTTTTGGTGATTTTAAATTTATTTTAGAATCTTATACATTAGCAATAGGTGATTATTTACGTCATTTTATTGAATATAGTTTACGTATCAGCCCTTATACTGGCGATAATAGCTGGATACAACAATGGACTGTTTTCTATTGGGCATGGGTTATTTCATGGTCGCCATTTATAGGAGGTTTCGTAGCTCGGGTATCTCGTGGAAGAACGATTAGAGAATTCGTCGTTGGTGTATTAATTATCCCACCTTTAATTTCGTTTACTTGGATAGCTGGATTTGGTGGTACAGCAGTGAAAATAGCATTAAATGGTAACGACAACATTGCAAACATAGTCGACAAGGATTATACTGTTGCACTTTTTGAATTATTATCCAAGTTTCCTATCGCTGACATCACAAGTGCATTAGCAATTGCACTCATCTTTATATTTATCATCACGAGCGCTGATTCTACCACACATATTGTTGCAGGTATGGCAACTGGTGGGATCGCCAACCCTAAAATCAAACATAAAATTATTTGGGGGATATTAATTGGTGCTATATCTGTTTCTATGACAATTGCAGGCGGTTTGACAAGTTTACAAACTGCATCTGTTGTTACAGGTCTACCATTCTCAATTATTTTATTACTCATGATTTTTTCTTTAATGCGCGCATTAAGAAGAGAACCAACTGAACACTTTAAAATGACTTACATCAATGATGATAAAGATTATTCTATACCGTTAGAAGAACGTGAAACAAATGATTTAGAAACTGATGCTGATGCTTCAGTAGAAGAAAATGAATCAAATCACAATGCTGCGAAAAATAAAAACCATGATGCAGATACCAAAGACAAAGATGATTAATTGACCATGTTGTTCGAAATTATCAAACTAGCTCAATCATTAATGTTTATACGTGTTTAAAAAATCTCAACTGGATAGCGGCGTAGTATTGAAATTAACGATATTTCGATTTCAATACTACGTCTGTTTTTATTTTTTCTAAATATTCCGAACAATTTGTACTACTTATATGTTGATTTTTGCTAAAATATATCTAAGAAGCTAATTTAAGGGGATGAACACATAATGAATTTACAAAACCAACACCCGAGTACTTTAAGAAAAATGATAAGTAAAGGTGAACTCACTGGTCATACAAGTGGAATGGCTAAAGGTTATGTCCAAGCCAATGTAGTCATATTACCCTCTGCCTATGCATATGATTTTTTAAAATTCTGTTTTAGAAATCCTAAGACATGTCCGCTTTTAGATGTATCAGAAATAGGATCAACTTCTTTTCCTACTTATGGTAAAGATGCTAACATCACAAATGAAGTAGCACAATATAAAGTATACCGTTATGGAGAATTAGTGGAGTCTCCTACTGACATAGCTCATTTATTTAATGATGACATGGTGAGTTTTTTGATTGGCTGCAGTTTTACTTTTGAGCATGCTTTGTTGGATGCTGGTTTACCAATTCGTCACATTGAAGAAGAGCACAATGTTCCAATGTATATAACAAATATTCCAGCCGCATCAAGTGGTCATTTCTCAGGAAATATCACTGTAAGTATGAGGCCGATGACCATGCAACAAGCTATAAAAGCAACAGAAATTACAACCCATTTTAAAAATGTTCACGGTACGCCAATTCATATAGGTAATCCATCAGAAATTGGCATCGAAAACATAACAAACCCTGATTTTGGCGAGCCTGTCACGATTAAAGAAAATGAAGTCCCTGTATTTTGGGGCTGTGGAGTTACTCCACAATCTGTTGCGTTAGATGCTAAGCCAGAATTGATGATTACACATGCACCTGGACATATGTTTATCACTGATGTCCCAGATAGTCAGCTAAGTAATTAATATAAACTTGAACTTGTTTAAACACATATTTTTAATGTTATAAAAATAAAAACACAGCAAAATGGCATCCATTTAATATTGATGGATGCCATTTTGCTACTTTTTCATTTATATAATTGACTTTATGTTAAGTGTAAAATACATACGATGGTTTTAAATTGATCTTTCATATCGTTTATCTATTACTCAGTATTATCGTGCTTCTATCTCTTCTTTCGAAACGACTGGATAATTTTTAAACCAAACAGAACAAACATAACCTACGATTAAACCTATAATACCTACAATAGCACCATATATAATGATTTTTATTGGGTTATTGAAACCGAACATAACAAGGAAACCTGCGAGCGGTGTAGCTGTACCTGTAGCATCATTAATCATACCAGATGTTGCTATAACCGCACCTGCTAAAGCTCCCCCAATAAAGTTGGCAGTATAAACGGGCACTGGATTTGCAGATACAACATCTGCTTGTGATAATGGTTCAATACAAACCGCAATTCTAGATTTGCGATCTCCAAGTTTTAGTTTATTAAACATCGTACCATTAATGAAAGATGACGCAAATGAAACCATTGCCGCAATTGCCATTGGCATTCCGGTTAAACCTAATAATGCAGTCAACGCCATGGAACTTAATGGTGCTGTCCCAACTACTGTAATGACGCCACCAAGTATAAGCCCCATAATAATCGGGTTAATTTCTGTGGAACTTTGGATAATGTCTCCAATTTTCAATAATGAATTATTTACTAATGGCGTGATTACAGTAGCTACTAACCTTGCTAGTGGCGCTATAATCAAAATGCCTACTATTAAATCTATGCCGTCTGGCACTTTATGTTCTGCAAACTTCATTAAATAACCAATTGCATAACCAGCAACAAACCCTGGTATTAAATCTAAACCACCACAAGCTGCTGCAATAACCAAAGCATAAACAGGTGAAACACCTATTGCTAAAGCAACTAAACCAGCAGCTGCCACGCCGCCTAGTCCACCAGCAGCATCACCAAGATCTCCTAAAAATTTAATGCCAAATAGATCTCCGCCAACATATTTATGAAAAGCTTCTACTAAAAATGTTGCTATCGCTGCATTGGCTAATGCTCCCATCGCACGCATGCCATTAGGAGCACGATATGTAAATAATGTAAATAACACTAAGACAACGATTAAAAACAAGGTTCCTATTAAAATGTCCATGAATAATTCTCCTCTTTCTTTGAACTACTCACTCTTTAAACTTGTGAAATAAATAGTTCAATCCTTTCTATATATGGATGCTAAAGCTACTTGCAACAAATAAATATAAAATTATTTGTAATTAACAAAATATAAACTTTTCAATTTCCATATTTATACATTCTAACACAAATTTTTATTATATTCCGAACAATTTTATTATTTTCTATTTAAGCTCCGAGGAACATTTTTTAAAACAAATTTAATTTGTTTTAAAATTTCACACAATAGTATTTTATTTATCTTGTAGCAAATAAAAAGGAGCAGTAACATCATCCGTTGCAAACGTTGATTCATGTTACTAACTCCTATTAAAAAAGTTCAATATATAATTTAAGCTCATAAAGTCGCTTAGTTGTTATCAATCGTTTTTATTGGTTTTGCCGGTGAACCTATTGCAACTACATTCTCTGGAATATCTTTAGATACAATACTTCCAGCGCCAATAACTGTGCCATTACCAATTGTAACTCCAGGTAAAACTATAACATTTGCGCCAATCCAAACATTATCTCCTATATGTATTGGTAGCGCTTGTTCCAATCCTTGGTTTCTAACTTGATAGTCTAAGGGATGTATCGCAGTGTAAAAACCACATTTCGGTCCAATAAATACATGATTGCCCACGAAGATTTTACCACCATCCATGAAATAACAGTCATGATTAATAAACACCTGCTCACCTAAAAAAAGGTTATAACCATAATCAACATAAAATGGACTTAATAATTCTAAGTGATGTGGTTCAGCATGTAACAATGCTTTCAAAATTGTTTGGCGTCTCTCTTTATTACTGGGTTTAGTTTGGTTTAATTCAAAGCATAAATCTTTTGCTATATTTCTTTCTTTGTCCAAATTTGCATCATAGTTTGCATCATACCATTGTCCAGCTAACATTTTTTCTTTTTCACTCAAATTTCATCCCTCACTCGTCTTCACTAATTTATCAGATTAACTATATCATCTCGTCGTGATATTTCTAAATAAATGCCTTTTCACTAAGCGATATAAGAAAGCCATTGGTACATTAACGTTCCAGCATAATTACCAATCACATAACCTAATGTGCCTACAATTAATATAGGTCCGACTAAATCAGTCCAACCTTTACCTATCGCTAATGCTGCTGCAGTAGTGGGCCCTCCAGCGGTTGCATTACTTGCTAATAATATCTCTTCTATATTGAATTTTAACAACTTGCCTAACAACAAGCTTATCCCTAAGTTAAATATTAAAATAATCATTACAAAGATAAATAACAGCGGTGCCGTTTTAACAATCGTAACAAATGAAGCCGGTGTACCTATGACAACAAAGAAAATATAAATTAAAAATGTTCCAATTTCAGAAGCACCTGCTAATTTTTCAAAGAAATCTCCCCAAATGGCAACAATGACAAGCGTTAAAGTTGTAAGCAAAAGATAGAAATCTCCAAAAAATGACACAAGTATAGTTAAGACCAAATTACTTTGAGGTACGACTTGTTGTATGAATTCAGAAAGTTTAAAACTGATTGCAACAATTGCGATCGCTGCAGCGATTGAAAATGCAATATCTAATAATTGAATTTTTTTAGGTTGCCAAAATGATGCTTGCGATGCTGGTGAATGATCACTTTTATAATGTGTATTAAAGTGTTTTTTAATAAACGGTATCGATGGAATCGCAATTAATAGCAGAAAATATAATGCCATTACACTATTATCTGCGACAACTGTGGATGAAACCATTTCTCCAGGTGTTTTTAATTTGGAACTCAAAGCAGCAAAATTTACGCCACCACCAATGTAGCTTCCAGTCATCATTGCACCTATTTTAGATAAATAAGGTACTGAATGATTTAATATGATAAAAGCTACAGTTGTTCCAATCATGGTCCCTACTGATGCAATTAAAAAAATAAACAACAATCGTCGACTTTCTTTCCAAATTTTTAATATATTCGCACTAAAAAGTAGTAATGGTATAGATAAAGGAACAATATAATCCCACACCGTATCATAAACTGGCGCACTCGTCGGTATAACTTTAAAGTTAGAAAGTATCATCGCGCCTACCAGTGCAATAATCGCCCCTGATATCGTACTTGCCCATTGATAGCGTTGTTCTAAAAAGATACTTACTGTTGCCCACACTATAATAATTGCCCACAATACCCATGTATCATCTTTACCTACCAGTGTACCCAATATCATAAAATCACTCCCTTTATATCTCAAATGCACAAGTTTAAACTTATTCTAACAATAAACCACTCTTTTTTTACAATTTTCTGAAAAATAAATTGTCATTACTTTTCCAAATTGATATTCTAACTAATGCAAGGGTACAAACAAGGGGGATTTTTTATGAAACAAAAAATTGGTTTGATCCTAGGACCGTTGCTTTTCTTGATATTTTATTTTATTCCTGGACTTACTGGTCTAGATGACGCTCCTAGGGCTGTACTTGCTGTAACACTATTTGTTGCCACATGGTGGATTACAGAAGCGATTCCTATTCCAGCAACGTCGCTCATTCCACTCATTCTATTACCTTTAAGTGGTGGAACAGATGAGCAAGTGGCTGCAAGCGCTTATGCTGATCCGATAGTCTTTATGTATATGGGTGGTTTCATCATTGCTTTGGCAATTGAAAAATGGGACTTACATAAACGTATTGCAATGACAATTATCGCTATGATGGGATCTAATAGCAATCGTATTATTTTAGGTACCATGATTGCAACAGCATTTATATCGATGTGGATTTCTAATGCTGCAACAGCTTTAATGATGCTACCTATTGCATTAGCTTTAATACATGAAATTCAAAGCGCACAATTTTTAAAACCAGAGTCAGCACATAAATTCAGTAAAGCATTATTACTTACAGTCGCTTATTCCGCTTCTATTGGTGGTCTCGCAACTTTAATTGGTTCAGTACCAAATGCAGTGTTTGCAGCAATCGCTGCTTCAAGCTTAAATAGAACAGTTTCTTTTGCACAATGGATGATTTTTGCTTTACCTTTAACAATTATATTGCTTATCATATTATACTTGTTAATGACAAAATGGCTCTTTAAAATTGAAGATGCAGATAAAATTTCTTCTGACTTTGCCAAAAAAGCATTACGTGATTTAGGACCCATGAGTTTAGAAGAAAAATTAACCGGTGTTGTATTTCTATTTGTCAGTGTCTTATGGATCAGTGGTAGTCTTCTTCCAGCTAGTCTCCACTTATCTGATACCATTATTTCAATGACAGGCGCAGTGCTCTTATTTTTAATTCCTGCTAAGTCTCACAAAGGTGGATTACTTATTTGGGATGATATGAGCAAGCTCCCTTGGGGGATTTTACTATTGTTTGGTGGAGGGCTTTCATTAGCTGCTGCTTTTGAAGACTCTGGTCTAACAAAATGGTTTGGAGGTATGCTGGGTGTTGTAAAACCTTTACCCCTCATTTTAATTGTTATCGTGCTTACAACTGGGATCTTATTCCTTACTGAAGTGATGTCTAATACGGCTGTATCAAATATGTTAATGCCAATCAGTATTGGTTTTGCTGCAGCTATCAGCCAAGACCCTTTCATAATTATGGGTATCGTTGCAGTATCTTCGACTTGCGCTTTCATGTTGCCCATTTCAACACCACCAAATGCAGCTGTATTCAGTTCTGATGAATTAGAAATGAAAGATATGGTAAAAGCTGGATTTATATTAAATTTATTCACTATTATTGTCATATCATTATTTGTTTATTTCTGGTTACCGATTGCTTTTGGTCTCTAATTACAGTCGATGATTATATATTTTCATAAGTACGTCGTATACAACTAAGGTACGATGATATATAAATACTATGGACGCATGTCACATTCTGAATTTTCATATATAATATATGTATCATCATTAAAAGGAGTCATTACTTATGAAAACAATCATCAAAGGTGCAATAGCTGTCCTCTTGATATTAGGTGTTGTAAAAACATTTCAAGATCACGATATCGTAGCAGAAACTACAAATTATTATCAACAATTTAAAGAAGGAGAAATACTACAAAATATTGAAAATGTTAACTTTGACTCTTTGAAAAATATAAATGTCGATGACTTCATTCCTTCAGATTTCTTTTAGCAGTTTAGAACGTATGCATCAAACTTGATACCTTAGTTATAAATAAAAGGAATGCCTTTTAGATTTATCTGCTCATGTAGTCTATCAACTTTCAAAACATGGCTAGATCAAAACATTCTATGTTAAATATCATATGAACAATTCACGCTCAACTTTAAAAGACTTTACACATATTGCAAAACTACTTTCATTTTTCATATGGTTTTACAATCACTATAAAATATAACGAAACACTTTCATTAAATTCATGTTATTAAATGAATTTATATGAAAGTGTTTTTTATTAAAATAACTAGAAAGCACTATCAAAGTGTATATCTTTATGGAATATCAAATGATAATGCCTAATTACATATTTTCAATTTTGTTAAAAGAGAGAACGTCATACATGCATCACTAATTTAATGGTGTAAGCTTTGCAATCAATGTTATAGAAAAATATATTATTACGTTAAACCATCATAGCTAAGATGCCAACTATGCTTAAGAAGTAATATAATCACCACCATTTACATGAATGACTTGTCCTGTAATGTAAGAACTATCTGCATAAGACGCTAAAAATACGTATGATGGTGCAAGTTCTGCAGGTTGTCCACGACGACCCATAGGTGTTTCTCCACCTTGATGTGCTACTTTTTCATCTGAAAATGTAGCAGGTATTAAAGGTGTATATATAGGGCCAGGTGCAACAGCATTTACGCGTACGCCTTGTTCTATCAGACTCGTCGCTAATGATCTCGTAAACGCAACGATTGCCCCTTTAGTTGCTGAATAATCTATGAGATGCGCTGATCCTCTATAAGCGGTAACACTAGTAGTATTGATAATGGCATCACCGTTTTTTAAATGAGGCGCTGCTGCTTGAGATAAAAACATCATGCCAAAAATATTAGTTTCAAACGTTTCTTTCACTTGCTCTGGCGTAATTTCTTGAAAACTATCTTGCGGAAATTGAACACCACCATTATTCACTAAAATATTTAAGCCATCAAAATCTTTAACCACTTGATCAATTAATTTTTGAGATTCTGATACTACCTTTAAATCATGTGCATAAGCTTTAGCTTTCACGCCTATCTTTCTCAAATCATCCACTACTTTTTGAGCATCCTCATGTTCATCATAGTAACCAATGGCAACGTTCGCCCCTTCTTTTGCAAATAACATCGCTACAGAACGTCCAATACCAGAATCACCACCAGTAATTAGAGCAACTTTACCTGTTAATTTGCCACCACTTTTATATCCTTCCATTTCCGTTATAGGTTGTGGATCCATATCTTTTTGGATACCTGGTTGTTTATTTTGTGTATATCCTTTAATTTGCTTATGAAATTCTAATAAATTCATCATTATACCCCCATGTGTAATAATTCTATCGTGTACTACATACCACAAATAGACAACAACAAACATATTTAAAAAATGCTGTGAATAACGTCATATGTTCATAACTTAATCCACAGCATTTTATTTAAAATGATTTATTAAATTTTATATTGTTTAAATTGAGTGTTTTACTATTCGACTTGAATGTATAAAAGACATAATTGCAAATATACAATACACAATTGAATATACAATCATGACAATATAAACAGGTGTCATACTCGTTGCATTATAGAGTCCCATAAAAGCTTTTGCTGCAAAATATGCATGCATCAGTGATACAACTAAAGGTAAGCCAAAGTTGAAAATAACTTTTAAGCCTAGTCCTTTCAACATATCTTGATGCGTATAACCAATTTTTCTTAAAATACGAAAACTCGGTATTTCATCTTCAGTTTCGTCCATTTGTTTAATATAGATGATACATCCTGCTGCCACTAAAAATGCTAAACCTAAAAATGAAGTTACAAATAATAAAATACCGACACTCTCGTTCATTTCTTGTTTTATCATACCTTGTGATTGGATGCTTGGTTCAATCGATTGTGCAATTTTCGTTGCTTTAGTCAAATCCGTATGATGTTTCAAATCATAACCATATTGCTTATTTGTCTCATTACTGCCCTGTTTAATTTCCTCATATTTGTCAGAGCTCACGAGTAATACGGGACCACCATAACTTATTTCACTCATAAATGTCGCTTTGCTACTATCACCAATTACCTTAAATGTTTCTTTATCGCTATTCTTCAACTGAATCTCTTTATTTAAGTCATATTTTACTATTCCATTACCGGCTGCTAAATTAATCAATTTCGCTTTATTTCCAGTCACTGCTTTATCGTTAAAGTATTGGTTACTCGTTACAAATAAGCTATCCATGCGCCCCATATTGGATTTTTGAAATACTTGATCTTTTAATATGTCACCACGCACTACTTCTTTATAATCTTTTGTCACATCTATATCTGCTTGTTTTAATTTACTTTCAAATTGTTTTGCTTGTTTACTATCTGTAAAATTTAAATCATGGGGTGCCATTAACTCTGTATTTTCATCCATCGTTGATTTACTAATCGCACCAAAGCATAATACTGTTACGGTTACTGCTGAAATAGTTGCAATAATAGTTAATGATAAGGCATTTTTCTTCATTCTATGCATGATAGATGATGTAAACACTACATCAGTGATTGACACGTTACCTCTTTTTGAACGTTTTAACGTTTTAAATATAAGTGAAACAGAACTGCGGAAAAATAAATATGCACCTAATACCGTTAACAATAAAATGATAAATGGCGAATAGACGATCATATTGATGAACTTCCCAAACATTTCTGTAGAGATATAATAGCCAACACCAATCATCACAATACCTAATACACCAAAAATAATTTCCATCACAGTAATTTGAGACTTGGTTGCTTCCGTGCGTGCATTGTCATTCATCATCATTAAAATACTGCGTTTACGTAAAAATATAAAACTTTGTATTAGTATGAGTATAAATGACACAACAATAAGCATCAATGTTTGCATTACAGCTGGCAATTGAAACGCTAATGATACGCTCATATTAATGTCTAATACTTTGAGCACAATCATCAACAGTAATTTCGAACCAAATATACCTATAAGCATGCCAATCACACTCGTTAATAACAGCATCATCGCTTGCTCAATGACTAACATTCTCATGATGTTATTTCTTGTTAAACCAATCAATTGATACAGTGCAAATTCACTTGTTCTACGTTTAATAAAAAGTTGATTCGCATACATTAAAAATATAACAATAATAAAGAATAAAAATACTGCCCCAATTTCTGAACCTTTTTGAATTGTCTTTAATGATTGTTCATTATTAATACTGTCAGTGTATTTTAAAGTTACAAAACTAAAGTATAAAACGATACTGACAATTAAGGAAAATAAATACATGGCATAATGTCTAATATTTTTCCTTAAATTCTTGATGACGATTTGATTAAAATTCATTTGTCACACCACCTAAGGCAGTTTGCATGTGAATGATATTTTTATAAAATGCTTGATTGCTATCCTCACCTTGGTATATTTCAGAATGTATATCCCCATCTTTCAGCATGATGACACGATTTGAATAACTTGCTGCAACGGGATCGTGTGTGACCATAACGATAGTAGCATTTGTTTTTTGGTTTAACTCTTCCAAACGGTTCAATAGATCTTGTGCACTTTTTGAATCTAACGCACCTGTTGGTTCATCCGCAAAAATAATAGCTGGTTTATGTACTGAAGCTCTTGCTGCAGCAGTACGTTGTTGTTGTCCTCCAGATATTTCATTTGGATATTTATGACCCAATTCACTAATACCTAATGCTTGAGTAACTTCGTCATAATTTTGTTCTTTTTCTTGTTTAGATAATTTTTGAATAGATAGTGGTAACATAATATTTTCTTTAACAGTTAATGTATTAAGTACACTATAATTTTGGAAAATAAAACCTATTTCTTTTTTACGGAAGTCTGCTAATGCTTTATTACTCATTTTATTAATTTGATGACCATTAATTTCCACTGTACCACTCGTTATATAATCAATGGAACTGATCACATTAAGTAATGTCGTTTTACCAGAACCTGATGGTCCCATGATTGTTACAAATTCACCTTTTTCAATTGTAAAATCTATACCTTTTAGTACTTCTTGCTTTCTATGTTTATTGCCATAATTTTTCGTTAATCCTTCAACTTTTAGAATAGACATGTATTACACTCCTTCAATCACTTTACTTTTATTTATATTTTTATCATAGCGAATTTATTTAATTTCCTCGTTTGATTTTACTAACAAATACATAATTTCAAATAACAAAACTGTCACATTTTTATTTCGTAATAAATTATAATTTTTGAATTTTTTTGTCATAAAGTACTATAAACTTTTTTTATGCTATGTGCTATACTATTAAAATTGACTTTTAATAAAGGAGCACAAATTATGCTAAATAAATTAAAGAGAGAATGGCTCACTGCACCAGGAACAAACATATTAGCAGGCATTGTTGTGGCACTTGCATTAATTCCTGAAGCAATTTCATTCTCTATTATTGCAGGGGTAGATCCAATGGTCGGTTTATATGCATCATTTATCATCGCTGTAGTCATTTCATTTGTTGGAGGTAGACCCGCAATGATATCCGCCGCTACAGGTGCTGTCGCTTTAGTCATTGTGCCATTAGTACGCGATCATGGTATACAATATTTACTTGCTGCAACCATTTTAATGGGCATCATTCAAATCATCTTTGGTCTATTAAAAATAGGTAGACTGATGAAATTCATTCCAAACTCTGTGATGATTGGGTTTGTGAATGCACTAGCTATAATGATATTTATGACACAACTTAAACATATCTTTGGTATTTCATTACCTACATATTTATTTGTAATCATCACATTATTAATTATTTATTTATTACCTCGTGTGTTCAATCGTATACCTGCACCATTAATTGCTATCGTCGTATTAACGATCGTCTATTTAGTTACTGGTGTAGATGTTAAAACAGTTGGAGATTTAGGCGAAATCAAAAAAAGTTTACCGCATTTATTAATCCCCGATGTACCATTTAACATGGAAACTTTTAAAATTATATTTCCATATTCCATATCAATGGCAATTGTAGGTCTTGTAGAAAGTTTATTAACGTCACGCATCGTCGATCAAGCGACTGATAGTTATAGTAACAAAAACCAAGAAGCTCGTGGACAAGGTATCGCAAACTTTATCACAGGCTTTTTCGGTGCAATGGGTGGTTGTGCTATGATTGGGCAATCGGTTATTAATGTGCGTTCAGGTGCAACCACACGTCTTTCCACATTTACAGCGGGTGTGTTTTTAATCATCTTGATTATGGTCTTTGGTGACTGGGTTGTTGAAATTCCAATGCCAATTTTGGCCGGCATTATGGTGATGGTTTCTGTAGTACATTTAATTGGCAATCGTTTAAATTTATACAAAAAGCCCCACGTTCTGATGCATTTGTGATGATGCTAACGGTAGTTATCGTATTGTTCACAAGTAACCTAGCGCTCGGCGTCATCGTTGGCGTTATTGTCAGTGCATTATGTTTTGCTACAAAGATATCCAACGTCTCTGTTCAATATGAGGAACGCGATCATCACATCTATTATAAAATTGAAGGTCAAATTTTCTTTGTATCTATCGATTCCTTAATGAACCAATTAGATTTAGAAATAAGCGATAAAACAATTTATCTCGATTTTAGCCAAGCACATTTATGGGATGATTCAGCTGTTAATGCAGTAGATACCTTGATAGAAAATTATAAAAAGAAAAACAATATGATTTATGTACAACATCTTAATAAAGACAGCCGTAAAATTGTTTCTGAACTCAGCAAAGTTAATCAGCAGCATCTAATATAACTTTGATTTAAATCATAAGCTAACATCACTTGTTACATACATACTGATGTTAGCTTATTTTATTCCAAACAAACACATTGACTTTTATACCTACAGGGGGTATATTAAATTTAACAGATGAGATACAAATAACGATTCATTATAAATCTATGAAGCAAAAGGAGGCATTCACTGAGATGGATAACAACAAAAAAACGACATTAGGTATTACAGGCATGACTTGTGCTGCATGCGCGAACCGCATCGAAAAGAATTTAAATAAAATGGAAGATGTCAAAGCAAATGTCAATGTTACAACTGAGAAAGCAACGATTGAATATAATTCAGATAATACTTCACTAGATGCTTTAACTCAAAAAATTAAAGATACAGGTTATGATGTTGTCACTGAAAAAGCTGATTTAGATGTCATTGGTATGACTTGCGCCGCATGTTCAAATCGTATTGAAAAAGTACTTAACCGCACTGACGGTGTTGAACAAGCAAACGTCAACCTCACAACCGAAAATGCAACGATTAATTATAATCCAGAAGTGACATCTATAGATGAATTGATAAAAAAAATACAAAACATCGGCTATGATGCAAAAACCAAAGCAGCCCCTTCAGAAAAAAATTCACGAAAAGCACAAGAGTTAAAAGGAAAGCGAAACAAATTAATTGTTTCAGCTATACTTTCTTTACCTTTACTATTGACGATGTTTATCCATTTATTCGGACTACCATTACCTAGTTTCTTAATGAATCCCTGGTTTCAATTCATATTAGCTACACCTGTTCAATTTATTATTGGTTGGCAGTTCTATGTAGGTGCTTATAAAAATCTGCGAAATGGTTCAGCCAATATGGATGTATTAGTCGCGTTAGGTACGAGTGCCGCATTCTTTTATAGTATTTATGAAATGATAAAATGGTTGAACCATACAAATGATACACCTCATCTGTATTTTGAAACGAGTGCTGTATTAATAACACTTATCTTATTCGGTAAATATTTAGAAAGCCGTGCCAAAACACAAACTACAAATGCTTTAAGCGAATTGTTAAGTTTACAAGCAAAAGAAGCACGTATAATCAGAAATGGCAAAGAACAAATGGTGCCACTAAGTGAAGTTGTTGTCGGAGATTATATCCAAGTAAAACCAGGAGAAAAAATACCAGTAGACGGACAAGTAATCAAAGGTATGACTGCGATAGACGAATCTATGTTAACTGGTGAATCTATCCCTGTTGAAAAAACATTAAACGATAATGTGATAGGATCAACAATGAATAAAAATGGTACCATTACAATAGAAGCAACGAAAGTAGGAAAAGACACTGCTTTATCTTCTATTATTAAAGTAGTCGAAGATGCTCAAGGTTCAAAAGCACCTATACAGCGTTTAGCTGATACGATTTCTGGCTACTTTGTCCCTATTGTCGTAGGTATTGCTATACTCACATTTATCATTTGGATTGCTTTTGTCCAAACTGGTCAATTCGAACCTGCACTTGTAGCAGCAATCGCTGTATTAGTGATAGCTTGTCCATGTGCATTAGGTCTCGCAACACCTACTTCAATTATGGTGGGTACTGGCAAGGCTGCTGAAAATGGTATTTTATTTAAAGGTGGCGAGCACATAGAACGTACACACCAAATTGATACAGTCGTTCTTGATAAAACAGGAACTATCACAAACGGTAAACCAATTGTGACGGACTTTGATGGTAATGATGAAACACTACAACTTTTAGCTAGTGCAGAAAAAGATTCTGAACATCCACTAGCTGAAGCAATCGTCAGTTATGCAAAGGATAAAGGCATCGATTTATTAGAAACAGCATCTTTCGAAGCAGTGCCAGGACACGGTATTCAAGCAATGATTCATAACCAAGACGTATTAGTCGGCACACGTAAATTCATGAAAGATGCTCATATTGATGTTTCAAAGTATGAAGATAATTTAGTCAAATATGAATACGAAGGTAAAACAGCAATGCTCATTGCTATTAATCAAACACTACAAGGTGTGATTGCCGTCGCCGATACAGTCAAAGATTCTGCCAATGAAGCGATTCAACAATTGCACGAATTAGGTATTTCCGTAACAATGCTTACAGGAGATAACGCGCGAACAGCACAAGCAATTGCTAAACAAGTAGGTATAGACGCTGTAATTGCAGAAGTATTACCAGAAGAAAAAGCTTCAAAAATCAAAGAACTTCAGAATAATGATAAAATTGTTGCTATGGTTGGAGATGGCGTTAATGACGCACCAGCACTAGTTCAAGCAGATATCGGTATTGCTATTGGAACAGGTACAGAAGTAGCAATAGAGGCAGCTGATGTTACAATTTTAGGCGGAGAATTATTATTAGTTCCTAAAGCAATCAAAGCTAGTAATTCAACGATAAGTAATATCAGACAAAACTTATTTTGGGCATTTGGCTATAACGTTGCTGGTATTCCTATCGCAGCTTTAGGTTTACTTGCACCTTGGGTAGCTGGCGCAGCAATGGCATTAAGCTCAGTAAGTGTGGTAACAAATTCACTCAGATTAAAACGAATGAAATTATAACGCAACTTTGTAATAATAAACATCCTTGATTTAAGGAGGTGATTCCTATGGCAACAGAAACAATTAAAGTTGATGGCATGAGCTGTGATCATTGTAAACAGGCAGTAGAATCTGCACTTACAAATCTAGATGGCGTATCAACGGCTGATGTGAACCTTGATGCTGGTAATGTTGAAGTTGATTTTGACGATAATAAAGTTACAATGACAAGCATGAAAGATGCTATCGAAGATCAAGGCTATGATGCTAAATAACCTGCACATTCAAAAAATGAGGGCTGAGACGAAATCAAACGTCTTAGCCCTATTTTTATATTACATATTTAATTAACACGAAGCTTACTATCACCAGTATATATTACCTCTAATGTTGCATCTAGCGCATCTACAATAAGATTTTTTACAGCTGCATCAGTATAAAAAGCAATATGTGGAGATAGAATGACATCTTGTCGTTCTATCAATTCAATTAATATTGCATCATCTAATTGTGTATTGCGTTGATCACTTGGGAATAGCCCTTTCTCACCTTCATAAGTATCTAATGCTGCACCTATTATTTTCCCACTATTTAATGCATCTATAAGGGCTTTTGTATCAACAATCGTACCGCGCGCACAATTAATAAACACGGCACCTGTTTTCATTTCTGTAAATACTGCCTCATTAAACAAATATGTATTTTCCTTTGTCGCTGGAATATGTACAGTTACAATATCTGCATCTTTAATCGCCTCACGCATACTTTCTTTATATGTTAAATACGCTTCACATGAGACTTGAGGTTCAATATCATATGCTACTACTTCTGAACCAAAACCTTCTGCAAAAATCTTACCTACAATAGAACCAATACGACCTGTACCAATAACTGCAACTTTTAAATCTTTTATAGAACGTGACAAAATACTCGGTTGCCATCTAAAATCATATGCTGCAGTTTTATTTTGTATATCATTAAAATTTCTAATTAAATTTAATGCTTGAGACACAGTATATTCAGCGATAGAATGCGGAGAATAAGAAGGTACATTGGTTATAACTAGTTCATATTGCTTAGCTAACTCAAGATTATAACTATCAAAGCCAGCACTTCTCTGAGCAATTTGCTTAATACCATAATCATGTAATTTCTGATACACTACTTCATCTAATTCAATTTGTTGTGACAACGATACCCCATCAAAACCTTTAACACGATCTACTGTTTCCAAAGATAATATGTCACTATCTAAATCTACTTTCACCTGATGTTTTTCTGACCATTCATTAATAAAAGGGATATCTTCTTCTCTGACACCAAAAAGTTTAATGCTTTTCATTGATCATTTCACTCCTATTCTGCTTCATATAAATGTTTTAATGATTGAATGCGTTCTGCCGCTTCCATTAAGCTATCATCATCCACTGCTAATGAAATACGTACATAGTTCTGCCCATGTTCACCAAATGGAATACCTGGAGCAACTAAAATGGACTTTTCTTTTAATAAATATGTTTCAAACGTTTCACCATCATAATGTTTAGGTGTTTTTAACCATAAAAATATGCCACCATTCATCGGTTCAAAAGGGATACCTGCTTCATTCAATTTAGCTGTAAACTTACCTCTTCGGACTTTAAATATTTCATTTTGACTCACAAGGAAATCATCATAATGATTTAAAGCAAATGTAGCCGCATCTTGCAGTGCACCAAACATACCAGCATGCGTATGTGTTTGATATTTTTTCAATGCTTGTATCATATCTTTATTCCCTACAGCAAAACCAACTCTAAAACCTGACATATTATATCCTTTTGATAAAGAAAACACTTCTATTGCTAAGTCTTTAGCACCCTTTGATTGTAAAATACTTGGATTTTTATAATCAAAGCCAAATGCACTGTAGGCAAAATCATGAACAATTTTAGTTTTTGTGCCTTGAAATTGTGCAATTGCTTTATCAAATACATCTTTTGTAGCAACTGAACCTGTAGGGTTATTTGGATAAGTTAGATAAACTAAGCGTGTATTCAATAAGACGTCTTTATCTATCATATGCCATTGTGGTAAATAATAAGGTGGCTTTAACACAAGTGGTTGTGGCTTAGCATCTGCCAACAATACACCTGCTAAATAATCTGTATAACCTGGATCGGGAAGCAGCACATTTTCACCCGGATTAACGATACATGTAGGCAAAGCGACTAAGCCGTTTTTCGTACCATATAGAATACAGACTTCTTCATCCTTATCTAATTCAACATCATATTGTCTTTTATAAAAATCGACGATTGCTTGTTTGAATGTTTCTTTCCCATGAAAAGCGACATATTTTTGATTTTCAGGTTTATAGATGGCTTCTGCGTAGCAATCAAGGATACCTTTAGGCGTTGTGCCATCAGGTATACCTACGGCCATATTAATCAACGGTAATGGCCCGGGCTCTATTTTACGTCCCATCGTTTTACCAAAGTAACTATCCGGAATTTGTGATAACCGATCTGATATTACCATTAAAAGTCCTCCTTAAAATAAAAAACTATATGCCTCATAAGTGACATATAGCTCTCACATGACACTTATCTATCAAGTATTCCACTTGTTGAATGTAGCACAGTACTTATGATAATAGATAAGTCTGTTGCTGAAGTTTCAACGGGTCAAGTCCCTCCACTTCTCTGGATAAGTCACTTTATAATTAAATTAATATTAATTTTATCAGAATATTCTAACATGTCAATATAAAAAAAGAGTGACTCAAGCGAGTCACTCTTATCTATATCACCAAACACAACACGTTCAGTGCTATAGATTTTACCACCAACCGTGGTTTTTACGGAATTCTAACGCTGCTGCTTCAGAACCGTAACGTTGTTTAGCGTAGTTTAACATACCTTTAGTTTGATCAGCTACTGAACCAGTACCCCATGATTCCTTAGTTTGACCTAAGCCTCTATATCCTGCTGGGTTAACCGCATTTGGATTACCACTTGATTCAGGCATTACAATTGAATTCCACATAGCTTCTGATCCACCAGCAGCTAAGAATTGTGCTTTAACTGATCCACCAGTTGAAGCCGCAGATGCTTGAGCTGTTTTATATGTTTGCGTAGCTGCACTTGTTTGTGCTGTTTTAACATTTGTAGTTGCTGAAGCTTTTGGTGCTTCTACTGCTGCTGGAGCAGTATATGATTGTTGTGAACGTACTTCACTTGCTGATTTTTCATTTGTGTTGACACTTACTTCTGAACTTACATCTTGTGTAGTATTAGGTGTTGAAGCTTGCGCACCAACTGCATGGTATTCCCATGACCATGTGTTACCGTCAGATGTAAAAGTAAACTCGTTACCACCTAGTACAAAATTGTAGTTATATGCACCAGCGTGTAATGGTTTTTGATCTAATTCAGCTGAACCATTTAATGCTAATTCTGCTAAATGTGCTTTGTCGATGTTTTGTTCTGAAGCGTGAGCTTGATTGTTGTCAGATGCTGCTGCATATCCTGTTACGCCTAATGCTACTGCTAATGATGAAGCTAAAATTGATTTTTTCATAATAAAATAAATCCTCCAAATTTAATTTTTAATAAAATATATTTTCAATAATTTTTTTGTCGTATTTGCTAAAATTCTTTAAATTTTATGTTTTGTTTTTTGACCATAGTTAATATACCATATATTTTTATCAATCATATTACACTTACATAACAAAACTTTACAAAAATTGTTCTGATTTGTAACATTGCAATCTTTTGTAATTGCTTTATACAACATTCTCAAATAATCAATTTTGCTTTTATTATTTATAATTATTGATATAAAAGAATGCTATCTCTTGATTTGCTTCATTTTTTATATAGTCTGAAAAATTACAAACAACCTTATTGTTACATAACTGTAACAATATATTTCGATACATTTTTTATATATTGGGGTCATACTTGCAAATTATTTTGTGCAAAATTAAAAAGGCCTTTGATTTGAGGCCTTTTTAATCTTTTTACTTATATATTGATAATGCGCATTTTTAATATATTACAATAAGCAAATCTATATCTTCACTTATTTTATGCTAGGAACTTAAATACTTCTTTATCATATAATTTCAAAACTTTCATATAGAATATATGAATTAAGAAACCTATCATAAACGGAACGACAAAAAATGCGATAAATACATATAATAGATTAAGTAGTAATGGGGCTTCCATATGTTTAAATGCGCTGATGGGACCTACCAACCCAATAATACCAAAACCAGCAGATTCTTTGGTACCAGCAATACCTAACAACGCGCCAAAAAATCCAGTGATAATCGCATTGGTGAAGATGGGTAATAAAATAATAGGGTGTCGAACCATATTGGGAATCATCATTTTAACACCACCCAAAAATATTGTAATAGGTACGCCTGATCTGTTTATTTTCATCGTACCTGCGACGAGAACACCTTCACATGCTACAATGCCTAATGAGGCTGAACCTGCTGCTAAACCACTAATACCAATGGCTAGTGCTGTCGCCACGGTAGAAATTGGTGAAATAATTATAAAACTAAAGACAAGTGCAATAAGCATTGACATAATTATGGGTTGTAATTCTGTAAATGTATTAACTAAGTTACCAATACCAGTCGTAATTAATTGTATGTATGGCAATAACGTCAAACCAATCAAACCTGAAATAACACCAACGATTGTCGGTAAAATAATCAATGTCAGACTACCAAAGCGTTCACCGATTACCAATATTAAAAATACCGCAACTGCTGCTGTTATCATTGTATTAATCAAATCTCCCACGCCGACAAGTACCCACACGCCATCTTTAAATTGTGCAACACCACTTCCGACAAAAGCCGAACTAGCAACTACAGCTGTCGCTAAAGGCGTTAAACTAAAGCGCATTGCAATCAAAGCTCCTACCAATAGCGGAACTGTAAATTGAATACCTAAAACAACCTGTAGTAAAGATTCAAAAACGGCATATTTCGGCGCTAAAAGTTTAAATACCTCACCTAAAATAGCATTAGGTATGAGCCCAGCAACAATTGCAATTGCTACGCCAGATAATACATTATTAATAAATTGTTTCGGACTTACTTTGATCATTGTGTGCCTCCTATGTTGTGATAAATAAAATATACCATATTATCGCAATTTTCAGAATATTTATTTTTGTACATTTTATATAAAAATACAGTTAATCATATCATTACAATTCATTCCTTATGTTCACTAAACACAAAAATTGCACAAAAAAAAAACGGATAGACGTCCATTGCTTTTTAATGAACTTGTCTATCCATAGAATGTCATTGCTTTTTAAAATAATATTTAGCGCTAATGTCGAAAGTAATTGTTATGTTCCAATACACACGTCGTGTTTGCTAAATCATATTGTTAAAAACATTTTATTTTGCTTCCATTAATTCACGCGTCAATACGAGACCTTGCGTTGCATTCTCAAAAAATTCTAGTTTTTGAAGTGTGTTTTCTTCTGGCAAGTGTTGCTCAAATTGCTCCCATATCCAAAAGGCAATATTTTCGGCTGTTGTATTCATAGATGGTAATGTTTCATTAACGAGTTGACCATCCAAATAAGTTGCGATTTGTTTATTATATATTTTATCGACTTCATTAAAATCTAATGCCAATCCAGTATCGTTTATTTTAGATAAAATTTCAATATTGAACTTATAGTGTTGATTGGCTAAATCTTTGTGCGCTGTTTGACTAAAATATATTCGATTATCACAAGTAAATTCATAATAATTTTTAATAAGTACTGCATTACTGCGATATTTAAATTGTTCAGGTGGTTGAACTTGATCAAAATTTGTCATATTAAAATCTCCTTTTCAACATTATATTTATCTATACCCTTTCAGTTAAAATATATGAGTTCTAATGTTTTTAATATTACGTTTTAGGCTATAGAAAAATAATTTAATTATTAAGAGTAAAGGAGCTTTTTATGACTATTCAAATACAACGTATTTATGAAAAACCACTTAAAGAAGGCGTACGCATACTTGTAGACCGCGTTTGGCCACGAGGAATCTCAAAAGATCAAGCTAATTTAGATCATTGGCTAAAAAACATTGCACCAACATCCGAATTAAGAAAATGGTTTAATCACGATCCTCAACTTTACGCTGCATTTAAAGAAAAATACGAGAAAGAATTGCGTGAAAATAACGATCAAAAAGAAGCTTTTAATGAATTACAAGATATTGTTGCTAACAGTAAACAAGATGTCATTTTGCTTTATGGTGCAAAAGATGAAAAACATAATCAAGCGGTTGTGCTACAACAATTATTACAATAAGGTGTGAATATGATGGCTCAATGGCATATCGACATAAATGATTCACCTGTCCAGACACTCATGCGCCAAGACGAGACCCTTGCAAAACTTATAAGACAAATTGGCAATGTAGAAATAACACTGCGCCCTAATCCGCTAAAATCGTTAATTCGTTCTATCATTGGACAGCAAATTACAAATACTGCCGCTTCAGCAATTTTCCAAAGATTTTCGGAAGCAATCCACAATCAATGGACTGTTGCATCGGTGTTAAATTTATCTGAAGTACAAATGAAACACATAGGTCTTTCTAAAACTAAAATAAACTACATTCAAAATTTGCTAGTGCATATAGAACAAAATAAACTCGATTTTACTAATTTACATGAATTAGATGATGAAACTGTAAAACAAGTTTTAACACAGGTCAAAGGTATTGGTCGTTGGACATCAGAAATATTTTTAATATTTACATTAAAGCGTGACAATATACTGCCTATTTTTGATGTGGGGTTACAGAGAGCTGCTCAATGGCTTTATCAAACTTCAAACGCTGAAAGAAAAAAACAACTCTCTCTATGTGCAAAACGATGGCATCCATATGCTTCATATGGGGCGTTTTATTTATGGGAAGCAATTCATCAAAATTTATTAAATCACGACTCTATTGACTCACTTTTAGACGAATCATCTTCGTAATACGTTGAGCTTAATATTTTAATTATAACTAAAATTATTCTATATTACGTTACGCTATCACTACGGTAACATCGCATTATTAGGATAAAGCGTGGATGGAATAATACATTTTCTCAACAATTATTTCTTATACAGACTCTCTTCACCATTAGGTAACGATTCTATAAATTTTCTAGGGTTTTCCGCATACTCATTTCCAACGCCACCTTCCATTCTTTGAAAATGTAGATGCGGCCCTGAAGTTTGAGAACCAGTATTACCAGAAAGTGCAATGATTTTTCCAGCTTTAACTTTTTCACCAGGTTCCACTTTAAATTCATTTAAATGCATATACCATTGATGATGTACACCATCTTCTTCCATAATCTGCACTACTTTGCCACCTAAATCATTTTCAAAAGTTCTGGTTACTTTACCATCTGTCGCTGCAGTTACTGGCGTGTTTTTAGCTATGCCATAATCAATGCCATAGTGTTTACCGTCGAAGTCATTATATTTATAATCACCAAAAGATTCAGTCTCTCTACTTATATTAAAAATGCTTCTATCTTTCTTTCCACTATCTTTATTTCCATCATTTTGTTGTACTAAATTTTCTCTTACATATCGTTGTACAGTATCTATATTTGTTAATAATAGTATTAACGGCACTAATACAATAACTAATAATAATATCGTTTTAAATGTATTTTTCACTATCCGATTCACCTTTTAAATTATGATATTAATATCATAATAAATGCTTTTATCTGTATTTTGCTAATTATTCAACTTAAAATCATCTCATACTTTCGTATTAAATAACTGTAATGAAAATATTAAAACAACTTTTGCAATATAGATTTACTCAAGTCAAACACGAAAATTTTATATCATTAACATAAAGAAAACGTCAATTTCTATATTGCTGCGCTAGAAATTGACGTTTATTTTTAGTGACAAATACTTATATTCCATACTTTTCTTTATCGTATTAACAGAATTCAAAAAAACTTATCTCTAAGCTCTTACAAATGTTACAAATCAATATTTTCAAAATTTAGAGAATAATGGCTATCCATAATTCAGCTTACACGTTATAACTTTTTAACATATGTTCCATCAAAGTCCAAACACGTTCAACATCTACAGCCGTAGCAAAATATGCATTTTTTTCTTTGTTTGTGACATTATTTAAGTCGACTGACATTGTACCGTATGTGAGCGAACTTTGATGTTCTATGTCGATGTGTGTCTGCTGCATAGTAAATAAGTCAGGTTGCAATAAGTATAAAATTGTACACGCATCATGAATAGGACCCCCATCCATATTAAAATGTGTTTTATAAGTAGATTTGAAAAATTCTAGTAGTTCAACAACAAATTTAGATATTTTATTATCAATGCTACTAAATCTTTGAATTACTTCATCTGTTGCTAAGACCTGATGAGTCACATCTAACCCAAAAACATTTATGTTAATACCACTTTCCAATACTCGTTTAGCAGCTTCTGCATCCACCCAAATATTAAATTCAGCGGTAGGCGTCCAATTTCCGAAAGTGCCACCTCCCATAATTGTAATAGAATCAATTGATTGAGCAATACTAGGGTCTTTGATTAATGCAGTCGCAACATTTGTAAGTGGACCTGTTGCAACAATTGTTACAGGATCAGCGCTATGTTTTAATGTCTTAATAATTACATCTGCAGCGTGATATTGAGTTGGTTTCAACGATGGCACTTCAGGTAATTTAGGTCCATCTAATCCCGAATCGCCGTGAATTTCCGAAGCGAAGGAAGCAGGTTTTATGAGTGGACGCGAAGCACCTACAGATACTTCAATATCTCGTCTTCCCATAACTTCTAATACATTAAGTGCATTTTTGGTGTTTTTTTCAACTGCTTGGTTTCCTGCTACAGTGGTCACGGCCAATATATCAAGTGTACTATATTTCGCACCTGCTAGAATTAAAGCTATCGCATCATCATGACCTGGATCACAATCCATGATTATCTTTTTAGTCATTTAACACACTCCAATCGTCTTATGTATATTAAATATGAATAAAATCAATTTTATCTAAGTATTATTTTGTAATAAATATTTTATCATTTAGCATCACTACTCTAATTACAACGGCATTGTTTCATTTATTAAGCTTTCTTTTTTTACTACTGTTAAACCTATCATACTACTTTTCTAGTGGTTTTGCTTTTTATTTTCCGAAAATTCACATAATTTTATAGAAATATCACATTTTTTGTATGAATTATGTTTGCTGCATTTAAAAAAACTGGTAAGTTAGTATCATTACACAACTTGAGGTGGTCTTTAATGCGAGCAATTTTAATTGGTATATTAGCTGCTTTCTTTTTTTCTATTACATTCATACTAAATCATGCAATGTCTAGCAAAGGTGGCAGTTGGCTTTTTAGTGCGTCACTACGCTTTATTTTTATGTTCCCTTTTTTGTTAATGATGGTTATTTGGAACCGTAAAGGGCGTCATCATATTATTTTATTGCATATTAAGCAAAATTTTTTCAGGTGGTTATTGTGGAGTTCACTTGGTTTTGTCTTTTTTTATGTACCCATAACTTTTGTATCAAATTATAGCCCAGGTTGGCTTATTTCTGCGACATGGCAATTAACCATTATTTGCGGTCTTTTTACAGCTCCATTTTTCTACACATATATACAACAAGGACAATCCACAATCAAAATGAGAGAACGTATCCCGTGGCGTTCACTTGCTACATCTAGCATTATGATATTAGGTGTTATCATTGTACAAATTCCGCACATTTCGAATATAGAATTACATATTTTCCTATTATCTGTCATACCGTTGATGATTGCAGCATTTTGTTACCCTTTAGGCAATCGTAAAATGATGGTGGTTGTTGGCAACGATTTAAATACGATCGAACGGATATATGGCATGACCTTAGTCACCTTACCATTATGGTTGATTATTTTTCTGATTGGAGTAGCTACTCAAGGGCTACCCTCTTCAAATCAAATCACGCAAACTTTTTTAGTTGCGATTTTCTCTGGTATCATAGCAACAACATTATTCTTCTATGCAACGAATATAGTGAAACATAACCAAACTAAGTTAGCTGCTGTTGAAGCGACACAAGCGATGGAAATCGTTTTTACATTAATTGGCGAAATGTTACTTTTAGGCTTAGCGTTACCAAATATGTTAAGTATTGTCGGTATTATAATCATCACATTAGGTATCATTATTTATTGTTTTTTAAATAGTAAAATAAATGATCGTAAAATAGAATTGAAATAAAATCAAAGCTAGTTATGTTAATTGACAACTTGTTCGTAAAGCAAGATAATTTGTCTAATGATAATAACAAATATAGAGGTGTAATTAATTGACTCATACTCATATAGATCCCCGTATTATAAGAACTAAAAAATTATTAATGGACGCTTTTCGTGAAATTGCAAAAGAAAAAAAGTTAGTATCAATTACGGTTAAAGATATTACCGAACGTGCCACTGTCAATCGCGCTACCTTTTATGCTCATTTTTACGATAAATATGACATCATGGAATATACACTGTCTGAAACAATCTTAAAAAATTTAAATCAATCGCTCAATATGGTTACAGAATTAAATGAAAAAGCACTGTGCCAATGTTTTATTACAATTACTAGTTATATCCAAGATACTCATGAAGAGTGCCGTCTAAATAGTGAAGCATATGGGGAAATTGTCGAGAAAAGAATTAAAGAAGAATTAGAAGATATTTTTTTAAAATTAATGTCTGATGAACACAAAGATATAGATAGAGAGACACTTGCTACAAGTGCACGTTTTCTATCATGGGGATTATACGGCATCGCTAAACATTGGTTCCATTCGAGTAATTTACCTGCTGAATCATACATCAACAAGTCATTACCCTTCATTACATCCCAACTTTCAAATCAAAAATAATTCGCACAATGCGTTTGGACAATGAAAATAGTTATGCTTTAATCATTCATATAGCCCCTCGTTAAATAAGTTATCGTAACTTATTTAACGAGGGGCTTAATTTATTTAAGTAAAATAAATGTTTAAACATTGTGATCATTGATAAATTCCAATACTTCACCTGTAATCGCTACTGCATTATTGCTTTCTCCTTCTATACCACCGTAATGTAGACCAATTAATTCATTATTTGCATTAAAGACAGGCGAGCCTGAGTTTCCCCCAAATGTGCTGGCACTATATGTTAATATACTGTCATTATTACTTATGACTTTACCCGAACTTTCCCACATCGTTGCTAAAGGTTTGTCACCTGGATAACCTGTAACTGTTATTGGATCATTACTAGACACAGTACTAGTTTCACCAATTGTGGCAGGTGTCACAACATCTCCAACTGACTGCCCTTCACCATTTTTATTAAAATGAACTAGTACTAAGTCAGCATCTCCAGGATAGGCTACCACTTCTTTTTCTGTAAATGTACCATACGGAAAACTATTTTCATTTTCAGCAGCAGGTGCAAATGATAGCTTTCCATTACCGTTATTTACTACATGCTTATTCGTCAATACTGTATTTTTACCAACAACCACACCAGTAGCGATTGTTTCTCCTTTTTCTATGTAGCCAATGGATTGGTAATGACCAGATTGAGTATTTTCAATTTGATGTCTATTTTCACCTGGTAGCATGACTCTTGGTGTGGCAGTACCTATTTGATTCCTCTCATTAGTCTGTTGCGAACTTTTCATAGTATCATTTTGATTTTGTGCTTGTGCCTCAGCATTGATAGTGCTTGATAAAAATAATAATGTGCCTATAATGATGCCGACTAATATGTTTTTCAACAAAACCTACCTCCTATTAAAAAATATTACTTTTTAAATTTACAGAATTTTAAGATTTTAATCAATTATTACTTAGTACATTAATTATGTGATTTAAACAACATATTGCTCACTTTGTCGCTTATACAATGAATTTATAAACATGTTGTTTGCATTATAATAAATCATGCCATATAATCTATCTAAACAACAAGTGTTACTTAGTTTACAGTCGTTGTTTAATTTAATTGAAGAGGAGGGATAGACGTGACAACAATTCAAACACACAATGGTTTTCAAAGAACTTTTCAACAGGAACATTTAACCTTAGGATTAATGTTACCCTTTGATGATCCTGAAAATATCGCATTGCCAATTGATCAACAAATAGCATTAGTTCAATATGCTGAAAAACTTGGATTCACAAGCTTATTTGTGCGAGATAATCCTTTATATAGTCCGCACCTTGGTAATGTAACGACAAACTACGATCCGTTTGTGTTTTTAACTTTCATCGCTGCCAACACATCCAAAATCGCTCTCGGAACATCTAGTATTGTTGCAACATTACGTCATCCTGTGCATATTGCTAAAGCATCTGCCTCTCTTGATTTAATATCAAACGAGCGATTGTTATTAGGGATTGCTACTGGAGATCGTCAATTTGAATTTCCAACTTTTAAAATCAATCCAAACGATCTAAGTCAACATTTTCAATCAGCTGTGTCATCTTTAAAAGAATTATGGCAATCATCATCACCACAAACGTCAAATACTTTATTTGAACTGTACGAAGATTCTGGCTTACAAGTATTACCAAAGCATAAGCATATTCCTATGTTCGCAACAGGATACGCCAAACAACATATTGATTGGTTAAAAACACATGTGGATGGTTGGTTATTTTATCCTCAACCTTTCCAACAACAAAAAGCTTTATTACAGCAATGGCATCAAAACGATACATTCAAACCCTTTATGCATCCTTTGGTAATTGATTTATCAGTTAATCCGAATGAACTTGTAAAGCCGATTAAAGGTGGTTATCGCCTAGGAAGAAACACTTTGTTAAACATCCTAAAAGCGTATGAACGTATCGGAACCAATCATATAATGTTGCAGTTTATAGCCAACGACAGAACTTATAAAGAAATATTAACAGAGGTCGGTAATGAAATTATTCCACACTTTCCACCTCGACATTTACAGGAGGACAAAATTTATGAAACTACTAGATAGAATTAACCAATTAGCAAACAAAGAAAAAGTGCAAACTTTGAGTGTAGAAGAAAAACAAGAGCAACACGTGTTAAGACAAGAATATCTTCAAATGATTCGCGGCCAAGTCGTTAACACATTTTCTACTTTAAAAGTTGTAGATCCTTTAGGTGAAGATGTTACACCTGATAAAGTTTATAAATTGCGTGAAGAAATGGGCACACTAAATTTAGATTAATAAAAAACCCGTCAAGTAAATGATACTTGACGGGTTTTCTATATAACCATTAAATTGAAACGTTTTAATGAGTTTGTTTATCATATTTTATACTTATCTTTTCATTTTAAAGGGTTGATGCTTTCTAACACATTTTAAGCTGAAATATTTGTAATGAAAGCAATGTGTAACATAGCTATATAACAACAATGAAGCATTTTTTCTACGTTTAATTATTTAATATGTTTTCCATGGATCGATCTACACTGCCCGCATACATACTTCCAAATTTCAGTAAATGTACCATTAATAAATACAAACGATAAAATTCTAGTCGTTCATTGGCACCTTTACTTAAAGGATAATGCTTATTATAGGAATCATAAAAAGTTTGAGTAAAGCCACCAAACACAGTAGTTATACCTAAATCAAATTCTCTATCACCATATAGTGGTGCCGGATCAAACAATGCAGGTTGACCATTTTCTAAGAACATATAATTACCACCCCACAAATCACCGTGCAATAATGAGGGTTTACTTGTATGGTCACTTAACGCAGTTACAATTACTTCCCGCACTTTATGATAAGTTTGTACATCTTCCTCTATCCATAAACCTTGATCTACCAATCTATCTTTTAAATGATCTAAACGACGTTCAACAAATATGGTCGTCCAACTATCAGACCAATCATTGTCGAATGATACATCACCGCCTTCATAAGGTAAATCAAAACCAAACTTGCCATCTGGCTGCTGTTGTTGATGCATTTTAGCTACCAATTCTCCAAGTTCAGCTTGGCTACCTTGGTTTCCTTCATTTAAAAAACTTAGCAAAAGATAGGCATCTCCATCGATTTCACCACTATCAATGACTATTGGCGCAGTAATTCCAGCTTTTTCAAACAAATTGAGACCAGCAACTTCTGCATCAAAAAAGGCTTTACTTCTCTGACGTTGTACTAATAAAAAATATGGCTTTTGAGATGTTTCTACGCGATAGGCTTCGTTAACGTCTCCACCGCTTACTGGTGCAATAGACTGTATATTATCTAATGGTAATTGTGATTGCCATTGTTTTTTCATAAAAATATCCCTCCATTATTCCATCACATCATTGTACTATTACCGTTTTATTTAAAATTTAATCAAAATCAGGGTCTTCTCTAATAATTTGAAGGTTATATTAATATTTCTTATTTATACTAGGCATATGAATACTAAAATGCTAGTCTATTAAAGACATATATTTTCATCTACTACTAATTTAAACAAATGGAGCGATTACAACATGTATAAGTTAATTAAACCTATTTTATTTCAATTAGACCCTGAAAAAGCACACGGTATGACGATTAATGCCCTTAAAATCCCTCAAAAGTACACTAAATTGCTGCCAATACTCGAAAAATTATTTCATTATAGGAACCCTATATTATCTCAAAGCATCAAAGGTATACATTTTGAAAATCCAATCGGATTAGCTGCGGGATTTGATAAATCTTGTGAAGTTCCAAAAGCACTAGATAAAGTAGGATTTGGATCGTTAGAATTAGGCGGCGTAACACCTAAACCACAGCCTGGCAATCCTAAACCACGCATGTATCGATTAGTAGAAGACCACGCGCTAATCAATCGTATGGGATTTAATAATTTAGGTATGAACAAGGCGTTGAGTAATCTAAGAAAATATAGTTACCATACGCCTATTGGCTTAAATGTTGGGGTAAATAAAGCAACGCCATATGAAGCACGTTACCAAGATTATATAAAAGTCATAGACACATTTAAAAATGACGTCACATTCTTCACCGTTAATATCAGTTCTCCTAACACGGAAAACCTACAAAGTTTTCATGATAAAAATGAATTTTCTCAATTATGTGCTGCTATACAAAATTATAAAACACAACATGATCTTAACGTACCTATTTTTATAAAATTAACATCTGACCTTAGTACAGAAAGTTTGTCTCGAATGCTCAAACCTATAACACAAACGTTTGATGGCATCATTTTAGCGAATACTACGCAAAAACGTGAACAATTACATTCCGTTAATCAAAAAGAAACTGGCGGGTTAAGTGGAAAACCTTTATTTAAGCGGAATTTAAAACTGATTGCACATGCCTATAAAGAAACGCAAGGTCAGTTTTTAATCATTGGTACTGGTGGCATTTTCGAAGTGAATGACGTCATCAAAATGTTACGTCATGGTGCATCGCTGGTTCAAATTTATAGTTCACTCGTATTTGAAGGGCCTGGATTAACTAAAACTATGAACAAACAGCTTGCACAATATTTACTAAGAAATGGATACAAACATATCGATGATATCATAGGATTAGATGCGTAAAATATTTTAGTTTTTCTTATCGAATTATTTATTGTAAAATATTAATTGTGAAATTATGATGATTTTTTATTATATAGGGTAAACAATTACCGAAGGGGGCGCTACAATGTATAAAAATATATTATTAGCATATGATTTTGATAATTCTTTTAATAACGTTCCTAAAGAATTACAAAATTTAACTACCGGCGTTGACAATGCAAAAATCACTATTTTCAACGTTATACCTGAAGGTGATTTACAAACTTCGGTTCGCTATGGTGGCAAACATTTTGAAGAATTAGCTGAAGAAAAAGGCAATGAAATATCACCTTTTGTTGAAAAATTAGAATCACTCGGCTTAAAAATTCAAGTGAAGTTTCGTTCTGGCTACATTAAACAAGAAATATTAAGTGAAATCGAAGAAAATAGCTATGATATCATCGTTATGAGTAATAAACGGGCCAAACCAGACATAAAAAATGTACTGGGAAATGTTACACATAAAATCGCTAATAGCGCAAATATTCCTGTACTTATTATAAAATAATTTAACATCATTAATAAAACTCATTATTCTATTAAGGAATAATGAGTTTTTGTCGTTATTTTAGTTTGTAATATCGTTATCTTGTTTTAAATATCGCTCGATGACTTGTAACACACCTGATTCATCATTGGAAGGCGCTTTGTAATTTGCGACATCAGCCACTTCAGGACTACATTCAGCCATTGCATAACTATTTGGAGTCAAAGCTAACATTTCTATATCATTATTTGCATCTCCAAAAGCTAGCAATTCTTGTGGTTGTATATCCCATTTATCTAAAAGTGTTTTAATCGCTACACCTTTATTCACTTTAGGTAATATTAAATCCAAACTATCATTTCCACTTGTAACTGGCTTTATTTCTTCACCATATTGTGCTTTCAAACCTTTCATTACTTCATCTAAAAGTAATGGATCTTTAATTCTAAGCGCAATCTTAACAAATTCATCTTGCTCAATAGTTTTAAAGTCAGAAACTTTCGTTATATTAAAATAATATTTATATAAAAATGATAAAAAGTCATTACCCACATCTTCTAATACATAAGCACTTTTAACTCCGCTTAACACAATATCTTCAATATGATAATGATTAATAATCAAATTTAAAACGTCAAATACCAATTGTTGATCAAAATATTCAGCTGCTTCTAATTTGTTATTTTGATACGTAACTGCACCATTTTCAGCTATATACGTTATCTGATGATCCTTACCTGAAAAAAATGAACGTAATTGTGCATATTGGTTACCACTTGCAATGATAAATTTTATATCTCTTTCCATCATGCTTTCAAAAATTTTATTGAAATAAGCTTCATCATAGGTATTATCCGATTTAAAAAAGGTACCGTCTTTATCTACTGCTATTGCTTTTATCAAATGTTACACCTTCCATTCCTGTACAAATCATTAAAAGATGGGTTATATAATAAGTCATTACATCACAATGACATTGAACAAATGACCATCTATATCACTAAATAAGGCCCCGTAATACCCCTCATGTTCCGTGCCTGTTTCTAGTACTTTTCCGCCTGCTTGTTCAACCAAGGAAACTAACGTATCAACTTCTGGTTTTGTTGAAACTGAAAGTGATACTAATGCTTCATTGTTACCTATAGATGAAAGTCTAGAAACTTTTTCAAATTGCTTTTTTTCTATCAGCATAATGATTTGGCCATCTTTCGTTTGAATACCTCGCATTTTATTCATCATGTCTTTATGTTTTTTGATTGTAAATCCTATCGTATCATAAAATTTTTCACTTGCTTCCAAATCTTGTACTGGTAAATTGAGCCATGCAGCATTAATTTCCATTAGCCATCCTCTCCCTTTTCAAATTTTTCAATGTATTACACACTTATAGTAAAACATAAATCACTTTTAAAAACATGACATTATCATTTTCTATTTCAATAGCACAAAGCTTCAAAATATTTATTTTAGCTTTCAATTACGGTAGACTCTAACCATTCTCATCCATGTTTGTCAAAGCGCTGATACTCTTTAAATTAACTTGTTTTAATAATTGATCGTAAGTATTTAGTGCTGTCTGAGTTACTTTTTCTCCACAACCAGTTAGATAAATGTACATGGCGCGTTGGTCTTCTACACATTCTTGTCTATATACAAGTGGCGTCTCTGTATTTTCCATTCTTACAATAAGTCTAGACATCGCACTTTGACTTAAGTCAACCACTTTAATCAAATCATTGATTTTGTATTTTTTATTCTCTGACTTATAAATTTCATATAATACATAAAATTCTTTAATACTTAGATGATATTGTTCTTTCAATTTTCTTTCAATCATCGCTTCAATATAATGTATATATTTAGTCATTTTAATCCAATTATCCACTTTTTGTTCTTTTTTCATTGTATATCTCCCCACTAATCATACGTTTGAAAGTTTCTTTAGGTCATTTATTAATTAATTCTGAAATGATGTTGTACAAAAAACATTATTTCCAAGTGTTGCACTTTTTTCATATGACTACCTATATAAATACGTTGCTTTTATAAACTATATTATTCAATATTCTATAAGTTTCGGTATCTACTTTTTAGTTTAAAGGATAAAAATGTCGAACTAAAGACGTGATACTCCCAATTTCCACTTTTTTTATACATCAACAACATATAATTATAATATTGTTTATCTTGAGCATAATACAAAAAACCATTTTAGTGTACTAACAATTAATACTAATAAAATAAGTTCAATTCTATTAGTGTTTCAACTGTTAATAGTGACTAAAATGGTTTTAATTTGTTAAATTAACACGATTTATGCTTATTGCTTTTTCAATAATTGCTCTTTCAAATCTTTACGTTCATATTCTAAAGAGTAAGGATCATTTAACCAATAAATGCCCTCATCCACTTTAATTGTATGTCCATTTTTGACAGCCTCAGTACTTTTCCATAAATCTTTATTTTCAAAAGATAATTGAGTTCCTTTAGCGACTGGTGTAACGACATAATCACCTGCCATATCTGGAATTTCTTCTTCAGATATATCAGCTAAATCATTTTTCTCAGTAGCTTTTTCAACATTTTCTGGCATTTTCAAGCCAAATGCATCATACAATACTTCACTACCATGACCGTATGTCTTACCGAGTGCATATACTTTTTTATCAAAATCTTTGATAATTGAAACAGTTGTGTCTTCACCAATAGCCTCTTTTATTGTTTCACCGTCATTTTTTGTCTTTTTCTCCCATTCATCAATCCAGGCATTTGCTTGTTTTTCTTTACCTATTATTTTTCCTAGCTCTTGATGTTGCTCTTTGTAATCATGTTTCAAATAATCAAAAGCAATTGTGGGAGCAATTTTATTTAATTTTTTTAAATTTTTATCAGTATTATAAGTAATAATTAAATCTGGTTTTAACTTTGCGACACTTTCCACATTCTCTGCGTCTACTTTTTTAACGTCTTTAAATTTATCCTTTAATACTTTGCTATCATCCACGATGTTAGCTACACCTACTATATTCCCATCAAGTTGTTTTAAACCACCTGCATAAGTTGCACCAAGTACGACAATACGTTTTGGTTTTTTAGGTATTTTTACTTTATCTCCTGAATCTTGAACATACGTCTTTGTTTCTTTCTTGCTTTTTGATGACTCATTATCAGATTGATTACCACATGCTGCTAATACCAAAATAAGTGCAAGTAATGGTAATAATAATTTTTTCATTCCTAAATATCCCCTTTTCATATGTTTACAATTTAAACTGAGCTTAATTATATATTATACTTCATTTATATTGAACGAACCACAAATAATTGTTGATTGTGCATGAATGATGACTCAACTTAATATATAGAAAGTAGCGCTTTGGTATAATGGTGGCGTTCTTCAGAAAATAAATACGCAATCGGAAAATCATCGACAATTTCTCCATCTTTCATAACAACAATTCGCTCAACAAATTGATTTAAAAAAGCAATATCATGAGAAATCATAATGATTCCTTTGTTTGTTTGATCATGGTAGTCTTTCAAAACTTTTATCATTCTTTGTTCAGCTATCACATCTAAACTAGCAGTTATTTCATCGCAGATTAACATATCCGGTGCTAGCATTAATGTACGTATTGTGTTAAATCGTTGTAACTGTCCACCACTTAACTCGTCTGGAAACTTTTGTAATAATGATTCTTCTAAATGCATATATGACATTAAATATTTAAGACTTGCGCGAATATCTGCTGTTGATTGTGAACCTTTATAATATCGTATTGGTTCTTCTAGTGCGGTTTGTATTTTGAATTTGGGATTAAAACTATCGTATGCATGTTGAAATATCGGAAGCATACTTAGTCCTTGTGTTGAATATTGACCTTGATAATTGGTTAATAATCCTAACATTACATGAGCCAACGTCGTTTTACCAGAACCACTTTCACCAACAATGCCAACTTTTTCATTTGAAACTATCGTTAAATTAATATTTTTTAAAATAGGAGCATTTTTATAAGCAAAGTTTATATTTTGCAACTTAATCATTTATGTCATCCTTCCTTAACTGACTACGCGCATCAAACAATTTAAGACTGTATGGTTTTACATTTCCATCCTTAAATGCTTGAACATGATTAAAGTCTATGATTTTGCCATGTTGAATGACGCTAATCCAATCACTAAAATCAAGCACGTGAGATAAATTATGCGTAATCATCAATAAGGTCACTTTATGAACTTCTGCTAAGTGCTTGATTAAATGCATCACATTATAACCTGTGATTGCATCTAATGACGCTGTAGGTTCATCGGCAATAATAACGCTTGGATTTAACATTAAAACACTGGCGATTTGAACCCTTGCAAGCTGACCACCTGATAAATTAAATCTATAACGTGTCATCACTGCTTCTGAATCTAAATCTACCCATTTAAGTGCTTGCTTTACAAATTTATTAGCTGTAGTTTTATCTACCTTATAATGCATTTTATAAATACCAAGCAATTGCTTACCTAATTTTGTGTGATCATTAAAACTATGTGTATAATCCTGAGATATAAAACCAATTTCTTTTCCTAGTAAATTGCTTACACCATTGATTGATTGTCCTTTGTAAACTAATGAATCAAAATGTGTTGTCAACATACTAGGAACTTGTTGTACGAGTGCTTTTGCAGTTAAACTTTTGCCAGAACCACTTTCACCTACCAAAACATTCACTTTACTTTTTCGTAATGTTAAATCAAGATGGTCTACGAGTCTTTGACCATTGATATCTGTGATGGTTAAGTTTGTAATTTCTAAAAGATTATTATTAGCCATCAGCATCACGCTTTCTTTTTAAAAGTCTATCTCTCAATGCATCACCAGTTAAATTAAATAATAAAATAGTTAATGTGATTAAAAATGCGGGTACAATTAATAACAATGGGTATGAACTGATATAATCTCTACCTGCATTTAACATTGCTCCCCACTCTGGAGAAGGTGGCTGTGCACCTAAACCTAAGAATGATAACGAAGAAATATAAAGTATAATTTTCCCAAAATCTACGGTCATTAAAACAATCACAGAAGGCATCACTTGTGGGAAAAAATGTTTTAAAATAATGCGATGTTTTGGTACATTAAATAGCTTAGCCATTTGAATATATGGTTTACTTATTTCACCACTTACAATTGAACGTGTGAGTCGTGTGTAAGTCATCCATTTGATAATAGTAATTGCTATCACTAAATTCCATATACTCGGTTTAAAGAAGCTTGCCATAGCAATCATTAACACAAATTCTGGAATACTCAATCCTATGTCGATAACACGCATAATAATCGTATCAACAAGACCTTTTTTATAACCTGCTAAAAGTCCCAGTGGCACACCAATTATTACGGTAATCAACAAAGTGATTAAACTTATGATTAATGTATATCTTGCACCGACAATCACTCTTGCTAGTAAATCTCGGCCATAATCATCCGTACCTAGCCAATGTGTGCTATTAGGAAGCTCTAGTGTATGATTCAAATGTACCTCTAATGCACTATCTGTTGAAATAAAAAATTGGGCTACGATGAGTAACAATACATAAATGCCAAACACATAAAAAATAAAATTCCCTTTATTCTTATGTCTCATTCAATATCACCATCCTGGCCCTGACGTTTTAATGTATCATTTATTTTGTTAAAACGACGTTTAGGATCGATCCATAAAAGTAACAAATCACTAATCGTATTGGCCAACACCACAAAGAATCCAATCATGATAACAGCACCTTGTACTACTGGATAGTCCCTCGCTCTAATACTATCTACAAGAAAGTGACCAAGACCTGGTATACCAAATAAATTTTCAATCACTACCGTACCACCAATCAAACTACCAACAGACATACCTAATACAGTAATCACGGGGACAATAGCTGGCTTAAACAAGTCTTTCCATAAGATGTAGTGCTCTGACATTCCTCTCAGTCTAGCCGCTTCTACTTCTTTAGATTGATATAGTTCAACTAAAGTCGAACGCATTAACCTTACATAATATGCACTCATGCCAATACTTAATGCGATTACAGGCAATATATAACCGGCGATAGAATCTAAACCTGATGAAGGCAGTATATTTAGTTGTTGTGCAAATATATAAATTAATATCGTTCCTAAAAAGAAGGAAGGCACACTCACCGTAAATGAAGTCAATATTCTTATCCAAGTATCTATCCATGTATGATATCGTTTTGCTGCTAATATCCCCAAAGGAATAGCAACTAGAAATACGATAACAATCGTTAATACTGCAATGATTAACGTTGGAGGTGTGTAAAAAATCAATTCTTTAATCACAGGCTCTCCAGTTTGATAACTTGTACCGAAGTTTAACTGTATTATCTGACCTAACCATTGAAAATATTGCACTACCGGGGATTGATTGATTCCTAATCGTTCTTTCGTAGCTTCAATTTGTTCACTTGAAACATTCGCTACATCTAAGTGCAAAACTTTATCAACAGGGTCTCCAGGCGTGAGTTTCATTAATATAAAAGTGATAGTAGAAAGGACAAACAATACAATGATCATTTGTCCAATTCTAGAAAGAATATGTTTTAATATCATTCTTTTTTATCAACCTTATAGTCAATAAGATAAATACCTTCTGGTGTTGAAGTTAAATTCTCTACATCATTATTCATTCCAACGATATTATCGTTATAAGAAATATAACTGTTTGCAATGTCATCACTTGTAATATCAATGATTTGATTAGTAATGTTATTACGTTCTTCTTTGTTCAGTGTTTTATTTAACTCATCTATTAATGCTGTGACCTTATGATTATCATAGCCACCTGCATTGATTGCGCCTTTTGGTTTGTAAGCTTGGTTAAAGAAATAACCCGTATCCCCTCTAGGAATTGTACCAAAACTGTAAAGTGAGGCATCCCACTGATCTTTATCTTTTAAATAACCCTGTATGTCATCCACATTACGTAATTGGATATCAATATTAGCTTTTTTAGCATCCGACTGAATTACTTGTGCAATTTTAGGTAATTCTGGACGTCCATTATACGTAGATATCGTCAGTTTCAATGGGTGCTCTTCACTGTAACCTGCATCTTCCATTATTTTTTTAGCTTGAGCAATATCTTGTTTTTGTACATCTTTATTTTTTATAAAGTCCAGTTTTTTATTAAATGGTCCAGTTGCAGGTGTTGCATAGCCTTTTGAAACGTTATCTGCAATACGCTTACGATCAATGACTTTATCTAATGCTTCACGAACCTGCTTTGTCATTTTATCACTTGTATGATTGTATAATAATAATCCAGTTCTGAAACCAGAGACAGATGAAATTTTCGTCTTATCACTCTCTTTTAATGATTTAACTTTTTCAACAGGTACATCCGTAATAACATCTGCTTTTCCAGAATCTAAATCACTCGTGCGGGCATTGCCGTCTTCTTGATATGTAACATTGATGTGGTCTAGTTTTGGTTTGCCTTGCCAATAATCTTTATTTCGGTCCAATTGAATTTTCTGTGATTGCTTATAATCTTTAATTTGATATGGACCAGTGCCTACAGGGGTTTTATTTATATCTCCTTTAGCTTCAGTATCATAAATAGCTGAGAATGGACTAGCTAATTCTGAAATGAGTTCAGGATATGCAGTTTTAGTTGTGATTTGCAATTTTTGTCCATCCACTTTGATATCTTTGATTGGCAGTGAACCTTTGACTAAATCACTTTTTTGAATGCTTTTCTCCAAGCTGGCTTTAACTGCTTCACCTGTCACTTTTTTTCCGTTTTGGAATTTAATATTATCTTTTAATGTTAAATCTAATTGAGTCGGTGATGTTTGTTCGTAAGATTTAACTAGCAACTTTTGAACTTTACCATCTGCTGTCGCTTTAAATAATGATTCTGCAGCACCTACCTTCACAGGTACATCTGTTTCATATGGTGCGATAGATGTCGTTTTCAAAGGTAATTCTATATCTAAAGTTTTTCCTTTAGACTGGCTGCTAGAGCCACTACAACCAGCCAAAATTACTGCTGTAGAAGCTAATACTGTGATGATTTTTTTCATAAACATACCTCTTTCCAACAATTTTTATTAAATAATAATCTATCCACAAAGCACACCCTCTTTTATTATACTTAGTTTGTACATTTAATTAAACTTCATGCTTCAGAGGTTACTTATTTTTGTACACGCATACTATTTCCTGCGAATAACATAATCCATGTAGCAATTATAAACGGTAAGGTAAAGACAGGTAAGCCAAATGGTGTTAGCAATGTAATCATGCCTGCGTGTATAACTACCGTGAGTAAGACACCAAGCACAATACTCATATATCGCGGAATTCTAGTTTTAAATGCCACACCTAACGCTAAAACTGTAAGAATGACATTATAACCAAATAAACCATCATTAATCTGATCATGATTTGCACCGAGCACTGTAACAGCTGCAAAGCCAATGACGTTAGCAATCATTGCGTAGAGTCCTGCTTTTCTTGAAGCAATAAATATCCCAGTCAAAATGAAAATACCTGCTAAAACACTTTTTAATAAAAACACTTCACTAAAACCTGATAAAAAGGCACTAATAAAATCGATATGATGTCCGGAATATGTAATTTCTTTGACTGTATTAGGCAATATTTTTACATCTGCATTTACAAACTTGAATTGAAAAGACATTAATAAAACAACCCAGCTTACAAATACATATGGCATCGTTAACATAGGTACACCAAAAGGTTTGAAAAACTCTCTAAATGCAGATCCTAACGGCATCGTTATAATTATTGCAACAATGACTATCAATAAGCTATACCATTCAGGTACTAAAAATAACGTTAATGCAATTGCTGTCAATACTGGATTAAAACCTGCTAAACCACTATTAATCTCTTCGTCCGAGTAATTTGTATATTTAGCTAATAATAGTGATGTTAAACTAGCGATGAGGGCCATTAAACCGACTTTCCAACTACCTATAAATAGACCTATTAAGATAAATAAACCTGTCCATGCATTGTTCAACAATAAAACCTGTGCGATATTTTTTAATAATATTTGAATCGCATTCACAATGTCACCTGATTTCTATAAAATTTACGTTATTCATCTTATATCATACAACCTATAATTAAAAGCCTTTCAAATTTTACTAAATTCGCTATTTCCACACTTTTCCTTAATGTGTAATTCTTGTAGTTAGCCTAGCAACCCTTTATTATTAAAATGTAGACACATACACATTGGTATTGGTTTTAACAGTTTTGGAAAAGGAGTGAACAACGTGCATTTTACACAACGTGAGCAAGATAAGTTAATGTTAGTCATTGCATCCGATTTAGCACGTAGACGTCAACAAAGAGGATTAAAGTTAAACTATCCTGAAGCAGCCGCTATCATCAGTTTTGAATTGTTAGAAGGGGCGCGCGATGGGAAATCAGTAGCAGAACTTATGAGTTATGGAAAACAAATATTAAGCGCAGATGATGTCATGGAAGGTGTTGCAGATATGTTAACTGATTTAGAAATTGAAGCAACATTCCCTGATGGTACAAAATTAATTACTGTCCATCATCCGATAGTCTAAAGGAGGATACATGATGAAACCAGGTGAAATTATTGTTAAACGTACAGAAATCGATGTTAACAAAGGGCTTCATGCCACAGTCATCACTGTAAAAAACACAGGCGATCGGCCTATACAAGTTGGTTCTCACTTTCACTTTTTCGAAGTGAATCCTGCATTAGATTTTAATCGTGAACACGCTTATGGCAAACGTTTAGATATACCCGCAGGTGCTGCAGTTCGTTTTGAACCAGGTGATGAAAAAGAAATTCAATTAGTAGAATATAAAGGAAATCGTAATATTTTTGGTTTCCACGGAAAAATAAATGGTCCTATAGACGACACACGTGTATTTAAACCAGATGATTACACTAAAGAATCAGAAATTATCGATGAGTCCAATTTATCAGAAGATAATGCTAATAAAGAAAGTGGGTATAAAAGATGAGTTTCAAAATGACGCAATCTCAATACACGAGTCTTTATGGACCAACAATTGGTGATTCAGTAAGACTCGGTGATACAAACCTATTCGCTAAAGTCGAAAAAGATTTCGCTACATATGGTGACGAAGCTACTTTCGGTGGCGGTAAATCCATCCGAGACGGTATGGCTCAAAACCCTAACGTAACAAGAGACGACAAAAAAGTTGCAGATTTAGTTATTACTAATGCGCTAATCCTTGATTATGACAAAGTAATCAAAGCAGATATTGGTGTGAAAAATGGCTATATTATGAAAATTGGTAAAGCGGGTAACCCAGACATTATGGATAATGTTGATATCGTTATTGGTGCAACGACTGATGTCATTGCTGCAGAAGGTAAAATTATAACTGCTGGTGCCATTGATACACATGTCCACTTTATCAACCCAGAGCAATCACTCGTTGCATTAGAAAGTGGCACAACTACATTAATCGGTGGTGGTACTGGAGCTTCTAAAGGCTCAAAAGCAACAACTGTTACGCCTGGACCTTGGTATATTCATCGCATGTTGGAAGCAGCAGAACAAATTCCATTAAACATTGGTTTTACTGGGAAAGGACAAGCTGTTAACCACACTGCCCTCGTCGAACAAATTCATGCAGGTGTCATTGGTCTTAAAGTCCATGAAGACTGGGGTGCAACACCATCTGCTTTAGATCACGCTTTACAAGTCGCAGATGACTACGATATTCAAGTTGCCTTACACGCAGATACTTTAAACGAAGCTGGATTTATGGAAGAAACAATGGCAGCAGTTAAAGACCGTGTATTACACATGTACCATACTGAAGGTGCTGGTGGCGGGCACGCACCCGACTTAATTAAGTCAGCCTCTTACTCAAACATTTTGCCATCATCCACTAACCCTACTTTGCCATACACACACAATACAATAGATGAACATTTAGATATGGTTATGATCACACATCACCTTAACGCTTCTATCCCTGAAGATGTTGCTTTTGCTGACTCTCGTATTCGTAAAGAAACAATTGCTGCAGAAGACGTATTACAAAATTTAGGGGTATTTAGTATGGTAAGTTCCGACTCCCAAGCTATGGGTCGTGTTGGTGAGGTAATCACACGTACATGGCAAGTGGCTCATCGTATGAAAGAACAACGTGGTGCACTTGAAGGAGACGGTGAATATAACGATAATAACCGTATCAAACGTTATATTGCGAAGTACACAATTAATCCTGCAATCACACATGGTATTTCAGAATATGTTGGATCTATTGATGAAGGTAAACTTGCAGACATTGTAATGTGGGACCCAGCGTTCTTTGGCGTTAAGCCTGAGATAGTGCTTAAAGGTGGCATGATCAGTACAGCAATCAACGGCGATGCTAACGGCTCTATTCCAATTTCTGAACCACTCAAGTATCGTAATATGTATGGACAATTAGGTGGTAATATGCAAAGTACTGCTATCACTTTTGTTTCATCCACTGCTTATGAAAATGATATTGGCAGAAGTTTAGGCTTAAAACGTAAATTAAGACCAGTTAAAAATATTCGTAATTTAACTAAAGCAGATATGAAAAATAATAGCGCTACACCTAAACTAGATGTAGACCCGCAAACTTATGAAGTATTTGTCGATGGTGAGAAAATAACAAGTGAACCAGCTACTGAGTTACCACTAACGCAACGTTATTTCTTATTCTAGGAGGATAAAGTATGATCATCGAAGAAATTAAAGGTAATATTGCAAATCTTGCGCAAAATGAAAAAAACAAACATGTTGAAAAAGTTTACCTTGAAAATTCTGACTTAGTGAAACGTATTCAACGTGTTACAACAGATCATGGTAATGAAATTGGCATTCGTTTAAAACAGCCAATCGATTTACAATATGGTGATATTCTATATCAAGACGATACAAATATGATTATTGTAGACGTCAATTCAGAAGATTTATTAGTTATCAAGCCACGTACATTACAAGAAATGGGTGACATTGCTCATCAGTTGGGCAATCGACACTTGCCAGCACAATTCACAGAAACAGAGATGCTTGTACAATATGACTATCTCGTAGAAGATTTATTGAAAGACTTAGGCATACCCTACAGCCACGAAGATAGAAAAGTAAACCAAGCATTTAGACATATAGGTCATTCACATGATTGATCACGCACATTTACGCTTATTCCAATTCTGTGATTCTCAATTTCCGACTGGCGCTTTCAGTCACTCATTCGGTCTTGAAACATATATCCAAAGAGATATTGTCCATGATGAAGCATCTTTTAAACAATGGCTTGAATTATTCTTAAATGAACAACTTTCATTTGCTGACGGCTTAACGATGCGCTTAGTCTACGATGCACTAAATCATCATAACACTGAAAAAATATTGTATTTAGATCGCATACTTTTTGTACAAAACCTGCCTAAAGAAACAAGACAAGGTTCAAAACAAATGGGTAATCGCATGGTCAAACTAGCAGCAGAGCTTTACGATAGTGAATGGATAAAGTGGTATCAAACGCAAAACAAAAATAAAAAAGCAAAATTGCATCCGGCGATTTGTTTTACTATGCTTGGTCATTATTTAGGTGTCGATATTGAAATGATTATCGATTACTATTTATATCAAAATGTATCGAGTTTAACACAAAACGCAGTTCGTGCGATTCCTTTAGGACAAACTGCTGGTCAAAGAATCGTCCATGAAATGATTCCCTTTATGAAAGAAACAAGAAATCATATTATGACATTAGAAGAGTCACAATTAGGTATCACTGCACCCGGATTAGAAATCAACCAGATGGAACATGAGAACGTAAATGTAAGAATATTCATATCTTAGGAGGGCATTTTCAATGACAGAGACAGTTAAAATAGGTGTCGGTGGCCCTGTAGGTGCAGGGAAAACACAACTTATTGAAAAATTAGTGAAACAATTATCTAAAGAATTTAGCATAGGTGTCATCACCAACGATATTTATACAAAAGAAGATGAAAAGATTTTAGTTAATTCAGGCGTGTTACCTGCAGATCGCATTATCGGTGTTGAAACAGGTGGCTGCCCACATACAGCAATTCGTGAAGATGCTTCAATGAACTTTGCTGCTATCGATGAATTAAAAGAACGCAATGAAGATATCGATTTAATCTTTATCGAATCTGGTGGCGACAACCTTGCTGCGACTTTCAGTCCAGAGTTAGTCGATTTTTCTATATATATTATCGACGTTGCTCAAGGGGAAAAAATCCCTCGCAAAGGCGGACAAGGCATGATTAAATCTGATTTCTTTGTAATTAACAAGACTGATTTGGCTCCGTATGTCGGCGCTTCATTAGAACGTATGGCTGAAGATACTGAAACATTCCGAGGCAAAAGACCATTTGCATTTACTAATCTTAAAACAGATGAAGGCTTAGATAAGGTTATCGAATGGATAGATCAGGATGTCTTTCTTAAAGGTTTAGCTTAATGGCAAATGCACAGCAAAAATGGACTGGCGTATTAGATTTAACTGTTTTTAATAATGGTAGAAAATCTGTTGCGCATGATATCTTTTTTGAGAAGGCATTAAAAGTCATACGCCCAGTCTACTTAAACGGCTCAGATATACCTACATTTTATATTGTAAATGTAGGTGGTGGTTATTTAGATGGTGACCTTTACAAAATGGATTTCACAGCAGAAGAAAATGCAAATGTGACTTTAACTTCACAAGGTGCGACAAAAATCTATAAAACATTAAATGATCATGTCGAACAATATCAAAGTTTTAAAATTAAAGACAATGCTTATATTGAATATGTCGGCGATCCTATTATTGCCTTTGAAAACGCTAAGTTTTTCCAACATAATACGTTTAATTTGAGTGCTAGCGGTTCACTATTCTATACAGATATACTGACACCCGGTTATTCAAAAGAAGATAAAGCCTTCACATATACGTATATGCATCTACTTAATGAAATTTATGTTGAAAATGAACTCGTAACATTTGATAATTTGTTACTTGATCCAACTAAAAATAAAGTTGATGGCCTAGGATATATGGAAGACTATACACATTTAGGTTCATGCTATTTCATACATCCTGAAGTCAATCAAACTTTTATAGATGACGTTTATGATTACATCAAGCATTATCATAAACTATATAATTGTCGTTTTGGTATTACGCAATTACCAACGCATGGTTTCAGCATTCGAATCTTATCAAATAAAACACAAATTATCGAGCGCATTTTAAATGCTGTTCAAACGTACGTTGCACAGCATATCTTTGACAGAGAAGTCAATTTCTTAAGAAAATATTAACCTTAATCATGTCGTATATTATGAAATAGTAATTCCAACCTCAAAGAGCATGAAACATACAATTTATACTCAATAAAAAGAACTTAGACAAACCCTGTGCAAATTAATGCGTAGGGTTTGTTTATTTTTATTTATATAGTTGTTTTTCAAATAGCAGTGGTCTTTCAGACCATTACCGGCACTATTTAATTTATATATATAATGTTCTTCGTATAATATTGGCAGTTATTTAGGCCGACTCCTGCGGTAAGCGCACTAGCCAAAGACTACAGGCTAAGGCAGTGCCCGCGGAAAGCGTGCACAAAAAAACTGCCAACAAAGTCGGAGACTTTGTCGACAGTCTGAAAAAACTTATAATGTTATAACAACTTTCATACCATTTACTTTAAATAATATTTAGCAACCATACGATACTAATGACTAACAATAAAATTGTCGCAATATAAATCGCTAACTTTTGACCTTTTTTTAATGATTTTTCTTCATGCGTAAATAAGCTAAATAATGACCCATCTTTCCCCATTAGCAATGCAATAGAATAAATCAGTAATATAATCGCTATAATTAATACGATTAATGCCACATAAACCATGCGATTGGCTCCTTTCGGATTTCAATAGTTATTAATTCTTATCCGTACATTTTATCTTAATATTTACGCTACAAAAATATATAGTTATTTCTAAATGATGTTTTACAAATCTTGTAATGATTTACCTTGTTTTTTTATTCTTCTCACCTTAAAAGGTGCATAAATTAATACGATTATAATAATGATGCCCATATAACCTATTACCGGATAGAAAAATGTCATTAAATCTGTAAAACCTGCAAAACTAATTGCAAAACCAATTAAAGTAAATATCGTATAAAATATTTTAAATTGTTTCGTCTCAATTTCAGTAAAACGTGTAGCTAATGAATAAAACATACCTAAACATGTATTAAAAATCATTAAATAAATAACAATTGACATAAACACGCCTAAAATAGGTGAAATATCATTGACTAGTCCCAACATTGGTAACGGTAAGTGGCCAACTGTTTCAATCTTAGAAAAAATTGCCAAATGGCTAATCATAATCATTAACCCTAAGACAATACCACCGGCTAAACCACCCCATGCAGCAACTTTACTATTTTTCTCATTACCTCCCATAACAATTGACATTGATGCACCTAATCCTACATTGAGCGAAACATAATTCACACCTGCGATAAACCAATGAGGAACAGCAGATGTATGACTTTTAGCCAATGTATCTAATTCGCTAAACGAACCTGACATCGTAAACAAACAATATATAGCAACAATAACAATACAGATAATCAATAAAGGTGTAATATTACCGATTACTTTAACAACATTATCCACACGTAACATACCAAATACGAGTACTAATATAACCATAAGTGCAGTACCGTACACAGCAGGTATGCCAAATTGTTGTTCAAAATTTGAACCTCCACCTGCAAGCATAACGACACCAAATCCAAATAATGCAATAATGAGCACAATGTCTACTAACCAAGCAATGACTTTGCCAAACATTGTACCACCAGTCAATTTATGTATCACGTCGTTATGCCCTTCAGCTTTAAATATACTGCCTAACCATACTAGCATCATACCTACATAAGCAAATAACACGGTAGAAACAATACCCGCGAGTATGCCCACCGTTCCAAAGCTAGTAAAATACTGTAGTATTTCTTGCCCTGAAGCAAAACCTGCACCCACGATAATACCGATGAATGCACTACCTATTAAAAATATCCTTTTCATATAAATCCCCTTCGCTAAAGTTACATTGAATTTCATTTATAAGCATTCGCAAACGCCTATAATATCACTTCACTCGCATGCATCTTTGATATTGGCAAAGGATGCGCAAGTTTCAAATATGTTTGTGAATTTAACATACTATTTTCACAGGACCCTAATCCTGTACCCTTTTATCCTTACCATCCAAACCTTAGTACGATACTGAAATTTGTTTGAATTCAAAATTTCTGTACCTTTTATTTTAAATTTATAAATAAAGATATAAACTCAAAACATTCGAAATGCAAGCGTTTACATTTTTATGATAACTTATTTGAATTTGTTTATCAATTCCACATTTTCAATAAGTAATATTGAATTATGTACAGATTCAATCAAATTACTAACTTAAAATGTTTAATGTTGTTACAATAATATAGGCTACTATTAAATTTATACTTTAGGAGTGATTTTGTGGCAGAGGAATACATTTATAAAAACACCGTGCAACCATCTTGGATAGATAACAATAACCATATGCATGATGCACAATATTATTCCATTTTCAGTGATGTCGTCGTTGGATTTTTCGAATCAGTCGACTTATATGTTTCTTATCGACAAACACATGAAATTACTATTTTTAGTTTGGAAGCGCATATTTCCTTTTTAAAAGAACTCGTATTAGAAGATGACTTTTATGTTAAAGTACATATTTATGATTATGATGCGAAAAGAGTACATTTATTCCTGACAATGTACAACAATAATGATGAGCGTATTGCTACATATGAAGTGATCATGATAGGCGTTAGTAAAGTTACACGTCGTAGCATGGCATTCCCACAGCCTATTCTAGAGAAAATACAAGCAGCTTTTAATATGCAAAAGCCATTTAACGCGCCATCACAACTAGGTCATGTTATTGGCATACCTAGAAAATAGAAAAAAAATAAAAGTAGAACGGAAATCCAACTTTCATTTCTGTTCTACTTTCATTATTTTAACTAACCCTTTTTGCTATTTTGCTGTAAACATGTAGTAAAGACTTTCCTTTGTAAATAATAAATGGTTTTCATACACATCGTCATGTTTATAATTCAAATCAATTAAATAACCAATATTTAAATTGATCGTTTGAGCAATTAAACTACGTACAAAAAACTCCGCTTCAACATGCCGCATTTCATTGCAACTTATCATCTTATTGATCATTAGTTTCAAATGAGAGACTAAACGCTTATTAAATACTTCTAATAACACCGACTGAAATGTTTTACTTGTCATCGCTTCATTAAAGAATACTTTTAACAGCATTCTATTTTCATAAATAAATTTAGAACGATTGTCTACAAATGTATTTATAAATGATTCCAAGTTGCTTGCGCGATTCAATTCACTTAAGAACTCCTCTGCTACAGTAGGCGCTATGTTATCTTTTATAATTGGCACCAGGCCTGCATAGAGTAATGATTCTTTATTTTTAAACTGTTTATATACTGTACCTTCAGCAACACCTGCCCGCTTAGCAATATCACTTGTACTTGTTTGTTTATAACCTTTTTCACTAAAAAGTATAAGGGCACTTTCAATCACTAAACGTTGCTTTTCAGTTAAATGCTCTAATTTAGGTACAATTTCTTCCACGATATCTTTAATATTCCGATTCATGTATGATACCACCTATATTTAAACTTTTCTATAACGCTTCATTCCTAAAATATTCAATATTAGTAATACTACAAAAATACCAAATAATACACCCAAGTTGATATAAATATCCTGCACACCAAATCCTTTTATCATTACATCTTGCATAGCTTGTCCGGTATAAAATAATGGCATCAAATGTGCAAAGTATTGTAAGCCTATATTCATCGATGATATTGGTATTAAACCTGCAAATAATACTTGCGGTACGATTACAAGTGGTATAAATTGAATCATTTGAAATTCTGAAGATGCAAAAGTAGACAACAGTATGCCAAACGTTAAAGCTACGAGTGCTGTTAATACTGTTGTAGCTAGAACTAACCAAATCGACCCCTCAACAGCTATATTTAATACATATATGGCATAAATAACTACTACAAACGTTTGAATAACACTAAAAATACCATATCCCATAATATAGCCATAAATAATATGGCTTCGCTTAATAGGAGAAGATAATAATCGTTCTAGCGTTCCTGAGGTTCTCTCTTTTAATAAACCGATGCCAGAAATTAAAAATGTGAAGAAGAAGACGAAAAATCCTATTAAAATTGGATTAATCGTATCAAAATATGTAGCATCTTTATCCCCATATAAATAATGTGTATTAATTTTTATCGGTTCACGATTCTCGGTCATACTTTGACCTGTATTAGCATTGTCAGGTATTTGCGATTGAACTTGCTCTAATGCTTTTTTTAATGATTTCGTATTTTCTTTCATTTGACTCATATTATGATTGGTTAACCACTTTTGGTTTGTAGAAGCCATAACTCCCTTATCTGTTGGATTATCATTAGCAAAAGTGACTTCTAACTCATGATTTTGCATGTGTATAAACCCAGTCAATTTATCTTCTTTTATCTTGTCATCTATATTGTTATGATTTTTAAAATTTTCAATCGTGATGTCTTGTGATTGTAATTCTTGTTTCAGTGATTCAGGAATATCTTGAACACCTACCTTCACACCATTTGAGTTGTCTGAAACTGTAAATATATAATACAGTAGCGTTAATATTAACAACGGTGCTACTAGCAATAACATCAACGTACGTATGTCTCTGATTGTTTGTTTGAAAATTCGTTTAGTAATATAAAATGCATTCATATTTAGTCCTCCATTTTCAAAAACACTTCTTCAATTGATTCAGCTTGATACTGGGTTTTAATATCTTGCGGTGAGCCCATTGCAATAATTTCACCATGGTTCATAAGTAATAGTCTGTCACAGCGTGTAGCTTCATCTAACACATGTGTTGTGACAAGAATACTTTTTCCTTCTGATTTTGCCGCATCCAAATCTTTCCATACCGCTTGTCTAAGTTTAGGATCAATACCAACCGTAGGTTCATCTAGTATTAATATTTTAGGATCTTGTAAAAAACTAATAGCCAATGACAACCTGCGTTTCATGCCTCCAGAATATGTCGATACCTTTTTATCTAATGCCTCTTGAAGTTTCACCATATTACTACATATTTCCACACGTTTCTTGATGTCTTTTCTTTTTTTTATGTATATACTGCCAAAAAATTCTAAGTTTTCTCTCCCCGTCAAGTCAGTATAAAGTGCATCACTTTGAGCCATATATCCAATATCACCTAAAATTTTTCTATTGGGCATTTCAACGTCATCTATCGTTACCCAACCTACATCAATACGCTCCATACCTAACATACATTGAATTAATGTTGTTTTACCAGTTCCAGATGGACCAATTAAACCGACGATTTCACCTTTTTCAAAAGCAACATTTATATCTTTTAATACTTGTTTATCACCAAAAGATTTACTTAAATTATTCACTTCAATCATCTTTACACCTCACCTCACTAATAGTGAGTGAATACTCACTTTATTGTTATATTACACTTTGATATACTAAATGTAAAATCATATTATTTTTATAGCTTTTTGACATTTTGCTATTTAACTGTTAATTCCAAGTAGAACGGTCATTCTATTTAGAAAATGTGAGACGATTGTCACAAAAGCGACAAGATATATTATCAACTGCTGAACGATTATTTTATGAATATGGGTTTCGTGGTATATCTGGTGCAATTATTGACAAACGGGGGCTTCGTTATGCATTTAATTTAGGTGTTATTGCACTTGCCCTCGCAACAATTGCCCTTGCTTTCACGCCAAAAATTTGGATCATACCATTTATATCAGCTTCATTATTTGGCTTAAGTTATATATTCTTAACTGGTGTGCTTTTAGTTTGGGGAATTAAAATATTTGTTAAAAATGCCTCTTTAGGCATCGGCATTCCCTTTTTAATGTTAGCTATTGGACAAGTTATTGGCTCTTCATTAGCAGGTTTATTCATTGATATGTTCAATTTTATGTATACATTCATTATTTACGGTTTAATTGGTTTCACCCCCCTATTCATTTATCCTAAAGTCGAAGTTCTAGAAAGCAAACTACCGGATGGAGATTACAGTCAACTTCAACAACAAAACGCTGAAATTTTAACTCATGAAAGTATGAATGACACACACGATCAATATACACATCATCAACATTACTAATATATGGATGAAATTGCCTAGGAAATAATGATTGTAAACAAGAAAAAAAGACTTTGTTTATAAACTTCCCCACTAATTTTGTTATTTGTTAACACTAGTGGGCATACATTATTGCTATAACTGTAAACTTAATTCTTACTTTTTTAGTAAGAATACTTGAAAATAAAAAATTGCTCTTGTATAGTGTTAATTATCAGAAAATTCAAATATATATAGGAGGGACAATGTATGTCTCAAAATAATTGGCATTTAGATACTTTATCAATCCATGCCGGTCAAGTAGTAGATGAATTCTCAAAATCACGAGCAGTACCAATTTATCAGACCTCAAGTTACGTATTCGATGATACTGAACATGCAAGAAAACTTTTTTCTTTAGAGGAACCTGGAAACATATATACCAGAATTATGAATCCTACGCAAAATGTTTTTGAAGAACGCCTTGCTGCGCTTGAAGGTGGTGTGGGTGCCTTAGCCACATCTTCTGGACAAGCTGCGATTCACTTAGCTTTGTTAAATATTGTTGAAAGTGGCGATGAGATAGTAGCATCTTCAAACCTTTATGGTGGTACCTATAACTTATTTAATGTCACTTTCAAAAAACTAGGTATTAAAGTACACTTTGTTGATCCAAGTGATCCCGAAAATTTCAAAGCAGCCTTAACTGATAAAACCAAAGCAGTTTATGCCGAAACGATTGGTAACCCAAAAATAGATGTCTTGGATATTGAAAAGGTTGCTCATATTGCGCATGAACATGAGATACCTTTAATTGTTGATAATACTTTCCCAACTCCTTATTTATTGCGTCCATTTGAATATGGTGCTGATATTGTAATACACTCAGCTACAAAATTTATAGGCGGACATGGTACTTCCATCGGTGGTATCATTGTCGATAGTGGTAAATTTAATTGGAATAATGGAAAGTTCCCTGGTTTAGTCGAACCAGATCCAAGTTATCATGGCGTTTCATACGCAAATGATGTAGGTGAAGCTGCTTTTATTACAAAAGCACGCGTGCAATTATTACGCGATCTTGGTTCTGCTGTGTCACCATTTAATGTACATGAATTTTTAATTGGTTTAGAAACATTACATCTTCGTTTAGAACGTCATTCAGAAAATGCACTTAAAGTTGCCCAATATCTAGAGAAACATCCTAAAATTTCCTGGGTGAATTATCCCGGCTTAGAAAGTAATGCATATCATGATCTAGCCGAAAAATATTTACCTAATGGCCAAGGTGCAATTTTAACTTTTGGTGTAGATGGTTCAGTTGAAGATATTGCAAAATTTGTTGAATCTTTAAATTTATTCTCACATTTAGCAAACGTAGGCGATTCAAAATCGTTAGTTATTCATCCTGCTAGTACGACTCATTTACAACTGTCACCTGAAGAACAAAAAGCATCTGGAGTTTTACCAGAGTTAGTAAGATTATCGATTGGTACTGAAAACATTGAAGATATCATTACAGATCTTGATCAGGGATTACAAGTATTATAAAAATAAATACATTGCTTTTAGTGCAGAAAACAGAAATCTAAATCATTTAAAACGATTATGTCGACTCCGTTAATAAGGTAGATTAGTGAATATTCATTTGAACTAAAGCTTATGCAAAGTCCCATTAACTCAAATAACATGAGCAGTGGGGCTTTAATTGCCAATTAAATGTTTAAAGAAGTTGAGACAGTTGGTTTTCTTCAACAGCATAATGTCTATTTGTATGAGCATACAAATTCAATATGTTTTTATGTACATACTTCACTTACTTCACTCCTATAAATCTTTGTACTTCAATTTGCTAAACATCCATCTTTCAGACACCTCGCAAGGGTAACCTCAGACAACCCGAAGACTAACTTTAGCTATACACATTGTTTTAACTTCTGTAAATTTAATAAATTCTCTTTGAAATTACATATTAATATTGGGATAATAATGATAATTATTTATCAAGTCGGAGGTACGCTTTTGGATAACTACAAAGATAAAGTAACGATGAATGTGATACTGCTTGCTGGTAAAATTTTATTATCATCTGGCGCAGAAGTTTCTCGTGTTGAAGATACAATGAGACGAATAGCCATTTGTATGGGCTATTATAATAGTCAGGGGTATGTCATTAATGTATTTATCAATTTTTCATTGAGTGAAGAGCATGATACTCGAATTTTGCGCATTGATAAAAACAGTACAAATTTACTTAAAATATTTCAAGTAAACAACATTTCACGTAAACTCACAGGAAATCAGCTTTCTATAGAAGAAGCTTTTGAAGCGTTGAAAAATATTGATAGATCCAATTTAAGTATTCCATTATGGAAAAAAGTAATTGCTGCAGGTATTATTTCGTTAAGTTTTTTATACTTACAAGGCGGTACTTGGTCTGATGCAATTACTACGATTATTGCTGGTGCCATAGGGTTTTTAATCGTTGAGTATATGCAAAGTAAATCACTAACTATGTTTATACCTGAGTTTGTAGGTTCATTTATTTTAGGTGCTATCGTTATATTTGGATCAGAATTGTTTCAAGTCAATAAATCTTTTGGGCCAGCTATGATTGCATCCGTTATGCCAATTGTACCTGGTGTACTGATAACGACTGCGATACAAGACTTGTTTAGTAGGCATATGTTAATGTTCACAGCAAAATTTTTAGAAGCACTCGTTATTGCCTTTGCAATTGGTTCAGGTATTGCGATTGCTTACTTAATTTTTTAGGAGGTCACATGATGACAATTTTATTTACTTTTTTATGTAGCTTTAGCGCATCATACTTTTTTAATGTGATATACGATGCCCCTAAAAAATTATTTTTTCCAGCTGGATTTGCAGGTTCAATGGGCTATTTTGTCAGCTACATTTTAGAACAATCCTTTGAAATGGATAGTATATATTCCAGTTTGCTTGGCAGCTTAACTTTAGGTTTACTTGCACATATCATGAGTCGTATTTTCAAAGCGCCCGTTGTACTTTTTATGATTCCTGGCATCATTCCACTTGTCCCAGGGAGTATCGCTTTTAGAGCGACACAGCAATTGGTTACTTTAAATTTCACAGATGCTACCAATACCTTTATACGAGCGATTTTAATTGCAGGTTCTATTGCATTAGGGCTATTGCTTTCTGATCAATTATCTAAAACATTAAACATACGAAAATATATTTTAATTAAGCGCAACAGACTATAAATCCACTTCATCATTTTAGTCACCAAAAAATAGCGAGCATCTGAAACTTCCATTAAATCACTTCAGGTACTCGCTATTTTTATAAATCAGCAAACTTTTTTATTGTTCATTTACATAATAAAGACCAGTTAGCACATTTGATGCCAAATCACTTACTTTAATATGAAATGGTTTATTTTGGATTAAATGATGCCTTTGTGCATATGCTTCAATGTTTTCTTTATACGGTAATGCACTTTGTGTAACACCACCACCAAGAATAATATGATATACATTAAATATATTAAATAAATTCGTACACAGTTGTTGTGTTAGTAACACTACTTCATCCATCATATTATTGATATTTTCATTTTCTTTATTCATATAGATGTCGATTGCTTCTCTAGTACTTACTGTTCTTTGTAAAATATCGCTCGCTTTACGACTGATTGCTAAGCCTGACAGTTCATTTTCAACACATCCAAACTGATGGCACACTGGACATTGATAATCGCTATTATTTTTAATAATAGTATGACCAATTTCTCCAAAATTACCATCGACGCCTGTAACGAGTTGACCATTTCTTATATATGCCATGCCTATACCTGTGCTAATTGTTAAGTATATGACATCTTCTGCATCTGTTTTTAAATATTGATATTCCGCTAATATTGCTGCATCAGTATCATTTACGAAACGTGGTTGAAATGCACTATGCTGCTTTATGTAATCACCAGCGTTAAAACCAATATATTTTTGTAGATTAGGTGGATTCAAAAACAGTCCTTCTGTATAATCACAAGGTCCTGGCATCGCAATGTTTAACGTGCTTTGTGCTATATCATTATATTTTTTGCTAAATTCATTCGCTATATTAATAATTCTTGTAAATTCTACCTCTGGATGATTGACATCTGTCTCGAATTTTTGACTATCTATCACTGATAAATCTTGGTCTATAAGCCCTACAATGGTTTTCGTACCACCTATATCTGCACATATTTTCAACATATCCATACACTCCATCACTCATATTATTGCTTCGATTATAGATAAAAGAGGTGTAGATTAAATTAATTTGCTTTGGCACAAATCAATTCATCTCACCTCTTAAACATTATACATAACTTATGATTATTGTCATATTACCATTAAATGCTATGTCATGATCTTCTGTCGTTAATATAAAATGTGTTCCTTTTTGTAGTTTATACACTTCATCATTCGTTTCTACATTACCATTACCTTCAACAATGGATACAAGACAATACGTGCTTGATTTTTCATAATTTAACACACCATCGATCATCCAACGTTCAACCGTAAAGAAATCATTTGAAACAAATTGCGTATATGTTTGACCTTGTACTATTTCTTGTTTGGGTGTTGTATTAGGTGAAGTAGCAGCAAGGTTGATCACTGCTTTACTTTGTTCTAAGTGTAACTCACGTTGGTTCCCATTGTTGTCTGTACGCTCATAATCATAAATTCTGTATGTTGTATCAGAAGATTGTTGTGTTTCTAGTATTAAAATACCTTCACCGATAGCATGTACTGTACCTGCAGGCACATAGAAAAAATCTCCGGCTTTCACTTTAACTTTATGAAATAACTCATCAAATTGTTGTTGGTCTATCATATCATTTAGTTCAGTTTGATTTTTAGCGTTAACACCGTAAATAATTTCAGCATCTTCTTGTGCGTCTAATATATACCAACACTCTGTTTTACCGTATTCACCTTCATATTTTTGGGCATAGGTATTATCTGGATGAACTTGTACTGATAATTTATCATTTGCATCTAAAATTTTAGTTAACAATGGAAATTTAGCATTCCCTGTGACACCAAAAAGTGCTTTATCCTCATTCCACACTTCTTCTAACGTCTTACCTTGATGCCTTCCATTTTCTATTATATTTGTACCATTTGGATGCGCCGAAATTGCCCAACATTCTCCTGTATACGCACTTGGAATATGATAATTAAATCTTTTTAGAGCTGTCCCACCCCATATACGTTCTTGAAATACAGGTTTTAAAAATAATGGCATTGTATGATACCTCCACTTAAATATCTTTTAATATATTATAAATCTGTTTACTATTTGTTGCATTTATTAAATTTTGTCTGGTCTCATCATCCATCAAAGTTCTTGATAATCTTTGTAATAATTTAAGATGTGTGTCACTGCTATCACTTGGTACAGTAATTAAAAATATCAATTGAGGTAATGTTCCATCTAAACTATCCCATTTCACGCCTTGCTTATTATTCATAACTGCAACAATTGGTGTTTTAACCGCATCTGATTTTGCATGAGGGATGGCTACGTTCATTCCAATAGCTGTTGTTGATTCCATCTCTCTTTTTAAGACATCAGATTTTAATTGTGATTGGTCTGTAATATAACCTTGTTCATTTAAATTTTCTATTAATTGATCTATCGCTTCATCCCTGGATAAAGTTTGTTCTGAAATATGAATGACTTTTTCACTAAATACACTTTGTTCTTCTAATGCTTGATTATCCGTCTTAGATGCACTATTTTTTGCTGTTTCATCTTCATTTTCTGATTGATCCATGCCAATTTCAATATTGTTCGTATCAACTGCAAGTGATGGTGTTTGTCTTCTTAAGATTAAAACAACACTCATTGTAACGATACTACCAATGATTACTGCTATAAAGAACCACAATATTTGATCAATACCGCCCAGCACTGCAACAATTGGACCACCGTGCGCAACTCTGTCACCTACACCGCCAATTGCAGCAATTACAGCAGCTACCATCGCACCAATCATATTAGATGGTATAATTCTTAACGGATCTTGTGCGGCAAATGGTATAGCACCTTCCGTAATACCGAACAATCCCATGGTAAATGATGCTTTACCCATTTCAATTTCACCTTTATTAAACTTACGCTTATTAATAAATGTAGCCAATCCTAAACCAATAGGGGGTGTACATACCGCAACTGCAACCATTCCCATAACAGCATAGTTACCTTCTGCGATTAATGCTGAACCAAATAAAAATGCTACTTTATTTACTGGGCCACCCATATCAAAAGCAATCATTGCACCAACAATTAATGCTAAAATAACAATATTTGTCCCTTGCATACTCTTTAACCAAGTTGTTAAACCTTCGAAAATGCTCGCAATTGGTGCGCCAATCAAGAATATAAAAATTAATCCTACAATCAATGAAGAGATGATTGGAATAATAATAATTGGCATAATAGGTGCCATCGCTTTAGGTACCTTAACATTCTTTATCCATTTTGCAATATAGCCTGCAATAAATCCTGCAACAATACCACCTAAAAAGCCAGCGCCTGCATCACTGCCATAAAAGCTACCGTCTGCTGCGATTGCACCACCGATCATACCAGGTACTAAACCAGGTTTGTCTGCAATGCTAACTGCGATATAGCCAGCTAATATTGGAACCATAAAACTAAATGCTAGAGAACCAATATTTTCAATAGATTTCCAAAAAGAATCATCTGGTATAACTAAACCTTTTGATGAAGCTTCACCACCTAAAGTTAAGGCAATGGCCATCAATAAACCACCAACTACAATGAAAGGTACCATAAATGATACACCATTCATTAAATGTTGATAGACCATTTGCATCCCGCTTTTTTGCTCTTGTTCATCATCTTTTTGATTCGTATCCCCGTTACGATCATGATGAATATGTCCATCTTTATCAATAATACGTTGAATTAATTCTTTCGGTTTATGAATACCTTCACGAACGCTTTCATTTATGATTAATTTCCCATCAAAACGTGACAAATCTACTTGTCTATCTGCTGCAATGATAATGCCATCCGCTTCCCTAATTTCTTTTGATGTTAAAACATTTTCTGCTCCAACGCCACCTTGAGTTTCTACTTTTATATCTACGGCCATTTCTTGAGCTGCTTGTTCTAACTTTTCTTGTGCCATATAAGTATGCGCTATACCATTTGGGCACGATGTAATCGCTAATATTTTCATCATTTCATCCTCCTCATATTCAATTGTAAACGCTTTCTAAAATAGATAAAAAGAATAATTGCCGTTGCTAGTGGCAATTATTCTTTGATTAAATTTATAATGTATTGTTTTAGATGCTGCGTTTCCATAGTCATAAGATAATCGACATCATACTCATTTAAATCAGCGATCACATGTATTATTTTCTTCATTGCTGAAATTTCAGAATTAGCAATTGCTAAAAAGAATACTAATTTAACTTTATTTTGTTTCCATAGTAACCCATGAGGGCATTTAAATATAATGACCTGTGAACGCAACACCTTTTCAGGGTCACCATGTGGCATACTAATGCCATTCCCTATATATGTTGAAGCATATTTTTCACGTTCCAATGCACTCTTCATATAACTTTCCGTAATGGCATGTTGTTTCATTAAAAGCGATTGTGCTTTTTCAAAAATATGGGTTACAGTTACGTCATCTGTCATCTTTTGAACATCAAATTGAATTGCAGATATTTCATCCTGTTTTAACACAGGATTTCTTTTACTATTAATAAATGATTTAATTTGTTTTATGTCATTATCTGAAAGCAAAGGGGATACCTCTATCACGTGTAATGTATCTGGTAAACCCTTGGTATTAATGGGATGCGTAGTAATCAGCATATCAATATTTGAAAAGTTGTAACGAGACACCCGCTCTAATTTTAAAGTATCAACAATATTTATATGATCATCTAAATTCGCAATTTTAACTTCCAACAAATTAGATATTCCTAAACCATAATAACAAGTTATCACAATATTAATTTCATCTTTTTTATTACGGTCAATGGACGATTGAAAATGTAATGCTAAAAAGGCAATCTCATCTTCTACTAAGTTTAGATTTGAATCTTTCTCCAGGTATTTTACAGTTTCATACAATGCATTAAAAACAAAAGGATAATATTTTTTAATCTCATCAGTTAATGGATTATTGATATATACATTTTTAGCAATACGCAAATACGCTCTACTAAAGTGTGCTTGAATATTTTCGCGTAAAATATTGTCTTGGGTAAAATTGATACCAACTATTTTTTCCATGTGCTTAATCATGCGTGCTACATAGCTTTCGACAAAGAGTGTTTCTATTCCCAAATCATATTTATTAAAATAATAGCTAATAAAAAAAGAAAATAACTTAGCAGTATCTTTAGATAAACCATAAGCTAATTTATGATTGATATCCTCTATACATTGCATTGCTATTTCTTCTGCCTCTTTATTTACCACCCATGAATCTTCGCTTGTTTTTTTCCTTTTTATAATAATAATCAAATGAATAAGTAATTGTTGAATACGCATATCAGAAGTAAACAGATGATGTTGTTCTAATCTGTTTTTAATAATAAAACAGATAGATTTAATGTGCGCTTGAGGTATTTCATTAAGTATAAAAGCTTCTACTGTCTTTTCCTTATTAGATAATTGATTTAAATGTAATATCGCATTTCTGATATTCATTTCATTACCTATTATGGTAATACCTTTTTTCTTAATGACATCAACATCAATATCAAAAGACGCACACCAAGCTTTTATTCTATTTATATAATCATAAGCTTCCGTTTTTGTTATCACAAATTCTGATTCTATTTGATCAATTGTATTTGGTTTTTGATACATTAATAATTCGTAACCGAGTTTCATTAATTTTTCATTTTCTTTCGTTAAAAACGAATGTACCAATGTCTCTAATTCAGCCTCATCGTAATGGTCACCATTGAGTTTATACCCTTTACCTTTAACACTTGTAATCAAATGATTTATAATTTCGTTATTAATGTATTTAATATCATTTCTCACTGTTCTATTTGAAACATTTAAATAACTTGCTATTTCATCTGCGCTTAGATAATGATTACTGTTATTTAGCAATAACCTAATGAGTTTAGCATGTCTTACCAACATGATTGCACCGCGCTTTCTAATCGTTTGAATTTTTATTAAATTCAATATTAATATTTAAATACATTGTAGCCATACCCTCACATTAAAGCAAGAAGTCACACTAAGATACCTTTGATAAAATGATGTATAAATCATTTCGATTACATTTAATGATCATATTTCACAAAAATCAATATTTAATATGCTTTGTATATGAACACCTAAAATCTGTGTTTAAAGCTTGTTTGCACAATTACTAATTATTGGTTTTGAACGCTCATAAGTTTGAAAATTGGATAGCGTCTGAATGTTATTAAATATTAAAATAATACTAACCCAATAAAACAAAAATATGAATACCAAATAAAAAATGGCAATTTCTACATAAAATCTAGAAATTGCCATTTTTTAATTGCTACGAGATACTTATGTTTCTATCTCTATACTAAAGGAAATTATTTTTGTGCTATATTAATTGTTTGTCTGATATATTGATATGCTTCAATTAGCTGTTGTTCTTCCTGCTCATCCAATGCTATAGGATACCTTTGGACAATGCCATATTGGTCAACTAATGTCGGTAAACTATACGCCCCATCATCTAGCCCATATTCCTGACTGATTGATGTTAATGGCATAATTGTACGCTGGTTTAAAGCAATCGCTTGTATCAAAGCAATCGTCACCTTGGAAATAGCTGCATTGGTCCACCCTTTTTGATAAAAAACATCCATTGAAACTTCATTTATAATAGACGTTATATGTGCCTTATCAATCGCTGGCGCTTGACTTAAAGCTTCATACTCTGATAATTCCATACCGTGAATACGTACTTTGCTCCATACAGGCACTGCATACTGACCATGTTCACCAATAACAAAAGCTTCAACATTTTTAGGATCAATTTGGTAATGCTGAGCGACAATAGTTTTGAATCTTGAACTTTCTAATGCTGTACCCGTCCCAATTATTTTATGCGATGGATAATTGACTTGATTGGCAAAATATACCATCGAATCTACTGGATTAGAAATTAAAATAATAATTGCTTCTTGCGTAACTTCAGCAATTTGCTTCATCACATTTTTTATAATGTCATGGTTATCTTGTGCCAATAATGTTCGGTCGCCATCGTTTTTATCTGTTTGTATACTTGCGGCAATAACTATAAAATCTGCGTCAGCTAAATCTTGGTACGCGCCTGCTTTAATTCTCACATGACTGGTATTAAACAGTCCTTGTGAATGATTATGATCAAGCGCTTCACCACTAGCAATTTCTTCTTTGCTATCAATCAATACAATTTCTGAAAATAAATTCAAATACTGAACGTCTGTCAATACTTGACTGCCTACTCTACCAAGTCCAACAATTCCTAACTTAGACATGTCTAACCATACCTCCTCTGTTTGTTAAAACTTATATTCATAAATCAATATTTTTATTTTTCATAAGGTATAACATCTTCATTATATTCTTTTTTAATAAACTTTTTCATATCTTCAGATTGTAAAACTTTTAGTAATGTTTGATATTTTTTGTCATCTTTATGACCTTTTTGAACTGCAACAATATTGGCAAATGGTGATGATTTACCTTCTATTGCAATAGCGTCTTTGTGTGGCGTTAAACCATTATCAATCGCGTAATTAGAATTCATGATTACAGCTGCGCCTTCTTTACTTTTATAAGTTTTAGGTAAAAATTCTGCCCCTTGTTTATTGTTAAACTTGAGATTCTTTTTGTTTTCTACAATATCTTCAAATTTGGCATCTTCAATTTTGACACCTTTTTTAATTTTTATTAACCCTTTATCTACGAAAAATGATAAGAAACGTCCTTCTTCAGCTGGATTATTAGAAACATAAATTGTAGAACCATTCGGGATGTCTTTGATATCTTTATATTTTTTACTGTATACACCCATTGGTGTCGTAAATACTTTCCCTACTTCTTCAATATTATAATTATGGTCTTCTCTTTCAGCCTTTAAATAAGGCACATGTTGAAAGAAGTTTGCGTCCACGTCACCTTTATCTAAGAGTTTATTGGGTACTTTATAATCATTAACAACTTTAATTTCTAAATCATAACCTTTTTTCTTCATTTCCTCTTTCGCATGTTTCAGAACTTCACCATGAGGTGCTGGTGATGTAGCAATTGTGATCTTTTTATTCTCTTTATCTTTGGACGAACCACAAGCTGCAAGTATTAAAGCAAAACATACTAAAACAGTTAAACTAATGACCTTTTTCATAACATCTCTCCTTAACTTTATCTAAAAATAAAATTCACTCATTATGTAAAAAAATACTTTCTCTTAATAAAATAAAGAGAAAGTATGCACCTTCTCTTATCTTCGAAAGTAATCATTGTTACTTTCTGTGAATTAGCACCATTTCGTTAAACGATGGTTGCTGGGCTTCATCGGGCACGTCCCTCCGCCTCTCTAAATAAGAGTCAATCATATGTATTTGAGTTGTATTAATCCTAGCATTCCACTCATGTTTAGTCAATGAAATTTTAGAAAATTCTAATTTATTAATGATTAATCTAATATTAATAAAATTGTTCCATGTGAAACGAATACATTTACACTAAAAGTAGTGAACATTTAGTAACTCAGCTACTTAAACTAAGTAGACTTTTAAAATTACTAAACATAATAAAAAAACGTCAATTCCATTAGAAATTGACGTTTTTTGCATACATTTTTTATAATCTTTTCTAATCATCATCAAATATGATTTTCAAAAAATATTATATTTTTATACAGAAAAACTTAATCTTGGAACAAATGTTTCAAAATGAATACGTTCTTCTGGAATTTCAAGTGCTTGTAAATTTAACATCATTGAATTTAAGAATGAACTTCCACCACAAATATAAATTTCTGTTTCATCATCAAGATATGCCTCTAAATCTTTTTTTTCTATATAACCATCCTCATCACGTAAATGAGCATGAAATATACTTTTCTCTGATTTTGCGTTAATTGATTTAATTGTATCTTCAAAAGCAATATTATCGCTATCTGAAGTTACCTGAATAAATGTAGCAGATAAATTAGCTTCAACAGCTTCTCTATACATTGAAACAAGTGGTGTTACACCTACGCCAGAACCTAAGAATAATTGTTTTTTATCTTTATTTACTAAACCAAAACCACCTACTGGTGCAGATAACTCTAATGTATCTCCAATTTTAACTTCGTCATGTAAAATCGTTGAAACTTCACCTTCATGTTCTTCTGTAAAATCTTTTCTTACACCAAATGTTAAATAATCACGATTTCCATCTACAATGGAATAATGTCTTTTAGCCTGATAAGGTAATTTCTTATTTGAAATATTTACAGTAATATACTGACCTGGTGTGAATTGACTTAAATCAATATCCTCTGATTGAATCGTAAATGATTTAATGATTTCTGTTTCTTTTTGAATATCAGTGACTTCAAACGGTTTAAATCCTTCCCAAGCCATTTGGCTATAAACTTCTTTTTCTAAGCCAATAAATGCGTCTGCGATTGCTTGATAAGCTTTAATCCATGTTTGAATAATTTCACTATCATCAGTCAATCCAGTTACTTCTTGAATCGCCCAAATTAAATTTTCACCTACAATCGGATAATGCTCAGGTTGAACTTGTAACGCACAATGTTTGTAGACCACTGGCATGATAACCGGAACAATTGGAGATAAATCATCAATATTATCAGCTGCAGCTAAGACAGCCATAGCTAGTGCTGAAGATTGTAAACCTTTTTTCTGGTTCGTTTGGTTAAATACATTTTTCAATTCTGGATGCTCTTCAAATAACCTTTTATAAAAAATAGAAGTAATATTTTGTCCCTCGTCTTTTAGAAGTGGCACTGTTTCTTTAATTATTTTGATTTCTTCATTCGTTAACATAAAATCTCTCCTTAATAGTAATTTAAGATAGTTTAAGACAAAATAATTATATTAAATCACCTTATTCAAATAAATTACTAACATATTTATTATCATTTTAAGATATTAATGAAAGCTATCTTTAGCATACTATTTATATCATTTTTGTAAAATCAAGTGTTTGGAAAAGAATGTTATGACTATAAAATTAGAGCGTATTTGTGGTTCTAGTATTTGTATATTAACAGATAGCATTGGGCCTAATGGTATTTCTAAAGAAGAAACTAATTTAGATTGTTGGATATATGATATTGCCCTTCAAAAAAATAATGATAAAAAAGCTCTAAAAAAACACTTTAAAAATAAAAAATAGCACAAAATAACAGTACTATGACCTAGTTATTTTGTGCTAAAAATGAATAACTATGCAAGCAGTTGTTTTAAAAGGATGGCTTAAAACAGTCATTTTTCAAACACCTTGTAATAAAAAATCTATGCCACTTAAGTGTGACCAAGCTAAGTGATAGATATTTTTAATTTTAACTTGTTTTCTATTCTTTTTAATTGGCATATCTTCTTTTATATTTTTTCTAGGAGCCTTGTTTTTTATAGGTTTTATTGGGCCACCAGATGCTTTCGAGCTAAACATTACACATTTACCCTTTAAATCTCTTATCCATCCATTTTCAAACCAACCTAAATGACTCCCATTAAAACCATATACTTTATTACATTGAAAATAAACGACTGCTCTACCATTAAAAAGATAAATATGGATATTATCTTCGGTATAGGCTGTAGCATCACCATTTTTGTCGTAAAAGTTCATTTTAAACCTTCTTTAATGCTTATTTTTATAGTTAAAAATATATTTTACAATTAAAAAATTCATTACAGTTAAAGCTATAATAATACTGTGAGTATTTGAAAGTTAAATTTAAAAACATTTTTTATTTTAAGTGTAATCCACCACTTACGGGGAAGTAATGTCCTGTGTAAAAACCATCATCGTCATTCACAAAAAAGTTAACTGCACGAACAACATCTTCTGGTTTAGCTATTCTTTTAGCGGGTGTTATTTCGGCAATACTTTTAATAATCTTAGTTTGTGATTTAGTTCGGTCTGTTTCTATCATACCTGGACCAACAACATTCGAAGTGATACCATATTCACTCATTTCAAGTGCTACATATTTTGAAAAAGTACTTATTGCAGCTCTAGAACTACCATGATGAGCTACATTATTTGACGGTTTTTCACTAGATAATGATCCTATATAAATAATACGACCATAATGATTTTGTTTCATAGTGCCTAAAACAGCTTTTGTCATATTAAAGGCTGCGCCCATATCTTCATTTAAATTTTTAGACATGTCTTCCCAAGTCATGTCTTCAATTGACATTGGTCTAAATAATGGACCAGCATTGTTTACCAAAATATCAACAGTACCGAATGATTTTAATGCTTCATTAACTACTCTCTGCGAGCCATCAATGGTTGTGACGTCAGCTTGCACAATAATGGCGTTGGAACCTAAATCTTTAATTTTTTCTTGGACACCTTCAATACTTTTTTCATCATTTAAGTAATTCAATACAATATTGACACCTTTTTCTGCTAAATTTATAGCAATAGCAGCCCTAGACCTCTACCGGATCCTGTAACAATCGCAACTTGATTATTTATAGACATATTTTGTACTCCTTTGATTTAAATATTGTATTCATTTCCCATAGATATAGATATTCTATTCCATGTATTAATTTGTGCAATTGTAAATATTAAATCGGCATATTCCTCTTCGTTATAATTTTCACGAACGCGATTATAGAGCGCATCCGGAACTTTATGATTAGAAATTAACGTAACATGTTCAGCTAATTCTAGTGCCAATTTTTCAGCGTCGCTGTATATATTAGTATCTTCCCAAGCATTTAATAAATAAATTTTCTTTTCGTCTATACCTCGTTTTCTAGCATCTGTAGTGTGCATGTTTAAACAAAATGCACAACCATTCAATTGAGAAACTCTTATTTTTATTAATTCTTGCAATTTGTTGTCGATTGTATTTTTTTTCAATAATTTTTCCATTTCATACATTAATTCAATATTATCTGAGGCAATTTCTTCATAATTCATTCGTAAACTCATCTTATACACTCCTTATTTTTTAATGTAATTGATAGATACGTCTGTCATGATACTTAAATCTATTTCTGTTAATTTTTGCTCTATAAGCTCTACTATATTTTGTAAATTTGCTTCATCATTTTTATTAAAACGATGAATCGTTGGTGCATCTATATCTAACACGCCAATTATCATATTATCTACAAATATAGGTAATACAATTTCTGATTTACTGTTTGAATCACAAAATATATGATTTGGATATTCGTAAACGTCTTCTACATTTATTAAATTACGCTGTGTTACAGCATCTCCGCATACACCAGATTCCAATTTTAAATGTGAACAAGCTGGTTGTCCTTGAAAAGGACCTAATAATAATTCTTCATTTTTTATAAAATAAAAGCCTAGCCAATTTACATTTGGTAAATTTGAATAAAGTAAAGATGAGATATTAGAAAAAATGGTAATAGGTTCTACTTCATCTTCTATTAAAGCTACTAATTGCTTAGCTAAACTGCCATAGTTTGTGGAATTATTAGTCATTATGACTACTCCTAATTTTATTCTTTATTTTTTATAAGATAATCTTGTACTTCTTTTTTATTCTTATAATCATTAGTGAAAAACACAGCCTGTGGTTTATCTAATTGATCATAATATGTGATTGAAAATGTTGGTATTTAAGACAATTTCTATATGATTATCAGCAAAAAATTCTCTTTTTCTAATAAAGGTATAGAAGTATTTTCATTATCTTGCATCCACACTTTCGTCAAAGGGGGATTATCATATGGCAATCGTTCCTCACTTTGAACAATTTTAATGCCACCTTGATACCCTTTTTACTTAATTTCTTTACTGCAAATATACTTACTATAGACCCACCTACAATTACAACATTATCATCCATATTAAAGTACTTCTTTATAAATTATATTTGTTGATAACATCATGATTACCTGTCACAGAGATTGTTGCACCAGTTATATAACTTGATTTTTCTTCACAAAGAAAATTAATGACACGAGAAATATCTTCACCATATTCTTTTCTTTGAATCTCAAAATGAGATAATTCATTTCTTTTATACTCAGCTATATTTTTTTCCTTATCATCACCTAAAATATCACCTGGACAAACTGTATTAAATGTTATTCCAAAACGCGCTTCTTCTTTTGATAAAGTTTGTGTTAATGATATGACACCTGTTTTTGCAGCGGCATATGCGCCTCGATATATCCAACCTGGTATATTTTGGCTTTGATCAAAACCAAATGTTATAACTCTCCCCCATTTATTCTTCCTCATAATAGGAATAACTTCTTTAACTAAAATGAAAAAACTTTTTAAATTACCGTCAACCATAGCATTCCATTCTTCATAAGTAGTATCGACAATGGTTTTCTTCCCCTTAATAAATGGTCCTGCATTATGAATTAAAATATCTAAGCGCCCCATAGTAGACATAATTGTTTGAATCATATTTTTTACATCATTTATTTTTGATACGTCTGCTTGGATTGCTATAACATTCACACCAAATTTATGCTTGATTTCATCAACTAATTTTTGTGCTTCTTCCTTACTTTTTCGATAATTAATAACTATATCAATTTCATTAGCAGCTAAATCAAGCGCTGTTTTCTTACCCAAACCTTTTGCACTACCAGTAATTAAGGCTACTCTTCTACACATAATTACACACCTTATTCTAATTATTTATTGATTAAAGTTAAAAATTCATTTCTTGTATTATAATTTTTATGAAATAACCCATGTACAGCTGAAGTGATTGTAGAAGATTGTTCTTTCTTGATACCTCGGCTACACATACACATATGTTTAGCTTCAATCACTACCATGACACCTCTAGGTTCTAACACCTCATTGATTGCTTGTGCAATTTGAGTTGTTAATCTTTCTTGTACTTGAAATCTTCTCGCATATCCTTCGACTACTCTAGCAATTTTTGATAATCCAGTTACCTTTTCATTAGGTATATAACCAACATGAACAACACCATAAAATGGAGCAAAGTGATGTTCACACATTGAATAGAATTCTATATCCTTGACCAAAACCATGTCGTCTTGTTTAACATCAAACGTTTTTGCTAAATGCGTTTTAGGATCTTCATTATACCCTTCTGTATATTCTAAAAAAGCTTTAATAAAACGATAAGGGGTATCGATGAGACCATCTCTATCAGGATCATCTCCACATAATTCTATGATGTTTCTCACACTTTCCATTGCAAGATTCATCTGTCTTTTTTTCTCTTCAACATTATTGACAAAATTACTTGAGATAAGATCATTTACTTTTTCTTCCAAATCTATATCTTCCATATCTACACCACTTTTTAATTATTATTTATGATCACAAATTGCTTGCTTAAGCTTGCCTTTATTATTTATCTAAATAATAGCAAAAACAAACGTTCTGCTTAATAAAATATAGATTTTCAAATAATTGATTAACATTGAAATTAAATTATTCGGGTAATAATTTAATAACTGATTAATATATAACATCGTTTAAATTTATTTTTTGACGGTTATTGGAGGAATTAAGATGAAAAATGTAGGCATTATTGGGGGCCTCGGACCTGAATCAACAGTGGACTATTACCAATCTTTCATTCATAAGTACCAAGACAGAAAAAACAGTAAAAAAACACTTCCTGAGTTATTTATTAATAGCATTAATATGTATAATATTTTTGAATATATTAATAACAATCAATTTGAAGAATTAGCAAACTATGTAGGAAATGCAGCAAAAAAATTAGAAGATATTGGTGCAGATTTTATAATTATAGCTGCAAACACGCCACATATAGTATTTAATGAAATTGAAAAAATGGTAAATGTACCAATGATCAGTATCGTAGATGCAACATATGAATGCGCAGATGAAGAAAACTTACAATCATTAGGTCTTTTAGGAACTAAATTTACAATGGAACATGATTTTTTCAAAAAACAATTCACCAAAAATAATAAGCATGTTGTCGTACCTAATGAGAATGAACAACAACTAATACACCAAAAAATTGTTGATGAATTGGAAAATGGTATTGTAAATCAAGAAACTAAAGAAGACTTTCTAAAAATCATCAGTCGAATGACAAAAGAAGACAATATTGATGGTTTAATTTTAGGATGTACAGAATTACAAATGCTTTTTGATAAAAATGATTTTAATATTCCAATTTTAGAAACAATGGATATTCATGTAAATAAAATGGTTGAGGAGGTTTTTAAATGAGAGAATTAATTGGTAAATGTGAAAATTGCCATAAAGATGTTTTTTGTTTAAATGGTTTTTTAAATGGCGTGCATAAAAATAATCATTTGTATTGTTTTGAATGTATTGATACTGTCAAATAATTATTTAATTAAACACTTTTTCAAATACTTGTGATGTCAATAAAACATGATTAAATATGATTAATAACAAAGTATATTCATCGCATCAATTTGATAAATTAAAACGAAAAATGGCTAATTTCTCCAGAATTCTTAAAAGTATTATTCCTAATGATTCTTAGCGTTAATATTTCAGTCTTATTATCAATAATAAGTTGAAATCTCAATAATTAAGAAATAGCATTAAATCTTTACAATTAGCATAATATTAGACTTTAAAATTATTAAGCGACTTCTGAATAATAAGAAGTCGCTTTTAACATGTCACATGATAACTTTATGAATTTGTATAGAACCATAATTTCTATTGTGATAATAATGTTTACTTTACTGTTATGCATTTTTTAGTTAGTTGAGTTACTGATTTTATATTCATTGCTGTTAAGACAAAATCAACTTCCTGTTCAACTTAATTTATTACTCAAACATTACTTCTAGGTGATGCTCAAATAATTTTATAAATTCCAAAAATTAAATCTATATCATTTTTCTTGGCTTTAGTTTTTAAGTTATATCATAAATAAATTGTTCTGTTAGCTCCCATTTTTTATCTGCCACATGTTCAACAAATCTTGTATCATGTGAGGTAAATAAGATAATTCCTGGGTATTTATTCATAAACACTTCTAATGCTTCTAAAGTTTTAATGTCTAAAAAATTAGTTGGTTCATCTAAAATTAACATATTCGCTTTCGTTGAAAATAATACTGCTAACGATAATTTTGTTCTTTCCCCACCACTCAAAACAATACAAGAACGCTCAAGTGCTTCATTTAAACCCAAGTTATTTAAAATAGCTCTACTGAATGATTCTGATGAATCCGTTTCATCCATTAAATATTGCAACAATGAAACGTCACGCATGTCTTCATAAGCAAGTTGACGATAGTATGCCATTTGCACTTTAGGAGAACAATCGATCCCCTCTTTTTGGTGGTAAATAGCTTCAAGCAAAGTTGTCTTACCTACACCATTTGCACCTACGAGTGCTATATTTTTGCCATATGGTATTTGGAAACGTACTTGTGTTAGCAGTTTTTGACTTCCTTTAATCAATGTTAGATTTTGTGCAATGATTGGATAATTATTATAGATATCATAAATTTTTTTTTGTGGAAAATTGAATTCATGATAACTTTGTGGTTTTTCAACTTCTTCCAAATGTTCCATTCTTTTTTCAATATGCTTAGCTTGTTTTTGAGTAGCCTTCTCAACCGTGCCTTTTTGTTTTGATGCACTTAAACGATCTGGTGCTATACTTTTATTTTTTTGTTTTGATGATGCTTGTCCCATTTGTTGCGCTTGATTTCGTTTAGCTTTACTGGCTTGGGACAATCTTTGTTTTTCACTTATATACTGTTCATATTGACGTTGGTGTTCTAACTGTTCTTGTTCATATTGATTTTGATACTGTGTGTAATTACCTTTAAACACTCTTATTGTGCCATCTTCTTGTATATCCCAAATTGTGTCAGCAAATTGGTCTATAAGTGCTCTATCATGACTTACTATAATTAAAGTACCATAATAATATTTTAAAATATTATTCAGATAATCTTTACCAATTTTATCCAAGTGATTTGTAGGTTCATCTAAAAGTAATATCGGACTATAATTTGATATGACATTAGCCAATTTATATTTTGCTTTTTCACCACCACTCATACTGTCGGTTGTATGCATAGGGATATGGAGTTCACTCATTAAACTACCGTCTAATGTGTTAAAATCATTTTCCACATCCATGTTAAGCTGTTCAAAATATTGAATTTCGCCATCCGTTTCAACCGTTCCAGATTCTGGTTTTGTTTTTTGAGCAATCATATTTAGTAATGTGGTTTTGCCAGTACCATTACCTCCAATAAGTGCTATTTTTTCAAATTGATAAGCATAAAGATTTTCAATATTAAGGGATCGAAAATCTGTCAGCTTATGTTTAATTTGGTTAAATTTAATTGTGTATTTTTCCATTTTTATACACTCCTTGTATATTTAAAGGACGTGTACGCAAAAAAATGAGACAGGCTACTCCCGTCTCATTCACATCACACTTTCAAATATCTAAAGTTTATTACTGAAGTTTTAGTATTTAAAAGTGCTTATTATTCCTATCAAAGGATAAAAAATGACATACGTCACCCTATGAGTGTGTATTGCGGACAAGCCTTTTTGAATTAATTTAATTTTGTATTCAAAAAGGGTTATCTCAGTCTCATAGAAGCAGTCATTTTAATCCTCCTCGCTTAATAAAGTACTATCAAGATAACATTTCATTACTCTTTTTACAATATCTAACTAAGAATAAGGCTCATGAACAATCATCAATACGATTAAACATACTGTCCAGTCGATTACAGAAACTGGCATGCTATTAAGGTGATAAATATTATATATTATAAGGACATTGCTGTGATGCCGTTTTCTCTTTTCTTATTCATTATGATTTTTTTCTTTTCTAGGCGGCCACACAAAATATGAAATACTAATAATTAAGTCTATAATAATGACAATTGTCCAAATATGAATAACACCATCCATGGCTTCTGTACGACTTTTATCATTAATTAAATAAACAAGTAAATGTAAAATTCCTGTACCTATAATATAAGAAAGTAAATGTTTCAACCAACTTTTAAAATATTTTTTAGAATATGCTAAACCATCGAGTTTATAAGGTTTGGGACCTTGTTTCATTACATAATATCTAAATCTATCATCAGCCCAATTTATCATACTCTTCCCAAATACAAGAGATACTGAAATATAAACTGCAGCTATAGCATGCGGCATTTCAGCTGTTGCACCATTCATGAGATCTACTACTGTTGTTATAAGCAATATTAAATCTATAACAGGTGTAAGTGCTAGGAAGAAAAAACCTAGTTTTTGTTGTTTTAAGATATATCTTGTTACCAAACCAAGTAATATTACAACCCAAAAGGCAATTTCACAAAAAATTATAAGCCACACGATAAAATTCATGGGCTGTCCTCCTTCATTGCGTTAATCTAACTATTTCTTCATCTACAATTGTTTGAATATCATCGTTTGAAATTCCGTTTGGGTTAAGTAATTTATGCAACGCCAAACCGTCAATTAATGCGTGTAATTTCATAGAGTTAAGATGAATATTCAAATTATCCTTCAACAAATGTTCGTTTTTTAATAATGTCAGAACACTATTACATAATTGATCTATCCCATCATCAAATGTACTTTGGCCATATTCATGTATGTCATATCGAAATGCCATCCATACTTCCATATCAGCTAATCTCTCTTGATCTAATGGTAATACCGATAATAAACTTGCTTTTGCTTTGTCTATTGTATTAAGGTTTTCGGACGTAAATATTATTTCAATTCTCCTCCTCACTTTTAATTCCACTGTAGACATTACAGCATTTAATAACTCTGAATGATTTGGAAAATAATATCTAATCTGTCCAGGTGTCATTTCAGCTAATTTCGCAATTTGTCTTACAGTAGAACCCTTAACCCCATTTTCTACAATTGAGTCGAAAGCGTATTGAATAATTTGTACTTTCTTCTTTTCGTGATTTATTATTTTTGGCATGTTCTCAGTCTAACATATTTTAATACAAGTGTGTTAAATAAAATCAACACCATCAAAACAGATAAATAATAGTCTAAAAAAGCTTATAAAAAGACGGCAATTCTAATAGAAATTGCCGTCTTTTACAAGTTAAAAAAACTGATATCATATTGTTTTTTGATGATTACTTGTAACAATCATCAAAATGTGAAGATTTTCAATATTAGAGTGAGAACACGTTTAGATTTTATATAAGCCTTTGTTTAAGTTATAAGTGCTATTTATCAACGATCAAAGAAAGCACTTTTATAAGATCATGCTTCGAAACTTCTCCGGTTTGATCTTTAATGATTTGCGTTAATTCTTTTGTAGATATAGCTTTTTTAGAATTCAACCAATGTAATAAGATATTTAATACGCCTGCAATGTGATATACAGATATTAATTTATCTTTTTCATCAGTGATGTATTTTGTTTTTAAAATACGTTGTTGTAATTGATTTAAAAATTCGAACATAATGTAGTCTAAATTATAATTCGCCAGTTCAATAACGTATTTACAATTTATAAATATATAGCTATAAATGTAAGTTGCACTATGATTATCATTGAGCAACTTTACTATTTTTTTAAAATCATAATCTAATTGTTTTGCAATGACATCCTCCTTACTAACAAAATTTCTATAAAAACTGGATCGATTAACGCCTGCTTTTTCACAAATCTCAGTAATAGTTATAACTTCTAAATTTTTTTCTCTCAGTAAAATGAGTAAAGCTTGAAATATCCATTCTTTTGTACCATTTTTTTCTAAATTAGCGCGATTATGTTGCAACAAATCCCTCCTTAATGTTGCTTTATAGCTATTTACATCGTTCGTTAGTTGAATTTATAAGTTTTCGTTCCTTATACTCTCAATTATCAACACAAGTTATTTAAGTTTAATCATATGTTAAACAGCAAAGGAGTGAAAATTTAATAAATGAATTTTTAAAATAAGTGAAATTATGAGAATAAGTATATCAAGCAAAATTTTCATTTTACAACATAAAGTTCAATAACATTTAAAAAATAAGGATGATAAAAATTATGAAAATAAGTAACAGCATTACTAAATTCGTTGAAAAACTACAAATAGAAACAAATTTAAATCTTACTAGTGACGCTATATCAGATGATGATATTAAACTAATTATGAATTACTTAAAACAACAAGCACCTCACATTGCATATGTAGAAGATCGTATTGTTAATACAGAAGATGTAAAAATTCCGATAAGAATTTACGAACCCGAAAATATAAAATCAAAAAAAGCCATTTTGTTCATTCACGGTGGTGGTTGGTGTAGTGGCACATTAGATATGGCCGAAATATCATTAAGAAAAATTGCTAATAAAGTGGGATGTAAGGTTTTTTCTATTGATTATAGATTAGCACCAAACAGCAAATTCCCGAAAGGATTAGAGGATTGTTTAGCTGTAACGCAATGGTTACAAGAAAACGCTGAAAATTTAGATATTGATAAAAATAAATTGGTGATTATGGGTGAAAGCGCAGGTGCAAACTTAGCTACGGCACTGAATTTAAAATTAAAAAATGAGTATGGTATTCAATTCTGGAAGCAAATTTTATTTTATCCAGCAGTTGATGCACGTGTGTTAACGAACGATGAAAATAACAATTATGAAAGTATGCTTCAATTTCAAGACGGACCATTACTTACAAAGTCTACAATGCAACAATGTTACCAACTATATTTAAATAATACTTCTGAAATATTGAACCCATATGTATCACCGATTCAAGCAAAATATCTAAATGATATATCAGATACAATGATTTATACAGCTGAATACGATCCGCTACGTGATGAAGGAGAAGCATACGGACAATTGCTCATTGAGAATGGTAATACTGTGACTATGCGAAGAATGCTCGGATTAATACATGGTTTCTTTATTATGCCTATTGATGAAATGGATTTAGCAGTAGAAGATATTGCGTCACTCATTCATTAAAAAGTTTTTTATTTACAAATTCAAAATTCAGGAAGAAGGATACAATGTTACGACAAAATTTTAATAATACATGGTACTTTAGTAAAGTACAAAGCTTACTTAATGAAATGACAAATGATAATGAACGTACTATAAGTGAGGTGACATTACCTCATGATGCAATGATTTTAGAGGAAAGAGACCCAAATACTAAAAACCAAAATAACACAGGCTACTTTCCAGGAGGGAAATATGAATATAGTAAATCATTTTTCGTTCCAAGTTCATATCGAGATAAGGTTGTTTCATTAGAATTTGAAGGCGCTTATATGAATGCAAAAGTTTACGTAAATGGTGATTATGCTGGTAAACATCCATATGGGTATACCAATTTTTATATTGATATTAAACCATATTTAAATTTTAACACTGAAAATGAAGTTCAAGTTATTGTAGATACAAGTGCTGAACCTAATGGAAGATGGTATACAGGTAGCGGTATTTATAGAAATGTAAAAATAATAGTTGGCAACCCTTTGCATATCCAATTAGACGGAATGAAAATCAATACAATTGACATTGAAGATGATCAAGCAGTTATTGAAGTAAACACAGTAATCAAAAATGAAAGTTTGGTTACACAGTATGGAGACTTTCTTACGAAAATCAAGGACAAAAAAGGAGGTATTGTGACTTCAAATAAAGTAGCTTTTTCAATTTTTGCTGGTGATAGCATCTCAATTAGACAGCGCTTATATATACCTGAACCCAAACTTTGGTCAATAGATTCCCCAAATTTATACCATTGTAAAGGAGAAATACTTGTCGAAGACGAATTAATCGATGAAGCAACTTCACAATTTGGCATTCGAAAAATTCAATTAGACAGAAAGTCCGGTTTAAGATTGAATGGCAAAATGATTAATTTACGTGGTGCTTGTATTCACCATGATAATGGTGTACTAGGTGCAGCGACATTTGATAAAGCAGAACAACGCCGTATCAAAATTTTAAAAAATGCAAGATTTAATGCGATAAGAAGTACACACAATCCTATATCTAAAGCAATGTTAGATGCTTGTGATCGAATCGGCATGCTTGTCATAGACGAAGCATTTGAAGTATGGAACAATGCAAAAGTTGACTATGATTACGCATTATATTTCCATGAATGGTGGGAATCTGAAATCAAATCAATGGTTGATAAAGATTATAATCATCCTTCCGTAATTATATATAGCATCGGAAACGAAATCCAAGAGGTCGGTACGGATATAGGCGCCTATTGGAATCAAAAAATAGCTAATAAAACACGTTCCTTGGATGACAGTAGGTTTATTATAAATTCGGTTAACGGTTTGCTCACAGTTATGGATGACTTAGAAGAAATTATAAAAAGTACCAACAATGAGCAAGAAATTATGTTTAGTGATAAAGCAGACATTAATAATGTGATGGGAAGTCTTATGGGTATGATGAATCAAATTGTTGCTCATGAAAAAGTAGGTCAAGCAACTGAAGCAACTTTCGATAGTGTAGACATTGCTGGGTATAATTATATGAATGGTAGATACGAGTTGGATGGAGATCTCTATCCCAATCGTTTAATTGTTGGTTCCGAAACAATGCCTAAAGATATTGCCACAAATTGGAAATCGGTCAAAAAACATAATTATCTTTTAGGCGATTTTACTTGGACTGGTTGGGATTACATTGGAGAAGCTGGTATTGGTAAAATAGATTACACTTCAAATAGCAACTCTAATATGTATGGTTCATATCCATGGTACATTGCATATTGTGGGGATATAGATATCATTGGAAATCGTCGTCCACAATCTTTTTATAGAGAGATTGTATGGGGGTTAAGAAATAATCCATACATCGCTGTTCAAAAACCTAATTATTATGGCAAAAAAGCAAATACAACACCTTGGTCATGGAGCGATAGCATATCAAGTTGGTCCTGGCCAGGTTATGAAGCACAACCAATAAAAATTGAAATTTATTCTGATGCTGATGAAGTAGAAGTATTTATAAATAATCAATGTCTTGGCAAAAAACAAGTTGGCGAATCAAATAACTATACTGCTATATTTGACACTCACTTTCATCCAGGTGAAATTACAGCTATTGCATATACAAGTGGGAAAGAAACCGGCCGCACTACCTTACAATCGGCAGATGTTAACCTAATGTTAAATTTAGATATTGATTGTGAAACGTTACAACCAACTGCTCAAGACTTAGCATATATCATGATATCAATTACTGATGAAAATGGAATATGCCATCCTTTAAAAGATAGAAGAGTCACTATAGATGTTGAAGGAGAGGGCGTACTTCAAGGATTTGGTAGTGCTAATCCTACAAGTACTGAAAACTTTTTTGATTACGAAACCACTACATTTGAAGGCAAAGCGCTGGCAGTTATTCGTTCAAAAAATAAGGAAGGTGAAATCAAAATTTCCGTATCAGCCAAAGATTGTGCGAAAAAAACGATATCTATTCCAGTTAAGTAATAAAAACAATATTTTATTTTTATGATGTCATTTAAATACATGAAAACCATTAACTTTCCTTAATATTCGTTATTATTTTCTAAATATACTTTATTAACGCTAAAAATCTCTATAAATAAAAAAAGTTATAAGTAATTTCCAAGCTATAGTTCCAAATGAATATAAGCTAGAAATAATTATTTCTTTTTCAAAACATGTTTTCCTAGTTTTTATTATAGGCGTTTTCGTTTTATTAATCAGATTTATAGATAATAAATAACATTATTATTTTGATTTTAATGAAACCTTTTAGCTCCCCCCTAATTGACACCTTAATCCTTTGTTTTATTCAATGTTGTGTAATTAATTAAGAAATAGAAAAAGCCTTAACCATATCAGTGTTAAGGCTTTTTACAATAAAAATATACATTAATAGTATCTCATACCAATGTTTAGTTTATGCCATTTTCTAAAAATATCTAAATCTAGGTTATTGGATTCATTCCATCTTTCCATGTTTTATATATTAATTTCCCACCTTGCATTTTAAACTTTTCATTGCTTACACCGCGTTCAAAAGGTGCTGCAGGTTCTATATTAATATTAGGTGTTACGTTTAATAAGTTAGCATACCAGTCAGCCCAAACATTACCTTTTACAGGATCATCATCTGCTACATTATAAATACCCGAATCAAAGTTTAAGGCCTGTATCGCGGTTTCAATCGCATCATCTATATGAATAAATGATTGAATCCCTTCTGTGATTGAAACTTCATTATTCATAAATTGCTTATAAATCATGCCATCTTTGCCATACCAAGTACCTGGACCATATAATAATCCATAACGTAAAATGACGTAATTTTTTATTCGAGCGGTTTCTTTTTCTAGTCCATCAACACCGTCTACTGTGATTTTACGATCACCTTTAGACTCGTAATCTAAAGGTGTATCCTCAGTTGCTAACCCATGACCACTTTCATATGCGAAGGCAATGCTTTGTGATTGGATATGTTCAACACCATGCAGAATTGCTGCATCAACAAGATTTTTTGTACCTTCTATTCTAACTTTTGTGTTGGCTGACATATCAACTTGTTTTAAATCAGTAATTTCATTCATAATAATGTCTGGTTTGAAATCACCAATACTACTTTCTATCGTTTCATATTCTAAAACATTACCAATATATGCTTTAATACCTGCATGAACTAGTTTTTCTTCACCTTTTTTAGACGTTGTTAATCCAGCTACTTCATAGCCTTCTTCTAATAAACGTTTGGTTAATTTTGTACCGATAAGACCTGTAGCACCAGTTACAAATACTTTTGTCATCATAATCCACCTTTGTTAATCACATTTTATAGTTATTTTTATGTTACTTGACTGAATGATTTATATCTTTCAAAGATGACGATACACGTGACCTTGAAAAGATTATGAAACATCTAAAAGTCATGTTCATTATAAATATCAAATTGATGATATGTGCATTGTTCTATATTTCAAAAATTTGGTATATAACAATCATCACTTTCACTCAATGATTCATTTATTAAATATACCCACAGAGTGCGTAACAATAAACAATGGACTAAGATAAATTCCTCTTATTTTTGCAATTTTCCAGACAATCCATTACATGATCATCAAAAATTTAATGTTCTTACAATTTGATATAGATTGTTACCCCTCTTTTCAAATATGAATGGATGTTCTTAGGTATTATAAATTTATTGTATATTACATTATACGATTAACCTGCCCTTAATTTTTCCATTCATTTCCGATGCGTAACTTTGAACTTTTAGTGGTATATAAATAACAATATGAATCATTACATAGATTAAGGAGTGTTTAAGATGCGTATTTTAGTCTTAGGAGCAGGTGGAATTGGTGGCTACTTTGGTGGTCGTTTAGCAGAGAACCATAAAAATGTTACTTTTTTAGTAAGGCCGAAAAGAAAATCTTATTTGGAAAGGAATGGCTTAGTCATCCATAGCCACAATGGTGATTATAGTTTCACCCCACAATTGATTACTAGAGAAGATCATGCTGAACCATTTGATGTGATTTTACTATCTTCAAAATCATATCATCTTGAGCAAGCAATCGATGACTTAAAACCATTTGTTGGGGATCATACAGTGATTATTCCGCTGTTAAACGGCGTTGCACATATTCCAAAATTACAAGCTGTTTTTGGTAAAAATAAAATTATGGGTGGTTATTGCATCATTGAAACTTCATTAAATGCCACTGGTGAAGTCATACAAACAAGTGATTTCGATAAACTTTTCTTTGGAGAATTAGATGGCACAAATAGTGAAAGAGCTAAATTAATAGAGGATACTTTCGCTAATACAAAATCTGAATTTATTTTAACTTCAGATATTGAGCGTGGTATGTGGCAAAAATATCTAATGATTACAGTATTATCAAGTGTAACTACAATGATGCATGCACCAATCGGACCAATACGTGACAGTGAAGGTGGCACTGATTTTATCAAATCACTATATGAAGAAGTCTCGTCCATTATGAGAAGTCACCAAGTCCCGATTGATAAAATAATTGTTGATAAATATATGAAAGGACTCTCTAAGCTATCTTACCATTTCAAAACATCTATGCAGCGTGATATGGAAAAAGGATTAAATATTGAAGCCGATCACTTACAAGGTTATTTGCTGAATTTAGCCGAAGAACATCAATTAGATGCACCACTGCTTTATGCTTCATATCAAAATCATAAAGTTTATAAAGAAATGCTTCAATAAAATCTTAAATGTAAGCTAAAAATTATATGGAGGCATACAAATGACATTAAATACGTACGCACACCCTTTTGATATCGCAACAAACTTAAAGTCACAAGAAACTGGCGTTTATCATGGACATACTTCTTCTGATTATGCCAATATGGTTGGCCCTTTTGGTGGTGTGATTGCATCAATATTATTACGAGCAATTATAGAACATTCCGATTGTCTTGGTAACCCAGTTTCATTTACTGTTAATTACGCAGCACCTGTCAAAGATGGATCATTTACCATAAATGCAAATCCAGTAAGAAGCAATCGCTCTACACAACATTGGTATGTCGAACTGCGCCAACATCATAATATAGTCATTACAGCGACTGCAGTTACCGCAAAGAAAAGAGATACATGGTCTTCAACCGAATTAAACATGCCAGAAGTACCAAACGCAGAGAATGTGGACAGTTTATCATTAACAGAAGTTCCACCCTGGGTAAATCAATATGATATTAAAATAATAAAAGGTGCACCTAGAGCTTACACTAAATCAAATCATGCAGATTCAGTTACATTACAATGGATGAAAGACAAACCAAATAGACCGTTAGATTATTTATCTCTTGCCTCAATGTGTGATGCTTTTTTCCCAAGAATATATGTCCGTCGTGAAAAAGTTGTCCCAATAGGTACCGTTTCTCTTACTGTGTACTTTCATTCAGACACGGCAACATTAGCACAGCACAGCAAGAATCACGTATTAGGACATACGCGCGCACTTAATTTTAATGATGGTTTCTATGACCAAACTGGCGAAATTTGGAGTTCTGATGGAGAATTATTAGCTACGACAACTCAACTTGTTTATTATAAAGAATAAGACAATACAAAAAACCTAGGTCTATGATTTTGCATAGCCTAGGTTTTTTTATGATTACTGTTCTTTCATCGCTTTTTGATTCGCACGTTTTTGTAGTAAAATTGACACCACACCGACAACAACAATTAAACCAACAATGCCAATGATGCCCATATATTTCGCTACATTACCAAGCACGACACCCACTACTAAGAAATCTGTGTCTGAGAACGTAGTAGCAGCACCGCCTAATTCACCTAAGAATGGCAAGAATAATAATGGTAAGAACGTGATTAATAATCCATTTAATGCAGATCCAGCAATCGCACCTCTAATACCTCCGCGTGCGTTACCAAAGACGCCTGCTGTAGCACCTAAGAAGAAGTGTGCCACCACACCTGGAAGTATCACGACACCACCAAATAAGAATAAGATGAACATCCCAATCACACCTACAATAAAGCTGACAAAGAAGCCAATTAACACAGCGTTTTGTGCATAAGGGAAGACTATCGGACAGTCTAACGCAGGTTTCGTATTTGGAACTAACTTTTCAGATATACCTTTAAATGCAGGTACGATTTCTGCAAGAATTAAGCGAACACCCGTTAAGATAATGAACACACCAGCTGCAAACGTAACACCTTGAATAAGTGAAAACACAATGAAGTTTTGTCCATCGCTGATTTCTGAGTGCACGAAAGTAGGTGTAGCAAACAATGATGCTACAAAGTAAAGCAATGTCATTGTTAAAGAAATACTAATCGTACTTTCTCTTAAAAAGCTTAACCCCTTAGGAAAATTGATATCTTCAGTCGATTTTGATTTACTTTTAAATAATTTACCTATTTCTCCAGCAGCCCAATAACTCAATGTACCAAAATGACCCAAAGCAACTTGGTCATTTCCAGTTATTTTTTTCATTGTAGGCTGTGCTAGTGCAGGTAGTATTGCCATAATTAAACCTAAAATAACCGCTCCAATAATCACCGTTAATGTACCTGTCACATGACCAACTGACAATAATATTGCTAAAAATGCGGCCATATAAAATGTATGATGACCAGTTAAGAAAATATATTTCAAGTTAGTAATGCGCGCAATAATGATATTCACAATCATCCCAAACACCATGATTAATGCTGCAGTCGTACCATATTGTTCCAAAGCGATTGATATAATCGCTTCATTATTAGGCACAACACCCTGCACACCAAATGCATGTTGGAAAATCTTGCCAAATGGTTCTAATGATTGTGTTACTACATTAGCACCCGCACTTAAAACTAAAAATCCTAGAATCGTCTTTATCGTACCTGATGTGATATCAGTTGCCGACTTTTTCTGGACAATTAATCCAATAAATGCAATTAAAGCAACTAATATCGCAGGTTGACTTAAAATATCGACGATAAAATCAAGAATTGGCTTCATAATCTTACCTCCTTATTAATGATTAAAGTATATTTAAATCTTTTAATTTTTCATCTAGTTTTTGCTGTAATTCTTCTTTATCTAATATATTATCTAATACAATGACATCACCTAATTTTTTTGTGTTTTCTTCTAAATCTCTCCCACAAATAAATAAGTCTGCCATATCAGGACTCGCACTCATAACATCACTATGTTCAACTTTTATATCTGATGGTGCATTTAAATTTTTCAGTGCTTCTTGTGCATTCATTTCAACCATAAAACTGCTTCCTAATCCGTGCCCACATACTACTAAAATTTTCATTGTCATCATTCTCCTTTAAATATATTTATAATTTCACTTGATGTTTGTGCATTCAATAAATTATTCACTGTCTGTTGATTGCCTAATGTCCTAGCTAAATTTCTCAATACTTCTAAGTGTCCTTCATTGTCAATAGCACTTAATACAAAAACCAATGAAGCATAGTGCCCCTCTTCTGAAAAGTTAATATGTTGATTTAGCTTTAACAAACTCAAACCTATCTTTTTCACATTATTATTCGGTCGAGCATGTGCAATTGCTATTTCTGGAGCAATAACTATATATGGTCCTAATTTTTCTACACTATGAATCATGTCATCAATATACGCTTGTTGAAAATAACCTTGTTCTTGTAAAGGACTTGCAGCTATATTAATTGCCTCACGCCAACTTTCAACTTGTTCAAGTACTTGCACTTTATCTGATGATAAAATTTCTAAAGTCATTTTTTCCCTCCTTATCGTTGACTCACTTCATTTATACAGTGCATAATTGCTTCAATATTTCCTGAAAGTAATATCTTTCTAGTTTTGTCATCCATAATCAGCTCACTAAGTTGTCTCAGGGCATTTAAATGAATTTGTGGTTGAGCGGTTGCTAATGTAACAATGATATAAACAGGATCATATTGTTCATGCCCAAAATAAATACCTTTTTGATAGTGTGTAATACTAAAACCTACTGTCCCTTTAACGTGCGTTGGTTGCGCATGAATTAAAGCAATATGTGGACTTATAACCATATAAGGTCCAAATGCATCTAATTGTTCAATAATTTCATCGGCATAAATACAATCAACAATTTGAGCATCAACCAAAGTTTCAATACTTTGCTTAATGGCATCATTTCTATAAAGTGAAGGTTGTTGTGTTAAAATTCTATTTTCTGGTAAGACTTCTTTCAAAGTAGGCCCTAAACCTTTGATATCATGCACATATTGTTCTCTTGAATTATTGATGATTGTGTTAATTTGTTGTCGATCATTTTTATCTAAAAATGGCGAAACATTAAGTATAGGTATCGACGCATGTTCAAATGGTACTGTTGATATGATATAGTCAACGCCTTCATGTTTTAATAATGTTTCGTCAATTTCGTAGATTGAATAAGCATCTACAATTTCAAGTTCAGGATAAATATGGCGCATTCTACTTCTCAATAATTGTGAAGTACCAATACCAGAACCGCAAAGTAGCACTACTTTTATAGCATTTGTAGTAATTGCAGAAATACGTTCAATCGCTGAAGCAAAGTGTAACGTAATGTATGCAAGCTCATCTTTGTTAAAGCAAATATGATAATTCTCTTCAACGCCCCAAATATGATTGCGTAATCTTTCTACGATGTGATGATATTGTTGTAAGATTTCTTCTGCTAGAGGATTGTTATGTGTCATATCAAATTTTAATCGGTGAATAGCTGGTCTCAGATGAACAATTAAACCATTTAATAATTTAGTATCGTTAATTAAATCTATACCTAAGTCACCACTCATACGTTCTATCAATTGTTCGGTTAGAATTTCTAAGTCATCGATTGTTTCGTGCTTTTGATTCATCTCTGAAGTTTTAGCACCTAACAAATGTAAGGTAATAAAACCTGCTTCACTTTTAGGGAATTGTATATCTAGCTTTTCTTCCAAAGATGCTTTTATGAGTAATGCCACACGAAAATGGTCCGTTTCTGCCAATTTGTTATATTCCATTTCAGGTATTTCAAAAACAAATTTTTCTTTAGTTCGATGTATTGCAATTAAAATATGATAAATTAATCCATCAATCGCACTTTGTACTAACTGATAATCCGCTTCAAATAATACCGACACTACCGTCAATCGAATCGTTTCTAAAGCTTTGTTCGAAAATAGCTTGTGCCCTATTTGATGTGTATGATTTTGAAAATATTCATGGACACGTGTCGCATATGCTTTGCGGTAATTTGTTTCCTCACCTTGTATGATAAATCCTTTATTTTTAATATATTCTAACTTTAAATCATAAGAAGATAACCAAGTTTGTACATTTTTTAGATCTTCAACGATTGTTCTACGTGTAACGGATACCATATCGGCCAACGTTTTAGAAGATGTTGGCGTATTAGATTCAAACAACTTTAATATGATATAACGTATTCTTTCTTCTTTAGAATAATGTATTGAAGTCGCCATATATTTTGGAACAATATCATTCAAGGGCATTTTAGATTTAATCATTATACCTGCATTTTTATTTCTAGAAATAGTTAAATCCAAGCGTTGTGCCATACTTTCTATATATTCTAAATCGTACTGTATCGTCCTTTCTGAAACATTGAATTGGATAGCTAAATGATGAATGGTTATGAACGTTTCACGTTCAAGTAAGAATGTTAATATATGATGCTGTCTCTTGCTTAACACATGAGCAACCTCCTTACATATTTATTGTAACCGCTTACTCGTACTTTTAGATGTGTAATCTCTTTCGTCTCATAATCCGAAAAGTTGCACATCTAATATAAACGATCACTTTTTCAAATTATAATTTATTGAATAAACATTTTATATAAAAAATATCGATTAAATATAAAAAAAGAGAATCCAACGTTAATGTGTTGCATTCTCTCCTCTATATCTTCATTTTTTGATGTCCAATAACTTATAAGTAGTTACTTCAAATGAGTTATTACTGTTTAACCGTTCTAACCACAAATAAAATACTTTTGGGTATATTTAACAATCTAAAATAAACCAATTAATATTTGAAAACTAGAATTTATATATTGTAATTTTATTAGCGATTAATAGAACGCGCAATCATTGACAACGTGTGTCTTTCTCCACGCAATGCTTTACTTAATTCAAATATATTTTCCACAGGTGCTAAACCACAGAAACTACCATCACCAATATGTTGAATATCCACACCACATATTTTATTTCGAATGGCAAAATCTCTAATAGTACTTGGATCAGCGCTTTCTTGACTCGTACCAATTGCTGACATGACAAGTCCCCCTTCACGATGAACTTCTTTGACAATGTCTTTAAGTTGCGCTTCATCGAAACCTGGCACTGTACCCACTGCAGGTACTAGTATAATATCAGCACCCGCTTCAAGAAATTCCCTTACATATTCTCTTGTAATCACAGGTTCATCTACACCTGAACTATGCATTTTTCCAGCGATAATCAAACCAGAAAAATGATTTCTTGTATTTTGTATTGCTTCAACTATTTTCTTATTAGATACGCCAGTTGCAGGGTTTCCTGTCATACATATAAAGTTCACCCCTAATGCTTCAAGTACTTGAACCGTTTCAGGACTTGCTTGACGTCCTTCTGCAATTTCTAAGTGTTGATCATACATATTTGTTCCGTCATCAACAGGTTCTAAGTTCACGCCAATGGGTCTACCAACGAATTGTTTTAATGTTTCTATAACCTGTTCATGTTCTTCTATATTTTTCACTTTTGGATGAAACGCATCAAAGCCATTTAGTAAAATCAAATCGGCACCAAACGCACGCGCTATTTCAGCATTGGTAATATCTGGCACGACAGGCGTTTCTGTTACTATATTTTCAGATAAAACCACCCGTCCAGCACTAGCTTTAATACTCTGTTTCAATTCTTCACCTGTCATTGCTAGTAGTTCTGAAGCATTGTTACTTAATAATCGCTTAACCATTTGGATTCCACTCCTTAATATATACTTTAGTTGCCATTTTATTTATTATAACTACATTATATAATAATGATGTTCTTTTCCTTCGTAATAACTACACAGGATTACTCTACATTTCATTATACACACCCTCTACTTATTATTATTCTTTTTTAAATAAAAAACTACTTCTATATACATTTACAATCTTTTGAATTTTAATTTAGTTAATTTTCAAAACAGTAGTGAGTAGTAAATATAAATGTGATATTATATTTTAATATACATATTACAAGGGGGAAGCTTTATGCAGTGTCCAAAATGTGGAAATCCTATTGAAGCATCAGATTTATTTTGTGGAGAGTGTGGTACAAAATTATCTCATCAAACGAATACAACGAACGAAACTAAAAACAAACCGAACTACACATCTGAACTAGATTCAACGCAATCTAATGCAACACAAACATCAACACAATATTCAACACAGTCTAATCCTAAAACCGAGCAGTTTTCAAAGCATTCTTCAGACATTTTCAATGAAGCTAAAACGTTCTTTTCAACTGCTTTTAGACATCCGGATAAAGAACTTGTGAGTCCCCACTTTTTTTCTTACAAAACACTTTTCAGTATAATTGTAGCGGGATTACTTTTATCCATCATATTACTAACAATACTGATACCTGCAGAAGTAGCATATTTCATGTCAAGTAAAGCAAGTGTTGTGTTTAACATTTCACTTTTCTTATTAATTGCAATTGCAGTACTATTTGGAATCACTTATGCACTAATCAAAATATTAAATATTAATTCGACGTTACATAAAGTATTTTCAGATTTCGTTTTAGTTAACACCCTATCTGTCATTACACTTTTACTTGGTTTACTATTTTTAGCAATTCATGTTCCAAGTTTTGCAATATTCCTTATCATTATTGCTATATTATTCACTTTAATTGCACCAATATATTTAATTACGAAATATAGTCACAACCAACTTATACGTATGCCAGTCATTTATTCTATATTCATCTATATCATCATTTTGGGAATCATTTTACGTATTATAGTGGAAAGTACTGTTTCTAATACATTAAGTGATTTAAGTTCATTTTTTAATACAGGTTATTAAGGAGGATGTTTCAAATGAAGTATTGTAGTAATTGTGGTGCTGAAATTAAACCTGGTCAACGCGTTTGTACCCAATGTGGGACGCCTATTCAACAAAGAGCAACTAATCAATCACCTAACCATAAATCAAAATGGCCTCTATTTATTATTATTGCAGTGATATTAGTCATTATTATCGCTTTGTTTGTGGCTTATAAAATAATAGACGCGCAACTATCACCTACAAAACAAGCAGAAACCATTGCTAAAGATTTAAAAAACAAAGATACAGATCGTCTAGCTAGCCATTTAAAATCAAATGGTGAAGCTATTTCTAAAGATGAAGCTAAGGCTATTTATAAATATATTGACGAAACCGATAGCGTAGATCGTGTTGCTGATGAACTACAAAGTAGTGCAAAAAATATCAAAGAAGACAAATTAAACGAACAAACTGTCACTGTTGGCGATACTTCTCTAATCAATATTACCGAAGATGGAAAAAAATGGGGCATATTTAAAAATTACATTTTTAATGTTAATGAGGAACCTGTTTCTATTACTTCAGAAGAAGACACGACACTATCTTACAAACTTAATGACAAAACAACACAAGTTAAATTAAAACAAGGTAAGACGAAAACACTTGATGATTTTCCAATCGGCATATATGACTTAAAAGCAACGCAAAAGGTTGATAACAAAAAATTCGATGGTGTCATTCATATCGATATGTCAGAAAGTAATAGTGCAGATCTGCAATTCAAACAAAAACGTTTTACAGTTAGTATTGATTCATCTTTTGCAGATTCCGATTCACTTAAACTTTATATAAATGGTAATGAACAATCAGATTTTGATGAATATGAATCTGTCACTTACGGCCCTTATGCACCTGATGAAAAAGTCGAAGTTTATGCTACCACTGAAGTTGAGGGTAAACAATTCAAATCTAGTGTAGAAAATGTTTCAAGTCCAAATGATGATGAAGATGAAATTGACGTAGCTTTAACATTTGACGATGATGCAATAAGCGATTATGAAGATAAAATGATTGAAAAAGAAGCAGATTCTGATGACGACGATGATAGTACTTCCAATTCTGATGAAAAAGTAACACGTGATAATGTTATTGATAAAGTTGAATCTTATGAAGGGAGTACTTTGGATACAGATAATTATACTTATAAAGAACCCGAAAAAACTGGAGACGGTTGGGGATTCTCCTTCACAGATAAAGACGGAGAGTTAGCAGGTTCTTATAAAATTGATGAGGATGGTTACGTTACTGAATATGACGAAGACGGTGAAGAAGTCGATTCAGGATATTAACAAACCACAAATAGTAATCCAACTTGTTACTTGAAACGTGGCCATTACATTGCATAATTACTTAAACACACTATTTAAAGGAGTGGGATTGAAATCTAATTTTATTAAAAAGATTTCTGTCCCACTCCTTAATTTATATCTTTGTTAAAGTAAAACAAAATATCACCAAATGCATCACCTCAGTCTAAATGATGATGTTATATTTTAAAAAATTAAGTAATATATATGAAAGACTATTAAAACAAGCAATGTTTATACTACTAGAGTTGGGTAATTTAAAAGTAAGCAATTAATATCTAAATATATTTGAAGGTGAAAAAATGGCTAATAATAACTCTTTCAATGATTATCCTAAAATTTTAAAAATTGAAGATGATGGAAAAATTATTGCGTTAGACAAATATGGGAACGTTAATACGGATTTAAATATTCATACTGTGAATGACCAGCAACAACAAGATACCTTCGGAACGATCTTATACAATCCCTATCGTCGTACTGAAAAAAATAGCGAATCTTATAATGACAATAATTACAATGATTACAAGTCAGAAACAAGCTACAATCAGCGAGATCGCGAACGTGAGTTGCAGTTATTAGAAGAAAATAAAAAATCAAAACGCAAACAATTTTGGCTAGGTTTAGGTATGGTGGTTTTATTAGTTATCATTGTCATCTTTGCAGTTAGTACTTTTATGAATGGTGGCAATGATGATCAACAAACTGCAAATGAATCAAGTGAACAATCCACCGCCAATCAAAATCAATCGAATGATACTCAAGGCGATAATGTCAATTTCGAACGTCAGAACAATCAAGTTAAAGATGATATACAATCATTAAAAACAGATATTTCAAACTCTAATGAAGCAACAGATTCTAAATTACAAGCATTACAAGATAAGATTGATAGTTTAAAACAAGAAGCTGATTCTAATAAAACAAATCATTTAGCTGATAAATATCAAACTACGATAGATGATTTAAAACAGGCAAAAACCGAAAAAGATAATGGTAATACTGATAAAATGCAAGAAGAATTGGAAAAAGTAAATAGTAAGCTAGATGATATAAAATCTAAATTTTCTTCTTTGTTTAATAAAGATGAAGAAGCAAATAATGATAACGCTGAAAGTTAGCATGTAAAATTAATATATGTTTTCAAAAATTATAAAATATAGATGATATTCTCAAAATAAAAACTGTCGACTAAGGTCTCACCTTGTCGACAGTTTTTTATTTATGTTCACCTACTGTCTGACATGTCTATCTGTTACCTTAATCTCTCGTTTCCCTAGCTTTTTATTAGTTATAAAACTATTAAATATATATCTTTTTATAAACACCCTCATTTCTATTTAACTTTATTAACGTTTGAAAATATACTTTCCACAATTCAAACATAAAATTATTGAAGTTCGATTATTAATTGAAAAAAATTTTCATTCAAACTAATTTAATAAATTACACGAATTATAAAAAGCCATAAAACTCCTGATTTCCAGCAATATGTAGCATATTCAAATTGATATTTCGCAGTTATATAGATATTACAATTTTACGAACTATTATATGTAAGCGCATACAATTCAGAATATTCATGCTATTATCTTATCAACTTAAACAAATGTTTAATTTGTAAACTTAAGTTTAATTTTGCATAAAGGAGGTTGCCATATGAATAAAAATGAACAAGCAGTTTTAAATCGTATTCAGGAAAATCCATTCATTTCACAACAAGAATTAGCACAGTCCATTGGATTATCTAGGCCAGCAGTTGCAAATATTATATCCGGACTTATTCGTAAAGAATATGTTTTAGGAAAAGCATATGTTTTAAATGAAGATTATCCAATTGTGTGCATTGGCGCTGCGAACTTAGACAGAAAATTTTATGTTCATAGCGACTTACAATTAGAAACGTCTAATCCTGTTACCTCAACGAGATCTATAGGTGGTGTTGCGCGCAACATTGCTGAGAATCTAGGCCGTATGGGAGAAACAGTCGCATTTTTATCTGTGAGTGGCAATGATAGTGAGTGGGATATGATTCACAAATTATCAACCCCATTCATGAATTTAGACCACGTTCAACAAATTGAAAATGCAAACACTGGTTCCTATACTGCATTAATCAATAGCGACGGTAATATGGAATATGGCTTAGCAGATATGGAGGTCTATGATTATATCACTCCAGAATTTTTAATTAAGCGTACACACTTATTAATAAAAGCAAAATGTATCATCGCAGACCTCAATATTTCAAAAAGTGCAATGGATTTTTTATGTGCCTATTCAGAAAAACATAGTATTAAATTAATAGTGATTCCAGTTTCATCCCCAAAAATGAAAAACATGCCTGATTCGTTACATGCTATCGATTGGCTCATTATCAATAGAGATGAAACAGAAACTTATTTAAATACGAACATACAAGACACTGATGATTTGCGTAAAGCTGCACAGAAATGGAATCAGTTGGGTGTTTCAAATGTCGTTATTACAAACGGTGTAAAAGAACTTATTTTTAGAAATAATGACGAAGAAGTAATTAAACCTGTCATACCTTCTGAGCATGTCGTTGACGTAACAGGTGCTGGTGACGCTTTCTCTAGTGCAGTCATTTTCAGTTGGTTAAATGACCTAGATACCGAAAGCATACTGACAGCAGGCATGATTAATTCTCGTAAAACAATTGAAACAGAATATACAGTGAGGCAAAACTTAGATAAAAAACAATTATTTAGAGATTTGGAGGACTATAAAAATGAAGCAATATATTGAATTTTCCACAGAAGTAGCACAAGCTAAAGCAGACAAGAAGCCCATCGTAGCCTTAGAATCAACAATTATTTCACATGGTATGCCATACCCGCAAAATGTAGAAATGGCTACGACTGTTGAAAATATCATACGTGAATATGGCGCTATTCCAGCAACAATTGCATTAATTGATGGAAAGATTAAAATTGGACTGGAAAATGATGAACTAGAATTACTTGCTAAAAGTGATAATGTCGCAAAAGTTTCACGTCGTGATTTTGCAGAAGTACTCGCTACTAAACAGATTGGCGCAACTACTGTTGCATCAACAATGATGAGTGCAGAATTAGCAGAAATTCAATTCTTTGTAACTGGTGGTATTGGTGGTGTACATAGGGGCGTTGAAAACACTATGGATATCTCAGCAGACTTAGAAGAATTAGGTAAAACAAATGTAACAGTAATATGTGCAGGTGCTAAATCTATTCTAGATTTACCAAAAACAATGGAATATCTTGAAACAAAAGGTGTACCAGTAATTGGTTACCAAACAGATGAATTACCAGCGTTCTTCACAAGACAAAGTGGTATTAAATTAAACAGTTCTTCTGAAAACCCAGACAACATCGCACATATTTGTAAAATTAAAAATGATTTAAATATTGAAGGCGGTATTGTCATCGCTAATCCAGTTCAGAAAGAAAATGAACTACCAAAATCATATATTGACGGCATTATTGAAGAAGCAGTTAAAGAAGCAGAAACGCAAGGTATTAGTGGTAAAGATTCTACGCCATTTTTACTCAGTAAAATTGTCGAAAAGTCTGAAGGCAAGAGTTTAAATACAAATATCAAACTAGTTGAAAACAATGCGGTACTTGGAGCTAAAATTGCAGTTGCTTTCAATAAATTGTAGGTGATACTTATGTCAATCATATTTGCCATTACTGGTATACTTTTTGCGTTATTCATCGCTTTTTTATTTAGCTATAACAGAAAGGCGATTGATTTCAAAAAAACAGTAATTATGTTAATCGTTCAAATCGTCATTGTATTATTCATGATGAATACGACTATTGGTTTAACGATATTAACAACACTAGGTTCATTTTTTGAAGAATTAATCAATATTAGTAAAGCTGGTATCGAGTTTGTCTTCGGCGGTTTACAAAACAAAGGTGCTTCAACTTTCTTTATTACAGTGTTACTACCTTTAGTATTTATTTCAGTACTAATCGGTGTATTAAACTATTTTAAAATTCTTCCGTTTATCATTAAATATGTTGGTATTATTATCAATAAAATCACACGTATGGGCCGTCTCGAAAGTTACTTTGCAATCTCAACGTCGATGTTAGGACAGCCAGAAGTTTATTTAACTATTAAAGAAATGATTCCTAAATTATCTAAAGAGAAACTATATACAATTACCACTTCTGGTATGAGTGCAGTCAGTATGGCTATGTTAGGTTCATATATGCAAATGATTGAACCTAAATATGTTGTTACTGCCGTTATGCTCAATATTTTCAGTGCATTAATTATCGCAAGTGTCATCAATCCATATCAATCAGATGATAGTGATGTTGAGATTTCCAACTCATCCACAGTTAAAAGCAATTCAAATAGTGATGAAACAAAGCCGAAAAAGGTTCCATTTTTCCAAATGATTGGTGATAGTGCTACGGATGGTTTTAAAATTGCCGTAAGTGTCGCCATTATGTTACTTGCATTTATCTCTTTGATGGAAGCAGTCACAGTGTTATTTAATTTTGTTGGTTTAGATTTCAAACAATTAATCGGCTTTATTTTTACACCGATTGCTTTTATTATAGGTGTACCTTGGAACGAAGCAGTTCAAGCTGGATCACTGATGGCAACTAAATTAATCACTAATGAATTTGTTGCTATGTTAGACTTCCAAAAATTAGCTGGAGATTTAACACAACGTACACAAGGTATCATTTCTGTCTATCTTGTTAGTTTTGCTAATTTTGGTACTGTAGGCATTATCGTTGGTGCTATCAAAGGATTTAGTGATGCACAAGGTAATAAGGTGGCTTCGTTTGCCCTACGCTTGCTGCTAGGTTCTACACTTGCTTCAATTATTTCAGCATCAATAGTTGGTTTAGTATTATAGTATTTTAAAAAGAGTATGTACTGAAATCAAATTCACTTAAAATGATTTCGTCGTCCATTCCAGTAATTAAATAATAAAAGGCTGAGACAATTCAATTTGTCTCAGCCTCTTTCAATATTTATTAGTTAAAAAAACCTAAGATGAAGTCAGCGCCTTTAGCTAATGCGTCCGCAATGCTAGTTCCCATTGTCACCCAGTCAGCACTTAAACCTGCTTTTACAGCTTCACTGATTGCGTTTACGAAATCAGACATTTAACACACCTCATTCCTCGATATATTATTTGTTAAAGGTTGATTACCTTTAACTAAATTATAATAAAAAATATTAATATTGTTGTAAATATTTCTTAATTTGTAGTTTTTTATACCTAAGTGTTATTACAATACTTAATTTTTACAATTAATGTTTCCTAGTTGTCATTCAGTGATAAAGTTTTATATTATTTTTATAACGACAGAAATGATGAGTCTGAGACATAAATCCTAGAAAAATAGCACTCAGATGATTTAATTCAATTCATCTGAGTGCTTCTTTTTTTATTCAATACTTCGTATTGTTGGCTCTCTTTCTTAAGGGACAGTTTCAGTCTATAGTCTTCAGCTTGCCCTGTTACCTCAAGCGTCTCGCCAAAACACAACGTATTCAAATATCTTTATGACAAATGCCTTTCTAATCGCTGAACTTGATCTTGATCTAAAGCTTCGAATACTTCATTATCTACAATTACATCAACATGAGGATGTTGATGTAATATAGATGCTGGTAATGCTTCAGATATATCCCCCTCTATTAATTGTGAAATGGCTTCTTTTTTATTTCTGCCCATCGCTAACAAAATAATACGTTTCGCACGCATAATGGATGCCAGTCCCATAGAAATTGCTTGCTTAGGAACATCTTCTATTGAATCAAAATAACGACTATTTGCATTAATCGTTGAAGAAGATAAATCTACAACTCTTGTGACACTTTCAAACGACGAACCAGGCTCATTAAATCCTATATGGCCGTTTTCACCTATACCTAAAATTTGTATATCTGCAGGGCTTTTATCTTTTAAATATTGTTCATACATTAAGCATTCTTGTTCTAAATTATCGGTATCTCCTTGTGGTATAAATATATTTTCTTTATGCCACGTTTGATGATGTTTAAATAACTGTTGGTACATATATGCATGATAACTTTGATCATTGTCTGCGCTTAAACCCACATATTCATCCAAATTAAATGTCACTATTTGATCTAGTTGCAAATTATTATTATTGATTAATATTTTTAAATACTTGTAAACATCTGTCATAGTATTTCCTGTAGCAAGCCCCAATACTGAATCCGGTTTTAATTTCATTTGTTTTAACAGTTCAATCGCAACATATTGACTTGCAAGTTGTCGATTCTCCAAATTCAAAATATACATATACTCACCAATCACTTTCTACATATTACTTTTGTTTAATGATAAATTGAATATTTTATAAATTACACTTGCTCGCTTTCTAGCAATTCTTCTACTTCATTTTTTATCGTTGTAACATGTGGCCCATAAACAATTTGTACACCATTACCTTTCTGAATAATACCTCTAGCTTCGGTAGAATTAAGCACTTGTTTATTGACAGGTTCATCCGACTTTAACGTCACTCTTAGTCTTGTAGCACAACAATCGACAATATCTATATTTTCTTTACCGCCTAAACCCTTGATGATTGTTTTAGCCCGTTCTGTCGTTTCAACGGTTTCTGTAGTTGCTTCCGCTTCTCTACCAGGTGTTTTAAAATTGAATTTGTTAATTAAAAATCTAAAAATAACATAATATAAAATAAACCAAAGGATGCCAATTGGTATCACCCATAAAAAATTCGTCTTAGCATTACCTTGCAAAACGCCGAATAATAAAAAGTCTATAAATCCACCACTGAATGTTTGACCTATCGTAATATTAAAAATGTCCGCCATCATAAAAGCTAAACCATCTAAAAATGCATGTATCACATATAAAACAGGTGCAACAAATAAAAAGCTGAACTCTAGCGGTTCTGTAATACCTGTTAAAAATGAAGTTAAAGCAGCCGATAACATTAAACCGCCAACGACTTTTTTATGTTGCGGTTTAGCAGTATGATAAATTGCTAAAGCTGCACCACATAGGCCAAACATCATTGTAATAAATCGCCCTGACATATAACGCGAAACACCTGAATAGTATTTCGTTACATCTGGATCACCTAGTTGAGCAAAGAAAATATTTTGAGTACCTTGAACAAGATGACCTTTGACTTCTAATGAGCCACCTAATGCAGTTTGCCAAAACGGTAAATAGAAAATGTGATGTAAACCAAATGGTCCCAACAGTCTTAATATAAATCCAAAGAAAAAAGTACCAATGACACCCGTTTTATCTACGATACCTCCAACGCCAAATATCCATCCTTGCACTGTAGGCCAAACAAAGAACATGATAACCCCGAGTATGATTGCAGAGATTGCTGTAATAATTGGCACAAAACGAGATCCTCCAAAGAATCCTAAATACGACGGAAGTGATATCTTGTGATATTTATTATGTAAGAGCGCTGTCATAACACCTGTTATAATTCCCCCAAACACGCCCGTTTCTACTGTTTGAATTCCAAGAACCATACTTTGTCCTTCTTCTGCCAAATTGCCTTTTGCTAACGTATCTGTAATGATCAACAACCCATTCATCGAAGCGTTCATAATCAGGAATCCTAGCATTGCTGCTAATCCTGCAGTACCTTTATCACTTCTAGCTAATCCTATAGCAACACCTATAGCAAAAATTACTGGTAAATTTTGAAATACAATATTACCTGCAGATGACATAAGGACAAATATATTCTGTAATAAAGTAATATCCAACACAGGATATGCTTTAATTGTATTCGGATTACTTAATGCGCCACCGATTCCCAACAATAATCCAGCTGCTGGTAATATAGCGATAGGCAACATAAATGATTTACCAAATTGTTGCGCCTTTTCAAACAACTTACTCATAGTCATCAACCTCCTAATTACCATAAATATACAATCAAAGAAAATATTAATCAATATAAATTACCATTATGAAAAACTTTTTCATAAAATAGATAACTATTTTTATTTTAAATACAAAAAACCTCACAAAGTCACTTTACTTTGTGAAGTTCTATATTTATTCAATTATGATATGACGCTAAAAAATATCTCCTAATGTTCCAGCCATAATTGCTTTGATTGAATGTAATCTATTTTCCGCTTGTTCAAATATAACAGCATGTTCACCTTTAAATACATCATCTGTTATCTCCATTTCAGTTAATCCATGGGTCTTATAAATTTGTTGTCCCACTTTTGTATGCACATCATGAAAAGCTGGCAAACAATGTAATACAATAACATCCGGATTCATTGTATTGACAAGCATAGCTTCATTAATTTGATATGGAAGTAATTTTTCAATACGCTGTGTTTGAACTGATTCATCTTCTCCCATTGAAAACCAAACATCTGTATATATTGCATCTGTTTTATAAACTGCTTGTTGAATATTATCAGTAATTAAAATATTACTATGAGATTGTGTTGCATAATTTTTAGCGAGTTGCTGAATATCTTGCTCAGGCTGTAGCGATTGAGGGGCTGCAATATGGATATTCATACCTAATATTGCACCGGTAACTAATAAATCATGCGCCACATTATTTCTTGCATCACCGACATAAGTCAGTGTCTTACCTTGTAATGTACCTAGGTGTTCTTTTAATGTATAAAAGTCTGCAATCATTTGAGTAGGATGCCATTCGTTTGTTAAACCATTCCATACTGGAACTTTGGCATGTTGCGCTATACTTTCTACATCTTTTTGATAAAAACCTCTAAATTCAATACCATCATACATACTACCTAATACTTTTGCCGTATCCTCTGTTGATTCTTTGACACCTAAGTGAATTTCACCTTGACCAAAATAATCTGGAAATGCACCTAAATCATTAGCTGCTACGCTAAATGCTGAACGTGTTCTTGTAGATGGTTTTTCAAATAATAAAGCAATATTCTTACCTTTAAGATAAGGGTGTGGAATACCACGCTTTTTCTTTTCTTTTAATTCTCCGGTAAAGTCAATCAATGTTACTAGTTCATCTGCAGTAAAGTCACTCGTTTTCAAAAAGCTCTTACCTTTTAACAATGCTAGTTTTTTTAAATCTGTTGTGTACGCCCCAATTTCATCACTCCAATATTTTTATAAGATTTATATACATATTAAACTTAAATAGAGTTATTTTCAAGTATAAATATACCTTTTTTTGTATATTTTTAAATATTTTATAAAATCAACAACGTGTAAGCTACTTTGAAAACATATTTATATACAATCACGACCTTATTTGCAACGGTTAAGCAAGCAAAATTTCTGACAATAAACAACGTGGCAATCATTTAACTAAGTTGTGCTTTCTTACACTATATTTTAATGATATATAGTAAATTAATGATGTAATCGCTAGCTCATTGGAGGTGAATATATATGTTAGATTTACTATTTGCCACTATTAAGCAAATTGCTGCTCATTTTGTTTCTGGTGGTTTCCAAGAAAAATAATTCCCTTTATCCCACATCATCTCAAAATCATTGCATAATCATCCTTTAAAAATGAATAAAAATAGGCATACAATATCAAAATCCATCATTTTGAAACTGTATGCCCGTTTTTTATTATTTACTAATTTCAAATTCATACTATTAGGTATATCATGCACTAAACCAAGTACTTACTTTTTCATAGCTTCTATATAGATTATTTACGCTATGATGCAAAATTTTCAGTTTTCCTACGTTCTCTTTCTTCTGGGGTTTTTAAAAAACGTGTCATGATTGCACTAGCAACATATAATCCAAAAATTAAGTACATCATGCCTTTCACACCAATACTGTCATAAAACAATGCCACTAATCCTGGTCCTGCAAATACACAAAGTCCAGCTCCTAAATTTAAAATTGCCATTGCAGGCCCTTTATCTCCATCATGAACTAATGAAGGAACAAGCGCAGAAATAGGGACAAAGCCTGCTAAACACATTCCCCATAAAAATCCTACAGCACCGACAATAAAGACATTACCTGTAAATAATTCAGGGACAAAATACAACCCTAACGTAAATATCGCGCATCCCACACCACCAATATAGGAAATTGTATTTTTCCAGCCAATTTTATCACTCAACGCACCAAAAATTAGATTGAAAATAATATTAGCAATAAAAATTGTCCCCCAAATATTTAACCAAGTTGTAGTTGCAATACCTTTGGAAGCTAAATAAATCGGCAAGAATAATGGAAAAGCATACTGCGCTGCTTGGTTAATGACTCTAACAACACATGCCACTGCAACACGCGGTTCTCTTTTTAGTATCGTTAAACCTGCAAGCACCTCACTAAAGTGTTCTTTAAAGCCGTGGCCTTTTTCTTCAATAATAAACTGATCTCTATTTACAAACACTGCTAAAAATGTTCCTATTAACACCCAAATGATCGCAGTCCATAATGTAAAGAAATGTCCAAATAACTGAATCGCAAATGAAGAATAAAATGATCCTAGAACACTAAGCCCTCCTGTAAACACAAACCAAAACCATCCTACTGCAGCTCCTAAACGTTTTTGCGGAGAGCGATAAGCAACCCAAACCAAAAAAGAATAAGCAAATAACGGATAGCCAAAACCTCTTATTGCATAAGAAGGAATCATGATATTGTAATTCATCGTTGGAATTGCCAAACCAACGAATATTGCATGACCTATGATATATAACCCAGTCCCTAACAGCATTACTTTTCTTGGACCAATAATTTCTACCAAGACACCTGATAACCAAGAACCAATGGCTATCGTCACACCATAGCACGTTGTCAAAATCGCTGTTTGTTGTACGGACAGACCATGATCATGTAAATAAGGACTAATCCATGCTAACTCCAGACCATCCCCCATCATAAATATTAATACACCAACATATCCCCAAAATAACGTTGGAGGCATGCCCATTTTAGTTAATTTATCACTCATATTACGCACCCCTTATAAATCAATCGTTAATATTAGAATTGATTTAAATATTTTCTTCCAATTTTTGTGACTATCGTTTTGTAAACGCTTTCAAATATTATCATTATATTATTATATTTTTTCTAATAACGCAAATTTATTTTCGTTTATTTTCGTTTTAAGACATAAATGAATAAAATCAATAAATATAGGCTGTTAAAGTTAAAGAAAGAATATTTGCATAACACTTAATTTTTTAAAATTAAAAATATATTTTTTATACATGATTGAAAATTTATTTGTAAACGTTTACAATGAAAGTTATTTAAACATCATATGACTAGATGATTATTAAATTTTTATGAGGGAGTTTTATATAAAATGATGTTATTAGTTGCTTTCAGTGCAGTAATCGTACCTTTTTTATTTCTCGTACTCTTACGTATGTCTGCTTTAAAAGGAATGATTATTAGCGCTATCGTTGTTACAATCTTAGGGATATTTGTATGGGGGATGCAAGGTAATGTCGTTATTGCTTCAATACTTCAAGGTACACATAAAACATTAACGATACTTTACATTTTATTCGGGGCACTCGTTTTACTTAATACATTACGTCAGACAGGTGCCGTAAACCGTATAAATGCAGGATTCAAAAAAATTTCACCAGATATGCGTGTCCAAGTAATTATTGTCGCTTTCTTATTTGGTTCACTTATTGAAGGTGCTTCAGGTTTTGGTACACCAGCAATGGTTACGGCACCTTTAATGGTTGCTTTAGGTTTTAGACCTATGATTGCTGTTGTTACAGCTTTAATTGCCGACAGTATTGCCGTGTCTTTCGGAGCTGTAGGTACACCAGTTATTGTTGGATTGAGTACTTTAAGAGAAGCAAATCAATCTTTTTTCCAGTCTACAGCTGAACAAATAACTGTATTAGATTTATTAAGTGGTATTTTCATACCTATTATCGTAATCGCTACAATGGTGATTTTCTTTGGAAAAAACAAGAAACTAAAATCTATTATTGAAATTTTACCGTGGCTAGCTTTAATAGGTATTGTATATGCCGTGTCTGCCTTTGTATATGCACATGTATTCGGTGCAGAATTTGTCGCTATATTAGGATCATTAACTGGACTTGTAGTAGCAGTCTTAACTGCAAGTAAGGGGTGGCTATTACCTAAAACAGTGTGGAGAGATGGCTTAGATGACACATACGAAGCAGATAGTACGGAACATTCTATGAGTTTACTAACTGCTTGGGCACCTTATGTAATGGTTGTTATCTTACTTCTATTAACGAGAACCGTGCCAAGTATTGAATACTTCACAACACATGTCCTTGATTTTTCTTGGAATAATATTTTGAATTTCTCTGAAATATCATCTGAATGGCAATTTCTTTATTCACCTGGGACGATTTTATTATTATCTGCAGTTTTCGCAATTATAGTTCAAAGAAAATCTATTAAGGATTTTGGTAATGCAAGTTTAACGTCTCTATCCACAATAAAAATCACTGGTATTACACTTATTGCTACGCTCGCTATGGTGCATGTTTTTATTAACTCTGGTATGAATGCACATGATTTAATTAGTATGCCAGAATACATCGCCAAAAATATGGCCAACACTTTAGGTCCTATTTGGCTATTTGTTGCACCATTCTTAGGTGCTTTAGGCTCATTTATTACAGGTAGTGCAACTGTTTCAACGTTGACCTTCTCGCCTATTCAATTAAATATCGCCAACTCTATTGGTGGAGATCCATTTATTGTATTAGCTGCACAAATCATTGGCGCAGCTGCTGGTAATATGATTTGTGTGCACAATGTAGTAGCAGTGTGTGCAGTGGTTAATATGCCAGGCAAAGAAGGTAGTGTCATAAGAAAAACATTAGGACCTGCACTTCTGTATTGTATTTTAGTTGGTATTAGTGCTTATATTATCTCATTATTATTCACTTAGTATAAGCAAGTCTGATATACAAACATCTTGAACTAACAAATCAGAGTGAAATATTGAAATCTAATTGATTTAAAACCATTTTGTCATCCTACTCTGACAAAAAAGGCTGAGACAAGTTGAATTGTCTCAGCCTTTTCTTTTTATGAAATTTTATCAATCGCTATATTACTATATACACATATCAAATACCATTTCTAGTTTAACTTTATTTAGTTTGCAGCTCTTAAAGTGTTAATAATAAGAAAATGTTTATAATCGTAGACAAATCCTATAACAAACATAAGCGAAATATGTACTGCAGTATATATTTCTAAAAAATTAAGTTGTAGTAGATAGCGTTAAATGGCTTCTGAAAATAGGCTTTATTGTTACTTAAAGCGTATTATTTCATATAAAATTCTTATTATTATCATATTGATTATTATTTTGATAAAGTACAAGTAAATTATTTCTTATATTTATATGTTAAAAATGAGGATTGGGTGGGGTTCGTTTATGAAAATTGAAAACATTAAATTATTCACTTCAGAGTTTGAAGAGACATTCCAATTTTATGAAGAAATTTTAGAATGTCCTGTTCGTATGATTAGTCGGGAAGCTTTTACAGTTGAAATTGGAGAGACTCATTTGTGTTTTCAACAAACAGACGATGATGTCCAACCATTTTACCACTTTGCAATTGACATTCCATACAACCATTTTTATGACATGAAACAGCATTATCAAAATATATTATTTTTATTGATGGAAGATGGTAAACATACGACTTATTTCGAATCTTTTGTTGCACATTCATTTTACTTTCAAGATCCATCAGGGAATGTCGTTGAACTCATTGCACGCATTTCTAATATTACGGATGACCCTGAATTTTCAAGAATTAGTGAGATTGGGTTCGTTTGTAATGAAACGACGGAAGTCTTTGAAGCATTATCAAAGTATCATTTAAATACATATGAAAATCAAACATTTGTACCAGATGATTTAAATTTTATCGGCGATCATTATGATGACAGTTTTATTTTACTGACGCCGGAAGATAATAAATGGCTATTCTCTGATCAATTTTCTGAAGCCCATCCCATATGCATTCAAACAAATGAATTTAAGTTAACCTTAGATAACCAAGCTCAGTGGCATTTAAATGAACTATAAAAAATAATAAGCACACAATATCAATTTACAAGTTTTGATACTGTGTGCTTATTTTTTTATTACTGTTATATTATGGTTGATACTACGTTTATCGTAACTTTTGATATAATCCGTATTCCAAATACATTTATTCTTTAACTTGTGATTTGTCGCTGACAAATTTCTTTAAAGTTTTATTTAAGCCATCTTTCGCTTCTTGATCATAACCATAGCTACCATCTTCGTTTTGTGTGATGTGCTTATCTAATATAAATCTACCTTTATGAATTGTATCTGCACCTAGTTCTTTGATCACTGGATCAAGACTGTATTGGATTGCCAATACATGCGCAAATGTGCCACCTAAAGCTAATGGTAGTACTGTTTTACCAGTAAATGCTCCACGTGGTAATAAGTCTAAATATGTTTTTACGATACCTGAGTAAGCTGCTTTAAATACTGGAGATACTATAATAATACCATCTGCATCTTCTATCGTTTTATGCGTAGTATTTATTGATTCATTAGAGAAATCTGCAGTAATTAAAGCCTCAGCATCTAATTGATGTACATGAATGACATTTGTTTCGATGCCCTCAGCATTCAAATATGATTCCGCATAATCTATAATACCTGTGAGTCTTGATTTAAGTTTATTGCCGCCAGCAATAATTGCTACTTTTGCCAATATGATTATCCCCTTTCTATATAAAATTTTCATATATATAACTGTCATTTTCATTCTTAACTATTTAAAAAATATATGAAAAAACAAAATAATTTGGAACCAAATTCCACTTCTTTAGCGTATCATCAAATACGGGTAAAATCATAGAAAATGATTTGAAATATTACAATAATTATTTTGCATTCCTTTCGGTTTATATTCAATAATACATTCATTAATGCCACAATAAATGTATACATTTAATTTATAACATTGATTATGCATTTCCATGGAAATACTGATGTTTTATTCAAAGCTATATGTTGAATTACCTAAATCCATTTATAAATTACCGCTTCTACCATTGCTTCACAAATTGTTATGACATTTAACTTTCCAATTGATGTATTACTTATATTCCTAACACATACTTAATTTTCAATATCACACGTCGAAATGTGTAATCGTACAAGTACAGTTTATTTTGTTTTCATTATTAAAGATTTTACAATATAAATAATTTTGTTATATTCTTTTTTTAAAAATCGTTTCGCTTTAAAAATCATTTTTTCTAGATGTATACTTAATTTAGTCATACAAAGGAGTGATACACAATGAGTACATTTTCTAATAAAGAAAAAGTACAAATCCTATCAGATATTGTTGCAATTGAAACAGTAAATGATAACGAGATTGAAGTTTGTAATTATTTAGAGCAATTATTTTCGAATTATGGGATTGAATCAAAAATCCAAAAAATTGATGAACGACGTGCTAATCTTATTGCTGAAATAGGTGAAGGAAATCCAGTAATTGGTATCTCAGGTCACATGGACGTGGTTTCTGCGGGTAATAAATCTCAATGGACATACGATCCATTTTCACTTACTGAGGATGATGGATTTTTATATGGCCGTGGTGCAGCAGATATGAAATCTGGACTTGCTGCGTTAGCAATTGCACTTATTGATATTAAACAATCTCAAGCACTGCAACATGGTCGTATTAGATTTTTAGCAACTAGTGGTGAAGAAATGGAACAACTTGGTTCCCAAACTTTATATGAACATGGCTATATGGACGACGTTGATGCATTACTTATAGCAGAACCTTGCCAAGATATCATGGTATACGCACATAAAGGTTCTATGGACTATCGTATAACTTCCTATGGTAAATCAGCACACAGCTCTATGCCGGTAATGGGCATAAATGCGATAAAACCATTGATTTCATTTATACAAGATATCGATGACGCTTATGCTAGAATTTCCAAAGAAGTACAAGGAAAAGCGTTAGATTTCACAAAATTTATTGATAGAATTAAACCTTCATTGCCTGCAACAACAGCACTTGAAGATGTAGAATCTGCACTGCAAGGTTTAGTTATAAGTAATACTTTAATTAAAGGTGGGGTACAAGTTAACTCTGTCCCTGAAGAGGCTGATGCAGATTTTAATATTCGTACAATTCCAGAATATGATAACGCACAAGTAAAAGCATTATTCTCAAACACAATTAAAAGTCATAATGATAAAGGCGCAAATTTATCAAGCAACTTATATTTAGACCTAGATCCAGTACTTACTACTGGTGATAATAGCTTAATTAATACCGCTCAGACTATAGCTAAATCTCTATTTGATAAGGACTTTATTGCCTCTCCAATCGGTGGCGTTACAGATGCTTCAAACTTATTAAAAAATAAAGATGAAAGTTTCCCATTCTTAGTATTTGGCCCTGGTATTAAACCACATCAAATTGATGAATGTGTAGAAAAAGATATGTATTTAAAATTCATTGATTTTTACAGTGAACTTTTAACAACTTATTCTAAAAATCTTTAGTTTTGATTTAATTAAATAATCTTTAGCTATATAAAAAAGCTCAGAACATAGTAAATGTCTGGGCTTTTTTATATATAGGGCACGAGATGTCAGATCTGTAAACTTACTTTTAAAACTTCATCCTTGTCTGAGTGGGACAAAAGCTTCACTTTTAAAAAATTGTGTATATGCCACTCATGGTAAATATTATTTACGGATTGTAGTGCCTACATTATGGCCATGTTGCAGTTTTTGAATAATATGTGCTTCATTCCCTGCAGCAATAACCACTTTTTGGCATCCCATTTCTATTGCTTTTACAGCGTCTTGTACTTTAGGTATCATTCCACCATATATTAATTTTTGTTCAATATATGTTTCGATGTTTTTCGCATTCAGTGACGGTTGTACTTTTTCGTTGATTAAAACGCCCGGAATATCGCTCAATAAATAAATTGGTGCCTGTAAAGCTTGCGCAAGTTTGTATGCCAATGTATCGGCGTTAACATTATATACTTGAGACGTCGTCTGATTAGCACCTATAGATGCGATGACTGGTAGAAAAGATTGAGTTAAAGTTGCGATAACACTTGTATCTATATGAATAGGTTCGCCAACAAAACCATATTTTAGATCTAACGGTTTAACATCAAATAATTGAGCATCTATGCCATTCATACCAATACTTTGAACACCAAATTGATTGATTTTATTGACTAAACTAGGATTCACTTGTCCAATTAATGTTTGAGTCGTAACAGAAAGCACATCGTCAGTAGTAACTCTCAAACCATTTTTAAATTTTGATTCTACTTTTTGTAATTCCAAAGATTGATTTATAAAAGGGCCTCCTCCATGGACGATTATTGGATTATAACCTTGATTTTTTAATGCAACAATATCTTCAATTGTAGAATCATGCATATCCGTCAAAGTGCTTCCACCTATTTTAATTACAATGTAATCCATATCAAACACCTCTTAAGTTCTATACGACGCATTTATGCGCACGTATTCATATGATAAGTCACAACCATAAGCGGTAGCTTCTCCTTCTCCATCACCTACAGTAGCCTCTATAACGATGTTATCTGCTTCCAATTGTTGTTTTAAATAAGCTTCATCAAATGCCACCGACATGCCTTGTTTAACCACAGAAACTTGGCATAATTTCACATTGGTTGCATTAGGGTCTATATATTTTGATGCTTAGCCCATCGCTGTTACAATTCTTCCAAAATTTGCATCTTCACCATGAATTGCTGTTTTAACTAAGTTAGATGAAACAATGCTTTTCGCCATTTTTCTAGCCTCATGAATATCTATTGCACCTTTAACCTTAGCTGTCACCAATTTTGTAGCGCCTTCACCATCTTTTGCAATCGACTGAGCCAAATAACGTGCAACATAATTGATAGCATAAACAAATTTTTGCCACTCAGGATGATTTTCATCTAACGAATGATGATTAGCTTGACCATTTGCCATACATAAGACCATGTCATTCGTACTAGAATCACCATCAACGGTTATCATATTAAAAGAGTGATCTGTAGTTTGACTTAAACATTGATTCAATGCCTTACTATCAACTTTTGCATCTGTCGTTATAAAACCTAGCATAGTCGCCATGTTAGGATGTATCATTCCAGATCCTTTTGCAGTGCCACCAATTGTCACTGTTTGATTATCTATGTCTACTTTTACAGACAAATGTTTCGTGGTCGTATCTGTCGTTAAAATCGATTGATTAAAATATTCACTCTGATTAAACGAATCTTGTAAAACATGATCGACGCCATGTTTTATTTTATCCATAGGTAAAAACGAACCAATAACCCCTGTCGAAGCAATACCAACATGATGTGGTTCTATGTTTAATCGTTCAGCTACCCAACTTTGCGTATCTTTCGCATCTTGTATACCTCTATCTCCAGTGCATGAATTCGCATTTGCTGAATTAACTACAACTGCCTGCAATGTTTGATTGATGCTGATACTATCTTCAGTTACTTTAAGAGGTGCCGCTTTGAAACGATTAAGGGTATATACACCTGCTGCAGTTGCTTCTGTCGTAGAATAAATCCAACCAAAATCTTTTTTCTTTCTTCTTAAACCAGCATGAAAACCACCAGCTATAAAGCCCAATGGTGATCCTACATCACCATTAATATCTACAGTAATTTGATTGAGTGTATCTATTGTTTCAATATCTTTCATCTCATCTCTCCTTTCGGATCTTATTAAGGATAAATTGGTAACTGATTCAAACCAGTTGCCTCATCTAAACCATAAAGTAAATTTAAATTTTGGATTGCTTGACCACTAGCACCTTTAACTAAATTATCTATCACTGATACGATGACAGCTCTTTGATTTTTTTCATCTACATATAGACCTATATCGCAAAAATTACTACCATACACTTCTTTTGTTTTAGGGTATTCTCCTAAGTCTCTAATTCTTATAAATGGTTTCTGTCCATAATCATTTTTATAAATAGCATGTAAATGCTCAGCTGTCGTATATTCGTTTAACTTCACATAAATTGTAGATAAAATACCTCTTGTCATCGGTACTAAATGCGGCGTAAACATCACATTACACTTTGTTCCTGCAATTTTAGATATATACTGTTCTATCTCTGGTTTATGTTTGTGGTTTCCAATTGCATAAGCACTAAAATTTTCATTCATTTCAGCGTAATGCACATGTTGTGCTAATGAACGGCCTGCTCCTGAAACACCCGTTTTTGAATCAATAATAATTGATTGAATATCGATTACATTTTGAGCAATCAGAGGATGTAAAGCTAATAAAATAGAAGTAGGAAAACAACCAGGATTTGCTATCAAATTTGTGCGTTGTGGATCTATTTCACTCCACTCTGCAATACTATAAAGCGCCTTATCTAAAAGTGCTTGTTCTGCAGCTGCTTCACCATAAAATGTTTGATATAGATTTCTATCCGTCAACCTAAAATCCCCTGACAAATCAATCACTTTAATACCTTTATTAATTAAATTTGGTGCTAAATGTTTGCTGACATTGGAAGGTGTTGCAAAAAATATAACATCACAAGACGTCGCTTGTTCATTTAATTCAGTATAATTAAGTGCGATATGGTTTAAATGCGGAAATGTTTTACTGATTGGTTCATCAATCTTAGAATGTGAAAATACATATTTAATTACGACGTTAGGATGATGTTGTAATAAACGTATAAGTTCTACCGCACCATAACCGCTTCCGCCTACTATTCCAACTGTTATCATCTGATTCATACCTTTCTGAATATTCGGAATTTTTAATGTGCTATTTTATTTTTTTCAAGCACTTCTTTAATCACTTCAGCAATTTGGTTAATCTCATCTTCATTAATAACTAACGGTGGTGCAATTCTAATTACATTGCCTTGTGTTTCTTTACACAACACACCTTTTTCTATCATTTCCAAGCAATAGGGCTGCGCTTGTTCTGTTAATTCAATACCGATAAATAACCCTCTCCCTCTGACATCATCAATGATTGGACTATCAATAAGTTGTAAATGGTTCAGCAATGTTTGGCCTAATTCAGCGGAACGTTCAATTAAGTTTTCGTCTAGCAAAACATCTATGGCTGCCATCGATACTGCACATGCAAGTGGATTACCGCCAAATGTAGAACCATGTGTGCCGGGTGTTAAGACATTCATGATTGTTTCATTTGCTAAGATAGCTGAAATAGGGTAAAGTCCGCCGCCCAATGATTTACCGAGTAAATAAATATCGGGCTCTACACCTTCCCATTCCATAGCAAACATCTTGCCTGTCCTACCTAGTCCAACCTGTATTTCATCGGCAATGAATAAAATATTATGTTGATTACATAAATTACGCACTTCTTGAATAAAATAGTTTGGAGGAATATTCACGCCGCCTTCACCTTGAATCGGTTCTAAAATAATGGCCGATGTATTATCATTAATCAATACTTTCAAATGTTCAATATCTCCAAATTCTATATAATTAATATTATCTAGCAATGGGCCAAACCCTTCTTTGTAATTATCTTGGGCAGATAAAGATAAAGACCCTAATGTACGACCATGAAAGTTACCTTTCATAGCAATGATTTCACTTTCATTTTCTTTAATACCTTTGACATCTGAGCCCCATTTTCGTGCAATTTTAATTGCTGTTTCCACAGCTTCAGTCCCAGTATTCATAGGTAGTACTTTGTCTTTATTTGCTAACTTACAAATTTTTTCTTCCCATTGTCCTAAGTTATTACTATATAAGGCACGTGATACCATAGTTATTTGCTCGCTTTGTGCTTGAAATGCTTCTATAATTTTCGGATGACAATGTCCTTGATTCACTACTGAAAATCCTGCTATACAATCAATATATCGCTTACCTTCAACATCCCATACTTGCGCACCTTTACCTTTGGCTAATGCTAATTTCAAAGGACTATAATTATTTGAACTATATTGATCTGTTAATTCGAATAACTCATTCATTAAATACACCAACCTTATTATTATTCTAATATTTGTATTAATATTCATGAATATTACACTTTTAAATATAATAAGTCAAAGGTTTATTTAAATAATTTTTTATAAAAATATATTTAAAGGCTTTAAAACAACCAAAAAAGCATCTATCAAAATTATAAAAATTCAATAGATGCACATAAATCATTGTATACAATTTGCATATCATCATTTAATATTTAAGATAATATTCGTACCTATCATTCAAATTATACATTTAGTCGTTTTAACAATTGCGGTAAAGGATATATTTAAGTGAAATGCCACATTAAATAACTAACAAAGGGGTATAGAGCGGAAAAATCACCATTTTTTATTCCGCTCATACTATTGTTACTTTACATAAACAAATCCATGATTAATACAATGACCAAACCAACAATAGAAGATGTAAATAATAAAAGCCCCCAAGTTTTAAATGTATCTTTAATCGTTATATTAAAATATTCTTTAAATAACCAAAATGATGCATCATTCACATGCGTAATCGTGTTACTACCAGCAGCAGTTGCTAAAACCATCAATACTGGATTAACATTAAATGTAGGAATTAATGGCCCTACAATTCCAGCTGCAGTTATTGCCGACACCACGCCTTGTCCTGTAGCAATACGAATAAGTGCTGTAATTAACCACGCCATGATAAGTGGTGAAATATTTGTATTTTGCATTATTCCCGCAATATAATCACCTACATTTGCTTTTAAAATGATTTCTTTAAATGCACCACCAGCACCAACAATAAATATAATCGTTGCTACACCTTTCAACCCACTTTCAAAAGATTTCATCAATTCATCCATCTTTTTACCTTTTCTTAATCCAAAGACAACAATTGATGTAAGAATTGCGATTATAAGACTAATTTCTGCACTCCCAAAAAATGATACAATTTCATGCCATAAAGTGTCTTTAGTTATAAACATACTTAATATTGTTGAAAGTGAAATTAAAATAGCAGGAATTAATGGTATTAATAAACTCATTCCAAAACTAGGCATTTCACTTTCACTAAATTCTTTATTTTTCTGTAACAATGGTGGCACAGGATAATTTAAATTTTTCATCATTTTTGGCAAAAGAATACCTGCAATTATCACGCCAGGAATAAAGACAATCATTCCTAAAATGTATACCATTCCCATATCAGCATGATAAGCATCTACCAATGCAGTTGGACCTGCTTGAGGTGGAAATAAACTATGAGAAAGTGTCGTTGCGGCAACCATAGTAATAGCTAATTTCATAAATGGTATTTTAGCTTCAACCGCAATACTGATCACTAAAGGGGCTAAAATCATAAAGGCTACTTCATAAAATACAGAAATACCAAAGACAGCGCCAATAATAATCAATGCCCAATGTACATGCTTTGCACCAAATTTATTAATTAACGTAGTAGCTATTCGCTGAGCCGCGCCTGAGTCGACCATTAACTTACCTAAAATTGCACCAAATCCAATAATAAGCGCGAGACTACCTAACGTTGAACCTAATCCTTCTTTAATTGTATCTAATATTACCATCGGCTTCATACCGTTCAATAAGCCAACAGCAATAGCTGCAAAAATCAAAGAAAAAATACTGTTAACCTTTAATTTAATATTTAAGAATAATAATAACGCTACGCCAATAATAAGTGATATTATCGGTAAATGCTCACTCACAAATGACAATTTAAGTCCCCCAGTCAAACCAATTTTATGAAAACGTATTCATAAACATATATTATACACCTTTTATTTTAAAATAACAACGTTGTTATTTTGAGGGTTTAAGCTTCATAAAAATTAAGAAGCACTTGCAAAGCAAATGGTTGAATTTTACCTTGCGCGTGCTTTTTAGGAGTGAATGGTCAAATTATCTTGAAACTAAAGTTAATTCTGATAACTTTCAAATTGCCATTGTTTATCTGATAATACTTTTTTATAAAAAGGATCGACACCTATGACTTTAATACAATCAGCCAGTGCCTCTACCTCATCTAAATGATGTGTTGTTAATATAATCAAACAATTTCGCTTCATTTGATTGAGTAAATTATGAATATCAAACCTTGATTTCAAATCTATACCTACCGTAGGTTCGTCTAATATGAGAACTTGTGGGTTGTTCAATAAACCAATTAATACATTTACTTTACGTTTCGTTCCTCCAGATAGACGAGAAACAGTAATGTCCAAATCATCAATATTTAATTGTTCCATATATTTTGTAATTAGCGCGTCCGATATTGCGTTTTTACATAAAGCTTTAAAACAATTGATGTTTTCTGCGACAGTCATATGCTCAAATAACGCAATATCTTGTGGTACATATCCAATCATTGCTTGTAATTGTTTTTTAGATAACTTTTTCCCAAAGTACGTAATTTCACCTTGATCGGGTTTTTCTAACCCCGAAAGCATTCTTAATAATGTCGATTTGCCAGCACCATTTTCACCTAATAGCACAGTTAATTGTTGATTTTCTAACTTCATATTTAGAGATTGAAAAATTGTTTTATTATGATATTTCTTCTGCACATGTTTTAATGCTATCATCCCATCACTCCTAAATTTGTATAAAGACATAAATCACACTCATGACAAGCGCATATATAAACGTCATAAATAACCTATGACTCAGTGTGTTAATTTTAAATAATAGATACGCAACACCTGCTTCAAATAATACAATGATGAAAAGTGATTTTAAATAAAATATCCATGATAGTGACTGATGAAACAATAATGCGCTTATAATTAATGTCATTAGCAACAAAATTGCATGTATAAGTATGTATGTAACATACAATCTTAACTGACTAAATTGTACTAAAAAAATTCTAATCAACGGACCGTTCTGTTTTAATCTTTGGTGCAAAATAATTTGCACACTACTGATACACAACAATATCGCAAAAATAACACTCAATGATATAGAAGTTTCTGAATGTGACTTCACAAAATAATGTGCAATTTGCGATTGAGGTGTCTTGTCATCCAATATTTTATTCACTCTAGTCAAGGATGTACGATCACCATTATCATCTAGATGACTTTTAACGATGTTAGGTATCTGTTGTTCATATAATGACATACTTATAATTTCTAAAGTAATATCACCAATAAAATCATCTCTTCCATACAATAAAATGGTTTCTTTCAAACGATTGTCATGTAACTGTTGACTGTAATTTTTCGGTATTTGTAAACTTACAATCGCTTCTTTTCTTTCTATATATTCATCCAAATATGTTTCTTCTGCTGGCACTTCGATTTTAGTAATGTATTCGTTACTTGTGATGCTTTTGATTAAGCTTTTTGAAGCTTCTGATTGATCTAAATCTTGAACTGCCACAGGAATTTGAAATGATTTATTTAGCGTTTTATATACACCCCATATAGCAATTAAAGAGATTAATAAGATACAGATAAAGGCTAAATGTTGTTTCCACTGTTTTTTAACAACTATGAAGAAATAGGGTTGAATCATGAGCGATACCTCCCAATCACTATCAAGACTAAGATAAAAATTGATATAAATAGACTACTATAAAAAGTTATTGGTACATCTAAAATATAATTATTCAATACAATTTCTAGCATTTGATTTGTTACAAAACTAAACGGTAAGTAATCAACCATACCCAAAATAGAATGTTTAAAATAAATTGTTGGTATCGTCATCCCTGATAATACAATAATCAATGTACTCAATATAATTTTTAGTGCATAGTTCATCCATTTAAAAGCAATTAAATCAATAATGGTTAACCAAATAATAATCATCAAGACATAGTAACTAAGTTGAATTACAATCGTTAACCAATTATAACTTTCAAATTGATTAGGTATGGATTTAATCAACCAAAGCGCACCGAAAAATGTCCATAATCCTGTATAAAATAGCGTGAATATACTTCTAATCAACGTTAATTTTTCAAAAGAAAAATGATGCATGCTTAACCTTGACCACAACGCCGTCGTTTGGTTCATTTTTAAAATGGTAAATAATGACAAAGCGAAAATATAAATAGACGCTAAATAAGTCGTGATTACATAATAACTTACACTGTCATATATATGTATAGGTTCATAATCAAATGCACCAGTACGGTTTAGTCCCGTAAACAATAGATCTGTTAATAACATCAATGTATGATCTTTATCATTATGTGATGACAATGTTGTATAACTTAGACCGCCACCCATCGATAGCATGAGTCTTTGATATACTGAATCTGTTAACTGATTAATAACTAGACTTTTTGTAGATTGTTTATCATATGTATGTACTGAAATGGGCAAACTTCCATTTTTATAAAAATCATGTGTCATACCTTTTTCAAAAACATAATAACCCTCTAAAGTTTTATTTTCTAACTTTTTTTCAGCTACTTTTTGATTATACTTTTTTATGCTAATATCCTTCCCCAAATTGGCACCGTCACCTAGTGATTTCAATATGATTTGCGTTTCTGGAGACTGATCTTTATCAACAACACCAATTCTAAATTTCTCATTATCTTGATTTAATTGTTGAATCACTATTAAAGTAGCAAATAACCCTACAACTATAATTAATAAGTATAGTAGTAAATGCCATTTTTTTAATAAAAAAGAGTGGTAAATGCGAAACAATTGTAATGTTTTCATTTTACCACTCTCCTTTTAGTTATTTTTTAAAATCTTTTGCTAAATCTTTAACGATACCTTCTGTTTTTTTAGAAATTTCCTTTTGTAATTTTTTTAAATCACTATCGGACAATTCATTTAAATCTTTAGCACCTGATTTTTCAAATTTAATATCGTCTTTAAGTTTTGTCTCACCTTTGATATTAAATGTTACTGGTTGATATTGAACGTCTGTAGTTAATTTGAAATCTTGTTTTTGTGTATTATTTTTCACGTCGGTTTCTAAATTATTATGATATTCAAATTCAGTTTTGCGATAATTTGCATCGACGCTCACTTTACCTTTATCTGTACGTTTGTCACCATCTTGAGTTTCATTGTTTGATAGTTTTATCGTAGATTTCTTGTAACTTTCATTAGCTCCAATAGTATAATTATCTTTATATTTATCATCGTCTTTTGTTGATTTACCTTTCAATGATAGCTCAGTATCATCTGCAGTAATTTTATAATTCATAGCTAATTTGTCATCATCAATTTGATTCGTTCCTGCTAATTTTACCTCTGAATCATTTTTATCTTTAGCAGTTAATTCACGTTTTAAAATCAGATTATCTTCTTCCCAAATCACAGATTTAATACTTGGAAAATCATTTTTATCTTGATCTTTCACTTCTTGTATAGCTTCATCAATTTTATCTTCATAATCTTCTGTTTTGAATTGATCTTCTGCAATTTTTTTAATATCTTTATCTTTCTTAGCTTTTTCCAAAACTGATTTCACGATTGCTTTTGTTTCACCTTTGCTAAGTTTCAAAGTTACTTTCTTAACATCTTTTTCATCACCATCTACATCAATCGTAGCATTTTCTTTTTCAAAATTATCTTTGTCTAATTTATCTATGACAACATCTGTATATTTACTACTTATTTTTTCTATATCTTTTTGTGAAATTTGAGACCCTGATAATAATGAGTTTAAGTTTAATGTATCATTTGTCAATACACTCTCTTTACCTGTTGTGCTTGATGTATCTCCAGTTATTTTTTCATAAACGTCTACAAGTTCGTCATTTTTAGCTTTGTAAATATCATTAAACAATGGTGATGCATAATATTGATTATCTTTGTCTGCTGCCCATTGAAACTTCCCAATTTCATTGTCAGCTATCGTTGGATTTAAAGCTAAAACTGATTTTTCTTTTTTAGGATCGTGTCCCACTGTCAATCCTATTTCAGAAGCATCCGCGACAGATTTAGGAATACCTGATGATTCTAATAAACTTTTTGGAACATCAGCATTTGCTTTTAAATCGATTAAATATGATTCATCTTTCATTTTATCTTGAAATTTAAATTCATTTTCAAATCGATCCTTAGCATATTCTTGAAATTGGTTAGCTGTTTCCTTTTCGCTCAATAAATATGTGTTTTTAGGTGTATTTTTGGTAATAAAGTAATAAGCGGCGCCCCCAATACCGGCAATTAAAAGCACACCAATTACAACTGAGATAATAATTTTTACTGTTTTAGACATACCCTTCAACCTCCCATTAACTTTGATTGTTTTAATAATACCACAAAAGGCTTAATAATAATTTATTTATTTGATTTTTCTTTTATTTTTTACTTGCGCTTTAAATTAATTACTAAACATTTTTAATAAATGTAATATATCATTACATCCAATCAATTGTGCACACAATACATATATAATTGATATTTTTACATCTTCTCTTAATTTGTAATATATTCATAACCAACGAATTACAATATGAGAATAAAATGAGCCTCAAAGATTACTTTCATCAGCAATCTTTGAGGCTCAATCTTAAGCTCTAAATTTTAAAATGTATAATTGAAAAATTGTGATTTCAGTCACTCTATGTTGTGCTATTTTTTTCATGTTTAACTTCTTTTTCCCACCATAATGCATCTTTTGGATTTTGAATCACGTCTTCGTAATCTTCCTGTGATTCTACATTAGGATATGATCCTCTTAAAGATTTATTAGATGTTGATTTGAACATTGTTACAAAGATAATTAGTCCAACTATATTTATAAACATTAAATAGTAGGAAGGTGCAATTTGTTGGCCGGTTGTTTCTACTAGTGTAGAAAGGATAAATGGTGTTAGACCACCAAAAATAGCAGCACCTATATTATATACAAGCGACAGTGTACGCAATCTAACTTTAGTATGGAACATACTTGGTAACACTGAAGGCATAACACCTTCAAATGTTGACATAAATAGTGCAATAATAAATAAACCTAAGACTACTAAAGGCAAAATTGGGATACTCATTAACCAAAAAGCTAACACTGAGAATAAACTAAAGCCTACTAAACCAAATATAATCGTCCGTTTATTTCCAATTTTATCACTATACCATCCGAAGAAAAATACGGCTGGTATCATGAGTAACATGGTAATCGTACTTAATATTGAGCCCATCGTTCCACCTAAATTAATCGTCGTATTCAAGAACGAAGGCATATATGACAATACCATGTAATTAGCTACATTTAAGAAAGCTACACCAGTAAAACAAACAACAACATCTTTCCAGTAATATTTAAAGATATCTAAATATGAATATTCTAATTCTTTTTGTTCTTCTAGTGTAGACTCATAGGCTGGACTTTCGTCAAGACTTGAACGAAGTATAATACCTACAATACCTAATGGTGCTGCTATGATAAATGGAATTCTCCATCCCCATTCAGCCATCTGTTGGTCATTCAACAAACTATACATTGTACCAGCAAGTATTGCAGCTAATATATTCCCTGCAAGTGTTCCTACTTCAAGTCCGCTACCTAATTTACCTCTTGTTTTATCTGGAGATGTTTCAGCAATATAAGTCATTGCTCCTGCATATTCACCACCAGTGGAGAATGATTGAATCATTCGAACTACTAATAAGAGTATTGGTGCCCAAATTCCAATTTGTTCTTGCGTTGGTAACAAACCTAGCATTAATGTAGAGGCAGCCATCAATAAAATGGTTGTAGATAAAACGATTTTTCTACCATATTTATCTCCCAAATGACTAAAAAATATTCCTCCAATTGGTCTTACAATAAATGCAAAAGCAAAGACGGCAAAGGTTGACACAATTTGCATTTCTTGTGGTAAATTACCAAAGAAATTCGCACTGATAACTACTGCCAATTGTGCATACAATCCAAAATCAAACCATTCGATTGCGTTACCTATCCCCGTTGCTACTACACCTTTTTTAGCTTGATTAGAATCTACATGATTCACTTTTTCTTTTTTAAACTTCACAAATAAAAACACCCCTTATTTATTTCCATAGATATAACATAACCTTTACGCGTATATATAAACACTTTCATTCTCTATTTTCAGAATTTTCCTACTCAATGACTATTAATATAGCGTTCTTAAGATTTATGAACTTTTGTTGAATGAACTATTTCTAATAACTGAGTTTGGTATAATGATTAAAAATCATTAAATTCGGAGGATTACATTTTATGAAAAAAGTTTATTTTAACCATGACGGTGGTGTAGATGATTTAGTCTCACTTTTTTTATTAATTCAAATGGAAGAAATTGATTTGATTGGTGTCAGTGCAATTGGCGCTGATAGCTATGTAGAACCAGCTGTGAGTGCTTCACGAAAAATTATAAATCGTTTTTCATCAACGCCTATCCATGTAGCAGCATCGAAAGAACGCGGCAAAAATCCATTTCCTAAAGATTGGCGTATGCATGCATTCTTTATGGATGCTTTACCCATACTGAATGAACCTACTTCGCAACACTCCAAATTGCTAAAACACGCAGCATATGAAGATATTATAGAAAAAGTGAGCGCAAGCGATGAAAAAGTCACTTTATTATTTACTGGACCGCTTACGGATTTAGCTAAAGCTATCACTATCGAACCAAAACTCGTAAATAACATTGAACGCTTAGTATGGATGGGAGGCACATTTTTAGATAAAGGTAATGTTGAAGAACCCGAACATGACGGTACAGCTGAATGGAATGCATTTTGGGATCCTGAAGCAGTTAAAACTATTTTTGATTCAACGCTAAAAATTGATATGGTCGCTTTAGAAAGTACAAATCAAGTACCTATGACTTGGGATATCAGACAAATGTGGGCAAACGAACGTGCGTATACCGGTGTTGATTTTTTAGGTGTAAGTTATGCTGCAGTGCCTCCGCTCACACATTTCCAAACAAATTCTACATATTTCTTATGGGATGTTTTAACAACTGCTTACATAGGCAAACCAGACTTAGTAAAACAACATGACGTTAAAACTTCTGTGCATGTTGATGGCCCTAGTCAAGGAAGTACATATATCGATGAAGAAAATGGCCGATTAGTTTCTGTGGTACATCATGTTGAACATGATAGTTTCTTTAATTACATCACAAATTTAGCTAAGCAAGTAAAATAAATATATGTAAATCAAAGAAGAAGCATAATCAAAATATGTGAATTGATTATGCTTCTTCTTTTTATACTTAAAAATATATGCTTTGATTTTATAAGCAGTTAATAATCAGAAACTTTCTTCTGTTAAAAATGCAGGATCAATATGTGCTTTAGTGATTTCCTCTAAACGTTGTACGTTAACGTCACCTTGCTTTGTTTGATTTAACCCATGCCTATGAGCTAATTCATTATTATATTGATTCAATGGATACATTTTAAAATTTTGTTTCTTATTTTTATACAACGTAGGTTCTAGCTCATAATGTGTTACCAGTGATTTCCATTTGACCTGATTAATTTTAGTTTGTTTCGGAGACTTTTCAATATTGAACGTTAAATTGCCTCCCAGTACATTGTTTTCATCACCTGTTGCCTGACCATTCAAAAAATTTCCCAGGGAATAAGCCACTAGTGTTTTATGATTATTTTTACCTTTAACCCACTTCACAGGTTGAATGACATGGGGGTGTGTCCCAATCACTACATCTACCCCAGCATCCGCAAACACTTTCGCATATTTCTTTTGTGTTTTATTTGGGTTATGTTTGCCTTCATTACCCCAATGCGCTGAAACGATAACAACATCACTTTGTTTTTTGGCCTTAGCTACATCTTTTTTAATTTGTTTTTCATCAAAATAATTAATGAAATATGGTTTATCAGATTGAATATCATTCGTGCCATATGTATAACTCAATAAAGCTATATTAATATCGTTCTTATTCATGATTTGAATTTCATCTCTATTATTTTGCGAATTGTATGTCCCAAAATATTCAATATCATCAAATTGTTTCCAAAGCGCAATTTCATTCATAAGTCCGCTCGTCCCTTGATCTAATGCATGATTATTAGCACCGTTCACTAAATTGAACCCTGTATCAGATAAATCTTTTGCTATAGCTTCTGGCGTATTAAATCGCTTAAATCCGGACAAACCTTTACTATCTCCACCAATGGGAGATTCTTGATTTATATAAGCTATATCTGAAGTTTCAATATCTTTTTTTAAATGACTATACATTGGTTTAAAATCAAAATTTCCATTGTTCACCGAAGCATCATTATATACTTCTGGATGAATTAAATTATCTCCCACTGCATAAAATGAAACATTATGGTTCAAATGCTTAATATTTAATAAACAGCAGGCACTAACTACGATAAAACATAAAAACAATAAAGGAAGTAAAACTTTATATCTCATCACCTAAAACCCCTTCAATACAACATAAATTGTTGAAATGTTTTTCAAATTATAAATTCAATCGCTTCATATATTTATAAACTATTTATAGCATAACAAACTTTAACAAGTTAAGCTTTTATTACATATATTCAAATGAATTTTATATTGTGTAATAAGTACTTTAAAAATAAACACGCGAACCCAAATAGGGTTCGCGTGCTTATTTTTGAGTATCAAATTTTTCGTCTAAACTCTTATTGTCTTTATTAATTTATAATTTTAATCCTTTTAAAAATGCAAATTCATATTTAGACAACGTTACTTATCAATAATGACTTGTCTATTATCTAAATTATAACTAATAATTAGACGAATTTTATCAAAACTATATTTATTAAACATATTTTGTAACAGTTTCTGCTGACAATCTGTATGAGTCATGTCCAGGATTTTTAGCCTTTCCAATTGCAACAATCATTACTGGTTCAAAGCGTTCTGGGTCTAAATCGAATGCTTCAGCAATTTGATCTTTTTCAAAACCACCAATTGGATTTGTGTCATAACCATAAGATCTAGCGACGAGCATAAATTGCATTGCTGCTAAACTACTATCAATTTTAATAATATCATTCATTTCTGAACGATTTAAACTTTTATATAAGGGCAATATTTTTCCTAACATTTCAACCTTTACTTCTTCAGGCATATAACCATTTAAAACTGCATTATGATAAATATCTTCTCCATATTCATAATTTTGCATGTCGCCAAATATAATAACCATAGCTGCGGATGTATCATTTTGGCGTGTATTAAAACGAACAAGTGGTTTCAATTTTTCTTTCCCTGCTTCACTTTCAACCACTAAAAATCTCCACGGTTGCATATTCACAGATGATGGCGCTTTTGTTGCTTTTTGTATCATCTCATCCATTTCTGATCTAGGAATTTTAACTTGCTCATCAAACACTTTTACAGATTTTCTATTTAGTACAACATCTTCAAAATCATTATTTTTCATTTCAAAATTCTCCTTAGTCTTTTTTACAAAATCAAATTATACGCAATTTGTTATATTTTACAAATCATCTGTTTAAAAATTTAATGATTTTTAAACTTCGAGATCAACATTATTTTGACTCATGAATTTCCTATAATGAAGTTTTTGATTTATCAAAACAATGAATAAACTAAGAAAAACATTTTTCTCAATAAGTCTTATAAAGTATAATTAGAATTAACAATAGTTGATGTTTTGAATATATATTTATATTGTAGTAAAATAAATAAATCCGTTTTAACTCACAAACGGTGAAATTGCTTTTAAAAAAACACCCTATTATATTGAACATTAGCAGACGACGTGTGCTGTTCAAATAATAAATAGAGTTAATGGAAAAAGAGGTAAAATAATGAAATCTGTATCTGTTATTGTAACTTATTATAACTCAGAAGATTATATTGAAAAATGCTTAAACAGCTTAAAAAATCAAAGGTTCCAAGATTTTGAATTAATAATAGTTAACGATGGTTCAACTGATAATTCAAAATCTATTGCAACTGAAACAATCAAAGATTGGAACATCTCAATTAAAGAAATTGATTTAACTCAAAACTTCGGGCATGCTTACGCAAGAAATATCGCGTTAGAAGCAGTAACATCACCTTATTTTATATTTATAGATTCTGATGATTATCTTGCATCATACGCGCTCGCTTTTTATATGAAACATTTAAATCAATACGATGCTTTAATTGCACCTATTCATTCTTTCACTTTAGATGTACCACAATACGTTGACCAAAATTTAGTGAAAGTGCAATATTTAAACACTAAAACAAAATCAAATCAGTTTCTGCGTAAACATTCTGTTTGTAACATCGTTTTTAAAACAGCCATCATACGTGGACATAATATTAAATTCAATGAAGATTTAGATATCTTTATCGATTGGTCTTTCGTCTTAGAATTCATTAAATATTCTAATGGCTTTGTAAGAATCAGTAGATTCCCTTTCTATATTAAAGGAGAAATCTATGATCCTTTCGAAAAACCGACTTTATCAACTCAAGATTTCAATATTATTTTTAATGACTATGTATATAGCTTTTCAGACGCTGTAAAACGTGCGCCTTTAAAAGAAAATAAAAAATTCATAAAAACTAAAATGAAGAATTTGTATAGAGATTCTTTTGAACCATCATTAAGAAAAACACCAGAAAGATATGAATCAAATAGCGAACTTTTACCAAAAGTCACTAGGCAGTTAATGACTACAATATTCAAGAGTGAAAAACCCTTATTTATTTTAGAATCATTAATGCTTATGTTTAATAAGAAAACACCAGCATTTAAAGTTAATAGATTTAGAAAGCGTGCTCGCTTAGCCAAAAATGTTGTTTTACGTCGAAAAAATAAAAATCGTTCATTATATCAACTTACAGATAATGAAAACAAAGTTAAGCCGAATACAATCATTTTTGAAGCTTTTGGTGGTAAAAATTATAGTGACAGTCCAAAATATATCTATGAGTATATGATGAAGTACCATCCAAACTATGAATTTATTTGGGTTTTCAGAAAACCTGATCAAGTATATTTACCAGGACCTGCTAAAAAAGTTAAAAAAGGTTCACAAGCATATTATGAAGCATATGCTAGCGCTAAATACTGGGTAACAAATGCAAGACTGCCTTTATACTTGAATAAAAAAGCTAATCAAGTTTATATTCAAACTTGGCATGGAACACCTTTAAAACGTTTAGCAAATGATATGAAAGTCATCCGTATGCCTGGAACAACAACTGATAACTATAAACGTAATTTCAAGGAAGAAACAAGCAGATGGGATTATCTTATCTCTCCAAACGCTTATTCATCTAAGATATTTGAAACAGCTTTTTGGATGCCGCCAGAAAAAATACTTGAAATTGGTTATCCTAGAAATGATGTCTTAGTTAATCGTGCAAATGATCAAGCTTACATTCAAGAAATTAAAGAAAACTTAAACTTGCCTGAAGATAAAAAAGTAATTATGTACGCACCAACTTGGCGTGATGATGAATTTGTCAAAAAAGGAAAATATTTATTCGACTTAAAAATCGATTTAAATAACTTGCAAGAAAAAATTGGTGATGACTATGTTATTCTATTAAGAATGCATTACCTTATCGCTAACGCATTAGATTTAAGAGGTTATGAAGATTTTGCAATTGATGTATCAAATTATAGTGATATCTCGGAATTATATCTAATTTCTGACTGCTTAATTACAGATTATTCTTCAGTAATGTTTGATTATGGTGTGCTAAAAAGACCTCAAATCTTCTTTGCTTATGACCTAGATAAATATGCCAAAGACTTGAGAGGCTTCTATTTAGATTATCACAAAGATTTACCGGGACCTATTTATCAAGATGCTCATAAACTAGCAGAGGACCTACAACACTTAGATCAAATTGAAAATGACTATAAAGTTGAAATTAATAAGTTTTATAACGATTTTTGTTCAATTGAAAATGGTAATGCTTCTAAAGCAATCGCTGATTTAATTACCAAAAATCAATAAATATTGAATGAATGATGCAAAGCGCATGGATATACATGCTTATGCTCAAAATAAGAGCGCTAATCCATTATGGATTAGCGCTCTATTATTTTTAAAATCTTATACTTTTGAACGAGCATACGCTACTTGGGCAGAAGTACATTTCAAAATCACTGTAACTGATGCGCTATAGTATAAAGTAAACACATTTTTGTCTAAGCGTATTAAGCTTCATATATTAAAGAGAACACTATTTTACAACAGTTGGCCTCGATTCAACATATTAAACATAAACATCCCTTTCTCATTCACAATGAATGAAAAAGGGATGTGCTATATAGTCTCTTAACTTATAAATTATTTTACTGTTCCTGCATCTTTATCATGTACACCATGACGATAATAATCAATATGTTCAGGTTCTAATAGTTTTTTACCTCTGATTACATCAGCAGCTCTTTCAGCTATCATTAATACTGGAGAATGGATATTACCGTTTGTCGTGCGTGGCATAACTGAAGCATCTACAACACGTAAATTTTCCATACCATGTACTTTAAATGTATCAGGATCTACTACTGACATTTCATCAGATTTTGGTCCCATTCTACAACTACAAGATGGATGTAATGCTGTTTCTCCATCACGTTTTACCCATTCGATAATTTCTTCATCTGTTTGAACTTCAGGTCCTGGTGAAATTTCTCCACCATTGAAAGGATCTAAAGCTTTTTGAGACAAGATATTTCTAGCGACCTTAATTGCTTCTACCCATTCACGTTTATCTTCTTCAGTAGATAAGTAATTAAAGACAAAATCAGGTTTTTCAAATGGATCTTTAGATTTGATCTTCAAGTGACCGCGTGAATTAGAGTACATTGGACCAACATGCACTTGGTAACCATGTGCTGTTGGCGCTTTAGTGCCATCATATCTTACTGCAATTGGTAAGAAGTGGAACATTAGATTTGGGTAATCTACTTCATTGTTAGAACGCACAAAGCCGCCACCTTCAAAATGATTGGATGCAGCAGCACCTTTACGACCTAATATCCATTGCAAACCAATAAATGGCATTTTCAATTTATTCAAACTTGGTTGCATTGATACAGGTTGTTTACATGCATGTTGTACATATACTTCTAAATGATCTTCAAAGTTTTCCCCAACACCTGGTAAATGTAAACGAGGTTCGATACCTACAGAACGTAAATGTTCTGAATCACCAATACCTGATAATTGTAATAATTGTGGTGAATTAATTGCACCACCTGATAAAATAACTTCTTTAGCATTAACTGTATGTTCTTTACCATTTTTCTTGAATGTAACACCAGTTACTTTATTTCCATCAAAATTTAATTTAGTAACAAAAGCACGTGTTTGTACGTCTAAATTTTTACGTTTCATAGCTGGATGTAAATAAGCTCTTGAAGCTGAAACACGGCGACCATTATGAACTTGGCTATCAAAAGGACCAAATCCTTCTTGTCGGAAACCATTAACATCTGGTGTTTTATTATAGCCCGCTTCTACACCTGCATTGAAAAATGCTTGGAATAGTGGATTTGTTGCTGGACCTCTTCTTAACTTAATCGGACCATGATGGCCACGATATGGGTCATCTTTACTTGAACCAAATGTTGTTTCTAAACGCTTAAAGTATGGTAAACAATGTGCAAAATCCCAATTCTCCATGCCTTCAGGTTTTGCCCATTTTTCATAGTCCATTGGGTTACCTCTTTGATAAATCATGCCGTTAATAGAACTTGAACCGCCAAGCACTTTACCACGGGCGTGACCTACTTTTCTACCATCCATATGTGGTTCTTCGTTAGTTTCATAAATCCAGTCATAAAGCTTATTGCCTGCTGGATACATTAAAGCAGCTGGCATTTGGATTAATAAATCCCAAGGGTAATCGCTACGTCCTGCTTCAAGTACAAGTACATTATTAGATACATCTTCACTAATTCTCGCACCTAATACTGATCCGGCACTGCCGCCTCCAATAATAATATAATCATACGCTTCTCTCATTTTTATAGCCTCCTGATATATATTTCTAAGATTCATAGTTAATTTTAGTGATTAACGTTACGCTTTACCGAACCAATTCACAGGCTCTGGATTTGTGTTACGAAGGATATGTTTCTCAACTTGATACTCTGCTAGACCTTCTTTTCCAAGTTCTCTACCAATACCTGATTGCTTATATCCGCCCCATGGTGCTTGCGCAAAATATGGATGGAAATCGTTAATCCAAACTGTACCCATTCTTAATTGATTAACGACACGTTCTGCTTTACCAACATCGTTAGTAAATACACCACCAGCTAGTCCATATATAGAATCGTTAGCTAATGTGATTGCCTGTTCTTCTGTATCAAAACCTTCGATTGTTACAACAGGGCCAAACACTTCTTCTTGAACGATACGCATTGAAGTATCACAATCAGTAATCACTGTTGGTTCAAAGAATAAGCCATCTTGTAAGTCTTCACGTTCTGGTCGTTTACCACCTATTGCAATAGTGGCATTTTCTGATTTAGCTACTTCCATATATTTCTCTATTTTTTCTCTATGTTCTACAGAGATTACTGGACCCATTTCAGTTTCTGGGTTAAAACCGTCGCCTAATTTAATGTTTTTGATTCTTTCAATTAATGCTTGTTCAAATTGGTTTTTAATTTTGTTATCTACTAAAATTCTGGCACCAGCTGAACAAACTTGTCCTGCATGGAAAAAGCCACCATTTAGCGCTTGATCAACTGCAAGCTCAAAGTCTGCATCACCGAATATAATATTAGGATTTTTACCACCTAGTTCTAAAGCAACATTCGTTACATGATCTGCCGCTTGTTTCATAATGTGTTTACCTGTCTGAATACCACCTGTAAATGATACTAAATCGACATCTTTATGTGCTGATAGTGGTTCTCCTACTTCAGAACCCTTACCTAATACTAGATTAATAACGCCTTTAGGGAAGCCAACTTCTTCCATCAATTCAAACACACGGATTGTTGTTAATGGTGTAATTTCACTTGGTTTCATTACTAAAGAACAACCAGTCGCTAATGCTGGCGCAATTTTCCAAGATGCTTGAAGTAAAGGATAATTCCAAGGTGTGATTTGTGTTACTACACCTACTGGTTCTTTAACGACTTTACTTTCTGTATTTGGGATTGGAGAATCAATAATTTCTCCTCCATCTTTATCTGCTAACCCAGCGAAAAAGTTAAATACATTTGCAATATCGTCCATATCAGCATAAGATTCTTCTAATGTCTTACCTGTATCTAACGTTTCAAGTTTCGCTAATTCTTCACGATGTGTTTCGATTAAATTAGCTATTGCTCTAACTTTCTTACCTCTATTTTCACTTGTTTCATTAGCCCATGTTCCTTCTTCAAAAGCACGTCTTGCTGCTAAAATTGCACGTTCACTATCTTCTGCAGTTCCTTCTGCTACTTCAAGAATAACTGCTTGATTATATGGATTAATAATCTCTCTCGTTTGCTTATTTGAGCTTTCCACCCATTCTCCATCTATATATTGAAGACGAGATAAATGATCTACAAGTTCCATTAAAATTACCTCCGTTAAGTTTGTTAAATTTTTATTTAACGAATTTTATGAACTTTATGTTATCATAGTAGTTGAAAAAGTGTCAAATGTGTTTAAATATGATAGGGGTTTATACATGCATCTTTTGAGTATGGAATGTAAACTATAGGAACTCACTATTTATTTTTCACTTAACTATATATGGACTTGAACGGAGGTGGACAATTGGTACATTCGACCAACCCTGATTATCAATTAGAAGAAGCTAAGGATATCGTTATTAATGCTATAGGCGAAACCATGGATCTATATGGCATCAATAGAAGTGTAGGAAACTTATTTGGAACAATGCTTTTTGAAGACAGTATGACACTTGATGAAATGAGAGAACAGTTACAAATGAGCAAACCCAGCATGAGTGCTGGTGTTAAAAGACTTCAAGAATTTGATATTGTTAAGCAACAATTCACACGTGGAAGTAGAAAACAACATTTTGTCGCTGAAAAGGATTTCTTTAATTTCTTTAGTAATTTCTTTTCTCGCAAATGGCGTCGGGAGATTGTTATTAATTCAGAAGGCGTTCACGATGCAGTAGCTATACTTGATAAGATTATTGATAACAGCAAAGCAGACGAAGCTACAAAATCGGAAGCAGAAGAAGTTAAACAACAATTACTTGATACTTTGCCTTATTATGAATGGCTAGACAATTTAAGTAATGCATTAGAATCTGGTGAAATATTTAAATATTTCCCAATTCCAGAAAAAAAAGACTAACAAAAATGTTACAAGCTTATTTTTAACATTTTTGAATAAAAGCTGAGACAGTTCATTATGTCTCAGCTTTAAGTATGTGTTCATACGTATTGAAATATCGCGAATACACTCACTTTACAAAGTTTGTCTAATCGCAGTTATTATAAAAAAGCGCACTAAAATCTTACGGTAAAATAAGATTTTGGTGCGCTTGTTACTTTTTTATTCATCATTTTCTCTACGTTCTCTTACTTGTGTTATGCGTAACGAACGTCTTTCTACTTCTCTATATTTTTCTGCTCTATCTTCAAGTTTCAATCTATCTTCGGACAATGTTCTTAAGAATGAAATCATCATCATGACAAATATAGCCAACAGAGGGACACTTGCCAATAAAGAAGCTGTCTTTAAGACTTCTAAAGCTTGTTCCCCACCTACTAACATCAATCCAAATGGTAATAGACATAGAGCAAAAGCCCAGTATAATCTATTTGCTTTTAATGGCTCGCCTATGACTTTCTTTTGAGAAGCCGCAGCCAATATATAAGAACCTGAATCAAATGTTGTTGCTAAGAATAAGAATGCAGATAACAAGAATAGCACAATGATTAAATTAGGGAACGGCAATTGATGCATAACTTCTATAATAGTAGCCTCTGTGCCATGCGTATTTAAGAAATGTATCACATCGAATGAACCAGTGATTTGTAAATAAACTGCATAGTTACCAAAGATACCAAAGAACAGTGCACATCCTAATGTTCCATAAATGATTGTCCCAAGCACAATTTCTTTAAGTGTACGCCCTTTAGAAATACGTGCAATAAACAATCCTATAAATGGCGCATATACAATCCACCATGACCAATAGAAAATCGTCCATTGTTGTGGGAAATTCGTTTCTTTACGACCACCTATACCACCAAATGGTTCAATCCATGTAGCCATTTGGAAGAAGTTTTTAATCATGTTACCCATGCCTGTAATAGAGGTTTCCATGATGAATACCGTTGGTCCAACAATAAATACAAAGCCTAATAATACAAAAGATAAAATAACATTTGCATCACTTAAAACTTTAATTCCCTTTTTCAAACCAGAGTAAGAACTATATGCAAAGACAGCTGTAATTGTGAATAGAATAATACTACGCATCAACATACTGTCTCCTATACCTGTTAATTTTTCTATACCTGCAGAAATCATTGGTACACCAAGTGCTAGTGAAGTAGCTGCGCCACCAAGTAGACCAAAGATAAATAGAATATCAACTATTTTTCCTATAATGCCATCTGTCTGACCTCTTAAGATCGGACGCATTGTTTGACTGATTTTGTAAACTGGTTTTTTCTTGATAAAAACAAGATAACCAATTGCTAATGCTGGCAGTACAAATGTAGCCCAAGCAATTGGGCCCCAATGGAACATGCCATACATAGTAGCGTAATTCAATGCACTATCCGTCATTCCTTTACCGCCATGTGGTGGATCTTGATAATAGAATGCCCATTCAATAACCCCCCAGTATAAGATATCTGAAGCAATTCCGGCACAAAACAGCATAGCTGCCCAACTAAAATTATTAAATTCTGGCTTATCTGTCGCTTTACCAAGCGTTACATTGCCATATTTACCAAATGCGATGTAGAGTACAAATATTAACGTTGCAAGTCCAATCAATAAATATACTGAGCCGAGTGTACTCGACACGACATCATTTAAATGCGTTATTATGTCCTGACTGGCCTTAGGAAAAACCATCATCGGAATAACTGCAATAAGTAATATCAGTGAAGACCCTATAAAGGTCGTCCAATCCATTACTTTTACTCTTTCTTTTTTCACAATAGACACCCCTTATTGTTAGTAAAATATGTAAAAAATTTGCTAATTAGTATAATTTTTTAGCAAAACCATTTATTAAATTACAAACATGAGCCTAACGAACTTTTAATAATAATGCAAATTACATTCAAAAATCACAAACTCAAAAGATGAATGAATATATAATTTTTATAACATCCACAGTCTTGAAATTCGTTCTAATCACAGTGTTAAGTTTAAATTTAACGAAATTAACAAATGGAACAAACTTTCTTTTTGTATCATTATTCATAAATAATGTATTAATATTAGTTTTATATTTTTTCAAAAAGTTGTTATTTTCTTTTTGATATCACAAATTTAATACGTTTTTAAGTTGCAATAGATTTTAATTTTGTTAGAATAATATTGTTTGTTATCAATATTTGACAAGGGAGTTTATATCATGTGGCATTATTATAAATTGTATTGGCAAAATGCGTTTAATTTTAAAGGGCGTGCCAGAAGAAAAGAACTGTGGTTCCCATTTTTGGTCAATGTGTTAATCTCTATCCTATTGGCTATACTATTAGATCATATTTTCAAAATACCTATGTCGATGAGTGACGCAATTAGCGCTTTATTTACAATTATTATCTTTATTCCAGATTTTTCAGTAGCTACAAGACGCATGCATGATATTGGCCGAACAATGACTTTTCCAATTATATTTAGTATCTTTTTCGTATTATTTTTTATTGGTTCATATACCACATACGGCGAAGGCATATTTTTCAATATCTTAGAAGGCTTTTTAGGCATTGGCAGTATTATTTTCTTCATTTTAAATATCGTCGCATTCTTTTACATGATTACTGACAGTGACAAAGCAGGTAATCAATACGGTCTACCACGTAAGTAATTAGAATAGACGCACATAAAGAACGGGACAGAAATCATGCTTTACAAGCAATTCCTGTCCCGTTTTTCCTTTTACAAAAAATATTAAGCCCATACTTTTCAGCTAAAATAGCTTATAATCCATATATAGTGTATTTATAATAAATGAGGTATTTATCATGAACAAAAATAAAATAATTAATTATTGGAATAAGCGTGCGTCATCCTTCAGTCAAGATAAACAAGCAGAACTAAAAAGTGTGCACGCAGAAAGATGGTTAGCTGAGATAAATCAGATTATAACAATTAGACCTGGTATGAAAATCTTAGACATTGGCACAGGTGCAGGTTTTTTGGCAATACTATGCCAGCAACAAGGCGCACAAGTTACTGGCATTGATCTTTCCCCTGAAATGATTCAATCTGCAAAGCAAAATGCTTTACGTTTTAATATGAATGTCAACTTTCAAGTCATGGATGCTGAGCATTTACACTTTGACGACGCATGTTTTGACCTAGTCATTTCTAGAAATGTCACTTGGTTATTGCCAGATACAAAAGCTGCCTACCAAGAATGGTTACGGGTTTTAAAACCAAATGCTACACTCATTAATATCGATGGAGATTATGGAAAAGTTGCTTTTACCGATTATAGTAATTTACCAAATCACCACGCACATCATGCTTTAGAAGACACGATGTTAGCGGAGAGCGAAAATATAAAGCAAAGTATTTCAATTAATCACTACAGCCGCCCTCAATACGATTTAAATATCCTTAAGCAAATAAATACGAAGTCCATTCATGTAGATACGACTATTTATCAACGTATTTATCAAACACAAGATGAATTTTATAATCCAACACCTATATTTTTAATAGCACTAACGAAATAATATGTGCCAATGAACAATAAAACATCGCTTATCCTATTAAAATATGAATAATTCGTTTCACTTAGAGCCTACAACTTGCGTTGGCATCTATTTTTTATCATACTATATATGAATAAAAGTAAAAGGAGTGGTAAGAATGAATAAAGAACAATTTGATAAAGTAAAAAATGGCAAAGGTTTCATTGCTGCGTTAGACCAAAGTGGTGGAAGTACCCCTAAAGCATTAAGTGACTATGGTGTAACTGAAGACCAATATAACAGTGAAGATGAAATGTTTAAACTTGTGCATGATATGCGTACACGAATTGTTTCATCACCTTCGTTCAGTTCTGATAAAATCATCGGTGCAATTCTTTTCGAACAAACAATGGATCGTGAAGTAGATGGTAAACATACTGGTGACTATTTAGCTGATAAAGGTGTCGTTCCTTTCTTAAAAGTAGATAAAGGTTTAGCTGAAGAACAAAACGGCGTACAGTTAATGAAGCCAATTCCAGACTTAGATAAATTATTAAGCCGTGCAAATGACCATAAAATTTTTGGTACAAAAATGCGTTCAAATATTTTAGAATTTAATAAAACTGGTATTGATCAAGTCGTACAACAACAATTCGAAATCGGAAAACAAATCATCTCTGCCGGTTTGGTACCAATTATCGAACCAGAAGTGAATATCAATGCTGATAACAAAGCAGAGATTGAATCATATTTAGCAAGTGCAATCTTAGCAGAGTTAAATAAATTAAATGACGATGAACTCGTAATGCTAAAATTAACAATCCCAACTAAAGCAAACCAATATCAAGAATTAATCGCACACCCTAATGTGGTTCGTGTCGTTGCTTTATCTGGTGGTTATAGCAGAGAGCATGCTAACGAAGTTTTAAAACAAAACAAAGACTTAATTGCTAGTTTCTCTCGTGCATTAATCAATGACTTAAATGTCAATCAATCAGATGAAGAATTTGATAAAATTTTAGCAGATACAATCGACTCTATCTATGATGCATCAGTAAACAAAGCTTAATGATTAATCAGTAATACCTTTATATTTCCCAGGAAAAGTAGCAAACATAAAAAACATTTAAAACACACACTGACCTTTAAAAGTTAGTGTGTGTTTTTATATAGTAATGTTTAAATGCAGTTCTATCAACGATTTACAAATTCAACCTATATTTATTGTCCTCTGTACGCAATCTAACGTACACATATGTCATTTATCAAAATAGTGAGTACTTTATTAAAAAATGTTTGCACCCCGAATCTATACCTTATTTCATCAATACTTTCTTAGTAAGTAAAATCAATGTAACTTTATGAGAAATCGATAAATAGTCTAGCCATAAATAACAACAAACTATATAATTATATTAATTTGCTAATTACCAATGATTTTAAGGGGAGGAAATATGAAAAATTATTTACATAGATGGATTATTGAAGCGCTAAGTTATATGGCTTTAGGTTTATTTGGCTCTTTGATTATCGGCTTAATTTTAGAAACGCTTGGAGAACAAACATTACTACCACAATTAAATCTGACATTTCTATCAGAAATCGGTAAAGTAGCAATGTCCATGACGGGTGCTGCCATCGGTGTGGCGATTGCTTACGGTTTAGGCGCAAAACCACTTGTTACATTTTCTTGTGTTATTGTAGGTACCTTAGGTTATACGACTTTTGATGGGGGTCCAGTAGGCGCTTATATTGCTACAGTTATCGTTGTTGAACTGAGTAGATTATATGGGGGAATCTGGTCTTGCTTGATTTTTGAAAAACCTATGATAAGCGTTTTATATGCATTATTTTTTTCAAGCGCTTTCACGGAAAATCGATTTAACGTATAAAGCTCAAGTTTCTTTTCTTTAGCACGCGATTCAATTTCTTGGTAAGAAAATGGTGTGTTCACTTCTATAATAAAATGCAAACCAGCTTGTGTATCTTTAATTCGAATGTCATTTTTAAAGCTATTTGATAAGTGTGTGATGAGTGCTTCTCGTTTTTTTCCATATATCTGATGCATCTTTTTCACATATTTTTCATAATAACCTTCTTTGATCATTAAATTTAGTGTAAGTGCATGAATCGTTGAAAAATCAGGAATCATATTTAAATTAAAGCAATCAAATTTCTTCACTAAATTTATAGGCAAAATCATATAACTCATGCGTAATCCTGGCATCAAAGTTTTTGAAAAAGTACCTAGGTAAATCACGCGTTCATTTTTATCAAAACTAAACAGTGAAGGTATATTATCTGTTTCATATTTGAATTCACTATCATAATCATCTTCTATGATATAACTTTGCGTTTGACTTGCCCAATTCAGAAGGTCAATTCGACGCGATACAGGCATGATTATCCCCATTGGAAATTGGTGTGAAGGTGTCACTATCGTGGCATCAGGTTGAGCTTGTTTAATATCTTCAATAGATATCCCCTTACGGTCTAAAGCAATCGGTTTTAACTGCGCAGATGTTTGATTGATTAATGTTCTAAACCTTGAGTATCCAGGGTTTTCCACTGCTATTGTGATTTCATCTGGTAATAATTGAATTAATTTGGTTAACAGTGTATTAGTTCCAGAACCAATGACAATTTGTTCCGGATGACATTGGATGCCTCTTTGATAAGACACTAATTTAGCAATCGATTGTCTTAACTCTATTGGACCTTTAATTTGAGGTATCGAAGACAATTCATAATCATAATTTTGAAATACACGTTTAACGAGTTTGGTCCATATTTCTACAGGAAATGCTGAAATATCGGTACTCATATGTGAAAATGAATAATCGTATGTAGCTTCAATATGATGTTCTTGCACATCCAGAGATATTTGCGCATTTGGATCGATAATCAATTTTTCTAAAGGCTCAATAAAATAGCCCTTTCGCTCTTCAGTATAAATATAGCCTTCAGCTAATAACTGTTCATATGCTGCTTTTACACTATTCACACTAATATTTAAATGTTGAGCCATATCCCTTTTGGAAGGCAACTTTTCATGACTCTCATATTTGAATGCGAGAATATCCTCTTTTAATTGTCTATATAATTGACGATAAATAAATTGACCGCTTTCTCGTTGCATCCAATCTCCCCCATTTCACTTCATCCATTCTCCTGTTATTTCATATCACTCATTATAATGAAAACGAGGACGGTATTGAAATCAAAGCGTAAATTTGATTTCATATTCCGCCCTCGTCAGACTAATCTTATGATTTAAAAACAACAATATGTTATTGAAACTTCAGTGGCACAATCGATTGCTACATTGATAAATACATGCAATCGTATGCACTGTCACTTCAATGTTCTCTATATTTTTATAGAATTGGTGACGCTAATTTAGCAATCGCTTGTTTGAATTTAATCCAATTTGATCGCTGTTCATAGCGTTCCTCTGTCAATTCCTTAGATACTTTCATATCTTCTATAAAAGCAGCTTTAAGCTCTTTGACAATGTTTTCATCATACATAAATGCATTAATTTCGAAATTCAATTCAAAACTACGTATGTCCATGTTTGATGAACCTACACTTGCGACTTCATCATCAATAATCATCATTTTCGAATGGATAAATCCATTTTCATACGTATAAACTTTGACACCATCTCTAATCAACTGCGCAACACTTGTAATTGTGGCCCAGTAAACAAAAATATGATCTGGTTTATTAGGAATAATTAACCGCACGTCTACTCCAGCTTTTGCGGCTATACGCAATGCATTGATATAACCTTTATCTGGTATAAAATACGGGCTGTGCATATAAATAGATTCTTTGGCGTTCATGATCATTTTCATATAGCCAAATTCTATCTGATGCCAATTATCACTTGGGGCACTAAGCGCAATTTGCATCGGCACATCTCCACCTTGCTTTGCATTATCTGGGAAATACTTATCATTAAACTCCAATTGTTCACGGTGTGATTGAGAATTCCAATCGTGGATAAAACTGAGCTGTAACGCGTCAACACCATCACCTTTAACCCTTAAATGTGTATCTCGCCAATAGCCAAAGTTTTCATCTAAACCTAAATATTCATCACCAATATTAAATCCGCCCACATAACCAGTCATACCATCAATCACTAAAATTTTACGGTGATTTCTATTGTTTAATCTAAAATTTACTAATGGAATTTTAGCTTGGAAGAAAGCCTCAACTTGTCCACCAGCTTCTTGGAATTTTTTGAATTTTGATTTATGTACCGTTTTAGACCCTACTGCATCATAAAGTATTTTAACTTCTAATCCTTCTTCAGCTTTTTGTTGCAAAATATCGACAATTTCAGAACCCAACTTATCTAATTTCAACACATAATACTCTAAATGAATATACGATTTTGCATTGCGTAAATCTTCTTTCATTTGGTCAAATAACGCATGCCCGTCAGTATAAATATCAACATTATTATCGTAACTTAAAAATGTTGGTTCTTTCGTTAGCAATGTATTAACAATATCTGCATGTTTTTTAACTAATCGATAATCTGAATGATTAATCTTGTTGGTAGCATCTGATAACTGCGTCTTCATTCGTTCCTTCATGTCATCTATCTGATTATGATGAAAACCTTGTTCACGTTTTTTTCGCACTGCTCGTCCAAAGAATATATAAATAACAAATCCTAAAATAGGTACTACAAATAGTAAAAATAACCAAGCCCAAGTCGCTGTTGCATCTCTACGATCCCTGTCTAAAAATACAATAATAAACGCAAGCACTATATTAATAACAAAGAAAAATGCAAGTATACCTCTATAAATCGGGCTTACACTTGGATCAAAAATAAGTTGCATAATGACACCTCATCGTTTTTTATTAGATTTTAATGAAACTATATTCCTCATTTAATTGACGAAGATATAGTTCAACTTATCAAATCCAATTATTTTAAAAGCTCATTGAAAAACAAAACATGTTGTAAAATATCGTACAATATTTGCATTATACTGTCTATTGTCCTATTGTTTTTTCTATTGTGCGATTACGACCTGCTTGTGAGCCGAATAATGTGATTAATAGTGCAGTGATTAATAAAATACTTAATGAACCTATCCATTGACCTGTGACATCATGTAGTATACCAAACAGTAAAGGTCCTATTGCTGCAAAAAGGTATCCTACAGATTGGGCCATGCCAGATAACTTCGCCGACGTTTGACTATGTTCCGTTCTCAAACTAAAGAATGTATTCACAAGTCCAAACGCTAAACCACTTGCAACACCAACTAAAATCGTAGCAATTAAAGCAAGTTGCGGTGAAAATAACATTATTGAAACACCCACCACAAAACATAAACCAGTCATAAAAGTTAATAAAAATTGTGATTTCATTTTAGTAGCAAATATAGGGGTAATAAATGTTAACGGTATAATAGCGATTTGCATAATTGATAAATACATCCCCGCTTCACTGATAGTCATGCCACTTTGAGATAAATATGCTGGTAGCCAATTAATCAGAGAATAAAAAATAAGTGACTGTCCGCCCATAAGTATTGTTATTTGCCATGATAATGGCGACTTCCAAACATTGACACTCTCTTGAGGTAATGATGCTGTTGTTTCTTCTTTATTTTTCAATTGAAATGCCCATATAATAATTGTAATCAATGTAATGACACCAATCGCACTAATGGCAATATTATAATTAAACGCTTTGACAAACGGTGCCGTTCCATATGAAGATAATCCTCCAAATACGTTCATAACGACAGTATAATAACCTGTCATCACACCTATATGTAATGGGAACTTCGCTTTGATTACTGCAGGTGCAAGTACATTACCAAAACCAATACCAACGCCTATAAGGATGGTACCTATATATAACCATGAAACACCTGTGATAGAACGTACGATTACGCCAATCAGTATTAGACATAAAGCTACAAAAATCGTTCGTTCTAATCCAAACCGATAACTTGTTTTTGCTGCAAATAGTGAAATGATTGCGAATGCGATTAATGGGACGACTGTAATTACACTAACAGCACTGTTAGACATCGCCAAATCATTTTTTATATCAGGTAGCGCAACTCCGATTGAAGTAATTGGCGCCCTTAAATTTGCACCCACTAACAAAATACCTATAAATAATAGCCAATTAAATGGTTTTACTTTTCTATAATTTTCCATTTTGCTCACCTTACATCATAAATTTTTCTAAACAACATTATATATGGTACAATATGTACGTTATAATGTAAATAGGAGCGATTCACATGTATCATATTCAAAATATTATTGCCAAAAATTTAGCAACTTATCGTAGTAAACACCAACTTAGTTTAGATAAAATGGCCAATCTGACTGGCGTTAGCAAAAACATGTTAAGCCAAATTGAAAAAGGCACATCTAATCCAACAATTACAACATTATGGAAAATTGCTAATGGGCTTCATTTACCCCTGTCACAACTGACATCAACAATGCACGAGCCTGTAGATTTTGTAGATGAATCTGATATTATTCCTATTGTTGAAGATAAAGTTAAGATCTTTCCATACTTTCCTTACAATGAAAGAAAGCATTTCGAAATGTTTAAAATGGAAATTCAACCAGGTGGTAAAATGGTTTCTGATCCACATCATATACAATCTGAAGAGTTTATCATCGTTAACTCAGGTACTTTAAAAATTGAAGTTGGTCAAACTTCTTATACAATTACCAGTAACCAAGCTTTTCGTTTTAATAGTGATGTAGCACATCGTTACTATAATCCAACTGATGAAGTTGTTATACTCACCGCCACTATTCATTATCAAGCACAATAGCAATCAAATTAAAATCTTATCCAACATTAGATACTATCAATGCTACATACACAGTGGAAAATAAAAATATATCAAAAAAGCATGTAACGGCAGTATCATATTTGCTCTTGTTATGTTTACAACGTTCAACATCAATAATTATCTTATTCCATTTGTCATGCACCAAGAACTTCCTGAAATCACAGCGTTAAGTGCCCAATTACCTATGACTACAATCATTGCAATAATTACAGGATTGATCATATATATGATAGCCAAATCCAAAATCATTCGTACATATATAAAATGATAATTTAATTTTGAAAGCAGTGTAAAAAACTCAGCTGCTTTTAAATATTTCGTCGCTTCAATGAATCAGCTTACGTACCATTTCAAATAAAAAATGCAAATCTATTCTAAAGTAAAGCCCCTCAGTTGATAGCATTAAATAGCTATGCAACTGAGGGGCTCTCTTCAAAAATGAAAATGCATTTTTTTATTATATGAAGTTATACTTTAATAAACATCTCTTTACATTTAATCAGATTATGATACATGTTCGTGAATATTTATATTCGAATTGCAACTTTAGTTATTGTGGAAATGTGTAACTTAAATCCCAACCGATGTCGTATTTATCAACCAACTTGGCATATTTCGCTCCCCAAAACATAGTGTCTAACTCCATTTGAACATCGCCTTCGTCTTTCAATTGTTCATACACTTCTTCGATTGCTGTTTCACTATCAAATTCCAAAACAATATAAACATTTCTATCTTGTAACATTGTGTCATCGTCTTTGGGTATATCTGACAACATGAATAAGTTTCCATCAACGTCTAACTGCGCATGAATGACACGATTAGGATCATCTGCAACACTTTCATTCGCTTCACCATACGTCATTGTAGCTTTAATTTCCCCGTTCAGCGCCTTACTATAAAATGCCAAAGCGTCTTTACATTGACCGTTAAAAAACAAATACGGCACTGTCGATTTCAACATAATATCCCTTCTTTTTAAATATTATTTTCTAATATCAAACATACCCTTTGAACATAAATTTAGACAACTGAAGTTTTAACAATACCTTTGAATTCCATATTTAATTATAATTTTCATTCTTATAAAAACTTTTCAATATAAAATGCTGACTCTTCAATTGATTTGAACTCCGTATTAATGACTGTAGCATTTAATTTAGCAAATATTTCTTCGGCATACATCAACTCTTCTTTAATTCTATCGACACTATTATAATCTGTAGGTCCATGTAAACCTAAAACTTTCACACGTTCCGTACGAATATTTAAGATATAAGTAGGACTCGCTGTCAGACCAAATACTTTTAAATTTTTATTTCTAAAGACCTCATCTGGAATATCAACTTCTGGAACTAAAGGAATATTAGCTATTTTATAACCTTTATTCGCTAAATACATACTTAAAGGCGTCTTTGACGTACGAGAAACACCTAAAATTAAAGCGTCAGCTTCTCCTATATCCGTGAAATGTTTACCATCATCATATTTAACAGAATATTCCATTGCCTCAATTCTTTTAAAATAGTTGTCATCCAACTTGCGCAAAGCACCACTTTCTAAAATAGGTGAACAATTCGTATGTTCTTGAATAATGTTAATTAAATCAGACATATAGTCAACATACGGAATTTGTTGTTCTTGAGCATATGCCTGCCCCTTTTTATTAAATTCTGGATTAACTAAAGTCGTTATAACAACTGCACCACGCGCTTTAGCCAATGAAAGTACATTGAGTAGTTCATCTTGATTTTTTATAAAAGGAAATTTTTTAATTTCTATACGCGTGACATCTGGAAATTGTGTTAATGTCGCATGAATCATTCGCTGTGCTGTTTCACCTATAGAGTCAGATACAACGAATAGCGTTAGCTGTTTCTTTTCATTATCATTTAACACGCAATCTACCGCCTTCGACTTCACTTTGAGCAGTTGATAATAAGGCACCTGGCACTCTAAATGGAGAACATGATACATAATCCAAATCTAGTTGATTAAAGAATTGAATTGATTTGTGGTCACCGCCTAATTCTCCACATACGCCAATTTTTATCGTTGGATTTGCCGCTTTTGCTTGTTCTGTTGTTTGTTTAATTAACTGTCCAACGCCATCTATATCGAGTGTTTGGAATGGATCTATCGTTAATATGCCTTGTTCTGAATAGGCATTAATAAATTTACCAGCATCATCACGTGAGAAGCCAAACGTTAATTGTGTTAAATCATTTGTCCCAAAACTAAAGAAGTCACATTCTCGTGCTAAATCGCCAGCAATCAGACATGCTCTTGGCGTTTCAATCATCGTTCCAATCATGTAATGAACGCTTGCTCCCATTTCAGATTGTAAAGCTTCAATGCGTTCAACAACTTGCGACTTTAACGTTGTAAATTCTGAAACAGTAGATACAAGCGGAATCATAATCTCAGGTTGACAATGAATGCCCTGTTGTTTAAGTTTCAATGCACTTTCCATAATAGCTTCTGCTTGCATAATATAAAGTTCAGGGTAAGTAATCGCCAAGCGACATCCACGATGCCCTAGCATAGGATTAACTTCATTTAAACTTTCAATATAATGTTCTAACTCTGAAACAGTGACATTGAGTTGACTTGCCACACTATTTTTTTCTTCAGTTGATTTAGGTAAAAATTCATGTAAAGGCGGATCAAGCAAACGAATAATTGTTGGACGTTCTCCAGATAACTTCAAGATAGTTTCAAAATCTTCTTTTTGATATTCCTTAATTTTATTTAAAGCATTAATTCTTTTATCCTGTGTATCAGATAAAATGAAACGTCTCATTTCAATTAAACGTTCAGGACCAAAAAACATATGCTCGGTACGAACTAAACCAATGCCCTTCGCACCAAATTGGTAACCTGCTTGAATATCTTGTGGTGTTTCGGCATTCATGCGTACATCTAATCTTGCTATTGCTTCTGACCATTGCATAAATTGTTCAAAAGCTTTACTTCTTTCAGCTTTAATCGTTTCAACTTCACCTAAATAAATATCACCTTTAGCACCATCAACTGAGATAATGTCTCCTTCATTTAATGTTCCATTAGGATATGTTACTTTTTTATCTATAACATTAATTTCAACGTCTGAACATCCAGTCACACAACATTTACCCATTCCTCTGGCAACAACTGCCGCATGAGAAGTCATACCGCCATGTGTTGTAACTATCGCTTCACTTGCGACCATACCTTCTATATCTTCAGGCGAAGTTTCAGGTCTCATCAATATCACTTTATCCCCCTGCTCTGCTTTCAATTTTGCAGTTTCCGCAGAAAATACGATTTCACCACTCGCAGCACCAGGGCTAGCAGGAAGTCCCATTTTCGAAACAGCTGTAGCTTTCTCAAGGGCATTATCATCAAAATTAGGATGCAATAATTGGTCAATTGATTTTACTTCAACATTCATAACTGCTTCATTTTTAGAAATTATACCTTCTTCCACTAAATCTACTGCAATATGAATCGCTGCATTAGCAGTTCTTTTACCACTTCGCGTTTGTAAAACATATAATTGCTCGTTTTCAATAGTAAATTCAATATCTTGCATATCTTTATAGTGTTTTTCTAATTGTTGGGAAACTTCTATAAATTGTTGATGGACTTGAGGCATTTGTGCTTTCAATGTACTGATATCTTTTGGCGTTCTAATACCAGCAACAACATCTTCCCCTTGGGCATTTAACAAGTATTCACCAAATAATTTTGCTTCACCAGTCACTGGATTACGCGTAAATGCAACACCTGTACCACTTTGTGCACCACTATTACCAAAGACCATCTCTTGGATATTAACTGCTGTGCCAATATCGTGTGGTATTTCATTTAATTGGCGATATACACGTGCGCGATCATTATCCCATGATTTAAAAACTGCTTCAATTGCTTCTGTTAATTGCACAATCGGCTCTTGTGGGAATGGTTTATATACTTCTTCCAAATAAACACCTTTAAAATAATCACATATTTCTTCTAAACCTTCAGCTGGGATATCTGCATCATTTTGATAATGGTGTTGTTCTTTATATTGATTAAAATATGTATCAAATGACGTCATCGGTATGCCGTATACTACTTCGCCAAACATTTGTAACAGTCTACGGTAACAGTCATATGCAAAACGTGCATCATTTGTCTTTTCTGCTAACGTTTTAACATTAATATCATTCAGCCCTAAGTTTAAAATAGTATCCATCATTCCAGGCATGGAAATTTTTGCACCACTTCTTACAGACACTAATAAAAGTGATTCTTTAGAAGAAAATGATTTTTGTGTACGTTGAGAAAATGCTTCTAATTGCTCATGTAATTGTCCAATTAATTCATCTGAAAGATGAGCGCCTTGCTTTAAATACTCAATACACGCTTCAGTAGTAAGGGTGAAACCATCCGGTACAGGTAACCCTAAACGTTTCATTTCAGCTAAATTAGCCCCTTTACCTCCCAATAAATCTTTCATAGCTTTGTTACCTTCATCAAATGCATAAATATATTTCGTCATACAGATTCACCTCAAATTTTTAATATGTCATACTAATTATTATTGAGTATGTCATATTACTTTATAAAAAACAACTAAATTTTTACGATTACTTTTATCGTTCACTTTCTTTAATCTGTTCAGTTAAATTAAATCCATATAAAAAAACCCTAAGCAATACGATTTCACGATATGCTTAGGACTTTTAATTTTTAATGTATGACATAATTAAAATAAAGATACATTTAACTTTAATTACTAAAAATATTTTTAATTTTGTTCCAATCATTTTTGTTAAACTTTTTTATAAAACGCTCCGATTGTTTTCGTTATTAACACCATATTGCAATCTGTAATTTGACAGCATCAGAGTACTTTTTAGGATTTAACCCTGTTTCTTTTTCACATTTTTCTAACCTATACAATAAAGTATTTCTATGGATGTACAATTTTTTAGAAGTTTGCGTTATATTTAAATCATTTTGAAAGAAAGCTTTTAGTGTATCTATACTCTGCTGATCCACATTACTTAATATCCTTTTTTTAAATCGTTCTCTTATATTTTTATCAATTTGATATAAAAGTGTTTTTTCTTCCACATCTTCAAATGAAGTCACGATCTTTCCATTTTCAGCTAACATAAATACCAACTCACACTCTTCATATGCATTTCTAAAGTCTTTTAATCTTTTAAACATAAGACTTGAGGCAATTTGGACTTTCAGCTCTAAGTTTTGAAATATTTGGTATATATTATTGATTTTATTATCTAAAGCTTGCATCGAATGAGCAGTAGCAAGAATAACGATGCGGTTATAATTCGTAAATGCAATTGTAAATGAACTAGCATCTATCCTGCTCGTTAATGAACGAACAATACTATTTCTAGAAAATATCTGTTTTTCGATATCGATAATGATACATTTTCTATAAGTTAATAAATCAATATTAAGTTGTTTCATTAAATATTGAATAAAGGATTTTGATGATTCACTTTTTAATAACTCCTCTATAAATAATTCTTGACTTCGTATTTGTCCCTCCAATTCGTACGTAAAATAATTTTGATAAAGTAACAATTCTGTAGACATTTTAACTAAGTCTGCTACATGTGTTATTTGATTAGGATTGCCTGTAATACCAATAACACCAACGATATTATCTTGGAAAATTATGGGTAAGTTTATACCTGCCTGAGTACCTTTAAAATGCAAACTATCTTCCTGGTTGATTACCACTGTTTTTTCTTGTTTCAACACTTCAATAGCACCTTCGTGAAGCGTACCGATACGACTTTTATCGAAAGATGCAATAATTACTCCATTAAAATTCATAATATTAATATTAGTTTTGGTTCTTTTAGCTGTTTCTTTAACGATTAGCGTTGCCATTTCTTCAGTCAATATATCCAATTATCTCACCACTTGTTATTTATATACAAATTCAAAGTATTATTTTTGTATAGTTTAACCCTTTTTTCAATATAATAAAATCGTTAAACTTAAAACAACACATTTTAGAAAGCGCTTTCTTAAAAGGAGAAATTCACAATGGAAATCATATTAGCACCTGATTCATTTAAGGGAAGTATGAAGGCAAGCGAAGTAACAAAGTATATGAAAGATAGCATACTGGAAATTTTCCCTGAATCTACCATTCATGATTTACCAATCGGTGATGGTGGTGAGGGCACAATGGAAGCATTAGTAAATGCAACAAATGGGACGTTTACTACGGTCAGTGTAACCGGACCTCTTGGTGACAAAGTAACAGCTCAATACGGGGTTTTAGATAATCATACTTGTGTCATAGAAATGGCAGAAGCTTCAGGATTAAAGCATTTAGCCCAAGAGGCATTAAATCCTTTATCTACAACAACATATGGTACAGGTGAATTAATTTTACACGCTTTGAATCAAGGATATAAAAATTTCATACTGGCGATTGGTGGTTCAGCTACAAATGATGCTGGCGCTGGCATGTTACAAGCTTTAGGGGCAGAGTTAAAAGATAATCAAAATCACTCAATAAATTTTGGGGGTGGCGAACTACAAAGTTTAGCTCAAATTGACTTATCAAATTTTGATCCTCGAATAAATCATTGCAATTTTATTATAGCAACTGATGTTCAAAATCCATTAGTAGGACCTAATGGTGCATCATTTATTTTTGGGAAACAAAAAGGTGCATCTGCACAAAATATGCAACAACTTGATGATAATCTCACGCATTGGGCTAATCTAGTTGAACATACCACAGGCGTTAGACTACACGATTTACCTGGTGCTGGTGCAGCAGGTGGTTTAGGAGGTGCATTCAAAGCGTTTTTCCCAAGTTACTTTAAAGAAGGTATTCAGGTAGTTATGGAATATATACAATTCGAAAAATACTTAAAACAAGCAGACTTAATTCTTACTGGAGAAGGAAAAATTGATAAACAATCTTTTTATGGAAAAGCACCAATCGGCATTGCACAATGTGCCAAAAAATATGATATTCCAGTTATTTTTATAGGAGGATCAGTAGAAGTTGATGCAAAAGACCTAAAAGACAGTGGTATTCTCAGCGCTTTTAGTTTAAGTAACGGACCTATGTCATTAGAAGAAACATTTTCAAAATCGGAAAAATTGATAAAACAAACAACCAAGAATATTGTAAAAACATTTTTCCATAACCAATAACATATTAAGGGGATGTTAGTTATGAGAATTAAAGATACAATAGAAAAAATACCTGGAGGATTGATGGTAGTCCCATTACTTTTAGGCGCTACTATAAACACCGTTGATCAATTACATTTAAGCCCTATAATGAATCTACTTAAGTCACTCGGTGCACCCAAAACTGAACAAGGCTATTACGAAATGCTTCAAATCGGGGGATTTTCACAAGAACTATTTAAAGATAGTGCACTTGTCTTAATTGCACTTTTTATCTTTTGTGTAGGAAGTCAAATGAATTTAAAAATTGGCGGTAAAGCCTTAAAAAAAGGTATGCTATTAACAACAACAAAATATTTTTCTGGGTTAGCGGTAGGACTCTTATTAGGCTCAATATTTGATCCTTGGAGTGGATTATTCGGTTTGTCTATAATAGCTGTAATTGCAGCAATGACAAATAGCAATAGTGGTATGTATGCTGCTTTAACCAGTACTTATGGGAATCGTTCAGATGTAGGTGGTCTGTCCATACTTGCTATTAATGATGGACCATTGTTAACTTTGATTTCATTGGGATTTATTGGTACAACCTTTCCAATCATTTCATTTATTTCTGTACTTTTACCTTTAAGTATAGGTATGATATTAGGAAATCTTGACCCTAAAATATCAGAATTTTTACGTCCTGGTGAAACCATACTCATCCCCTTTTTCGCCTTTTCTTTAGGTGCTGGTATGAATTTAGCTGAATTCTTTAATTTTTCCGTATTATCAGGAGGCTTAACGTTAGCACTATTGACCTTTATTTGTACCGCATTTACTGGTATCATTGCCTTTAAAATATTTAAAGAAAAGAGTGTAATTGCACCAATTTCTGAATCATCTACAGCAGGTAACGCAGTATCTACACCTGCTGCAGTAGTTGCTGCTGCTTCTACAGCGCTCGCAAATGGTAATCTGAGTCAAAGTGAGTTTGCTATGATTGAGAAAGTAGCACCTATCGCGACAGCACAAATTTCAATTTCAGCTATTACTACAGCAATATTGTGCCCAATAGCAGTCATATTGGTCGATAGGTATCAAAAAAGTAAAGGAATATATGGAACAAAGGAATATGTTGCTCACTCGGCCAAAACACATTCTAATGCGCAAATAAACACACGCTTTTATGAAAGCGCTTCATATAAGGAGGAAGATCGACCTTGAATACAGAGATATTATATGGAAAGTCAAACCTTAATATAGAATTACCTGAAAATAGCGTCTTAATAGAGCCAAAACCTATACCTGCACTCGATAATGATATACAAGCCATACGCGATGCATTAAGGAATCCTATCGATTCGGATCCGCTTGAAGATTTAGTACAATCCAATCAAACAGTTTCAATCGTTATTAGTGACATCACTCGCCCTACGCCGAATCATATACTTGTACCACTTATTGTAGAGTCCCTTGCACATGTACCTTTAGAAAATATTGTCATCATCAACGGCACTGGTACACATCGAGATCAAACCGAAGATGAATTAATACAAATGCTAGGTGAAGATATCGTAAACAACATTAGAATTGTACATAATCATTGCAATGATAAACAAACTTTAAAAAAAGTTGGTCATAGTAAATACGGATGTGATGTTTACTTAAACAAAGATTATGTAGATTCTGATTTCAAAATTGTAACTGGCTTTATAGAACCACATTTCTTTGCTGGATTTTCAGGAGGTCCAAAAGGAATTATGCCTGGTATTGCAGGTATAGAAACAATCATGACATTTCACAATGCTAAAATGATCGGTGATATTCGTTCTACTTGGGGGAATATGACAGATAATCCAGTGCAAGATATGACTCGAGAAATTAATGCCATGTGCAAACCTGACTTCATGCTCAATGTAACATTGAACAAAGAAAAAGAAATTACAGAAGTCTTTGCTGGAGAACTGTATAAAGCACATGATTTGGGATGTGCTTATGCTAAAAAACACGCTATGTTCAAATGTGACCATCGTTTTGATGTCGTTATCGCATCTAATTCTGGTTATCCACTTGATCAAAATTTATATCAAACAGTCAAGGGAATGAGTGCTGCTCATAAAGTGGTTAAAGAAGGAGGCAGTATTATCATGTTATCTGAATGCAGCGATGGTTTCCCAAATCATGGTAATTATGCAGAAATACTGAAGATGGCAGACACCCCAGAAGCACTTGTCAAAATGATTAATGACCCAAACTTCGCCATGCTAGACCAGTGGCAAGTACAAAAACAGGCTGTGATTCAGACTTTTGCAGATGTGTATTTATATTCCAAATTAACTGATCAACAAGCAAAAGATGCTATGTTACATCCTATTTCAAATATTGAAGCAACATTAAAATCTTTAGAACAACAATATGGAAAAGACATGAGTATTGGAGTTATGCCACTAGGTCCCCTTACTATACCGTATGTAGAATCATAATTTTCAATGAGTCCAAAAATATTCAAGGAGGAAATTTAAATAATGACTAAATTACAAGATAAAGAAGTTAAACTTGAAATGATTTTAAAAGAAATGGAAACAGTCGTTATTGCTTTTTCAGGTGGTGTTGATAGTAGCTTAGTCCTAAAAAAAGCAATTGATGTACTAGGTATCAATAATGTAAAAGCAGTGATAGTTAAATCAGAATTATTTAGAAACGAAGAATTTAATCAAGCTATTCAACTCGGTAACACGTTAAATGCAGATATCTTAGAGACTGAAATCGAAGAATTAAAAGAACCACACATCATTAAAAACACACCCGACAGTTGGTATTACAGCAAATGTTTATTATACGCAAAACTAGAAGATTTAAGAAAAACATTTGGATTCAATTATGTGTTAGACGGCATGATTATGGACGATATTTCAGATTTCAGACCTGGTCTTAAAGCGAGATCTGAATATGGTGTGAGAAGCATTTTACAAGAAGTTGAACTTTATAAAGAAGAAGTGCGAGAACTTAGTAAATCAAATGGCTTACCTGTTTGGAATAAGCCAGCACTCTGTAGCTTAGCTTCTCGCATTCCATATGGTGAACCACTTAGTTTCAACAAAGTTAATAAAGTTAATGAAGCGGAAAAATTTATTTTGAGTTTAGATATTAATAACGTTAGAGTACGTTATCATGACAACATTGCGCGTATCGAAGTTGATGAAACGGATATTGTTCCAATTATTCAACATAGAAACCAAATTTCACTACGCCTTAAAGAACTGGGTTTTGACTATGTCACAATTGACTTAGAAGGCTATCGTACAGGTAGTATGAATGAGGTCATACAATCTTAATTTTAACGCTATAATATAAAGGTGGTTTAACTATGACAGGTAAATATGATTCCATTGAATCATTATTGCAAGCTGTAAAAACAGATCAACTATCAATATCTGAGGCTAAAGTAGAATTAAATCAATATGATGAATTAGGTTTTGCAAAAATTGACCTGCATCGTAGAAAGCGCCAAGGATTTCCAGAAGTAATATTTGGCGAAGGTAAAACTGAACAACAATTAGTGAAAATCATCCACTCATTAATATTACACGAAGAAACAATATTAATTACTCGTGTCAATAATGAAAAAGCCAATTTTATTTGTGAAACATATCCTCAATTGGTATATCATGCAACAGCACAAATCGTTTGTACATCATTAGAGCATATTACCAAAACACAACGTCAAGCTGCCATCATTTGCGCTGGCACGTCTGATCTTCCTGTAGCGGAAGAGGCTGCTATAACAGCAGAAGTAATGGGGATATCCGTAAAAAGGTTTTACGATGTTGGGGTCTCTGGTATCCACCGACTTTTCGCTCATATTGATGATATTCGCAACTGCAACGTATCTGTAGTAATAGCTGGCATGGAAGGTGCGTTAGCAAGCGTAGTTGCTGGCTTAGTTGACCACCCTGTCTATGCCGTACCGACTAGTGTTGGTTATGGTGCGAATCTAAATGGTGTCACAACATTGTTATCAATGATTAATTCATGTGCACCTGGTTCTAGTGTACTTAATATTGATAATGGCTTCGGTGGTGGTTATAATGCTGCTATGATTGTCAATATGTTGGAACAACATTCAGGGATGGAGTGAATGATATGACAAATACAATATATTTAGATTGTCACGCTGGTATTGCAGGTGATATGTTGCTATCTTCTCTAGTAGATTTAGGTGCAAATATAGCTTACATTGAATCTCATTTACAAAAGTTGCCACTTAATGATTTTAAGCTGCGCTTTTCTAATCAAAACAAGCAAGGTATTCAAGCTAAGCATCTAAACATTGATTTTAGTGAAACGACACATCATAGAACAGCTGCTGATATTACAAATATGATACAGGATAGCGATTTACCTGAAAGAGTTAAAGTACGAAGCCAAAAAGTCTTTGATACGATTGCTCATGCAGAAGCTAAAATTCATGGGATGTCCGTCGAAGAGGTGCACTTTCATGAAGTAGGCGCAATGGATTCCATTATCGATATTATCGGGGGCTGTCTTGCTTTAGAAAATTTGAAAATTGATGAATTACACGCTTCTCCAATTCCAACAGGTGGAGGTAAAGTAAATATCGCTCATGGATTATATCCTGTTCCTGCACCTGCAACGGCAGAAATTTTAAAAGGCATACCGCTCGCTTCTTTTGATATTAATAGCGAATTAACGACACCAACCGGAGCAGCTTTCATTAAAGCATTAACATCTAAAATTGGCCCTTTACCTTCTGTCACAATAGAGCAGATTGGTTATGGATGTGGCACCAAAGACTTTGATTTCCCAAACATATTGAGAGCAATTCAATTCAAAACTAAAGATAATACACCAACGCAAGTCCAAGTAATAGAGAGTCAGATTGATGATATGTCTGCTGAAATGCTAAGTTACTTTCTTGAACAAGTTTTAGAAGATGGTGCATTAGATGCATACTTCACACCTATCACTATGAAAAAAAGTAGGCCAGCCACTCAAATCACAGTCATTTGTAAGATAGAAAATGCACAATTTTTCGAAGACTATGTTTTAAAAAATACATCGACATTAGGTATTAGAAGTTACACGGTTAATCGTAAAGTACTCCATAGACAATTCGAAACAATTCATACAAATTATGGAGCGATTTTAGTAAAAACAGCAATGTTAAACGGCAAAATAATTAAGGCAAAACCAGAATTTGAAGATGTGCGAAACGCCGCAATTCAAGCCAACAAACCATTCTTACATGTATATAATCATATTAATCAAGAGATTCAAAAACATATACAGATTGATTGAACTACTTAAAAAGTTATGACACATAAATCCTAATATAATAAGCCTATAACTGAGATTCTGTAAAATTCAGTTATAGGCTTATTTCATTTTAGCATTTAATATGATTAATTATTTTTTGTGTTTTCTGGCTTTTGAGCATCCGGATTGGTGTATTTTGATGGATTGTAATCGGCACCTTTCGTATAATCAGCAGAAGCATCCCATAATAAAAATTCATTTATATCATGATCTTTTAACGCTTGTACTTGTGCAGTTACTTCTGTTTTGTCATAGACTTTATACTGCCCTTCTCCTAAATAAGATGCTGTAAAATCTTGAAGCCATGGACGAGATTTAACCTTTTTATGATCGATACCTTTGAGTGCTTCTTTTTCCTTATCAAGATAACGATCCACTGTTTTATAAGGTTCTGTATCTGGAGCTTCTAATCCAAAATCACCTGGACTCCAATGAGAAGGATAAATCATCGATGAAATGACATCTACATTCTTTGCGATTTTAGGGAAACTTTGCCCAATACCTGGTGTTTCTTTAACAGTAGCTGCGTAACCAAAAACATCAGCGGATGTTTGAACATCGTATGATTTCAAATCTTTACGTGCTGTTTTTAAAAAATTAGTAATCGTATCCACACGTTGCTCAACATGATTTAAATCACTATTTTTATATTTTCCATTTGAATACTGCAGTGATTTATCCTTATTTTCAAATCCCTCAGGAAATCGAACATAGTCAAATTGTACTTCTTTAAATCCTGCTTTAGCCGCTTCTTTTGCAACTGCAATATTATAATTCCATACTTTATCATTAAAAGGATTTGAAAAACTATCTCCACCTTCATTTTCCCAAACATTACCATCAGACGTTTTAAATGACCAATCCGGTTTTTTTTGAGATAATCTAGAATCTTTAAATGTAACAATACGTGCAATTGGATAAATATTGTTTTTTTCCATCGCTTTCATGATTTTTTTCACATCAACACTATTCACTGTATTACTGCTAATCAATTTATTGTCACTTTTAAAGTCCATCGTTATATTTCCTTCATCATCTTTAACATCAATTACCATGGCATTTAATTCTGTTTCATTTATAAATTGAATGAGCTCTTCAAAGTTTTTACCATTTGCTGAATTAGGTGTGACATAGATACCTTTCACACCGTCTTTTGGATAGTCAATATCACTATATGTATGCTTATTCGATTTGCTTGTGCTTTCTTTTCCTCCATTTGTTTCTTTTTCATTGTTAGAACCACTGTTACAAGCTGACATCATTAATACAGCCACAAGTAGCATCACTATAAATTTCCAAACCCTCATTAAATTATCTCCCTTCCCCTTAATCATTTCAACGACAAAAACATTTCAATGACAAATAAGTTTACACTACACATATTATAGTATTTTAATATTTTAAACAACGTAATTTCAAAACTTTTATTTACAAAAAAGACAGAAATAGTGATCAACTGACGTATTGACGACTTATTTCTGTCTTTTAGCTGTTATTTTTAATATTATGAAATCAACTGTGTCCAAATTTTATTTAATTGAAGGTCCTATGCTTAAATTTGCACTCGTTAATGCTTGCTTTAAGACATCTAGTACATGAATACTGTGTTCTAATTGTCTTGTTGCAAATATAGTATTTTGTTCCCGAATCACTTTTTCGATTTTCACAAATTCTTCATACATTCGATGCTTGTGTGCATTTACTTGATAATACTGTGTACCACCAGTGTGATATTTTAATTCGAATGCATTCAACTCGTTTGTAGGACCTTTAAGATTAATTGTAGCTTTGTCTCCTTGAATATAAGATTGATTATCAGAACTAGAATCTTTAGCTCCGATACAAACCACTTTCATATCTTCATATTCTAATTGTAAGATTCCAGAAGTATCGATATTTTTTTCAATATTTGCAAAGTATGTCACTTTATTAGGTTTACCAAATAAGCCTACTGCTAAATGGATATTGTAAACATTTATATCCATTAATGCGCCTCCGCCCTTACTTGGGTCAAATGCTGGTTGAATAATGTCATTTTTAAAATCATCAAATCTTGAAGAATACTGAGAATAGTTAAACTGAGCAATTTTGCAATTCCCAATTTCTGGTATGCTTTGCTTTAGTACGTCATAATTACTTAAATACAAATTTGTAATAGCTTCAATTATAATCACATGTTGTTGCTCGGCTAAATCTTTTAGTGTGATGAGCTCTTCTGCAGTTAATGTAAATGGTTTTTCACAAATCACATGCTTATTTTGCGCTATTGCTTTACGTGCGTATTCAAAGTGAAGATGATTGGGAACAGCCAAATAAACAGTATCTATCTTTTCATCTTCTATAAACGCTTGATAATCTTCATAGACTTGTTTAATATCAAATTGCTTTTGCAATTGAGCTACATTCTCAGGATTACGTCCAGTAGTCACTATGCTTTGTATATGAATTTCAGGTACCTCTGACATCACTGGCAACGCTTCTTTTACAATTTTTCCGGCTCCAACTATACCTATATTCATAAATTTCCCCTTTTTTATCATAAAAATTTATTGTCTATATTGAAATAACTATGACTTTTTCGAATCAAAAATCAAATCATCCATTACGATCATAAAGGCTGTAATATTTATCTGTTCAGCCTTATAATGCATAATACGTCATAGTTTGTTTGTCCATTTTATCATCTGTATATAATTATATTTGAATGTTTCAGGACAATTTTAAATGTTGAGTTAATATCACTTTATTACGTGGTCTTGTACTATTTCCCAAGAAATAACTGCTTGTGTACAAATCATTTACCACTACATTGATTTTAGCAAATGTTCACTCTTGTTATTAACTTAAAATTAATTCAACGAGTTCTTCTGCTGACGTTTTACCGAAATAGTAAGGAATATCAATTTCACTTAAAGCATCAAGCAAATCTGCTTTAACAACTCGAACACCAATAAGTTGCTGTTCAACTTCTTTAATCTCACCTTGTCCGAAAAAATCACCATAAATACGACATGCAACAATACGACCTTGTTCAACGGCTAGTGTGATATCAATGGTGCCTGCAGCTAATTTCGCATCTCTATTATATTCATAACGTGGAGAACGTCCATAGTTCCATTCCCAATTCTTGTATTTTTTTGCCACCATTTCATCTATTACATGCCAGTCTGCTTCACTTAATTCGTAACGTTTAACGTCATTGATATCGTCTAAGCCCAATAATTGTTTAATCATTAAGTCTTTAAACTCATGTATAGTAATATTTTGATATTCAATTGCTAAATTGTCACGAATACTTCCAACTCTCGACCTAACAGATTTAATTCCTTTAGATTCAATTTTTTTACGGTTCGGTTTCAACACTTTAATCATTGCTTCGTAATCAACATCTAATAAGAGTGAGTAACCACCATAGATACGTCCATTGATCAAAGTCATTGCAGCACCAGAAATTTTCTTTCCATTAATCTCTAAATCATTACGCCCACTTTGAACGACTTCAGTAGCACCTAAATTATGTAACGCCTTAATTGCTGGCTCATAAAACTTTTGAAAATCACCATATATCGAATTATCATTTTGTAAAAGACAGCACATATTCACAGCACCACGATCTACATAAACTGCGCCACCTCCAGTTTCACGACGCATCACTTGTATACCGTGTTCATCTATATAATCTTGATTAATCTCTACTGCTGTATTTTGAAAACGACCTATTTCTACTTTTGGATCGCAATAATAAGGTAATAAAATATCATCATCTAAAAAAATATTTTGACTTACATAGACTTGCATTGCAGTATTAACTGCACCGTCTGTTATATATTCACCATTTCGAATCGGTTCAATTAAATACATAGTTTTCTCCTACTTTGCTAATTTATTATTTGCTTCTAAAACTAATGTCGAAATATCATCCGTTAAATGTATTGTTCGTTCACGTATATTTTGAGGTATCCTATATGCTTTTTTATTTAATGTCATAAATAATGCATCAGAATTCTGTCTTGTCATACGTTGAAAAGGATGTTTCACAAACTGAGGTGTAGTATAACCAATACCGATTTCTAAATATAGAACTTTTCCTTCCTTATGATTTTCAAGAAACTGATTGTAACGAGATAATTGTGCCTCAAAATCTGCATCTTCTACCATACCGACTTGTGCTTTTCGCTTATTAATTTCCATAGGTGCATCACATTTGGGACAATGTGGTACAAGTTCGCGCGGCACTTCCATATTTGATTGCTCTTGGATCATTTGACGGATTGCCTCATCGTCTCTATAGGTTTGTGGATGACAATGTTGACTACACTGCCATAGAATATATTCACCTTGGATATGAAATACTTTGTCCAAATCATAACCAGCAACTGCAAACGCATTATCTGCATTAGTGGTAATAATATGATGCGCTTTGTTTTTTAGTATTTCTTTCAGCGCAACATAGGATGCACCTACTGGTTGATCTAAATAATTCAATGCAACAAATCTACTTTGAAATGCCCAGTATTCTTGCCAACTTTCAAATGTATGAAGACTTGCTTGCAACATATCAAAAAATCCATATTTTTCTATAAAATCCGGAAAATTTTGGGTAAATCTTTTTCCTATATACGTAAACCCATCTGAAGCAGACATACCTGCTCCTATGCCTACAACTACTGCATCTGCTTCATCTATAGCTTGTGCTAATACATCAGATTGACTACTTTGATTTGTTGACATAACACGCCATGTTGTTTCAGTCATAACGTTTTAGCTCCTCCTTATATAATTGTGCATCTGTATCAGTGAACACGTTAAAAATAATCTTCGTATCATCCATATGATGCTCTTTTTTATAATCCAATACAGTGTTAATGGCTATCTTTGCAGCTTCTGCTTGAGGAAAGCCAAACACACCTGTAGAAATACAGCAAAACGCTATACTTTTTAGCGAATGTTGTTTTGCAATTTCTAAACAACTTCGATATGCGCGTGCCAACAAATCTTTATTCATATCAGATACAGGTAATTTGCGAACTTGTGGCCCTACTGTATGAATTACATATTGGGCTGGCAAATTATATGCTGATGTTATTTTAGCTTTTCCTATACCTTCTTTTTTCCCTTGTGCTTCCATAATTTCATGACATGCCAAACGTAACTGTACCCCAGCTTTAGTATGAATGATGTTATCAATACAATTATGATTAGCTTCAAAACAACCTAATAATTGACTGTTTGCTGCATTCACTATCCCATCTACTTTGAGTTGAGTGATATCTCCTTGCCATAAAAATACATCATCACCAATCATTGGCGACAATGTATCAATATGAGTAACATGTTGACGATTCATCGTTTGTAAAAATGCATCTTGTACATCTAAATAAGTGTCAGCAATAGGTCGAGGTAATCTTACATTGGCGAGCCCTCTATACATTTCCCAACGTGATGTTTCATCTTCCGGTAAATTTAAAGTTGTTTCACCATTTGCTTCACGCCATAAATATTCAATTAAATAAGATAAGCGCTCTTGTTGTTGCATATATTATGCCTCTGGTAGTGCGTTAAATGCTGCTTCATCAACATTTTCTAATTTAACTAACCAATTCTCTTCTGGTTTTTCTGAATTCAAAATTGTTGGTTCATCTTCTGCTTTTGTATTTCGTTCTACAATCGTACCAGCTAATGGAGATTGAACATCTAACACTGTCTTAGAAGCCTCAATACTTACTATTTCGTCATCTACTTTCACTTCATCGTTACCTATAAATTCTACGTACCCAACTGTACCTATATCGTCTTGTAACTCTGGCGTCATACTATAAACATATTGTGCGCCTACTTTTTCTACCCATAAATAATTCGCTAATTTTTTCATAATAAATACTTCCCTTCATAAATAATTTATAAATATATTTCTGCAAGCAATTCAATAGCTCGACAACGTGCTTCAATACTCGGTATCAAAGGCACCACCATGACTTCATCTGCATTAAAATCTTGTATCATGCGATCTATTTGTGGCTTCGCACTTTCTTTGGTGCCAACAATGATGCGTGCACGACTTTGAGCTATTTGTCGCTCATCTTTCTCTGTACAATGATAAGATTGTGCTGTTTCAGGCGAGGGCATACGTTCAAATTCAGCAAACTGTTCCTTACCTAATAACCATATATCTAGACTTTGGCCCAAAGTTTCTGCTTCTTCTACTGTATCAGCTAATGCAATAAAGACAGTAATCATCACAGATGGCGCCATATTTAATGACGATGGTTGAAATGCGTCTCTATACATTTTCACACTATCTTTTGCTTTAGCTATTGCTTTAGCATTAGGTAATAGAAAAGTACCTAATGTATAACCTATACCTTGTGCCCCCGCCTTTTTAGCCGATGCTACACTGGTGCTCAGCAACCACATGCTGGGCATGAATTTCGTACTTGGTTGTGCTACAACGCGATGATGTCGCTGCTGCGTCTGTTGTTCTGTTAAATAATGTCTCACATCTTCAATAGACTGCCCGTAGTCTAAAAAGTGTGATTTTGTTTCATTCATCGCCGATTTCACTTGAGCAGTACCTGCATTATTGCCAATACCTAAATCGACACGTCCAGGATGAAGTGCTTCTAACATACGGAAGTTTTCAGCAACTTTATATGGGCTGTAATGAGGTAACATCACCCCACCTGACCCCAGAGAAATGTTTTTTGTTTTATTTAAAATTTGCATCATTAATAATTCAGGACTACTACATGCAAATGCTGGTACATTATGATGTTCTGTTAACCAAAAACGTTTATAGCCGAGTTTGTCAGCTAACTGTGCTAATCGAACAGTGTCTTGTAAAGCTTCTTCGGCAGATTTGCCTTCGTCAATCACAGCATAATCTAACACATTAAATTGAACCACGTGAATTACCACCTCCACCAATCATACATTATACAATACGCTTTGTTAACGATTGTTCTTAAAGCAAGTATATTTGAGTATCTTATGACTTTCAGTTAAGATAAATGCAACGTAACATCACTATACACTCTACTTAATACAACATGCGTCCACTTTAAATTGTCTACACCTTATAGGATAACGGATATAGAGAATTTTTGTTAGATTTTGCTTAAAAAATTTCTACTTTTTAATCGTTTTGACCCTTTTATATTTAAGTGTTACTTTAAAATTATTAATAACAACGAAGATAGAGGTTATAATTATGAATATGAATTACAATGCATTATTAAAGCCACTAACATTGCCAAATGGTATTGTCTTAAACAACCGTTTTGTTTTATCTCCAATGACAACTAATTCTTCTACACAAGACGGACATATCACAGAAGCAGATATTAATTATGCACGACGTCGTGCACACTCAGCACCACTTCAAGTTACTGGCGCCGCTTATATTGAACCTTATGGACAATTATTTGAATATGGTTTTAGCATTACTGATGATAGTTGTATCCCTGGCTTAACAACTTTAGCTAATGCTATGAAACAAAATGGCAACAAAGCAATACTACAACTTACGCATGCCGGTCGTTTTTCAAATCAAGCTATTTTAAACTTTGGTCAAGTATTTGGTCCAAGTGCGATGACCTTAAATTCTCCAATTAAGCATGAAGTTTTATCTATGACTACAGACAAAATCAAATCCGTTATACAGCAATATGCAGATGCAACATCACGTGCAATTAAAGCAGGGTTTGATGGTGTTGAAATTTCAGCTGCACAACGTTTATTAATCCAAACTTTTTTCTCGACTTTCTCTAACTTAAGGACCGATGAATATGGTAGCCAAAATTTAGAGAATAGATCACGCTTTGAATTAGAAATATTAAAAGCTGTTCAAAATGTTATTGATCGAGAAGCACCTTCACAGTTTATTTTAGGTTATCGTGCCACACCCGAAGAAACACGTGGTAGTGATGTAGGTTACACTGTTGATGAGTTTAACCGTCACTTAGACTGGGTGTTAGAAACAGCCAATATTCAATATTTAGCGATTGCAAGTTGGGGACGTCAAATCTATCAAAATAAAGTACGTTCTGAAGGAAAATATAACGGAGAATATGTCAATGCGGTCGTTTATAAATATCTCAACGGACGCATTCCTCTCATTGCTAGCGGAGGTATTAATTCTCCTGATAGTGCTTTGGACGCCTTACAAAATGCGGATATGGTGGGCATGTCATCACCATTCGTCACTGAACCAGACTTCGTTACTAAATTAAAAGAACAAAGACCAAATGACATTGGTTTACATGTAACTCTGGAAGATATAGATGAATTAGCTATCCCTTATGCTGCTTTTAAAGATATTGTAAAAATGATGGATTATGGTGAAGGTTTAAAGAAAGAAACTCGAGATGAATTGCGTAAACTTGAAACAAATTATGATGAAGTAAATTATAAAGAAGTAGATCATAAAAATGGGACATAAGGCTTCCACGATATAAAAATTATGATTCTAAAAGCACACACGATGAAAATCATCATGCATGTATTCAACAAATTCAATACTTAATAACTAGTTACAAAATGCACTAAAATGCGCTTTGATATTTATTTCAATCATGTTTTGTTAAACATTTTTTAAAAAAGCAGGCTCGAAAATTAATGTTCGAATTTTCGAGCCTGCTTATTTATACTATTTTCACAAAGTGTATTGGCAAATGTTTAATATAAACCTTTTAATTCATTACTTGTGTCAATAAATATATTTTTAACTTGTTGATAGTTACTCAATGCTGCTTTATACGTTTCACGACCAATACCTGATTTTTTATAACCACCAAATGGTGCGCCTTCAGGCACTTGGTTATACGTATTTATCCAAATTCTGCCTGTTCTAACTGCTTTAGCAATATTCAATGCGCGAGTAATATCTTGTGAGAATACCCCACCTGCTAAACCATAGTCAGAATCATTAGCAATTTTAATCGCTTCTTGATCGTCTTTCACTTTAATTACTGTTAAAACTGGACCAAATATTTCTTCTTGCGCTAATTTATTTTGGTTATCACTAACTGCAATCAGCGTTGGTTCTATAAAGTATCCTTTATCTAATCCATTTTCAACAATACGTTTGCCTCCAGTTAACACCTCAGCATTTGATTGTTCAGCATAATCGATATATGACAATATTTTATTCATCTGTTCATCACTCGTTTGGCTGCCCATTTGAGTATCTTCATCTAATGGATCACCAACCTTAATATTTGAAAATGCCTCTTTTAATCTAGAAATTAACGTGTCGTATATACCTTCTTGAACCAATAAACGTGAGCCTGCACTACATACTTCACCTTGATTAAATAATATACCGAGTTGGATACCTTCAACAGCTAAATCTAAATTTGCATCATCCAAAATAATATTGGCACTTTTACCACCAAGTTCTAATGTGGCAGGGACAATACGTTTTGCACCTGCATCGGCAACTTGATAGCCGACATCTGTTGAACCTGTAAATGATAATTTATCTACACCTTCATGATTAAAAATAGCATTACCTGATTCTGAACCTTTACCAGTTACAATATTAACCACACCTTGTGGCAATACTTCTTGAAAAATCTTTCCTGCTTCTAATAAACTTAAAGGCGTTGAGGAAGATGGCTGAATAACAATTGTATTCCCTGCAGCAATGGCTGGTGCAATTTTCCATGCTGCTAAGAGCATTGGGAAATTCCAAGCTACTACAGCACCAACAACGCCAATAGGTTCATGACGTACGATACTCATAGTATCTTTATCAATATCATTAACCGAACCTTCATGTGTTTCAATAACACTTGCAAAATAGTTAAAATGTCTTGCAGCGTATGGTATATCAATCGTTGAAGTTTCACGAATCGGTTTACCATTATTCAAGGTTTCCACTGTTGCAAGTTTATCTTTATTTGCCATCAATTTTTCACTGATTTTTCTTAATAAATTCGCACGCTCTGTTTTAGAAGTTAAACTCCATGATTCAAAGGCGCTTTGGGCTGATGATACAGCTTTGTCGATATCCGTTTCGTCAGCTTTGGAAATATTTGATAGTATCTCCCCTGTAGCTGGATTAACAACTTCTAATGTTTCTCCACTATTACTTTTTACAAATTCACCATCAATTAACAATCCATAATTCTCATCAACATAATCTTTTATATTTACTGTCATGACAATCTCTCCTTTGTTTTGGTGTTATTGATAATAACTTTATTTAAACCTATAGTTAACCTAACGTCACAATTCCATTGTAAACGAATATGTGCTGTTTTTAAAAAATTTCCAATTATCACCCGTTTTGTTGGGCAAAAGCTTTGCCTATCGCATCTAATTTTTCTGGTGCATCATGTACATCCATGTGCACTTCTACAAAATGCATCATGTTAGGAGTTTGATTGATTTCATTTAATGCTGTTGCTAACGCATTACTTGTTGTAACATCATGTATCTTAACTTCCGTATCTTTCATACCAAACACGAACGGTAACTGCTTGTAGTCCCACATTTTGATATCGTTGTATGGTGCGCTTTCACCATGAATTTTACGTTCCACTGTATAACCATCGTTATTTATTACAAAAATAACTGGTTTTAAATCCTCACGTATGATTGTTGATAATGCTTGAACAGTTAACTGTAGTGAACCATCACCAATCAACAGCACATTTCTACGTTGTTTGTCTGCAATTTGTGTTCCTAAAGTCGCAGGTAAAGTATAACCGATTGAGCCCCATAATGGTTGTCCTATAAATGTATTATCTTTAGAGAAAAGTAAGTCATAAGCACCAAAGAATGATGTTCCTTGTTCAGCAAGTATAACGTCCTTGGGTTGAATAAATTGTTGCATTAATTTGAAATATGTTGACTGTTTTAATGGCTCATCACTTAATTCAACTGTTTCGTTGGTTAATTGATAACGCGGATAGCTTACGTCAGCCGTATAATCAATTCCCAATAAACTATCTAGTAAATCTGCAAGTCTTACTTCTTCATCGCGTAATTCATCTACTTTGAAATGATGATGATTAATCATGATTACATTTTCTAAATTGAATTTATAAGAAAATCCAGCTGTAGCAGAATCCGTAAGTTTTGCTCCAATATTCAAAATTACATCACTATGATCTACATAAGCTTTAATTTGTTCATCTGCGATCTTTCCATCATAAATACCCATATAATATTGATTTTCTTCATTGAAAGCCCCTTTACCTAAGGACAATTGAGCAACTGGTATATGTGTTTGGTTAACAAATTGTTCTAGTTTGTCATGCAGCCCAAAACTATTGATTTCATGACCAGTAATAATTAAAGGCTGCTTCGCATTTTTCAATTTGTTTTCTATTATGTCTATATAACTGTCAACATCTTGTTTGACTGGCGCCGTATATTGATACGGTGTTTGTACTTCAATATTTACAGCAGCTACATCGATAGGTAAGTGTATATGCACGGGACGTTTTTCATTAATTGCTGCATTGATTAATCTTGGAATTTCAGTTTGTGCATTTTCTGGAGTAATATATCCTTGTGCTGTCGTGATAGGTTTATACATTTTTCGATAATCATCAAATGTGCCTTCACCTAATGAATGGTGAACATATTTACCAGCACGTTCAACTTCACGAGTTGGTGCTCCTGTGATTGCTATGACTGGTACACGTTCTGCATAAGCACCTACTATACCGTTAACCGCACTTAGCTCTCCCACACCAAATGTTGTTACCATAGCACTAATGCCTTTGATTCTTGCATAGCCGTCTGCTGCATAACTAGCGTTAAGTTCATTTGTGTTACCAATCCATTCCATATCATCTCGATTGATAATATCATCTAAAAATGTAAGATTAAAATCACCAGGCACGCCAAATACTTTATCAACACCAACTGAGCGAATTGCATCCATCAAATATTGTCCTACTCTTTTTTGCATACATCATTTCTCCTTTAATGTGTTTCATTTTCATTACACATTAAATATAACTTGTTAAATAAATTAGGTCAAGTTTGTTGACTTATTTATACCTCCAAACAAAATAAAGAGACTTGCTTTCTAAAATCTAGAAAACAAACCTCTGATATAAATAATTGTATTCAGTAAATGTAACTTCGCTATACTATTGACAAAAATACTTAAAAAATTATTCTTGGTCGCCTTTCAAATATTTTACTGATTGAAATCCTTCTCTATACGAAGCAAATTCTTCCATAATTGCATACCAATCATTGCCTACTTTTTCTTGAATTTCTTTAAACATATCATTTTGCGCTTTATTTAATTTACGAACTAAGTTCCGGCCTTTTTCTGTTGGATACAACGTTTTAATACGCTTGTCCTCTGGCGCTTGTTTTTCTACAATGAATGCCTCATCTCTTAGTTTTTTTAAAGTTGCATGGCTACCTTGTTTTGAAATTTCTAGATTTTTCAATAAATCTTTAATCGAGATACCAGGGACTTTTTCAATAAAAAATAAAAATCTATGGTGTTGGCGATTCAAACCATAATCTTTAATGATTTCATCCGCTGTCGTAATAAATGTTTTATATGCAAAGTAAAATAGCAAATTTTCATAGTCATTATTTTTTATTTCCATAAGTCACAATCCTTTTTAAATATGTCTTAAAATTTTGGGAGGTAAATTTATTTCAACGCTTTAATAAAACGTTCAACGCCGTCTTTAGCAGTTTGGGGTGCGCAAGCCACATTCATTCTTAAAAACCCTCTGCCTTCTTCACCATACTTTGTCCCAGGTTCAAGCGCGACTTTACCTTTTTCTAGTAATTTTGTCATTATTTCTTCTTCAGTCAAGCCAGTTTCTCTATAATCAATCCATAACAAATAGGTTGCTTGAGGCTTTTTAATCTTTATTTGTGGTATAGCTTTGGTAATTTCTGAAATAACATAATCCATATTTGAAGAAACAATATTTATGAGCTCATTAAGCCAATCTTCTCCATGGTTGTAAGCAGATTCTAGTGCAACTGCTCCAAATGGACTAATGCGGTTAATACCTAAACCATGTGTCGTAAAATTAGCCGCTAATGCTTGTCTAACATCTTTATCAGGCGAAATAATCAGAGCAGCATGAATACCTGCTAGATTAAATGTTTTTGTAGGTGCAGTGCATGTAATGATTTTTTGTGCTTCTTTATCAGACGCTAATTTATCAAGAGGAATATGTTGATAACCTGGAAATACCAAATCGGCGTGGATTTCATCTGATAATATTAACACGTCATATTTAACACAAAGTTCAATCACTTTTTTTAAAGTGTCTTTAGACCAAACAATCCCGCCTGGATTATGTGGGTTGCATAAGATAAACATTTTCACGCCTTGCTTCAACTTTTCTTCAAAGTCTTCAAAGTCAATTGAGTAATTTCTATCATCTTCTATCAAAGCACACGTAATTAATTGTCGATTCATACCTGAAGGTAAATTGGAAAAAGGTGGGTAAACTGGAGGCGTGATTAAAACACTGTCTTTTGGAGCTGTAAATGTCTCAATAATTGACGCTATCGCAGGAACTACGCCAGAATGCGCAAGAATCCAATCTTTCCCAACATGCCACTCATGACGTTTGTTAAACCAAGATTGAATTGCATTTTTACAGTGTTCATCTAAATAAGAATAGCCAAACACGCCGTGATCGACACAATTTTTTAATGCATCAATTACTGGTTGAGGTGCCTTAAAATCCATATCTGCAATCCACATTGGCAGTATGTCTGAAGCATCATCAATATGATACACATCCTCCATCGTATCCCATTTAACTGATCTCGTCTGTTTTCTATTAACAACTTCATTAAAATTATAAGTCATTACAACCACTCCTTTATCTTAAATCACTTTACTGTTGATTCTTTTTCTCAAAAAAACAATATAACCCAAAATGACATATACCACGGCCAATGACACAAAAATAATTTCACATATCAACATGAATTGTAATAAGGTTTGTATTGGGCTCGGAAAACGCATATGATACATAAAATTAAAATAAGCAGTCGCTGTTGTTACCCATGGAAACGTTAAAGCAGCAAATGAAAATTTAAAATTGATAGCCATTAACTTAGGAATAAACGTTAATGAAACTACAAAAAGTAATTGGGATATGATAAAGCCAAATATCGTCAATATGAAGTCATCAAATTTTGCACTAATTAAAAAGCCATTAAAACAAAGTGCTGCTGGAGCCGCTATGATGACTGCCATTGGAAATTGGTTTTCGTTATATAAGCGCCAAGTTTTTTTGATTAAAATAATCGCTATTAATATTATAAAACAAAAAGTTGCTATATATACCGTGAATTCACCTAAAACTGGATTAAATTCTTTTGCAGTTTCAGATATTACACCTATTCCTACAAATGTGACAAACCAACTCGTATTCGGCAAAACACTACCTTTGTTATGTAATATTAGATGATAGTAAATGAAACCTGCGATAATGATGAATTGGATGATAATGGTTAACCACCATAACCATATTAGTATACCTAGATTGACGTTTAAGTGATGCTTTATGATGTAAATGATTGTCATTAGAGCCATTGGAAAAGTTGGGAAAGTAGCACAGATATTACGATCGCTCAATTCATCCCGTACTGTATTGGGATATAATATGCATTTTTGTATAAATAACAATAAAATGATACAACTCAATATAAAAAATAACACCGCTAAGCCATGCCAAGTCATATTAAACAGCAAATTACTAAGTGACGCGATCCCTAATGCTAATCCACAAATAGCTGTTGGTAATACTTTTATCAATTTATAAAACATAATTTTTAATCCTTTTATATTATATAGTTATATGATTACTATACTATGTCCATACTATTTATGTGTAAAATAAGATTATTATTTCATAATCGTTTTTTCATTTGACTTAATTTACTATGCCTTTATCTGTACATTGATTCAATTGGTACGCATAGTTGAATGTCTCATTTATATCAGTATATTAATCTTCAATAACGTCTAGTCCTTTGTCTCGCAATTCCTTTATGCCTTTGAGCATTTGATTAATTTCGTCATCCGAATGTCTTTCCCATGCGCTTAATTCCGCGACAATTTTCAGTGGTTCACTAGAGCGATAAGAAAGCGTTGGATTGCCAGGAAATTTTTTATCTGTGACATTCGGATCGTCTTCGAACTCTCCTAATGGTTCAACAACATAAATATGCTCTTCTGCTATATCTTTAGACAAAGCAACTGCAAGTTCAGCTCCCCATTTTGCTGCTTCTAATGTACCAGTGAAATATATATGATTCATAATTCGGTCCTGATAATTAGATTTATACAAAGGATATAATAAATCACCAATCTCCAATTCAGCTTTCGTCCCATGTAAATATAAATTTTGCCCAAACTGCGCTTTTGTACTGTTCATCGTGTAGCCCCCTTCATAATCATTAAGCTGTTAAATTATTATATGCAATATCTATTGGAAAATACAGACTATAATATCTGAAATTCTCATAGTATAATTAAAGCAAAGGACATTTTAAATTTTTATAACTTTATATCATTTTTGAACAATTGCTAATTATAAAAAATAATGAATAACATAGCGGTATTTAAAAAACTTCTCCTTTTTTATATCTAAACAAAAGCGGGGCTACTAAACTTCAATTCGTTTAGATAGCCCCGTTTTATATACGATAATGATATTTAACTTACTAAGCATTAAACCCACTATTTAAATGGACTAACTCATCTGCTTTATCTGTAAAGACGCCGTCTACGCCCCAATTTGACAATTGATTTGCCCTCATTTTACTATTTACAGTCCATACATTTAACTCATAACCTGCATTTTTAATTGAACGCACGCGTGCTTGACTCAGTTTTGCATCTTCTATATTGACAATCGTTGATCCACAATAATCTAAAAGTGTTCTCCAATCACCTGTAAAAGCTGCTGCTTTAAAAAGAACTGCCCGCTTAAATTGTGGCATTAATTGCTGTGATAATTTCAATAAAACAATATTAAAACTAGATAATAAAACGTCCGAGCTTGAATTTAATGCTTTTAATTTTTCTGCAATTTGTTTAACCATACTTTCTGATAAAGCACTGCCATTTCCACCAGTTACACCCTTTAATTCTATATTTAAATTCATTTTATATTTATTAGCAAATGCAATCACATCATCAAAAGTCGGTAATTTTTCTTCTGCATACTTTGCATTAAACCAATTACCAGCAGATACATTTTTGATTGCATCATAATTTAATTGTGTAATTTCACCTATCATATCTGTTGTTCGATCTAAAAAATCGTCATGAATAATGACCAGCTGTTCATCTTTTGTAATTGCAACATCAAGCTCAATCCATTTTAATCCAGTCACATTTGCTGCTGCTTCAAATGCTGCCAACGTATTTTCAGGAGCTTTACTTGATAATCCTCTATGAGCATAAACTGTAAACATATCATCTTCCCTTTCAATGTGATTTTAGTGTAATTATGATATGTCATGAACCATAATTCAAATTATCTAAGTTATTATCGACAAAAAATCATAGTTTACAGTCGAAAATCAAACAAAAAGTCGCCTTCTACATCCTTAAAAGGATTTCAAAGGCGACCAATATGTGTCGTATATTATGATTTTGAATTTACATATGAAGTTGGATCAACAGAATATCCGTTACCCACGCCACCTGACATACGTTGGAAATGTAGATGAGGTGCAGTAGAATTTCCTGTGCTTCCTGATAAACCAATTTGTTGTCCTTCTTTAACTTCTTGGCCAGATTTAACATTTAAAGAATTCATATGCATATACCATTGATAGTTATCACTGTTTTTCTCTTGGATTGTAACTTGGTTACCACCACCATAATTACTCCAACCACTTTGAATTACAGTACCATCTGCTAGTGAATAAACAGGTGTATTTTCATCCATAGCATAGTCAACGCCATAGTGTGCACCACCGCCATGGTAGCTACCATAAGGTTGTAATTGACGGTTTTTAGTTAACCAATTGGATGAATGCGTACTATTATTACTACTACTGTTTGACGCTGCTTCTGATTGTGTATTGTTTTGTTGTGGTGCAGCTTGTTGTTGTGGTGTTGAATCATTACTTGATGTAGCGTTTTGTTGTACATCATTAGTACCATTATTTTGTGTGTAATTCGTTTCATAATTGTTATTTGTTGATGCGTTATTTTGTGTATTATTTTCTACATTATTTTGTGCATTATTTGCTGTATTGTTTACGTTATTAGAATTACTTTGTGCTGTTTGTTCAGATTCAGTGCTTTGGTTCGTTGTTGCACTATTATCAACATCATTGTTTTGTGATGGTTGGTTAATGTCATAACCTTCTGATTGTACTTCTTCATGACTTTGGTCATCAGTGTAGTTATTATCATCTGAAGCATTTACATTTTCAACGTTTGAAGTGTTAGCACTTTGATTATTCATTGGGAAATAATAGTAATGATAATTCCCTTCATTATCTATTAAATAGAAATAATATTGTTGTTGATCAAACATAGATTGATCCCAGTTTCCATCTAATGTGTGATGATAGTTCCCATTATCATCTTGATCGATATAACCATAGTTAAAAATATCACTATTCGCGTGATTGCTTGTATATTGTGTATTTGATTGATTGTTTTCTGAAGCGTGTGCTTCTCCCTGTGCGACACCAATTGCACCTAAAGATAACGTAGCAATTGTTGCTGTAACCATTTTTTTCATAATTAATAAGTCCTCCCAAAATTTTTACATACATAATAGTATCAGAGAAACTGTATAAAGAGAATAGCAGAAACTGTTTTTTAATTTGTTAGTAATTTGTTTGTGATGTAACGTAAATTTTTTGAAAATTCCTTCTAGATAAGCAGATAGCGTTTCCATTACTTTTAATTGAACCCTATACATCTATATTACAGTTGTTGTAAATCGACTATAACAGTTAACTTTTTACACTTAACCTCCTAATTTCATATCCATTTTTTTCTTAAATATTACAAATTACTTTATCAAAAATTAAAAGCAGTGTCTTTTTGGTATGCTATATTACGTGCTAACATAGAACTATTAATTAAAAGTGAGGGATTCAACATGTATGAAGTTCATAATAATTATGCAGTAAAAGGATCAAAGACATATATTAAAGTAATTGTGGCTCTTTTTATTTCTGGATTCACCATATTTTCAATACTTTATAGTGTTCAACCATTAATCCCTCATTTCACAAAATCTTTTAATGTGAGCGAAACAAAGGCAAGTTTAGCTTTATCATCAGCAACTTTAACACTTGCCTTTGCCATGCTATTTTTCGGAGCCATATCTGAAGTGTTAGGCCGTAAACCTATAATGATTTTTTCCGTTCTTTCTGTATCCTTACTCGCCTTAATCCAACCATTTTTAACAGATTTCAATACCTTTTTAATTGTACGATTGATACAAGGCATATGTTTAGCTGGTTTACCATCAATCGCAATGGCATATATTGGTGAGGAAATTTCTTCGCACAATCTACCTGAAGCGATGGGCATTTATATTAGTGGAAACGCTTTTGGTGGTGCCTTTGGAAGAATATTCACCGGCTTTATTTCAAGTATTTATGGATACCAAACTGGCCTAATTTGCATAGGTGTTATCAGTGTCATTGCAGCCATTTTATTTACATTTTTATTACCATCATCTAAACATTTTGATAAACAGCGTTTTTCTGTCAAAGCATTATTAATTAGTTATTATAAACATCTAACAAATATTCGATTACTCAAACCTTTTATGATTGGCTTTCTGCTACTTGGTTGTAACATAGCTGCCTTTAACTATATTGGTTTCGTGTTATCAGAAAAGCCATACAATTTACATGATAGTATCATTAGTTTTATATATTTATTGTTTTTAATAGGTATGATTTCCTCAATACTAAATGCAAAATTACGTACTAAATTAGGTACTTTAAATGCTTTGAAATTTAGTGTTTTATTGTTAATTTTTGGTATTAACATCACTTTATTACCACCGCTAACATTCAAAATTATTGGCTTAGCCTTTAGTGTTTATGCTTTTTTTAGTGGTCATGCAATCGCAAGTGCAGTAGTTACCAGTCGTGCGGAAGATCATAAAGCACAGGCTTCTAGCCTCTACTTATTGTTTTATTATATGGGGTCTTCTGTAGGAGGTACTTTAGCCGGTGTGTTTTATAACTATATTCAATGGCCAGGTGTCGTTTTAATGATTACTAGTTTTATGATTATTGCATTCGTTATTTCGCTTACCATTAAGCAAAAATAGGCTTGAAAATCTAAAATTTTAAGATTTTCAAGCCTATTTATATATTCAAACTTTTACTATTGTATTGTTGTTTCCATATTAGATTCAAATTCATCTAGTAATTCACGTGCTTCGTCAGTCGTATTTGTGCTCATCAGTTGATGTCTTAACTCACTTGCACCCCTGATACCACGCACATATATTTTAAAGAATCTGCGCAACGGTTTAAACAAGCGTGTTTCTTCTTGTGAATATTTGTCGAACAAATCAAGATGAAGTCTTAGCAAGTCTAAAAGTTCCGCACTCGTATGTTCTCTTGGTTCTTTTTCAAAGGCATAAGGATTATGGAAAATTCCTCGACCAATCATAATGCCATCAATACCATACTTTTCTGCCAGTTCAAGTCCTGTTTTTCTATCTGGAATGTCACCATTTATCGTTAATAATGTGTCTGGTGCAATTTCATCACGCAGTTGTTTTATTTCGCCGATTAATTCCCAGTGTGCGTCTACCTTACTCATCTCTCTACGTGTACGAAGGTGGATGGATAGATTCGCAATATCTTGTTTGAAAACATGTTTCAACCATTCTCTCCACTCATCAATTTCAGAATAACCTAATCGCGTTTTAACACTTACAGGTAGTCCTCCTGCTTTAGATGCTTGAATAATTTCAGCTGCTGTTTCTGGGCGTAGTATTAAACCTGAACCCTTACCTTTTGTTGCAACATTCGCAACTGGACAACCCATATTCAAATCAATACCTTTAAAACCCATCTCTGCCATACCAATACTCATTTCACGAAAATGTTCAGGTTTATCTCCCCAAATGTGTGCAACGATGGGTTGTTCGTCTTCTGTAAACGTTAAACGGCCACGTACACTGTGTACACCTTCAGGGTGACAAAAGCTTTCCGTATTTGTAAACTCAGTGAAAAAGACATCAGGTCTTCCCGCTTCACTGACCACATGACGAAAGACTACATCTGTTACGTCTTCCATAGGCGCCAAAACAAAAAATGGACGCGGTAATTCACGCCAAAAATTTTCTTTCATATATTTTTTAACCTTCTTATCTATTATTATCTCGAATTTTTATTCATGACGATATTACCACAAAAATAAGACTTATACAAAAAGATTTAAACACTCCAAAAAGCAACTCCCAACTAAGACTCATTACTTAAATAATTGAAACGTCACACACAATCACTAAAAAGTCTATTGTACGCTTGAATGACTCAGAAAGCAGTTCAAGATATACACATGGAAACAATCTATATTATTATTTCTTCATATCTTTAGCAAAAACATCAAAGTTATAAGACAAATTTCATTTAATTCCTAGTCCGATAACTATACATACTACTAAATAAACCTACACATAAAATAACAGCAGCAAAAATCAATGCTGCATTGAAGTTCCCTTCGTTTCCAATTAATAACCCAGATAATGCAGGTGCAATCATTTGTCCCAAACTGTATATAACAGTCAATATCGCAACTAAGTTCAATCTACTATTATTCTGATACATTAAAGCTTGTGCTTTGGACATAAATAATGTAGTAAGCCCTAAAAACGTTGAACCAAATAATAATGAACTTAATATTAAACTCAACATACTTTCTGATAATATCGGTAAAATAACACTTATTATTTGTAAAATAAAAGCTAAATACGTTGCCTTACCATGACCTAAAACATCGGCCAACATAGACCAAAGAATAGTTGATGGTATTGCACCTAATCCAACAAACATCCAACTTAATGCCGCATAATCTGACAACGAGGGTATTGATTTAACAATAGCCACTAAAAAAGTGCCCGTAATAATATATCCGGCTCCTTCACAAAAATACGCAATGGAAAAGCCCCAAATAAATTTTTTCTTTAATTTATTAGATACATCAGCTTGATTTTCGTTTGTTTTATGACTTTCGTATTCAGCAACATCATTTTCATGCATACCAAATATAATAAAAATCGCCATGATTAATGAAAAAATACCGAGCAAAACCCAAGTCGATTTCCATGTATTAACTGAAGTAAATAAAAAAATAAAGATACTACTTGTAAAAATGCCTAACCCTACACCACTATATAGCAAACCAGAAATACGTTCTTTTCGAACCATTTTTAATGCTTCTAACGCAACATTCGATGCCAATACAAAAACAGTACCACTAGAAACACCAGCAACAAATCTAAAAATTGCCCATGAGATATAACTATCAAAAACACCCATGAATAGTGTTGAAATTATATTGATAATTAAATATATTTTAAGATCCACTACCTTATTAAATACAATAATCCAAATTGGAATCATTGCTCCAATAAGATATCCTAAGTAGTTATATGTAGCTAACATACCAGCACTTGGATTATCCATACCGCTATTAAGCTGCATAAAAGGCATAATGGGGGTATATGCAAAACGTCCAATTGCCATAACAATAAACAAACACAACATACCTAAAATAAGTTGCTTATATGCTCGTCTCATACTTTACACACCTTTCAACAAATCAATTACATTATACACTTTTTATAATTTTTACATATCCCTTTTATTAATAATTAATAATATTATCTTTAACCCCCTTTTAATTTTGAATTAGTAAGTATAAAATAGGCTTTATTATTATTTTGAATTTTCAGACTTTTTATTAGGAGGATTGTTATGAAACAACAAAACATTCTTTGGAAAGATTGGAGATTACATGGCATTGTTTTAATCATTATGATCATTTCTGAAGTAATCGGCGCACATAAAATACCATTAGGTATAACATCAATCCTTTTATTACCAGTAGTTTATGCAGTATTACTCGGTTTGGGCGTATATTTCACACCTATTATCAGTAAAAGACAAGCTAAGAATTCTGAACCAATGGTCTTTATTTCTGTAGCATTACTCATAGCAAAATTCGGGGTAGAGGCTGGACCTGCACTTCCTAAAATCATTGCTGCTGGACCCGCTTTAATACTTCAAGAAGCCGGTAATTTAGCTACTATTATTATTTCATTACCGCTGGCTATACTTTTAGGTTTACGTAGAGAATCTATAGGCATGACACATTCAATAGGAAGAGAACCCAATTTAGCACTTATCACTGAAAAATATGGTATCACTTCTCCTGAATGGCGAGGCGTCATGTCCATGTATATATTCGGAACAATATTTGGAGCAATATTTTTTAGTGTTTTCTCCGGTATTCTAATCTCTGTTTTACCATTTAGCCCATTAGCATTTGCAATGGCGACAGGCGTAGGAAGTGGTGTTATGACTGCTGCTGCACTAGGTCCCTTAGTTGAAATGTATCCTGACCAAGCTAGTACAATCACAGCATTTTCTGGTGTGAGTAATTTACTCACATCTGTCACAGGGCTTTATGTAGGTATATTAATTGCTCTACCATTAACTCGAAAATACTACAGCTTTATTATGCATATCAAATCAAAATTCACAAAAGATAAGGAGCAATGATAATGAATTCGAAAGTTAAAAACTGGATACTCACATTATGTGTGGTAGGCATTATTTCACTCTTTAGTAATTGGATTGGTTATAATGTAATGCCTATAGTAGCTTTACCTGGCATCCTTACGTTAATGGGTATTTCATTAATAGGTTTAATCTTACGTGATATTGTTCCTCTAAACATACCTAGTATTGCTTATATTGGTATAATTGGGCTCATCATTACAATACCTGGCATACCTGGATCATCACACATTGTTGAGTGGACTGAAAAAGTAGATCTGTTGTCATTAGCTACACCAGTTGTTGCATATGCAGGCGTTTCTATAGGAAATTCGTGGGCCGATTTTGCTAAGTTAGGTTGGAAAACAATTGTCGTCGGTATCGTAATCTTACTCAGTACATACGTAGGTTCTGCCCTTGTAGCAGAAATTGTTTTAAGAATTCAAGGTTTAGCATAATTTACACATAATAATATCCCCATACAAACAATTCAACCTGTTGTTTATATGGGGATATTAAAATTAATCATTCTTTTAAATATAATAAATAAACACTATAAAGTTCAATAAAAAGAGTACAATAGCTGGAATTGCTTTTTTAATTGGGTCCTTGCCTAAGAAAATCAATGAGATTGCACCAACAAACATCGTTGCACCTAATAATATACTTGATAATAATGCAATCACGCTATACAACACACCTATCAACATGCCCAGGCCACCTACAAATTCAAAAATTCCTGTAATTTGATTAAAGATAGGTGGGTAGCCAAGACGCGCAAAATCTTGTTTCATTGCACCAGATAAAATTTTAGACCCTGTCATGATAAAAAATATTCCCAAAATGATTTGCAATATAATGATAATAATACTCATTTTAACGACCCCTTTTCATTTTTATCTTAGTCACGCGCTACCAAACCAGAAATCATATAAGGCGTGATGCGTTTAATATAATCTTCAGGTAACATTTCATTATTCTTTTGATACCATGTTTCAGCTGCTTTATAGATACTTGCACTTATCATGTTTGCAGCCAATTGTCGTGTGCTATCATCTTCAAAATCAATATCAGCCAACAATTTATACAATACATTTGCAATATGTTCTTGAACAATATGATCTATCGTCTCTGGATAACTTCTATGACATCTTCTATTTAAAGACAATTGAAACTCTGCCACTACTTTAAAGATATCGACAATTGTTCTTTCATTCAATGGATTATCTTTAAAATATTCATAATTTAAATTAATTAATAGTTCTTCAGCAAGCGCTTTTTCTAACAAATCATAGATATCACTAAAATGATAATAGAACGTAGCTCTATTGATAAGTGCCTCTTGTGTAATATCTTTCACAGTTATACTTTTAAAATCTTTATCACTAGACAATTGGATAAAAGCTTGCATAATAGATTTTCTCGTTTTAATGACGCGCAAGTCTGATTTTGATTGTACCATTCGACTCCCTCATTTTCTCCCAACATTAGATACTAAATGTTGAATATTCAACATTTTCTACAATTTGTTGGTACTTATTATTCATATTACTACTTATCATAAGAGTATATCAATTTAATTAAACTACGGAGGTACAATTATGAAAAAAAATATGGTGTGTGATATTTATTCGGGTGTTTGCAAACCGAGTGAAGAAAAAGAAGTAGAAGACATTAACTTAAATAACCAAAGTCCTAATTTAACTTTATATTATGTAACTGATCCTATGTGTTCACATTGTTGGGCTTTCGAACCAATTTTAAATAAACTATTAGTACAATACGGTCATTTGTTTAATTTTCAAATGATTATGGGCGGCCTTTTAGAAGCTTGGGGGGATGGGCCTATTGACCCTGCAAATGGCATTTATAAACCGGCTGATGTGACACCACATTGGCAAGAAGTAGGTCAATATTCACGCATGCCTATCGATGGTACGATTATGGAAATAGATCCTGTGCAATCTTCATACCCAGCATCTCGGTTGTATAAAGCGATTCAGCAATTAGATTCTCCGGCTACTGCTATTGAATTTATTAGATTAGTTAGAGAAGCTGTTTTCGTCTTTAACCAAAATATTTCTGATGACAAAATACTTAAATCAATTGTACAAACTTTATATAAAAATAATAAATCAATTAATATTGAAATTATTTTTGATTTAGCAAATAGTACGCAAGGTCAGCAATTACTATCAAACGATTTTAACTTGGTACGTGAATTAGGTGTTCGAGGTTTCCCTACAGTTGTCATAGTAAATAACGATAACCAAGGTACTAAAATTGTAGGCGCTAGAGATTTAAATGTTTATATAGATACACTTAAAAAACTTAGCAGCAATGAAAAAACCGTTTCAAAACCTTTGCCAGATTTAGAATTATATTTAAAAAAACAACATCGCTTATTTTCTAAAGAAATTGAAGTTATGTATGACATTAAACAAGACGAAGTACCAAATTTTGTTAAACAAAATTTAAATCCTTCAGTTTACATAGCTAAAAATATACTTGGTGAAAATTATTATGAATTTATTTTATCGTAATATGTCACAACCTTACTGACGTTGTGAACGAAACAGTTGACGGTCATAGAACACTATATGTACATGCACAATTAAAATGTGAGTAATTCATAAAAAACGTTAATTTAAAGTGTCAATTACGCAATTATATCGCCTTTTTAGTTTTTCAAATATTCATTGTAATTAAAAGTTTCTATACTATTAGTTACAATGATATTTTTATTTAGCTGCGTTTCTAAGTATCTACTCACTTCACAAACTGCATTTATTTCTAATGATTCTATGTCATTCATTTCAATTACTACAAAGTCTAACTCTTTAACACTGTGATTCGTTTGAGAAAGTATACTATAAATATGTTGTAGCAATTCTTCATTATATTTGTCTTTCGAAATTGCTACTACTTTTGAATTAATTGGTTCTTGATTTTTATTACGTAAATAAAACAATGTATTACCTTTACTATATTGAACAATAATATACATACAATAACCCCGTTTTATTATTTAATAACCTGTAATTACTATATACACATTACGTACAATTAATAAACAATTTTTAATAAATCACACTCTATTTATTAAAATATAATTTCACAATTATATATGTTCTTTTTTTACATGATTCCTATCACAATATAAAAAACCTGAGACTATAATTGTCTCAGGTTTCTTTAGTTTAATATTATTTTTTATATTTACTACTTATCTTCTTCATTTTTTCTACGACGCTTGATAAATAGTAATAATGCTCCCAAGCCTGCAAATAATGAACCGAATAAAGTACCTTTATTAACTTCGTCTTTTCCTGTTTCAGGTAATTCATATTTATTATCGTTGTTTTTTCTAGAGTTGTCAGAACGCGTATTTACTATTTCTGAATTATTATTTTGTTTTATTTCAGAACTAGTGTCGCTATTAGATGGCTGACTTATATCTGAAATTTCTGCTGAGTCTGGTTTTTGAGTATTTGAGTTTCCTACTGTACCTGGATTTTCTCCGTTACCTGGATTCTCTCCATTGCTTGGATTTTCTCCATTAACTGGATTCTCTCCGCTACCTGGATTTTCTCCATTAACTGGATTCTCTCCGTTACCTGGATTTTCTCCATTACCTGGATTCTCTCCGTTACCTGGATTTTCTCCGTTGTCTGGATTTTCTCCATTGCCTGGATTCTCTCCATTGCCTGGATTCTCTCCATTGCCTGGATTCTCTCCGTTACCTGGATTCTCTCCGTTACCTGGATTTTCTCCGTTACCTGGATTTTCTCCGTTGCCTGGATTCTCTCCGTTACCTGGATTTTCTCCATTACCTGGATTCTCTCCATTGCCTGGATTCTCTCCGTTACCTGGATTTTCTCCGTTGCCTGGATTTTCTCCCGTAGTACTTACTATAACAATATTTGGTTTAGATACATTACCATTTTTATCTTTTGCTGTGACTTGTAATTCTTCGCCACCTTTTAAATCTATGCTAGATGGAATTTCAATTGTATAGTTGCCTTGGTCATCAGTTTTGCCTGTTGCTGTTGTTCCGTCTGGGAACGTTACTGTGACTGTTGATCCTGGTTCTGCTGTGCCACCAATTGTTGTGTCGTCACTTGTTACACCGTTCACCGTTGGTGCTGATGGAGCTGTCGTATCTTTAACGGTTGTCGTCGCTTCTTCTGATGTATTGCCATCTTTATCTTTAGCAGTAACTATAATATCTTCTCCGCCATCTAATTTGACATTTGATGGAATATCAATTGTGTAGTTGCCTTCACTGTCTGCAGTACCTGTTGCCGTTGTCCCATCTGGGAACGTTACTGTGACCGTTGATCCTGGCTCTGCTGTGCCACCAATTGTTGTATCTTCGCTTGTTACGCCTTTCACCGTCGGTGCTTCTGGTGCTGTTGTATCTACTACTGTTGTTGTTGCTTCTGACGATGTGTTGCCATCTTTATCTGTTGCTACAACTTTGATTGGCTCCCCACCGTCTAAGTCCACATCTGATGGGATTTCAATTGTATAGTTGCCTTCACTGTCTGCAGTACCTGTTGCCGTTGTCCCATCTGGGAACGTTACTGTGACTGTTGATCCTGGTTCTGCTGTTCCACCAATTGTTGTGTCGTCACTTGTTACACCGTTCACCGTTGGTGCTGATGGAGCTGTTGTATCTACTACTGTTGTCGTAGTTTCTTCTGATTTGTTGCCATCTTTATCTGTTGCTACAACTTTGATCTCTTCTCCACCGTCTAAGTCTACATCTGATGGAATTTCAATTGTGTAGTTGCCTTGGTCATCAGTTTTGCCTGTTGCTGTTGTTCCGTCTGGGAACGTTACTGTGACTGTTGATCCTGGCTCTGCCGTGCCACTAATTGTTGTATCTTCGCTTGTTACACCTTTCACCGTCGGTGCTTCTGGTGCTGTTGTGTCTACTACTGTTGTTGTTGCTTCTGACGATGTGTTGCCATCTTTATCTGTTGCTACCACTTTGATGTCTTCTCCGCCATCTAATTTGACATTTGATGGAATTTCGATTGTATAGTTGCCCTTGTCATCAGCTGTTCCTGTTGCCGTTGTGCCATCTGGGAACGTTACTGTAACTGTTGATCCTGGCTCTGCTGTGCCACCAATTGTTGTATCTTCACTTGTTATGTCTTTCACCGTTGGTGCTGATGGAGCTGTCGTGTCTACTACTGTTGTCGTTGCTTCTGACGATGTATTGCCATCTTTATCTGTTGCTGTTACGACAATGTCTTCTCCACCGTCTAAGTCCACATCTGATGGAATTT
>NZ_VUNO01000019.1:0-1949 GCF_009695665.1 Staphylococcus sp. McC-251-APC-3A2
CTACAAATGGCATTGTATAATGCAAAGTATTCATGCTTAGTTATAACGTTTTGTATCTCCTAATTGCTTCTAACATTGTTCTTGCTTATCACTTTACGAACAACAATTATTATTTATATTTTTAAATCTCATTTTGATTTTTGAATTTAATTTTTATTTTGAAATTAGAAATATTATTTTGAAAATAATTCTTTAAAACTTTTTTGTAATTCAAATCTGAAATTACTTTTTACATTTACTTTCTTCTCTTAATGAACTTCTTAACTGAATTGATTCAACAAATGAAATCATTTATATTCTGAACTCAATCAACAATTGAACTTCAACAAATGAATTAACTTAAACAATTTATCTTAATTGGATTAATCATTCTTAATTAGAAATCAAATATCAATTACAATTCATTTCTTCTCTTTGAATGTTGATGAACAATCACAATGAAACTTCTGTGTGAACTATCTCATTAGTTGGATCTAATCCTCATACTAAAAGTAGTGACCTTATAAACTGTGTCCTTAATAACCCGACCTTTAATGTAGGTAGCTTAATCACTGCGTACTTTATTGTGCAGTCCTCTAAACTATCCACCTTAATAAGCAGTGTGCTTTAATACACAGTGTCTTTAATGCTTGGGCACTTTATAACAGATGGCGCTTTATTATCTATGCTCATTGTTTGCCTGCACCTTTAATACTTGGGTCTTATAACTGTATGTGCTTTTATATACTATGTTGAAGTATCTGCTACACATTGAATGCGTTCCACATATATCATTGTGATTACTTTCACATACATACTTTAAGAAAAGACCACCACCAATTAATAGTGATGGCCTAAACCAACGTACAGAAGAACTAGGAACTAATGAAAATAACAAGGAGTTAAATGCCCAATGGCTAATTTAGACTTTAATACTGAGCGCTCAACATTAAAGATTTAGTATATCTTTAATATCTATATTATACCATGAACGCCGTCATAATGCTACTTTATATTATCTAGTATTAATAGAAATTGCTTTTATTTTACCAATCTTTTCAATGAGCTTATTCATCGATGTCACTTCATCTGTATAGATTTGTACACTCTTAACTTTGTTATGCTGCACTAACTTTATAAATTCTTGCATAATTGGTTTGTCATCCACTTCTATAGACAGTCCATACAGTCCTTTATTGACTACCACTGTTAAATTGCCACGATGTATCGATGCTAGGATATTACTATCTTTATTGTTGTCTAACATCACGCATAGCTTGTCATTGTCTTTTAATGCTTGAAATACATTGTTATCTAACTCATATGGTTTAAATGTCTGATAGTTAGGATCTACTGTTTTGGTCGTTCCCATTTCTACAGGTTTATCTGTCGTAAGTGCTTGTACTGTAATTCGATTCTTTTGCTTATTATATTTAACGTTATTATCTGATTGTTTGATTGTTGTTAGCATATACTCACATCCTTACCATTGTTTCTTGCCATAATGATATTTTTGGAACTCATCACGAGAAACGGTATCTAATGCTTTCTCTAATTTCCATGCATAGCCTCTTGGTGTCGATTGTTCGTCGTATTTATCCCCATCACCTAAATTAATTTCATGGTCTAGCATTTGGCCTTTATACTGGTTGTGAATGTTACCAGGATTATTTTTCTCTTGCTTAACATAATGTTCACGAGATATACGACGACCAGCCTCATTTTTATTCTCAATCATTTTACGATACACTTTTACAACATCTTGCAGTTTATCCTGCATCTCTTTCGCTAGTTTTTGATGTTCATCCTTAAATCCTGTCATTTCTTTGTTGTATGCCTTGTAGAACTGGTCAAATTCTTCTTCAGTTACTTTATAATCTGATGAGTTAAGTTGTTCGTCGACTTCGATTAATTCTTGTTCTAAATCTGATTGTAGACTTTTTAATTTTGTTGCTTCTGCAAATTCATCA
>NZ_VUNO01000020.1:0-1782 GCF_009695665.1 Staphylococcus sp. McC-251-APC-3A2
AGGATGTTCATCTTTTGTGGTGGGCAGATAATTAAAAGTAACTAATTTTATATTTAACTTAATCATAACACGTAGTAATCACTACATTCATTTAAGCGTACAGTTAATTATTAATTGTGCGCTTTTTGAGTACTATCATTTCTTTAATGCTCGCTTGCCAAGGCGCCTCACTTTAACTAATTTTGGCTTTGTTAAACAATGGAAGCCAAAATGGATTTTCAGTTCGGCTTGTTGCCTTAGGCGTCTCGCATTAGAAATGATTGTTACGCCATATAGTTATATGAGTGTTTGTGACATGTTAAGTAGCGATTACTACGTAATATTTATGCGACGTCATTTATTAATAAACCATGCATTTTACGTCATTGATACAACTTGAAAATAATAAGTATTCTGGCTTTAAAGTTATTAAAGTTTCGATAACCATACGATACACGTTTAATTAGCTTAATTTTATTATTGATACCTTCAATCGCTCCATTGTTAAACATAGGGTGCTGGATTGTTGCGTAAAGGACATACTCGTATTTCTTATAGAATCGAATCACACGCCAAACACCACGCGATACCTGTTTCTTTTCGACACCTCGCAGTATTTCTTTGAAACGTAACCAATCACATTGTTTCAATGCTTCTCGAAGTTGGTGGACTAACATATATGTGTCATAGAGCTGTTGATCAAGATTTAATAGATACCCTAGAATATCTCTTGAGGTTGTGTATGTTTTGAAAGACTTTGACCAGAAGTATTCATAGCTATTAATATCTTGTCTGTCGGAAAGGAAGAGTCTCCAGTGTTTTTTCAGTTTCGTGTAATCGGTTGAAGATTTATAACGATAAGCATTCATAACAGAAATACGTTGCTTATTAAGTTCACGGTTAAGGTGCTGAACGATATGAAAACGATCAAAGATTAAAATCGCATTTGGGAATACTTCATGAACGAAGTTAATATATGGCTCATACATATCCGCTGTTACAGTTCTAACAGCTATTCTTTCACGTCGGTCAAAGCGATAGAAATATTCTTTGAGCTTATGAATGCGTCTATCTTCTAAAATATCGATAATCTGATTCGTTTCATTATTTACAAACAGAAAACTCATCGCCGTTGTCACGTTCTTAACGCTTTTAAACTCATCTATGGAGATATGTCTGGGTAAGCCTGATGAAGGTTTGACTGTCAGTGATTGTGAAAGTTTATGAAGACATCTTTTAACTGTACTCGGTGAAACACTACAATCATTGGCAATGTCTAGTTCGGATTGTACACGAGTGAGTCTATGTGGAATCGCTAACTTCACGCGATTCGTAATAAAACAGTGACTATCAACAATGCTTGTTTGAGCCGTGAAAGTCTTTGAACAGTGTAAACATTTAAAGCGTTCTTTCGCTAAGTTAAGATAAACATTAGACTCTTGAGATTTTAACAACGTCAAACGCGAAACACGTTTACCGTGCTTATGTATTTGCCCGTCATTGACACAACCACACTTCATACAAGCTTCAGGTTTATAAGAAAGGGTTCCATAAACAACTGTAGAAAGCTGACCACGCACTTCTACATCTTCCTCCACCTTCATAACTTGAATATTTTCATCTTTAATTTTTAGTAGTTTTAATATATCATTACACATAGGCGCATCATGTCTCCTCTCGATTTTTTGTTTGGTCACTTAAAATTATAGAGGCATGAGCGCTTTTTTTGTATCTAAAATGATTAAAAACATAAAAGGCGGGATAGCATTTCATGCCATCCCACCACAAAAGATGAAGAACCAA
>NZ_VUNO01000021.1:0-1677 GCF_009695665.1 Staphylococcus sp. McC-251-APC-3A2
ATAACACAAATTAGTATTTTATGAGCTAATCAAACATCATATTTTTATGGAGAGTTTGATCCTGGCTCAGGATGAACGCTGGCGGCGTGCCTAATACATGCAAGTCGAGCGAACAGATAAGGAGCTTGCTCCTTTGACGTTAGCGGCGGACGGGTGAGTAACACGTGGGTAACCTACCTATAAGACTGGAATAACTCCGGGAAACCGGGGCTAATGCCGGATAACATTTAGAACCGCATGGTTCTAAAGTGAAAGATGGTTTTGCTATCACTTATAGATGGACCCGCGCCGTATTAGCTAGTTGGTAAGGTAACGGCTTACCAAGGCAACGATACGTAGCCGACCTGAGAGGGTGATCGGCCACACTGGAACTGAGACACGGTCCAGACTCCTACGGGAGGCAGCAGTAGGGAATCTTCCGCAATGGGCGAAAGCCTGACGGAGCAACGCCGCGTGAGTGATGAAGGTCTTCGGATCGTAAAACTCTGTTATTAGGGAAGAACAAATGTGTAAGTAACTATGCACGTCTTGACGGTACCTAATCAGAAAGCCACGGCTAACTACGTGCCAGCAGCCGCGGTAATACGTAGGTGGCAAGCGTTATCCGGAATTATTGGGCGTAAAGCGCGCGTAGGCGGTTTCTTAAGTCTGATGTGAAAGCCCACGGCTCAACCGTGGAGGGTCATTGGAAACTGGGAAACTTGAGTGCAGAAGAGGAAAGTGGAATTCCATGTGTAGCGGTGAAATGCGCAGAGATATGGAGGAACACCAGTGGCGAAGGCGACTTTCTGGTCTGTAACTGACGCTGATGTGCGAAAGCGTGGGGATCAAACAGGATTAGATACCCTGGTAGTCCACGCCGTAAACGATGAGTGCTAAGTGTTAGGGGGTTTCCGCCCCTTAGTGCTGCAGCTAACGCATTAAGCACTCCGCCTGGGGAGTACGACCGCAAGGTTGAAACTCAAAGGAATTGACGGGGACCCGCACAAGCGGTGGAGCATGTGGTTTAATTCGAAGCAACGCGAAGAACCTTACCAAATCTTGACATCCTTTGACCACTCTAGAGATAGAGCCTTCCCCTTCGGGGGACAAAGTGACAGGTGGTGCATGGTTGTCGTCAGCTCGTGTCGTGAGATGTTGGGTTAAGTCCCGCAACGAGCGCAACCCTTAAACTTAGTTGCCAGCATTTAGTTGGGCACTCTAAGTTGACTGCCGGTGACAAACCGGAGGAAGGTGGGGATGACGTCAAATCATCATGCCCCTTATGATTTGGGCTACACACGTGCTACAATGGACAATACAAAGGGCAGCTAAACCGCGAGGTCATGCAAATCCCATAAAGTTGTTCTCAGTTCGGATTGTAGTCTGCAACTCGACTACATGAAGCTGGAATCGCTAGTAATCGTAGATCAGCATGCTACGGTGAATACGTTCCCGGGTCTTGTACACACCGCCCGTCACACCACGAGAGTTTGTAACACCCGAAGCCGGTGGAGTAACCATTTATGGAGCTAGCCGTCGAAGGTGGGACAAATGATTGGGGTGAAGTCGTAACAAGGTAGCCGTATCGGAAGGTGCGGCTGGATCACCTCCTTTCTAAGGATATATTCGGAACATCTTCTTTAGAAGATGAGAAGGAATAACATTGACATATTGTATTCAGTTTTGAATGCTCAT
>NZ_VUNO01000022.1:0-1040 GCF_009695665.1 Staphylococcus sp. McC-251-APC-3A2
GTTGGTGCTGATGGAGCTGTCGTGTCTACTACTGTTGTCGTTGCTTCTGACGATGTATTGCCATCTTTATCTGTTGCTGTTACGACAATGTCTTCTCCACCGTCTAAGTCCACATCTGATGGAATTTCGATTGTATAGTTACCTTGGTCATCAGTTGTGCCCGTTGCCGTTGTCCCATCTGGGAACGTTACTGTGACCGTTGATCCTGGCTCTGCTGTGCCATCAATTGTTGTATCTTCACTTGTTACGTCTTTCACCGTCGGTGCTTCTGGTGCTGTTGTGTCTTTAACGGTTGTTGTTAAAGAATCTGAGATATTTCCATTACTATCCATCGCTGATATTAATAGTTCTTCGTCACCTTTTAAATCTATTTTTTCAGGTATAGTAATTGTATATTCACCTTGGTCATTTGCTTTACTTTCTGCTGTAGTACCATCTGGGAATGTCACTGTGACTGTTGATCCTGGTTCTGCTGTGCCACCAATTGTTGTATCTTCACTTGTTACATCTTTCACTGTTGGTGCTGATGGAGCTGTCGTGTCTACTACTGTTGTCGTTGCTTCTGACGATGTATTGCCATCTTTATCTGTTGCTGTTACGACAATGTCTTCTCCACCGTCTAAGTCCACATCTGATGGAATTTCGATTGTATAGTTACCTTGGTCATCAGTTGTGCCCGTTGCCGTTGTCCCATCTGGGAACGTTACTGTGACCGTTGATCCTGGCTCTGCTGTGCCATCAATTGTTGTATCTTCACTTGTTACGTCTTTCACCGTCGGTGCTTCTGGTGCTGTTGTGTCTTTAACGGTTGTTGTTAAAGAATCTGAGATATTTCCATTACTATCCATCGCTGATATTAATAGTTCTTCGTCACCTTTTAAATCTATTTTTTCAGGTATAGTAATTGTATATTCACCTTGGTCATTTGCTTTACTTTCTGCTGTAGTACCATCTGGGAATGTCACTGTGACTGTTGATCCTGGTTCTGCTGTGCCACCAATTGTTGTATCTTCACTTGTTACATCTTTCACTGTTGGTGC
>NZ_VUNO01000003.1:0-314672 GCF_009695665.1 Staphylococcus sp. McC-251-APC-3A2
GAACTGGTCAAATTCTTCTTCAGTTACTTTATAATCTGATGAGTTAAGTTGTTCGTCGACTTCGATTAATTCTTGTTCTAAATCTGATTGTAGACTTTTTAATTTTGTTGCTTCTGCAAATTCATCACTATTTTGATAATGTGTAATTTTACTATTAAGCTGTTTAATACGATTTGTTAGCTGATGGTATTTCTGTTTAATCTCTTTTGCCTTAACACCCTTATCATAGATTTGATTATCAAAGATATTGATTGTATTGTCTTGTACTGTTTTTACCATAATTAAATGCCTTCTTTCGTTTTTGATTTATTATGCGCTTTATTGCACTAAAGTCTTTCTTATTTCTAGCATATTGCCTTACCAGTGAATCAATATACCTAACAGATACATTGTTCACATGGGTAGGTAAACGAGCTAGAATCTGATGTGCTATCCGTTTGTGATTCATGGAAACACTCCCTTAAATTATTTTCTGTGTATTACCTTTTATATGGTGTGTCGGCATAACATAGTGACTACTTCTATCAATTTCTAACATACGTTTACCATCTCTGTATTTCTGCCAATATTTAGCATCTACAGTGAGTTTATTAATTTCATCTAGTAAATAATTAATCGCTAAATGATCACCACGTAAATATATTGTCATATGCCCTACACTGTTATAGTTGAGTTTCAAATTATACCCTCTTAACCACAAGAAAATTGATTCAGTATTTAACCTTGATTGCAGTGTTGCCTGTCCTAAACTCGACAAGCACCAATCACATGTTATAAAGTCTATTTCTAAATAGTGATACTTGCCCTGTGTTTTATAGATGTGACAAATAGGTTTATTAGCAATTTCTAAATTCTTAATATTGTTAATATTGAGTTTCTTATTATTTAATTTGAATGGATCAGTTGGTATTGAATGCATTAACACAGTTTATGAGTCCTCCTATTTTGAAATATGTTTAATAAGTTAATTCTATAATCACACGATTTACATTATTTTTAGTTACTACTGTTTTATATCTATTGCCACTGTTATATAGGTATCTCATTTTCTTAATCTCCTTTTTGTCCGTTACTTAACTTAGTTCGTGCACAAAAACACCACTTCGTGCACAACATGCACAGTTCATGCTCACCTCTAAACCTTACTCTCACAAGGGATAAAGTACTTTACTGTGCACGAGTGCACCAAATTTCTGAAAAAACTTCTTATATATTAATGCCCTACTTCTTATAGTTATTTGTATATTAACTTCTTTAAAATTGAAAATTCATGCACAGTTAGGGCTATAAACCCTGTATTACCAACGGTTTGAAGGTGAGCACGAGTTAAAATATTTCATGCACAGTAACTTTTGTAATTGTGATTAAATGTCTTATAAACACTGTTATATCGATGCATTTCAGCTGTGCACGAATTTTTGTTTATTTTGCTATTTCATGCACAGTTTCATGCACACCTCATTTACACTACTTTTAATTTTGTGTTCACATATGAAATTTTTTGTTCTCCGTGTGGTAAAAGTGTAGGTTCGAAATGACCCACCTTTACTTGTAAATCATTAACTGAATAATATCTAGGTCTTTCAACCTTCCAAGATTTATCAAGATAACGTTCAAAACTTTTGCAGAATTTTCTTTCAGAAAGAGGTTTATAACCACCTCGTTCACAGAAAACTTTGTATCTAAAATAAACAACTGTTTTAGGTACTTTATCAATTTTCCATTTATCAAACTCTGTGACTTTAAAATCATATACTGGATCATTGTCTTGAATATATTCTTCTAATAATTCAGCTGATGCTCTAGGAACAATAAACTTATTGAAATTTAAATTTATAGCTTTGTGAAGTACATATTCGAGTACCTTTTTATCAGTAAGGTATTTTTCTTTGATATCTGGATTTTCTTTTGCACCGTTAAAATCTGCGTTAAATGGTACTATTAAAAGCCGTCTGTTTGTCCCACCTGTTTTATTTTTAAATCTAGGCATGCCATTAGTTGATTGAATCACAGTAGTTCTGAAAACAGTTCGATATGGTTGTTTGTTTTTTATATTCACAAGCACAGGATCACCTGTAACTACACTGTTAAAGTTCGAACTATCCTCAATATTCACGCCTACGGGAACATCATCACCAATCACAAGTGTTTTACCTTCTAGCACGCCTAATTTAAACTCTTGGTCAAATTCATTAACTTTAAGACTTGCCACATTATCAAAACCGATTAAGTTAGTAAGCAACGTTTGGAAAGTGCCTTTAGCATTGTTACCATCACCAACTAGGAATATCGCTTTTTTACGTGTATAATTTCCATTTAATGAATCATTAATAACTTGCCATAATAATGTGAATACTTCTCTATCACCACATGCGACTTCATCTAACCAGTTATCAAAAGTCCAACCATTAATTACTGGTGTTTTAGGATTGTCAATATAATTAGTTGAAATCTTAGTAGTAAACACATAGTTAGGTGTAAAAGATTCCAATTTCATAGTTTCTCTATTAAACACACCATTATTGACTGGTATTAAATGTGGTTCATTTGTTTTGTCTACCACGTCTACCATATTAGTTAAATGATAGATGACTTCTAATGCTTTTTTCTCATTGTGTCTAGGTTCTAACCAAGAAATAATACGTTTAATAATTGCAGTATTTTGTGTGTAGATACCTTTTTCACTTTGATACATTGCTAATTTTGTATTTTCTTCTAAATCGAATATCACAAATTTCATTACATCGTTAAGCAATACAGCACATCTATTTGTGCCAATTGTTTGTGGTGGTCTACCTGATGCTTCACCATTTTCTTTCGCTTTCTCAAATTCAGCTTTCATAAATGCTAATTCTTCTTTACGAATCAGTGATATCGTATATCTAAGCGATTGCCCTGTTCCTCTCGAATTAGGCTCATAAATTGTTTCTTGATTAGCTATAGCTGTATCTAGTTCATTATTACCCCAAGTTGAATTTCCACGCTTTTCATCCCATTTATCAGTAAGATTATTGTATGTTAAAAAGATACTTTCCATTTGCGATTTATCTCTACCAGTATAAAATGCCAATACTCTTAACAAGCTTTGCACAGCTTCACTAGGGCTATCAAAAATACCTTCATACTCACCAGCAAGCAATTTTTTATATTTACTTTTTTTAGTCATCATTCTTACAATTTCATCATCTGTAAAAATACTGCTACCAGTTTTAGCAATTCTTATATTTTGCTTTTTAGGTTCTGCTTTAAAGAATCGTTCTACTAAATTATCAATCACGCCTTGATCGTCGCTAATTTCTGAACCTCCGATAGTGTAACCAGTAAATGTCATAAATCTACTAGTATGATACAGCTCTATATCTAAATCAGTACGCTTACTTTTCCTGTTTTCTGGTAATGTACCTTTGAAAAAGCAATGTAAACCTGTACCACTTGGACTTAATTCACAGTATGTGAGTTCTGTCATTTCAAGTCCTAATTCTGTTTGTAATTGATGTGTTTCAGCATCTACAGCGTTATCTATATCAAGACAAATATGTTTACTTTCTTTGCTTAATATAAAACCTATACCATCGTAACCATTACTACTATCATAAAGTGAATAAACATCTTGAAAGTTACTCCAAGTATCTTTATTCGTTGAGCTAGCTTTTACACCATTTACTTGATAAGGTACTTTTTTGTATTCTTGACGGCTTTCGTTCCATTCAGCACGCCACAGCACCCATTGATTCAATTGTTTAAGTTCATTCGGTATTTCCAATTCATTCACATCTATTATTGAATCTTTGGTTTTTATAGCCATCAAATCCCCCTCTTGTTGTTTTTGTAGATACATAACGTAATTTTTGCTATAATTGAAATACATAAAGTTTCTTTAACATTCATTTCTTACGCGTTATCTTCGCTTTGGTCGGCAGTAGATAATGCGTTTTTTTCTTGCTTAATATCAGCTTGAATATCATCATACATGTTCTCAATGTCTGTTCTAATCGCTTGTAAAGTGCTTGAGACAATATAATTTTGCTTAATGTTGTTATTAATAGCATGGTGGTATATAGGCTGATTCTTCTTGACTGCATACTCTTTTTCACTTTCTAATTCTGATGTTTCCATACCGAGATAGTCGAGAACGCTCTGAATCTTATTTCTCAAATCTGCAAATTCCACTGACTCGTTAACTTTTTCCGTGTATAACATGTTATTTACTCTCCTTATAAAAATTAATGTAATTTGGTCTATTTCTCTCGATCACTTTGATTAACTTTTCAATTTCTAGCTTAGCAAGATAGAGATTGTTTAAGTCGTCTTCTCGTGAGAAGTAACTAATTTCATTTGCTATATCATAATTTTTAACTCGCATTTTCTTTAAGATGTTTGTTGCATATACTGACATTTGAGCCATCGTTTCAAAGTCTTGAATCATATCTAAAATATCTAATTCACCAATGTATTTATCGTTTACGCCTTGATGTTTCATGTATTCTTGAATTAGTTCCATCTCATGTACTTCTCTATCATCTTTACTTAAATTTCTATTATTGATACGCTCGCTTATTAGCATTAGTGTAATCTCTCTGCCATATTTGCTTTTAAATTCTTTAATTTTCATATTAATTTTCCTCCATCATTTCTTCATCATCTAGGTATACGTCATACTCATCGTCGAATTCACCATGAAATTCATTTTTACTAACAAAAATTCTAGATTCATCTTCAACAGTTAGGCCATATAGCAATTCAGCGAGACATTCTTCATAACCTAATTGTTTTAACGCTTCAACACGACGGATTCCGTCAATAATATATAAGCCATCTTGTCTTACACTGACTGTGATGTAACCTATAGCAAGTCTGTTGAAATTTTCCACAATACCATCAGCATTTGGATTATTTGTGGAACGATAACTATAATCTACTTTCAAATCATTAATTTTAACTGTTTCAAATTTTTTATTCATTTTGATTCCTCCAAATTTTCTAATTTAAGTCCGTATGCTGTTGCGACAATAAATAGTGCAAAGGCTACGTATATATCACTTAGTACACCTATAAAAACTGTGCCTATTGATAATATAAGCATGTATAACATGTATCTTTTCATTTAATGTCCCCCTAAGAGTTATATATTTCATTAAAATTTTTCTTGATATACTCTTTCATTGGTTCTGCTAAAAACTTGTAATGATCTGCTTGTGATTTAGGCTCATGTACATACCTTTCAATATCCTTTTTAAATTTTGGATTTAGCAATAGTTTTTTCATAATTGAATTCCTTGATAATTGCATGTGTGACTGTAAATCTTTAAATGACCACACAAGTTTAGGTTCATTGATAATTACAATACCTTCACTTTCTTGTAGTTGTTCTTGCATTATTTTCACCTCCTTATTAAGCAGTAGCTTGTGTATTTAAGTATTTATTGTAAATGGTTTTACTGACTGAAATATCTAAACCAAATTTGTTAATAGAAGTCATTAAATCGACTGTGTCATCTAAAATTTGTTGCCGAATAATTAACATATCTTCACTCATTTGATCTTTTTTTAAAGCTTTATCATAACCAAACAATGTTGAAACACATTTATTAACTACAGTTTGACATTTCATATAACTAATCTTATTGGGATTAGATAAACCTTTTTGCAAAACATCCATAGCTTTTCGTTGATGTTGCTTATCCATTAAGTGGAATACTTCATGTTGCTTTAATCCGATTGTTTGTCTTAACTCTTTAATAACTTGCTTAACCCATTTCTTAAACTCATCAGCTTCATCACGTCTACTATTCCAAATAGCTTCGTAAATACCTACTTCTGAAATAATTACAGCTTTTTGCTTACCTTTAAGGGTGTCCACATTATGGACAGCCTTTTCTGACACATCTAATAATCTAGCCATATGTGGTGTGTGTGAATATCCTAATGCTTTTGCAACATCACCTGCTATTGCCCAATACTCATTATCTTTTTCTATGAATCTAATTTGCTTACCATCAAAAAACTCCTTAATCATCGAGCTTCCTCCTCACACTTTTTCTTTCATTTCAAATATTTCAGATACATCAACATTCAATGCATTTGCAATTTTGATAGCCATTAAATCAGAAGGGTTTGCTTTACCATTAATGATTTTATTTAAGTAAACGTAATCCATAGGTACTTGTTCAGCTAATTGTTTAACGTTCCATCCTTTTTTGACTATTGAAAATTTAAATGCCATTTTTTTAATAGCAACACTCATTTTTTACACCACCCATCAATTTTTACTTACGTTAATCGCGTAACTTACGTAACTAACTTAACCTAAATATACACTATTTTTACTAACGGTGCAAGCGTAAGTTGTGTTAAAATTTATATTAAGAATTGAAAAGGAGTGATAAACCTTGTTACTAAAGGATTTATTAAAAGAATTAAGAGAATCAAGAGGACTGAATAAACAAGAGTTGGCAAATAAAGTTAATATTTCACGTTCCTATATATCAACTATAGAAAGTGGTAAGGTTGAAAAACCAACTAAAAAAACTTTAATGAAAATTGCCTATGTCTTTGATCCGGATGATGAACAAAGTATATATAGTACTTTGTTGGAAGCTTCTGGTTATGACACTGAAAGCAGTAAAGAAGAATATAGAGATTATATAAATGAAATGAGTACAAATTTTCAGGAAACAAACAAATTTAACGGCGAGGTTATATCTGGTATGAAATATCGTGTGAACAAACATGATAATTCTGTTGTATTTTTAGATAAGCCATACATGAATGTGGTATGGTTATTGGAACAGGAAGATTTTAAAGTATATTTAGGTTATGAAGATGATGAATTTTTTATTGATGATAATGGCACACCTTTTAATAAACCATTAGAACTTGATGATGAAGATAAAAATAACTTGTTAATTCAAGTACATAATTTTCAAAGTAATTTATTGTTTATGAAAAAAGCTTTAAAAAACAAAAATGATATTGAAGCATTAAAAATTAAATCAATGGAATACACTTTAATTTTCGATTTATTAAATAATCGTTTTAATGATAAAAATGAACTAATAAGTAAATTAGCAGTTATTAATAAAGAACGAGAAATTTTTAACGTAGAAGAGTATCACGAAGAAATAGAGAAAGCAGTAGAACAACAAGATGCTTTAAAATTACAACGTCTAGTAAGAATGACTACAATAAATGAATTGAAACAATACTTGTCAGAACAAAATTGAGGTGATTAAGTGGCATACATTGAAAAGCGAGGAAAAACATGGAGATATTCTATCTCATATGTAGACGATGAAGGTAACCGTAAAAAAGTTCAAAAAGGTGGTTATCGTACTAAACAAGAAGCTAAACGAATTGCAGAGGATTTAGAATATAAAATGAGAAATGGTTATGCTGTAAGTAATGATATAACATTTGCAGATTATTTTTATCAATGGTATGAAGTTAATAAACTACCACACGTATCAGAATCAACTAAAAGACATTATGAATCTGCATACAAGCATATTAAAGACCATTTTAGACACAAGTTATTAAAAGATATTAAACGTACTGAATACCAAAAGTTTCTCAATGAGTACGGTTTAACGCATAGTTATGAAACGATTAGAAAGTTAAATAGTTATATACGTAATGCATTCGATGATGCTATACATGAAGGTTATGTTATTAAAAACCCTACATACAAAGCAGAATTACACGCATCTATTCCAGCCAAAACAGAAGAAATGAAATTTATTAATGAATCAGAATTCAAAAAACTTAAACATTATTTTGAACAAAAAAATACCACCTCATCACTTGTGCTATTAGTAGCACTTGCAACAGGTGGTAGATTTTCAGAAATTGCTAAATTGAAACGTGAAGATCTGGATATTAAAAATAATAAAATTCATTTAAGAGGTACTAAAACCGAAACATCAGACAGAATAATAAGTATTGATGCAGTAACTATGAAACGTATTCAATCATTTATTGATTCACGACCTACTAATATCAGTGGTTACATCTTTACTGTTGATGGCAAAACCATAACTAATGCTGCTGTAAACAAAGTACTTAGAAAAGCATGTGATAATCTAAATATAAAAGAGATAACTATTCACTCGCTAAGACACAGTTTCTGTTCTATACTCATACATCATGGCTTTTCAATACTATATATATCAAAACATTTAGGGCATTCCAATCCAGCCACGACACAATCGATTTACTCCCACCTACTTCAAGAAACTTATGAGCGTGAAGATGAAAAAGCAATGAAATTACTAGAAACTATTTAAGCCACTTAATTATAAATATTAGGTGGTTTTTTACTATAATTTATTTTCCAGTCCCCAAATAGTCCCCACAACGAAAAACAAAAGCTTATATAACAGCGTTTAATCACTTTATAATATGCCCTTCGAGGGGATAATTTGAATGTTCTTCGTTATAAGACATTGCATTAAATAGTGATTTATCGGGCTTTCATTGACTTTTGTTTTCAGTCGTTGAAAGTCCTTTTTATATTTCTATACCTAGCAAAATATAAAAACAACTATCCAGAGGATTTAAAAACAAATCTCTGTCATTTATAACGTTTAAATGGCTTAACTATTGCGATTTAAGCGTTTAAAGTTTCTTGAAAATTATTTTATAGTTCTTTTAAAACATTTAACCGCTTAAATATATCTCCATTATTTCACATTGATAAACGTGCTGCCTAAAACATCTCTCACATCGTGAATAACTAAAAAGGCATTTTCATCTACTTCATTGACTAATTTTTTAACTCTTGTCACCTGAGACTGAGGTACAACAACATATAACATTGTCGTTTCAGTTTTAGCATACCCGCCTTTTCCGTTTAATAATGTCGAGCCCCGACCGGTAAAGGAATTAATTTTGTCACTGATAATTTCATTCTTAGTAGAAATGACCGTAACACCTTTTTTAGGATTAAAGCCTTCAATAATAAATGAAGTCGCTCTTTCTGTAATGAATAACATGATAATCGTAAATAACACATTTTTTAATGGTAACACCATTAAGAAAGATAAGACGACAATACCATCTAAAATAAAAATACCTTGTGATGTTTTCATTTCTGAATACTTACTTATGATTTTAGCAATTACAGATGTACCTCCAAGTGTACTCCCTGTAGAGATTACTAGTCCAGCACCGATGCCTATAATTGCACCACCAAATACAGAGTTAATAACAAAATCATCTATGCCTAAATTAATATTTTCAGTTACTCTTAAAAAGAATGAGAGTGCCGTGTTTGAGATGACAGTATAAACAGCGATTGTTTTGCTTAAATACTTCCAACCGATAAAAACAACGATTGTATTAATAATTAAAGAAGACCAAGCTGGAGAAAATCCTAAAGTATACTTCAAGGCTAGTGCGATACCCACTGTACCACCATCACCTAAATTCGATCCTAGTAAAAAGCAATTTACACCTATAGCGTTGATAAACGTTCCAATTAAACACAAGATGATACTTTTATAATGATTTTTTATTAATGCTGACATTTATTCACTCCCATTCTGTTCGATTTAATCTAAATTATCATCACGTCATATGTTATATGCATTCAATCCATGCCTAAATAATTGACTTAGCTATTCTTGAACTTAAATTTCAATAACAACACATTTAAGTGACAAAACTTAATTTAGAATTAATAAGGCATCGTAAGATCCTCAGAAAATACAATCCTATTAAAAAAGACACCTCTAATGAGGCGTCATCTATAAATCTAATTAGAATATTATAATATCAAAACGTAGTTTTTTTCAATAACATTTTAATATATTTTTAAATTTAGTCTTATCATTTGTAATAAATGCCATATTCTTTTAAGAAAAACTAATTAAAGTTCGATTGTTTCACCGCTTCGGATTTTGTCAGCCATTTGGTTTAATTTTCTTAAACGATGATTGACACCAGATTTTGAAATTGTACCTGAAGACATCATTTCGCCTAATTCTTTTAAGGAAATATCTTGATGTTCTATTCGTAATTTCGCTATTTCACGTAAGCGATCAGGTAAGTTATCTAACCCAATTTCTTGGTCTATTAATTGAATGCTTTCAACCTGCTTCATCGCTGCACTAACGGTTTTGTTTAAATTAGCTGTTTCACAATTAACTAATCTATTTACAGAATTTCTCATGTCTCTGACAATACGCACATCTTCAAATTTAAGCAACGCTTGATAACCACCGATTAAACTCAAGAAATCAGAAATTTTTTCAGCTTCTTTTAAATAAGCGATGCTTCCTTTTTTACGTTCTAGATGTTTCGCATTGAGTTCATATTCATTCATTAAATTCGTAATGCCTTCTGAATGATCTTCATACAATGAAAATATTTCTAAATGATAGGAAGATGTTTCAGGATTATTCACTGATCCACCTGCTAGAAAAGCACCACGTAAATAACTTCTTTTCATTTCATCTTCATGAATCATCGTTTCATCTATTTCATGCGTAAAAACACCATTTTTCAAAATACCTAATTCATCTAAAATTTCTTTGGCACGCGCTTTAATTCTACAAATATAAATATTGTTCTTTTTTAATTTCATTTTTTTCCTTACAAGTAGCTCTACTTCAACATTAAACACTTTTTTTATTAAGGAATATATACGTCTTGCTGTCGTAGCATTTTCAGTTTGCACATTTATCACAAATTGTTGATTGGAAAGACTGAGTGCACCATTCATTCGTATGAGTGCACTGAGCTCTGCTTTTGCATTTGTTTCATCTACTTCTATTCTAGTAAGTTCATTTTTCATTTCTGATGCAAAGCTCATACATCTTCAGTCCCTTCTTATCTAAGTTTAATACTTAGTTTGTTTTACGATTTTATTTATCTCGGTTAAATTCAATCGTTTCTGTTTCTCTCATAGCAATCTCGTAAATCATTTTAGACAAGACCTCTGTATTATGTCTAACATAATTCTCTTGTGATACTTCTACCAGATTTTCGTGTGTAAAAACTTTTATCTTTTCTGCTTCCATATCTTTCATGTTGCATTTAACTGGATCTGCGCCATCTTCTTTATAACGACGTAAAACATCGCCGTTAAACGTCTGAGTACTACATATAGCATAGTTTATACAATGACGTCCCATGTGATTATGTATTGCATCAACATGATCTAAAGCAGTGTAATGATTAGTCTCACCAGGTTGTGTCATAACATTTGATACATATAACTTTGGCGCATCGCATTTTAATAATGAATCCGCAATACCTTTAACGCATAGATTAGAAATTACACTTGTATATAGCGAACCTGGTCCTAAAACGATTAAGTCAGCATCTTCTATCGCTTCAACAGCTTCTTCCATGGGTTCTACATTTTCTGGTTCTAAAAATACACGTTCTATCTTTTTATTTTTTTTAGGAATTTTTGATTCGCCATAAACAATTTCACCGTCTTCCATCACTGCATTTAAGCGTACACTGGAATTTGTAGATGGTATCACTCGACCTCTTATATTTAAAATTTTACTTAATTCTTTTACCGCATGTCCAAAATCATCATTCATATTCGTTAATGCAGCTATTAACAAGTTGCCTAAAGAATGACCTTCAACTTGATTTTCTTTAAAACGATATTGGAACAATCTTTCAATTGTTGATTCTGAATCGCTGAGTGCTGAAATTACATTTCGTATGTCACCAGGTGCAGGAATATCCATTTCATTTCTGATTTTCCCAGTACTACCTCCATCATCAGCAACTGTGACAATGGTCGTAATATCTATCGGAAAGTCTTTTAAACCACGTGCTAAAACAGATAAACCTGTACCACCACCAATAAGTACAAGTTTAATTCTTTTCATTTTTTTGCTTCACGCCACTTTCAATTTGAGCATCTCTATGATGCACATATACATTATAGTCAAAATTTTCGTTAAGCTCTGCACCAATGCGTTTAGCTAGAGCTACAGAACGATGTTGGCCTCCGGTACAACCAATTGCAATCACAAGTTGTGATTTACCTTCTTTTTTATATCCTGGAATCATAAATTTTAATAAATCCATCAATTTCTCATAAAAAATATTTGTTGTTTTCCATTTCATAACGTAATTATATACTGCTTCATCTTCTCCAGTTAAAGGTCTTAGTTCATCCACATAATGCGGGTTCGGTAAAAATCTCACATCAAACACTAAATCCGCATCCATCTGAATCCCATGTTTAAAACCAAAACTGGTTACATTAATATTGAATGTTTGATAATTACTTTGATTAAAGTAATCTCCGATTCGCTTACGAAGCTCTTTGGGTTTCATAAATGATGTATCAATCGTGTAGTTTGCTAAACTTTGAATCTCAGCGAGTAAACTGCGTTCTTCTTCAATCGCTTCAATTAACGAGCGTTGTCCTTGTTCATTTAATGGATGTGCACGTCGCGTCTCTTTATAACGTGAGATCAACTTTTCGTTGGATGCTTCTAAGAACATCATATCAACGATAATATCTGAGTTACTTTTGATTTGGTCGATTTCTTTAATCAATGATTTGAAAAGTTCTTTCCCTCTTAAATCAATGGCAATGGCTACCTTTTGCAACGAAGGATTTCCTTGACCCATTAATTCTACAAATTTCGGCAACAGTATTGGAGGTAAATTATCTACACAAAAATAACCGATATCTTCTAAACTTTGTATTACAACCGACTTACCTGCGCCAGACAAACCTGTCACAACTAATAATTCACTTTTAGTCACTTCTTTTTCTTCTCGTTGCATTACTTTACACCATCCAAAGATTATTTTTAGACATTCCATTTATTGTTCTGGAATTTTATTATCAATACAAGCAATCATTTTAACTTAGTCAGTTTATGACCACTATGCTATCACATTATATTTTACATGAAAAACGACTTTGGTAGTAGTTTTATCACTTAATTGACCCTAAGTACTATCGTAGACTGACTTAAATGAAATAAATTTGTGTCCACAAATGTAATTGAGTCTTTTTCATTTTTTCAATTAGCATAATTTATAATAAATTAGCTTCTGTGTGATCTATTTATTATATAGCTCCTGAAATACACATATATAGTAGGTTGATACCTCACACAAGTGATTCATTGAGCTAACACTGCACACTTACATTTAAAGTACAATTATGTAAAAAAGCTAGAATGTTAAACCTACATGATTAATGTAAGGTTGATACATTCTAGCCTGTCTGAATCTCGTTATTATTCAATTAAATTCTATAAATAATATATTTTAATCTTATGCTTCTATGGTATCTTTTAATTCTTCAATATAAGAAATTGCACTTTGTGCTGCGATACTGCCGTCACCTGTTGCAGTTACGATTTGGCGTAGGCCTTTTGCACGTACGTCGCCAGCAGCATAAACACCTGGGATTTTCGTACTCATATCTTCATTAGTGACAATATAGCCTACTTCATTTGTAATGCCTAAATTTTCAAATGGTGCTGTTAATGGTTTCATACCAATGTATACGAAAACACCGTCAGCATCGAAAGTTTGTTCAGCACCATCTTTTGTGGATTCTAAAGTAACTGAACCAACTTTACCGTCTTTTTCGTTGATTGTTTTAAGAGTATGACTCCAAATAAAGTCGATTTTATCATTTTTAAATGCACGATCTTGTAAGATTTTTTGCGCACGTAGTTCATCTCTACGGTGAACGATTGTTACACTGTCAGCGAATTTTGTAAGGAATGTACCTTCCTCAACTGCAGAATCTCCACCACCGATAACAAATAATTTTTTGTTTTTGAAGAATGCACCATCACATACTGCGCAATAACTCACACCGCGGCCACCTAATTCTTGTTCACCGGGCACACCAATTTTTTTATATTCAGCACCAGTAGATATAATCACAGCTCGCGCAGTAATCTCACTGTTGCCAAGATTTATAACTTTATATTGACCTTTGTCTTCAATTGATTTGATATCACCATATTGATATTTTGCGCCAAACTTTTTAGCGTGTTCAAACATTTTAGTTGATAAATCTGGCCCAGTAATCATTTCAAAACCTGGGAAGTTTTCAACCTCTTCTGTATTTGCCATTTGTCCACCTGGCATACCACGTTCAATCATTACAGTACTTAAGTTTGCACGTGATGCATACACGGCAGCAGTCATACCAGCTGGCCCTGCACCTACAATCGCAACATCAAAATCCACTTGTTCAGCCATTTAAATTGCCTCCTGTTTATTAATTCATTATACGCATTATATATGATTTCTTGCATTTCATAAAATTATATGCTTACTAAATAGTCTATTGTTTTATTTAAACGATAAGCCGTTATATCAAACCATTCTAATACTTGTTGTTTGGTAATCTTAGTGTCCATACTCCGATAATACATATAAACAAAAGCAGCCACATAATCATCTACATTAGTTAAATCTGCTTGTTCTGCTATAATCGCCTCTGCTTTATCAATCCATACAATAAATAATTCTGAGTTATTTTTCAAATATTCAATATTATACAACATTAACATGCCTCTATGAATAAAATCTAACTTATTTAACTGTAAACCTTGAATAAGATAAGTTAAATATAATTTTTCATAATCATTCATATCTTCTAAAACAGCCCATATGTCTTGTGTCAATAAGACTTCTCGACCTTTTAATTGATTTAATAAGAAAATCCCGTATAACCTACGATGACTATCATCACTCAATAATAGTGGCAATACTTGTTGGTTGAAATACGCCTTACTTTGCTCAATTACCCAAGGCGCATAACCTACATCAACCTTAGATATTTCTTGTAACTTAGACCAAAAATATTTGCTATCTTCGATATGATTGAGATGATAATTGTTGTGGCTCAATGCATTATACATTTGTATAGAGAGAAATTTCCCTTTTCTATAAAGTGGTTGCAGCAATTTTTGAGAAGCTTCATATTGCTTTAAATAACAAAGTACAATACCTAGCTTGAACGATTCATCATCATTCATAGGTACGACTTTACTTAAAATATTCAAATAACGTTGATACTTTTCTTTTTCATTGGTGTTATATAACAATAAAGTGTAATGACAAAGTGCATGTACATCAGTATTGTCCTCATTAAGCAAACGTTCAAACATTACTTTAGCAGTATCATATTCATTGAGGTATAGATAACACATGGCTAATAAATTTCTAACTACTCGATGATCTTGAATCGCTTCATTTTGATTTAAAACAAAGTTTCTTGCCTCGGGCAGTCTGCCTTGTGAAAATAAATATTGAAAAATGAGCTGAACCGCAAATAATTGGCACTCAACTTCAATCTTTTCTTCAGAGTTATAAGTAACCTCAAACATTTCTTCTAATTCTTCTTGGTAGTCGTCATCATCTGCTAAAATGACATAATTCATTCCGAATAAAAAGGCTTTGTTTGCTTCATTGAGCGTAATATTTAATTGGCTGAGTTGATAGTAACTATCCACTACCGATTCTTGTTTAGCAATCATTTCATAAAAAATATGTTCTGCTCTATTGTTATAACCAAGATGTGCTAGACATTCTGATAATTTTACTTTAATTTCAAAAACATCAAATTCTTGGGGTGACATTTCAAGCACTTTTTCATAGTATTCTACTGCCTTTTTATAATCTTGCTGTTGATATTTTTGATCAGCTAATTTTTTATAAAAAGGACTATCAAGTTTCATTGAAATAATTTTATTGCTGTTTTGCGCCATCCATGTTCACCTCCTGTATTTAGTCATTGCTTCAGTTGCATTGGATTCCCATATGCTAACGTGTGGTTCGGGATGTCCTTAGATACAACAGTACCTGCGCCAACCTTCACATAATCTCCTATTTTTACTCCAGGCAAAATTGTTACATTAGCTCCGATTAACGTGTGATTTCCAATATAAACATGCCCTGTTCGAAATTCACCTACTAAAAACTCATGCGTTAAAATAGTTGTGTTATAACCTATGACACAGTTTTCACCAACCGTTATATACTCAGGATGTAATAAATCAGGTACAACTTTAAATGCAAATGCTGTATGTGCACCTATATTCATTTTTAATAAATTGCGATACATCCAATGTTTTAATTTCACATTAGGTAAGTAGCGGCAAACTTCTATAATCACTGTTTGTTTAAACATTTTGACACGGCTTATGTAGCGATACATATGCCACAACGGATTTTTACCATTAACTTTTAGCTTTTTTAAGTCACGCATTATATTCTATCACTTCACCTTTTGCTTTGACCATGTTAAAGGGCCAACATCTTTATATCTTGGTGCATTATATCTCACTCTTCTAATTATCATAAGGACAATGCCCGCAACAATAAGTAAGACAGACATGAGTTGCGCAACACGTATATCACTCGTGAGCATCAAACTATCTGTACGCAAACCTTCTACAAAGAATCTACCTATAGAATACCAGATAAGATATAGTGCAAAAGTATCACCTATACGTAAATGCTTTCTCAATGTAATTAATATAACAAATCCTAGAATATCCCATATAGATTCGTATAAAAACGTTGGGTGATAATATTGACCATCAATGTACATATTGTTAATAATAAAGTCCGGTATATGCATATTTTCTAAAAATGATTTAGATACAGGACCACCATGGGCTTCATGATTCATAAAGTTACCCCATCTGCCAATACCTTGTCCTAAAATCAAACTCGGTGCAATCACATCACCAATTTGAAATGGATTGATATTTTTTTGTCTGCATACAATGATACCTGTGATAAAACCGCCAATCAGACCACCATGAATCGCGATTCCTCCATACCAAATCATAGGTATTTCTATAGGATGTTGTGCATAATAAGGCCATTGGAAAATAACAAAATAAATTCTAGCTACGATAAAACCAAAAATTGCACTCCAAAAGATGATATCAATCAATATATCTTTATCAAAACCTATGCGTTTAACACTTTCCTGAGCGATAAAATAACCTAATAGTATACCCGCGGCGATGATAATGCCATACCAATGAACCGATATTGGACCAAGCTCAAATGCAATTGGATCAATGTAATTCAATATCATCATTTATTCTCCTTATTGTTGCTACCATTACGCATAATTTCAGCATTTAAGCGATCATTGAATTCTTCTGCAGTGTTAATCCCCATAATATTAAGTCTATAGTTCATCGCTGCAACTTCAATGATAACTGCTACGTTACGACCTGGTCTAACTGGTATTGTCTTTTTAGTAATCTCAGTGTCTAAAATGCGTAATGTTTCTTCATTCAAACCAACGCGATCATACAATTTATCTTTATGCCAATTTTCTAAATGAATATTTAAACGTAAACGCTTTTCGGTCAAAATGGAACCTGCACCAAAGAGTGTCATTACATTTATAATACCTAAACCTCTAATTTCTAATAAATGTTCTATTAATTTAGGGGGTCTACCAATCAGTTCATCTTTACTAATTTCTCTAATCTCTACATTGTCATCCGCGACAAGTCTGTGACCACGTTTAATTAGTTCAAGTGCCGTTTCACTTTTACCGATACCTGAGTCTCCTGTTATAAGTACACCAACACCATACACATCTACTAGAACACCATGCAACGAAGTTGTTCGTGCAAGTTCATGTTCTAAGAAAGTCGTTAAACGACTCATTAATTGTGTTGTTGCAATTGTTGACGTGATAAGTGGTGTATCAAATTCTTTCGCTGATGCTACAAGCTCTTCTGGTGGCTCTAAATCTCTTGTCACAATAATTGCTGGTGTTTCTGGTCGACATAATTTTTTCATGCGTCCTTTGCGCTCTTCATCCGGTAGTAGATTATAAAATGATAATTCTGTTGTTCCTAACAATTGAATGCGGTCAGAGGCATAGTGCGAAAAATATCCAGCCATTTCTAATCCTGGTCTTGATATATCTGTATTTTTTATTTGTTTATTTAAGCCTGACTCCCCAGCTATAAGCTCAAGGTTAAAGCGTTCAATTAAACTCTTTGTTGTTAACATAGGTTCACCTCTATTAATATTTCTCCTGAAATTTCATATGTCATTATCATATCAAAAAGGACTGATAATCTATATAAAAAAGTACAGAAGTCTAAAATAAATCCTATCGTTTTTATCATACCCTATATTATTTTTGAATAAAATTACTAAAAATGGTTCAGTAATCTCATTTATTTTAAATGATTACGTCGTTACAATCCAGCAAGGTTGGATAAGCTTGAATGGAATAAAATGTTAGATATCGAAAAAACTACTCCATACATTCCAGACACATGAAAATGTCTTCTTGTATGGAGTAGCTAATATTTTATATATTTTTACAGAGGTTGATCAATAAACTATTATGCTTGAACTGTATCTCTTTCTAATACTGGTTTTAAATATTGTCCAGTGTAGCTTCCTTTCACTTTTGCAATATCCTCTGGTGTACCTGTCGCAACGATGGTACCACCACCGTCACCGCCTTCTGGACCTAAATCAATAATATAATCAGCCATTTTAATAACGTCTAAATTGTGTTCAATGATGACAACTGTGTCACCGTTATCAACCAATTTATTTAACACTTTTAATAATCGGCTAATATCATCAACATGCAAACCAGTTGTTGGCTCATCTAATATATATATTGAACGGCCAGTAGAGCGTTTATGCAATTCTGAAGCAAGTTTAACACGTTGTGCTTCACCACCAGATAATGTCGTAGCCGGTTGTCCTAAAGTAACATAACCTAAACCAACATCTACTAAAGTTTTCAATTTTCGATGTATTTTAGGGACATTTTCAAAAAAGTTTGTTGCTTCTTCGGCAGTCATAGCCAAGACGTCCGCAATGTTTTTACCTTTGTATGTTACTTCTAGTGTTTCACGGTTATATCTCGAGCCGCCACAAACTTCACAAGGTACATAGACATCCGGTAAAAAGTGCATTTCTATTTTAATGATACCGTCACCTTTACATGCTTCACAGCGACCACCTTTAACATTAAAACTAAAGCGACCTTTAGAATAACCTCTGACTTTTGCTTCGTTTGTTTGAGCAAAGATATCTCGTATGTTATCAAAAACACCCGTATACGTTGCCGGATTAGAACGTGGTGTCCTACCAATTGGCGATTGATCAATATCGATAATACGATCAAGTTGATCTATACCGTTAATTTCATCATAATCACCTGGTTTAACTTTAGATTTATTTATCTTTTTAGCTAATGATTTATAAAGTACTTCATTGACTAATGTACTCTTACCGGAACCAGACACACCCGTAACAACGTTCATCGTTGAAAGTGGAAAGTCTACATTAACATCTTTCAAATTATTACTGCGTGCGCCTTTGACACTAATCTTTCTATCCGTAACTTCACGACGTGATTCTGGCACCTGAATTTTCTTCTTACCACTCAAATATTGACCAGTTAAAGACTTTGTATTTGCCATAACTTGTTTTGGCGTACCACTAGCAACAATTTCACCGCCGTGGTCACCAGCACCTGGTCCTACATCTACTAAATAATCTGCAGCACGCATCGTATCATCATCATGTTCAACAACGATTAAAGTGTTACCTAGATCTCGCATTTCTTTTAAAGTACTAATTAACCGATCATTATCACGCTGATGTAATCCTATAGAAGGCTCATCTAAAACATATAATACACCAGATAGTCTTGAACCAATCTGAGTTGCTAAACGTATACGTTGCGCCTCACCACCTGACAAAGAACCAGAAGCACGATTTAGTGTTAAATACTCTAATCCTACATTATATAAAAATTCTAATCTAGAATTAATCTCTTTTAAAATTTGATTAGCAATTTTTCTGTCTTGCTCTGATAATGTGATATGTTCATAGTTATACAGTGCATCTTTAATAGAGTGTTCTACCACTTCACCGATATTTTTCCCGTCCACATACACAGACAAAGCTTCGCGACTTAAACGTTTGCCATGACATGTTTCACAAGTAAGTTCTGTCATGTATTTACTCATCATTTCTCTTACGAGTTCTGACGGTGAATCATGATAACGTCTATTGATATTATTTATAACACCTTCAAACGCCATCGTACGTTTTCTTGTTTGGCCGTTGCGCTGTTTGAATGTAAATTCAATTTCTTTATCTTTGGAACCATAAAGAATAATATCTTTTTGGCGTTCTGTTAATTTTTTGAATGGTTTATCCATATTTATTTTATATACTTCACAGACACGATTTAATAATGTTGGATAAAAGTCTGAACTTGAAGATTCCCAAGCAACAATTGCACCTTCATTCAATGATTTCTCCTTATCAGGAACAACTAAGTCTAAATCTACCATTAGTTTTTGTCCTAAACCATCACAAGTTGGACAAGCTCCAAATGGGCTGTTAAAACTAAACATGCGTGGTTCTAATTCTCCGATTGAAAATCCACAAATAGGACAAGCATGATTTTCAGAAAATTTTAGTTCATCGTCACCAATGATATCTACGATTAAATTACCTTCAGCTAATTGTAACGCCGTTTCTATAGAATCGGCTAGACGTGTTTCAATACCTTCTTTGATTACAAGGCGGTCTACAACAACTTCTATCGTGTGGTTCTTATTTTTATCTAAATTTGGCACTTCATTTACATCCGTAATTTCGCCATCAACACGCACACGTACGTATCCTTTTTTACTAATGTCATCAATTAACTTTTCATGCGCGCCTTTTCTATGATTAACAACAGGCGCCAGTAATTGAATCTTACTGCGTTCTTCAAGTTGTAAAACTTGATCGACCATTTGTTGTACAGTTTGAGATTCAATTTCTATACCATGATTTGGGCAATATGGCTTTCCAATACGTGCATATAATAGACGAATATAATCATATATTTCAGTAACAGTGGCAACCGTAGATCTTGGATTTTTACTCGTTGTTTTTTGGTCTATTGAAATCGCAGGAGACAAACCTTCAATAGTATCAACATCTGGCTTATCCATTTGTCCTAAAAACTGTCTTGCATAAGCACTTAATGATTCTACATATCTACGTTGCCCTTCTGCATAAATCGTATCAAAAGCTAATGAAGATTTGCCTGAGCCAGATAACCCCGTCATTACTATAAGTTCATTTTTAGGTATTTCAATATCAACATCTTTTAAATTGTGGGCACGTGCCCCTTTAACTACAATGGATGGTTGCTTCATTTTCGTCACCCTTCTGCTTTTAATTCAAACAACATATCTCTGAGTTCAGTTGCTTTTTCAAAGTCTAAATCTTTAGCTGCTTGTTTCATTTCTTTTTCTATATTACTAATGGTTTTTTCACGCTCTTTTTTCGTCATTTTTTTAGGTACTTCCGTACGTTGCGCTTCGTTTGTTTCATCTGTTTCAACAGTAGCACTGATAACATCATGAATTTTTTTATTAATTGTGGTAGGCGTAATATTATATTTTTCATTATATGCTTGTTGAATCGATCTACGACGCTCTGTTTCATCTAGTGCGTAACGCATTGAATCTGTAATTTTATCTCCATACATAATAACTTCACCGCCACTATTACGCGCTGCACGACCTACTGTTTGGACAAGTGATCTTTGCGAGCGTAAGAAGCCTTCTTTATCTGCATCTAATATGACAACAAGAGATACTTCTGGTATATCAATACCCTCTCTTAACAAGTTAATACCAACAATCACATCATAGGTACCCACACGTAAATCTCGAATAATTTCAATACGTTCTAAAGTTTTAATTTCTGAATGTAAATAATTCACATTAATGCCTGCTTCTTTCAAATACGTGGTCAAGTCTTCACTCATCTTTTTAGTCAATGTTGTTACTAATACACGTTCATTTCGATTAATACGTTCTTGTATTTCACTAAGCAAGTCATCAATTTGATTTTCTGTCGGTCTAACTTCTATCTTAGGATCTAATAATCCTGTTGGGCGAATAATTTGTTCCACCATTTCATCTGTATGTTCTAATTCATAAGGTCCTGGTGTTGCAGACACATATACAAGTTGTTTCGTTTTTTCTTCAAATTCTTCAAATTTTAACGGTCTATTGTCTAAAGCACTTGGTAACCTAAAACCATGATCAACAAGTACTTGCTTACGCGCACGGTCGCCGTTATACATACCTCTGACTTGTGGTAATGTCACATGTGACTCATCAATCATCACAAGCCAATCATCTCCAAAATAGTCGAGCAATGTATAAGGTGTTGAACCCATAGGTCTTAGTGTCAAATGTACAGAATAGTTTTCGATACCTGAACAAAATCCCATCTCTCTCATCATTTCCAAATCATAATTTGTTCTTTGTTCTAGGCGTTGAGCTTCAAGCAATTTATTCTCGGAACGCAACTCTGACAAACGTTCTTCAAGTTCATTTTCAATACGTTGGATGGCAGATTTCATTTTTTCTTCTCGGGTAACGAAGTGGGAAGCTGGGAAAATTGCAAAGTGATCGCGCTCTCTCAACACTTCTCCAGTTAAATAATTAACTTCACGTATTCTATCAATTTCATCCCCGAAAAATTCAACACGAATGCACATTTCTTCACGAGAAGCTGGGAAGATTTCTACAACATCGCCTCTAACACGAAATGTACCACGTCTAAAATCAATATCATTTCTTGTGTATTGCACATCTACTAATTTTTTAAGTAACTCGCTTCTGTCCATTTCCATACCTACGCGGACACTGACAACTAAGTCACGATATTCTTCTGGATTACCTAAACCATAGATACAGCTCACACTAGCAATGATAATGACGTCATCTCGTTCAAATAATGCGCTTGTCGCAGAGTGACGTAATTGGTCAATTTCGTCATTAATTGACGCATCTTTTTCAATAAATGTGTCAGTTGATGGTACATAGGCCTCTGGTTGATAATAATCGTAGTAACTGACGAAGTACTCGACTCTATTCTCAGGAAAGAATTCTTTAAATTCACTATATAATTGACCCGCTAACGTTTTATTATGGGCGATAATTAAAGTTGGCTTACCAACTTGTTGAATCACATTACTCATTGTAAATGTCTTCCCAGTACCCGTAGCTCCTAGTAATGTCTGATGTCTCTTCCCTGCATTCACACCATCTACAATTTGTCGAATCGCTTCTGGTTGGTCCCCTTTAGGATCAAAATCCGATTGTAATTTAAATGGGTAGTGTTCCATAATGACACATGCCTCCTATTATATTTCTATCTGCTCGAACGTAATTTAAATATCTCATTTAACACGCGACTTATTTTAGTTGATATAACTATATTTTACATACGTATGTTATTAACAGTTTATATTTTAACAGATTTATAACCTTCAACACAAACATTTGTTCGTAAATTAGTGTTTCACTATATAAAAACAAACACAGTACATGACCATGTTTGTTTGCGTTAATAAATTTTTATTCTGATAAAATGAAGTTAAATAATTATATACTTTTTGTCATGTTGTATCAATTAAGTTGCTTAACACTTATTACCTAATCATCTTCTTTTTTATGGAGTTCTAATTGATCGATAATTAAGTAACCTGCTAATAATGAAGCAACATCTATAAAAATAATCCATTCATCATGAAAAAAACCTTTTTCAATTGAAGTTCCTATTAAAATCAAAGTTAAAATAGTACCTACCCATTTACTTCTTGTCAGTACGCTAAACAATACGACAAGTATGCAGGGGAAAAAAGATGCTAGTATATACCAGATCATTCATGTCACCCGTTCCTATTATTTAAAATAGACATCGTTGTTTCTCGTAATTCCGATTTTGGTATAAATCTCTCTGTAAGCATTTCAGGAATAATATTTTCTATAAAATCTTGCACTGAATTCAAATGGTCAAATTGCATAATTGTTTCTAATGACATTTCGTATATTTCAAAAAATAGTGGCTCAGGATTACGTTTTTGAATTTCACCAAATGTTTCATATAACAAATCAATTTTATCAGCAACAGATAAAATTTGACCTTCTAGTGAATCATCTTTTCCTTCTTGCAGTCGTTCTCGATATATGGATTGATATTGTTCTGGTATTTCTTCGTTTATAAAATGATCTACCATTTCTTCTTCTACTTGTGAGAATAATTTTTTTAATTCTCCACTCGCATATTTGACTGGCGTTTTAATATCTCCTGTAAAAATTTCGGCGAAATCATGGTTTAAGGCTTTTTCGTATAAGCTTTTCCAATCTACTTTATTGCCGTGATATTCTTCTACTGTACCTAAATATTGAGCAATTTTAGTCACTTTAAAGGAATGTGCAGCAACATTATGCTCAAAATATTTAAATTTCCCAGGCAATCGTATTAATTTTTCTAAGTCTGATAAACGTTTAAAATATTGATGTACTCCCATGATAGCGCCTCCTCATTTATTTAATGAATGATTATACTTGATTTTATAATATCATTCCACATGTAAAATGTCTTTTTAATGCCGTTAAATATCATCGAATCGTTCTATTTTCAAAATATAACCTATTTATTTGTCTTTCAAGTTTTATTCATTTTACATCATTTCAAAAAATGATGCGCCCATAACAAATTTTATTGAAAAAGTACTGAGCGTAAAAAATGACACCTCTGATATATATTGCCTACACCAATGCCCATTATGATAATAAGCCCGAGACATTATTTATGTCTCGGGCTATTAGTTTAAATATATTTGTACAATTGCTAGTGAAATTTCTAAGTATACGTTTTTATCTTTTTAATGAATATAGTTATATTGTCCCGAATTATGAATGGTTCTATAAGATTTTTGTCCTACACCTTGCCAGTTCATTTCCGAAACCAAAATGGATCCGTCACTATTTTGACGTTCTACTATGCCTACATGACCATAATTTCCAGCATTACTTTGTAAGATAGCGCCTACTTCAGGTGTAGAATTAACAACATAACCATTTTGACGTGCAGCTGAAGCCCAGTTATTCGCATTGCCCCAAAGTGTTCCTACAGATTTACCTAATTGTTGACGTCTATCAAAAGCGTAGTATGTGCACTGACCCCAATCATAATAATTCTGCCCACCGGATGCGTAGTGTTTCTGCTCTTGAGCTGTGTAGTATTTCGGTTGATAACCATTGTTATGAATACTGTCAACGTTTGATGTAGTATCGCGTTCATCAATACTATCATTTGACCAAGATTGCTGCTTTACTGGTAAAGAATGGTTCGCTAATTTTGTGAACGTATTATTGTTTTCAGTTGTTACACCTATTGTGAATTGATCACTATTCGAATTATTTTCTAAGTCATTTTGTGTGTAACTTTCTGAATTACTTTGTGTGTATGTGCTTTGAAATTGGTTATTTAAATGTGATGAACCTTTTTCAGAAACAGCAATGAGCTGCCCAGGATGAATTGTCTCTGTAATATACGGATTCAATTGATAAAGTTCATTTAAACTTATTTGATGTTTATTCGCAATACCTTGTAGTGTATCGCCTTCTTTCACTTCCACAATATCTTCGTCAGGGAGTACTAGCGTTTGTCCAGATTTAACCGACTGTACAAGCTCCATATGATTTAATGATTGTATTGTATTAGTCGTTGTTGCGAATGCTTGCGCTATATTTGATAAATCAGTATCTTCTTTCACTGTATGTACTTGATCAGCTGATGCTAGACCATTCACGCCAAAAAACAGTGCTGCAGAAGTTAGAGAAAAAGTTAAGCCTTTCTTCATTATGTGTTTCAATCCTTTGCTGTCTAAATTTATTCGATATTTAATCAATCATAATATAGCATATCCGCTTAATACTTTTAGCATTGTTATCATTTTGTAATGCAAAAGATAATTATTAACTGAACGCCTCATTGGCCTTTAATCAAGCCTTTCTTACTTTTATCACAATAATTTTAATCATAGTAACACATCGGTTAAATTCAACTGTAATATTTCAATTTGTATTTTACATATAAGAATCTATTTATTAAAAATTACTAATAAAATTTAAGCAATCATTTTAATTGAATAGCTCGTCTTACATACTATATTACTCTATAAAAATATGAGTGAGCTAGAAAACAATTATTTATAAATTGGTTCCCTGCTCACTCATAAAGTTAGTATAATATTAACATCTATTTAAGTATTAATCTTTTGCTGAATGATTTAGATTCATTTGATTTCGTAAATACGCTTCAATAAACGGTCCTAAATCACCATCCATAACTGCATCTACTTTACCTGTTTCTTCGTTTGTTCTGTGATCTTTAACCATCGCATATGGATGGAATACATAAGATCTAATTTGGCTTCCCCATCCAATTTCTTTTTGTTCACCACGGATTTCGGCCATTTCTTGTTCTTGTTCTTCTATTTTTAATTGATAGAGTTTAGACTTCAATGTTTTCATTGCAGCTTCTCTGTTTTTGATTTGTGAACGTTCATTCTGGTTATTTACCACAATACCCGTTGGATGGTGGGTAATTCTAATAGCTGATTCTGTTTTATTGATATGTTGACCACCTGCACCTGAAGCTCTAAATGTATCAATGGTAATATCATCAGAATTTATCTCCACTTCTATTTCAGTGTTATTAAACTGTGGTATGACATCACAAGAAGCAAAAGATGTATGTCGACGACCAGATGAGTCAAATGGTGATATACGTACAAGTCGATGCACACCTTTCTCAGCTTTTAAATAGCCATATGCATTATGACCTTTCACAATCATTGTTACACTCTTAACACCCGCTTCATCCCCAGGCAAATAGTCTGCAATTTCAACTTTAAAGCCTTTTTGTTCACAGTAACGTTGGTACATTCTCAACAGCATATTTGTCCAATCTTGAGATTCTGTACCACCTGCACCAGGATGCAATTCAATAATTGCATCATTCGCATCATAAGGCCCATCTAACAATAATTGTAACTCAAATTGGTTTAGCTCGTTTTGAAAATGGACGACACTTGCTTCTAAATCATCTTTCATCGATGTATCGTCTTCTTCTAACAATAATTCTCGTGTTGTTTCCATATCTTCAATGTTTGCTTCTAAATCTCTGTAGGCATTAACAACCGATTTTAAAGCATTATTCTTATCTATAATTTCTTGAGCTTTATCTTGATCATCCCAAAATGAAGGATCTGTCATCATTTCTTCGTATTCTTGTATGTTTGTCTCTTTTTCTTCTAAGTCAAAGAGACCCCCTAAGTTGTTCTAACTTTTCATTATAAGCATCTAAATTACGCTTAATTTCAGATAATTCCATTGTGCATCTCTCCTAATTTTTACGAATGAAATATATTTGATATATCAATTACTACACTATCATACATATGATACAAAATATAAACTGCCAATTTCAACTTAAGCACTAGCCTCTATCCTTAAATTATTAAAAAAACATCTTTCACAGTTAAACGCCACAATTTAACTGCAAAAGATGCTTGATATACAAAAAGTAATAAATCCTGTCTCACACGTTTATCATTTAGATAAGTTTAAGCGCCATGACAGTTTTTATATTTCTTACCGCTACCACAAGGACATGGGTCATTTCTGCCTATATGTTCATCTTTGACATAAGGCTCTGCTTTCGCTTTTTCTTTTCCATCTTCTGCTGATACATGCTCAGCTTTACCAAAATCAGTTGTTTTATCACGTTCTACATCATCTTCTACTGAAATTACTGATTTGAGAATATATTTACTCACATCTTCTTCAATGTTTTGCATCATAGTATCAAATAATTGGTGACCTTCATTCTGATAGTCACGTAATGGATTTTGTTGACCATATGAACGTAGATGAATACCCTGACGTAGTTGATCCATAGTATCAATATGGTCTGTCCAATGCGTGTCAATGGAACGGAGTAAAATCATACGCTCAAATTCATCAAACTGAGTACCTATTTTCTCTTTTTGATCTTTTAAGGCTATTTCTATTTTTGACCATACAACCTCAAAAATATCGTCACTATCTTTTCCATTAATATCTTCTACTTTTAATTCGCCTTCATTCAAGAAAACATCTTCCACATAATTGATGAATGGCTCATAGTCAGGTTCGTCATCTTCTTCATTTACATAATAATGAATACTTCTTTCTAACGTAGAGCGTAGCATTGCATTGATTAATTCGCCACTTTCGTCGCTGTCAATAATATCATTACGTTCACTATAGATAATTTCACGCTGTTTACGCAGTACATCGTCATACTCAAGGACACGTTTACGAGCATCAAAGTTATTACCTTCAACACGTTTTTGAGCTGATTCAACAGCACGTGAAACCATTTTAGATTCGATCGGCGTTGAATCATCCATGCCCAATCGGTTCATCATATTTTGTAAACGTTCCGAACCAAAGCGCACCATTAACTCATCTTGTAGCGATAAATAGAAACGGCTATCACCTTTATCTCCTTGACGACCTGAACGACCACGTAATTGGTCATCTATACGACGAGATTCATGACGTTCTGTACCAATTACTGCTAAGCCGCCTATTTCTTCAACACCATCGCCTAATTTGATGTCCGTACCACGACCGGCCATGTTGGTAGCAATTGTCACTGCACCACGCTGGCCAGCACTTGCAATAATGTCCGCTTCACGTTCGTGATTTTTCGCATTTAAAACATCATGACGTACACCGTGTTTTTTCAATAAATTAGAAATATATTCACTTGTTTCAACAGCAACAGTCCCTAACAAGACTGGTTGACCTTGTTTATGCTTTTGAATGACATCTTCTACAACTGCATCAAATTTACCTTTTTGACTGATATAAATTAAATCAGGTTTATCAATACGTTGTACTGGTCTGTTGGTAGGAATTTGCGTAACTGTCATATTGTAAATATTTCTAAACTCTTCTTCTTCTGTCTTTGCAGTACCTGTCATACCGGATAATTTATTATACATTCTAAAATAGTTTTGGAATGTAATTGAAGCCATCGTTTTTGATTCGTTTTGAATTTTCACACCTTCTTTAGCTTCAATTGCTTGGTGTAATCCTTCTGAAAAACGACGTCCAGGCATTGTACGTCCTGTAAATTGGTCAACAATCAATACTTCACCGTTATTCACCATATAATCTACATCTCTTTGTAAAGTAACATGTGCACGTAACGCAGTATTGATATGACTGATAATATCAACATTTTTCACATCGTAAAGGTTATCAATTTTAAACATGCGTTCTGCTTTATCAATACCCTGCTCGGTTAATTGGACTGCTTTTGTTTTTTCATCATAATTATAATCATCTTCGCTTTTAAGCATTTTAGCAAAAACATTTGCTTGAGTATAAAGTGAAGTTGATTTCTCTGCTTCACCTGAAATAATCAATGGCGTACGTGCTTCATCAATTAAAATTGAGTCTACCTCATCAATAATCGCAAAATTAAGTGATCGCATCACGCGTTCTTCCGCATAATTCACCATGTTATCACGTAAGTAATCAAATCCTAATTCGTTGTTGGTACTATAAGTGATATCACTTGCGTAAGCTTCTCTTTTCTCTGCGGTCGTTTTACTATTTAAGTTCAAACCAACACTTAATCCAAGAAATTCGTATAATTCAGCCATTTCTTCACTCTGTATACTAGATAAATATTCATTGACTGTAATAACATGTACACCGCGTCCTGATAGAGCATTTAAATAAACTGGCATTGTCGCCGTCAATGTTTTACCTTCACCGGTTCTCATTTCAGAAATATCGCCGCCGTGAATCGCTATACCACCCATAACTTGTACTTTATAAGGAATCATGTTAAACACACGTTTTGATCCTTCTCTAACTAAAGCAAATGCTTCTGGTAAAATATCATCTAAAATTTTATTTTGCTTTTTAATATCTTCTTCTTCTTGAACTTGCGCTTGAAAATTTTTCGTTTTTTCTTTAATTTCTTCATCAGTTAATATCGACATATCCTCTTCTAATGCGAGGACTTTGTCGGCTAATTTACCAAGGCGTTTTATTTCTCTTTTATTGCCATCTGCAATTTTTGATAAAAAACCCATTCTGTTCGCTCCTTTAGCTTTATAACTCATTATAACTCTTCGTTTACAACAATTTATAATATCATTTATAAGCTTAAATTTACACTTATTACGTTTATCGTACTACCTACGCTATATTTTACTTACATGTTTTGGAATACATATTGAAATACTGCCTCAATAAAAATATACACAACATACATGTTCACTTTCAAATTATTACATAATAACATAGCAAAAAATGAGCGTCCATGATTTCACTCAATCATGGACGCTACTACTTTTACAAATATGATACTAATGCAATTGAATTATTCAGTTGTTTCAATCAGTCCATATTTGCCATCTTTTCTTTTATAGACAATACTTGTACCATCTGTTTCGCGATCTGTAAAAATGAAGAAATCATGGCCCAATAAATCCATTTGCAATACCGCTTCTTCAGAATCCATAGGTTTTAGGCTGAAATTTTTTGAACGAATAATCTCAATTTCACTATCATTGTCATCATTTTGTAGTTTTTCTGCCTCTTGTTCTTCAGGTAATGATGCGAATGCTTCTGGTTCGTCATTCTTTCTATTTTTACGGTTTACACGCGTTTTATATTTTCTAACTTGTCTTTCTAATTTGCTATTAATTAAATCAATACCAGCGTATAAATCATCATGACGTTCTTCCGCTCTAAGCGTAACATTTTTCAATGGAATAGTTACTTCTATTTTAGTTGCTGAGTTTTGGTACGTTTTAACTTTAACGTGTGCAGTTGCATTTGGCACATTGTTAAAGTAACGTTCTAATTTACCAATTTTCTCCTCAATATAGTTGCGAATCGCATCAGTAATAGTGAGGTTCTCTCCGTGAATTTCAAATCTGATCATAGTAATCGACTCCTTTAAAACCTCTATATTGGTAATAGTGCTTATATCTATAATACCACGAATAGCTTACCGTGCAAACGTAAACACATCAAATTTTCTGATTTTTCTATCAAATAACAATTGTCCTGCATTATGAACCGTTAAGCCTGTAGTATATATGTCATCTATCAACAAAATATTTTTTTCTTTTAAATCTACATATCGTGTCATTTCAAAAGGATTCGGTCGTTGCATGCGTTTTTGTTTACTTAATTCTGATTGTTTTATACATGAGGGTGTGGCAAGCAGACAATGATATTTAACCTTTTTTAAGTCTAATACTGATTGTATAGGATTAAACGTTCTTTCCCTATCTCTATATAGAGGAGACGGTATGGGGATAATGTAATCATATTTGTAATGAGGCAATTTAACTCTTTCTGCAATTATTTCTGCTATTGCAACATCTCTTTTAAATTTATATTGTTGAATCATTTCTTTTACAATACCGTCGTATCGGTAAAAACAATATAATTTATTCATTAATTTAAATTTCGAAGATAATTCGGTACAATCTGAGCATAATTTTTCTGTTTCATTAAGTAACTTCATACATGTTGGGCAGCGATTCGTCGCATTTAATTTCATTATATCCCATTGATGATTACAAATATGGCACAATTTTGAAGCTTTTTTATAAAAGGTAAATGCATTTAACGGTTCTGAATAATAAGTGTGACAATATAAACATATCGCTGTCAGTCTATCCACCCTCTTTTTTTTGCAAGTTTATTCATTTTCTTTATCTGATATTGAGCTTGAAGCATAGACAGTGTGATACCTTCATGCATACAAAATACGCTTCCTGTTGGTGCTTCCGCTTTTCTTCCAACTCTTCCTGATATTTGAATGATGGCGCTCGTCTCAAACTGGTGGCTATTTATGATCACAACATCGAGTTTTGCCATAGTAAAGCCTCTTTCTAAAATAGTAGTGGTGAAAACAATGGCGTGTTCGCCATCTCTCAAACGCTTTACTTTATCAAATCGAAACACATCATTACTGTAAACATATATTAAAGATGGTAACGCATCTTTATATAATTGATACAATTGTTTCATTAAAATAATGTCGTTAAAAAAGACGAGCGTATATCGTTGTTGACTGACTTGATGTTGTAAAAATCGTAATAATTGATATTGCTTTTTATTGGGATTAATTCTCAGAAATTTAAATTGAGGCACTGGTAAAGGATGTCTATGAAAACGTGCGGGTAATTGAATGATTTCTAAATTGCTAATTTGTCTAATTAATGATTTTGTGGGTGTAGCAGTCATTAATATATGACAGTGTTTTAATTTCGAGGCACGCTGTAATGCTTTTATCAACGTTGGTTCTGTGGGTAATGGAAAGGCATCTACTTCATCTACAATAATTACATCAAAATGTTGTTTGAAACGATAAAGTTGATGAACTGTGGCAATAATAAAATGACCATTAAACTGTTGCTGTGATGATTGATGTAATACATCTATTTCTTCTTCGCGGAATGCTGCTTTAATCCTCATGCTCACTTCTAAAACGACATCAACCCGTGGAGATACGATTGCGACATTATAACCTTGGTTCCTCGCATATTTAATTCCTTCAAATATCATCTCAGTCTTACCTGCACCTGTGACAGCATGAAGTAATAGAGAATGGAAGCTTGCAATCGCTGATACAATTTTGTCGGATGCAAATTGCTGTTGCTCTGATAATTTGAATGATAATTGATAATGGCAAGGCGTCACTACATTGTGACTTTCTATGATATAAACCTCGGTAATATTATCCATTCCCCCCATATTGATACAATTTCTACAGTAGACGATTGGCTTATTTAATACCATAGATTGATATTTATAAAAATGCGTTGGTCGGTGTGAATGACATTGCGAACACGTCCAATAGCCGTTATCTAATATAACACCTTTCGTCGTTTGTCTTATACGTTCATCAGTTAATAAGGACTTATCATTAATCATTCTTCCATAGTATTTAATCGTTTATTTCCTCCAAACTAAAAAGCGAGTCAAAAATTAAACTTTACTTTAATTTCAAGACCCGCTATAAAATAATTAATTCATTGATTTATCGTACAGAAATTTAAACGCTAAACAACTCATTTGTCATCTTATTGTTGGTATTAATGACTGAATGAACAGTTATATTTATAACAAGTATCTCTCGTAAAACGCTACTTTACTTAACACATGATAAAAGTATTTTCAAATCTGCCATTTAGTCTGTACGCACGGACCTACCTGTGAAACCTAATCCCATACCCCCTGAGCCTAAATGAGCTGCGACTACAGGACCTAAATAAGAACGATATAATTTATATTGTGGATAGTTGTTTTGTAATTCATTGTACATCCAGTCTGCATCTTCTCGAACATCTCCACCTATCACTAATAAAGTAACCTCTTCATAATCTTTAACGATTTCAATCACTTTATTGTTAATTTCTTTAAGTGCACGTTTTTTAGTACGTATTTTTTCATCAGGTAAAATTAAACCATCTTCAAATTTTAAAACTGGTTTCATTTTCAACATCGTACCAACCCACGCTTGAGCACCAGTAATACGACCACTTTTTTGCAAGTTTTTCAAATCGTCTACCATCAATCTCGCACCTGTGACTTCTCGCATTGCTTCAAGCTCTTTAATGATTGCCTGAGGTTCATCGTTTTGTTCAATTAATTCAATTGCACGTAATACGTAAATCCCCATTGCCATCGCTGAAATTTTTGAATCAAATGTATGCACATTAATCCCTTCAACCATTTCTCCCGCTTGTGTAGCTGTTTGATAAGTACCACTGATACCTGAAGATAGGAAAACGCCTATGACATCTGTATATCCTTCATCGCGTAATTGCTCGTATTTTGTTATAAATTCACCAATTGCCGGCTGGCTTGTCGTAGGAATTGTTTTAGATGTTTTCATTCTTTCATAAAATTCATCTGCTGAAATAGATGCATTTTCTACAAAATTTTCACCGTTATCAAAAGTTACACTTAGTGGCGCAATATTTATATTATATTTATCAATTAATGTTTGAGATAGATAACTCGTTGAATCTGTTAATACAGCAATTTTCATCATAATCCTCCTCAATTATACTCACAACTATGATACATTATTTTATATTAAAAGAAAATTTATTTTTACATTAAACTTGAATTCAGAACCGTGTATAATAATATGTATTGATTGAAACTATGACTGGAGTGTTTAAATATGGATGAATCAATCATAACAATAAAGCAAGAACATATGATAGAAAATGTAATTAGCAAATCACGCTTTATTGCCCATATCAAACCTGTTGACTCTGAAGCAGAAGCTAAAGACTTTATAAACTTGGTGAAATCAGAACATCGAGAAGCAACACATAATTGTTCTGCATATACGGTTGGAGCACAAATGAATATTCAAAAAGCAAATGATGATGGAGAACCAAGTGGAACTGCAGGTGTACCAATGCTAGAAATATTAAAAAAACTAGAAGTTCACAATGTTTGTGTCGTAGTTACGCGTTATTTCGGTGGTATAAAATTGGGTGGCGGCGGTTTAATAAGAGCCTACAGTGGCGCCGTGAGAGATGTCATTTATGAAGTGGGTCGTGTTGCTTTACGCTCAGCAATACCAACTACAATCACTATTGATTATGATCTTACTGGTAAATTTGAATATGAATTAGCGCAAACATCTTTCTTCTTAAGAAACACAAATTACACAGACAAAGTGAGTTATCAAATAGATGTGGTAGAAGCGGAATATGATGATTTTATTGCTTTTCTAAATAAAATTACTTCTGGTAACTATGATTTAGTTGAGCAAGATATCATTAAGTTACCATTTGACATACCAACAACCTGAAGTATAGCTATTTCAAGTTATTTATATGCACCATCCATCATAAATAGTATCTATCCTGTTACAAAGTTAAAAGAATGAAAAAACCTTACTGATATGCATTGATATTTGTAATTAAAGTGAAATTTAAAAAAGTAAGTATATCAGTCGTTGCTTTAATTTATCGCTGTTCATAAAACAAAATTAGAACCTGAGATATTAATATCTCAGGTTCTAATTAGTAGTCTAACTATTCATCTTTTTTATGTCGTTCTTTATTTTCAATTAATTTTAAGAGTGGTCTATAATCGTCATCTATTAATCCTGTAAATTCAACAATGAGTTCAATTGTAATGAGTATGAGTACAAGCATCATGAGTACGCCCCATGGTTGCGATAAATATAAAATAATACTTGAAAGACTAAATAACAATGCGATTGAATATATCAGAATAACTGTTTGACGATGTGAATAACCTAACTCTAGTAATTTATGATGTAGATGTGACTTATCCGCTTGCATAATACGTTGGCCCTTTTTCACACGTCGTATCATAGCAAATAAAGTGTCTATAAACGGTACTGCTAAAATAACAATCGGGAAGAATAAAGACACAAATGTAATATTTTTAAAACCTAAGAGTGAAAGAAAACCAACAATAAAGCCAACAAGTAATGCGCCGCTATCCCCTAAAAATATTTTAGCAGGATGAAAATTAAAACATAAGAAACCTAATAACGCACCGATAAGCACACTACAGATCATAATTATAAATATATTTGCTTGTAATATTGCGATAAACCCAATAGTCATCAATGCGATTGTTGCTACACCAGAAGCCAAACCATCCAAACCATCAATTAAGTTGATTGCATTGGTAATCGCAACAATCCAAATCACTGTAATAGGGATACCTAATATACCAAAATGTATTGTTGGTCCAATCGGTAAAGAGATGAAATCAATGGTTACACCATAATAAACGACAACCAGTGCTGCAACCACCTGGCCTAATAATTTTACGATTGGCGTTAAATCATAGATATCATCTATCAATCCTACTAAGTAGATTAATACTGCCCCAATGACGAGTGGCTTCACCTCTGTTTCAATTGGATGTCCTAACCAAATCCCTAATAAAAAGGAAAGTAGTATCACGGTACCACCTAAGACAGAAGTTGGTTTTTTATGTACTTTCCTAAAATTAGGTTGATCAACAACACCCAATTTATGGGAAACCTTTATGACAATGGGAGTAAGTATTAAACTGACAATCATTGAAAAAATGATTAATAATAACGTATACATCAGTTCACCTTCATTATTTTAAGTCTTTATATTTTTGAATTTGAATTTAAAATCTCTATAAATATTCCAAATATGAAATCATATTTGGAATGGATATACACATGTGTGTTTTTAAAACATAATTAACTTTATATATTTCGAGTAATTCTATAAATGATTCAATTAAGTCTATAATACACGATGTACTTTTAGTAATACAAATAGTAATGTAATCATTAGTAAGATTCAACGCAGAAATTCACTTTCTTTTTTATAGAATAAACAATTTATTTATTTTACAATCACTCAAATAAGTATTCTAACATGAATTTTAAACAAATGTTATTAATTTCTAAATATCAATGATGACAAAATGTAACTTTTCACTTACAATGACTAAGTGTGTATTTAAAGGAGCGTAAGAAAAATGTTTGAAGCTATTATTTACAATATTGCGGTTACTGTCGCAGGAATTTATTTATTCCACCGATTACAGTACTCTGAAAATAAAAATATGGTGTTTTCAAAAGAATACGTCACGGTTTTAATGACCATTGTAGCATTATTATTATCTGTAAAGCCTGTCCCTATCTTCAATGAATATGTACTCTATTTATCTTTTGTGCCGATTTTATTTTTAGGTAGATATACAAATATGGTTTATACAGTTTTAGCAGCGTTTATCGTGTCTTTAGTTAATGTATTAATTGGCGATTATACGATTATAACTGCAATGATCTTAATTGTAATAGCCATCATTGTCGGAGCAATAGGACCATTTTTAAAACAAAATGACATCATCTCATTACAAATACTCAACTTAATTACGCTAGTCATTTTTGTCCTCTTGTCATTTATCAGTCCATATTATGAATTTAAAGAAGTATTATATATGATACCGTTATCGTTCATTTTAACAATCACTTCTTCGATTACATTCGTAGATATTTGGCATTTCTTCTCTTTAGTAAACCGCTTTGAGAATGAAGATAAATTTGATTATTTGACGGGTTTAGGCAATGTTAAAGAATTCGATAGACATTTGAATGAAACAACACGTATTGCAGAAGAAAATGATGAAAGTTTAGGTTTACTACTCATCGATATTGATGGGTTTAAAGATGTTAATGATATGTATTCACATGATTCTGGTGATGCTGTATTACGACAAATCGCACAATTACTGAAAAACTACGTGCCAGAACAATTTAGTATTTACCGTAACGGTGGCGAAGAGTTTTCTGTAGTATTATATGACTATACGTTAGATCAATGCGTTAAATTAAGTGAAAGTATCCGTAAAGGCGTGGAACAATCTACTTTCCATTTACCAAATAAAGAAATTATTAAATTATCAGTTTCTATTGGTGTTGGATACTTAACTAAAGATGATTATAAATCTCAACGTACCGTCTTTAAAGTCGCAGATGATATGTTGCATATGGCTAAAAATGAAGGACGTAATCAAGTCATGTTTAACCCCATTGTTAAATTTTAACTAAATAAAATAAAGCCATTTTCAAGAGTCTGGGACATAAATATCTCGGACTAAAAAATAAGCGTCAATTTCTATTGAGAAGATATAGAAATTGACGTTTTCTTTAGTTTTATGAAATGCCATTAATACAAAACCAAGTTCTTGTTTAAGTTTATTTATTCCTCGAACTGATATTCGAGTGAATGTTTATTAAATTATATGAAAGTGCCTTGTTTTTTGAATATTAATTTATATATTGTACCGATTTTGTAATGTGCTGACACCCAGGGTAATAGTATGAGTGAGAGACTACAGGCTCGAGCCATATCCCCAGGCAAGCATGCACGATCAAAATCGTAATATTTTTATATAAAATGGACTCATCCATCATGTGTATTCATATTAAGTTATATCTTTTGGTTAATTAAAAATATGACTTTCTATTAGTTGTATAAGTTAAATAATACGAAGCTTTTTTCTATTGTATTAAAACACGTCACTTATAGAGATTTTGCATCGTGCTGACGCCCGGGGAAATGATATGAGTGAGAGACTACAGGCTCGAGCCATATCCCCAGGCAAGCATGCACGATCAAAATCGTAATATTTTAAATATAAAGAGGACCAATCCATATAAAGTGGATTAATCCTTTTTGATTTGAGAATGGTTATTTATATCTCAAGCTTTTTTAATTTATATTATGAAAACGGCTATTTAAACATCTACATTAATGTATTTCATCACATAGTTCTTTTGAAAGTAAAACTCTAAAAATATTATTGAAAACATAAAAACACTCGTAAGATTTAACAATGCATAAGCATTCCTTCAATATTTTTAAAATAAAACATATCATTTACAAATTTAAGTTTGTTACAATATAGGAGGTAATTATAAAAACAATCTATACTGAAATAAATATTATTGAAAGTTACCTTAGTACACGGTAAACTTTCTATTGATTTATGAAAAAATTTAGGAGGTGCCCAGCTATGTCTGATTCGATCACTATCATTGATGAAGATAAAGTGATTGACGTTGTGCTCATTGCAGGCAGAATATTGCTTGAAAGCGGTGCTGAAACTTATCGTGTTGAAGATACGATGAATAGAATTTCAGCAAGTTTCGGCTTAGATGATACATATAGTTTTGTTACATCTACAGCGATTATTTTTTCACTCAATAATCGAACAAACACGAGACTTATCCGTATACGTGAGCGGACGACTGATCTAGAAAAAATTTCATTAACCAATAGTTTATCTAGAAAGATTTCTAATAATCAGTTAAGTATAGATGAAGCAAAATCTGAACTTATTCATTTACACCATGCATCATTACAGTTTTCATCTATCACTAAATTTTTTGCTGCTGCCATTGCATGTGGTTTTTTCTTATTTATGTTTGGCGGTGTTATGAATGACTTCTTTTTTGCAATTCTTGCAGGAGCTGGTGCATTTTTAACTTTTGATTTTGTTCAACGTTATATACAAATAAAGTTCTTTTCGGAATTTATTAGTGCTGCGGTTGTTATTACAATAGCAGCTACATTTTCAAAATTAGGCATGGCAGCAAACCAAGATATTATTACCATTGCAGGCGTCATGCCACTAGTCCCTGGTATTTTAATTACCAATGCTATTCGAGATCTCATGGCAGGCGAACTTATCGCTGGTATGTCTCGTGGTGTCGAAGCGGCCTTAACATCATTTGCTATAGGTGCTGGTGTCGCAATCGTTTTATTAATATTTTAAAAAGGAGTGCTCAAATGGTCATTGGCTACTATGTTTTACAATTTATTGTTAGTTATTTAGCGACAATGCTATTTTCTGTTATTTTTAATGCACCTCGACGTCTCCTTTTAGCTTGCGGTTTCGTTGGTGCTATGGGATGGATTATATATAAAGTGACACTTGATGTAGAACTAGGAAAGGTAATGGCTTCGTTCCTAGGAAGTTTTATATTGGCAATTATGAGTCATACCATGAGTAGACGTTATAAAAGACCAGTCATCATCTTTATTGTGCCTGGCATCATCCCACTCGTTCCTGGTGGACTTGCCTATGAGGCAACACGCTATTTAGTGAGCAACCAATATACACATGCCGTCAATACATTTCTCGAAGTAACACTTATTTCAGGTGCAATTGCCTTTGGTATTTTATGTGCAGAGATTATTTATTATCTTTATACACGCATAAAACAACACATTGGTAAAATGAATGGTAAAATATATAAGAAATCATATAATATGAATAACAGAGCATAAGGGGTGTTTTTATGAAAAATGATATTATTGAGCGACTTACAAGATATGTCAAAATTGATACACAATCTGATCCACAATCAAATTCAACACCTTCCACTAATAAACAGTGGGATTTATTGAATTTATTGAATGATGAATTAACAGATTTAGGACTAGAAACTGATGTTGATGAAAATGGATACTTGTTTGCAACATTAGAAAGTAATGTTAACGAAGCTATTCCAACTGTTGGTTTTCTTGCGCATGTTGATACTTCACCCGATTTTAATGCTACAAATGTCAATCCACAAATTATTGAGCAGTATGATGGGAAACCGATTCAGCTCGGCGATACAAATCGAGTTTTAAGTCAAGATGTCTTTCCTGCTATGAAACAAGTAGAGGGACATACTTTAATGGTTACAGATGGCACATCATTATTAGGTGCAGATGATAAAGCTGGTGTCGTTGAAATTATGGAAGCTTTAAAATATTTAACATCGCATCCAGAAATCAAACACGGTCGCATCAGAGTAGCTTTTACACCTGATGAAGAAATTGGTAAAGGACCACATGCATTTGACGTTGAACGTTTTAATGCTGACTTTGCATATACAATGGATGGCAGCCAATTTGGTGAGTTACAATATGAAAGTTTTAATGCTGCAGAAGCGATTGTAACTTGTCACGGTGTTAATGTTCATCCAGGCTCTGCTAAAGATGCGATGGTTAATGCTGTGCTATTAGGTCAACAATTCAACGCTCTTTTACCTCAAAATGAAGTGCCTGAACGTACAGAGGGTTATGAAGGTTTTTATCATTTAATGAAATTTGATGGTGATGTTGAGAAAGCGAAACTTTACTATATTATTCGTGATCATGATAAGCATGAATTTGATTTACGTAAAAAACGTTTAGTAGAAATTAAAAATGATATCAATAGTCATTTTGAAGATGAACCGATCGAAGTTGAAATAAACGACCAATATTACAATATGGGAGAAAAAATTAAGCCAAAACCACATGTTATAGACATTCCTAAACGTGTCTTTGACAAGTTAGATATTCCAGCTAATACTGAACCGATTCGTGGTGGCACAGATGGTTCACAACTATCATTTATGGGATTGCCAACACCTAACATTTTTACTGGCTGTGATAACTTCCATGGACCTTTCGAATATGCTTCTATCGATGTCATGGAAAAAGCTGTAGATGTCATAGTAGGTATCGCTCAAGAAGTCGTACAAACTTATCAAAAGAATGATTAAATAGAAATGACTCGGATATAGAGGTCATTTTGTACTTTTTCAATGCTCATCATCCTTGTCGGAGTAGGACAACGAAATCTTTTCAAAGATTAGATTTTTGTCCTACTCCCTTTTTTTATTTTTGTACCTTACAATTTGGATTGTGCATGCTAGTCCAACACATATTTCGTATAAACCTCAAACTTGTATTTGTTAATCAGACGATACCACTGGGTGCCAACATTATGGTAGTATTGTTTCTTATCATACGTATGTGTATTAAAAATAATTTTTATTAAATTTATGTCTTATAATTGTAACTTCGAACAACTGCTGATTTTTGTAGAATTTAAAAAACCGTCAATTTCTATATAATTACAATAGAAATTGACGGTTTTGCATTTATATTTTATTTATTAACATCAAACTGTGTTTTTAATAGCTTAATCGCTTGAACCGTATAATGTCTAATTTGAATTCCCATTTTAAAATCTGTAAAAGATTGAGGCATTTCTATAAATGTATTAAACATTGCTGTTACACCCATCGATTCAAACAAATCAAACTTATCATCTGTTGCGCAAATTGCGATTGACGGTTTGTCATATTTTGTAGCTAGCTCGGCTAAGCGAACGGTAGTCGTTTCTAAAATTTGATCTTGCTCGTTCACACCTTCACCAAAAATTATTAAATCTGCTTGTTGAATTAATGACTCTAAATGCGTAATTTGGTCTACCAGTTCATGACTCGTCATAATCTCAGCACTATATAAACCATTTAACATTGCAGCTATACCCCCACCAGCGCCGCCTCTTTGAATAGGCCCTAGTGCGATTTTTAATTCAGCTTTAAACATCTCACTTAAATACCATATTAAATTATCTATCTCACTTGCTTCTTGATGCGAAATTTGATGCGTTTCATATGTTTGCATGATTTCACTATTTTTACCATATAATTTACTATCAAAATCTGACATAAGTTGGATTCTAATATCTTTCAACTTAGGATTAACTTGAGATACATCTATACGACGAATATATTTTAAAACACGACTGCCTTGTGTAACATCGATTTCTTGAGCCTCGTCATCATAAAATTTAGCACCGAGTGCTTGAAGCATGCCAGCACCACCATCAAAACTACCAATAGCACCTAGCGAAATAATTAAATGTTCAGCACCATTTTCTATTGCATCAAGTATAATTTCACCTAAACCATAACTTGTTCTTTCTATAATTGGACGTTGACCTTTTAAAAATAGATTACCTTCAATAATTGTCATACCATTATCAGTAATACCATAAATAGCTTCTACTTCATTCATATCTGCATCATGTGCAACCACTCTGTATTTGGTACCTGACTGCCATAAAAAGACAGAATCCATCAGTTCATGCCGACCATTAAACAACGGTACTTGAACAATATCAGCCTTCTCTATTTGACTAGCAACCGCTTCTTCTACATACCGATTGGCTTGATAGCTAGATATAATACCATTAAATTCATCCATTGCTACTAATACTTTCATTTTGTCACCTCTAATATTAATATTATATTGTAATTTTCATAGCTTTATTTTTAAGTTAACGTGATTTCCACACCTTATAAATTTTAAATAGCTGTGATTAATTGATATATTTAATTCAACTGTACAGAAATCAAACTAAGTATCATTTCACTCTGTGTTAAATTTAGCACAAATCATATGCTACTAAACCGCTGGTAAAAATATCATCACACTTAAGGTTGGTAATCACGTTCAAACATCGTATTGATGATAAATACAATAGTTACATAAATAATATACATCTATGCACATATATGCATTACTAATTCAACTTTATATTATACATGTCAAAACACATTTTTTCACATTATAAGAAACGCTTGTTAAACCTTTTAATATAACTTAAAGCTTAACAAGCGTTTCTTTATTAAATATTTATTTTTTATTCTTCAGCGCCTGCCAAAGATTTTACATTAATATGATCGTGACTTGCATTCCAAATCGCTTGTCCCTTCACAAAATAAAATGCTTGTGGCGATTCATGTTTAACATTTGTTTTTTCTTCTATATAATCTGATAAAGCTCTCTCTTGTTGTACGATTAAATAATAACCATCCATATCTCTTTCATATAAAAATTTGTTGAATTGATCAATAGCATTTGCTGAAATTGGACATGTTTCACTATGCTTCAGCACAAATACATATTTATTTTCTTCTAAAACTTGCTCAAACTGGTCAATCGAACTCAGCTTTATAGCCATTCTATTCACCTCTAAAAATATTTAACACACCACATTGTCTCTAAAAGTGTGAAATTCCAATGATATTCACATATAATTGTTTCCAATTATACACAATTCCCTTTTTATTGTTAACAGTTTATTACAAATCTCATAACTTACCCGATTAATTTATTATTGATATTTTTCTTTTAATTCGGCATAGCGTTTATTAAAATCCTTATCATAATGTTTTAAATCTTCACTTTCTTTAGGTAATTTATTGATGTCTATTTTAGCGATTGCTTCACCAATTTCAATTGTTTCTTCTCTTGTTTCATAATAATTTTGTAAGCTATAGTACATCTCAATCGTGTTTTTACGCGCATCATTCACATAGCCATCTGTTATTTCTGCCTTGTTCAAGTCTTTAATTTGTTTTTTTATTAATGGCATAATTTGAGTTTCAATGACTTGCTTCTCTGATTTAGCATTTGTAGAATTGGATTCTTTTTCCGCTGTATTTTTTAAATCTTTGTTATTTTGTTCCAATTTCTCTTTAAAGCCTTTAACACTTTCACCAGCATTATTAGCTTTTTTCATGTTTTCTTCTACTTCTGATCTATTCTTTTCAAAAAGTTTTGTGTAATCTAAAATATCTTCATTCGCTTTAACTGCTTGGTTGTATAAATCAACAAATGTTTTAACTTCCTCGATGGCAGCTTTTTTCTTTTTGACAGATGCTAAATATTTTGATTTTAATTCCTTGGTTTCCTCAGAATTTGCTGGCAGATGTTTTGTAGATTTCTCATATGCTTCAAGTTTAGGTGTTAACTTGCTATTCAAGTTATTTTGCAATTGATTGAATTCTTTTTTGTTTTTATCAGTCATATCTGTTTTACTTAAATCATTAATGTTTTCTAAATCAATAGAATCCATTACTTTATTAAATTCCTTTTCTTTTTGCTTTACGTCAGTTAATGTACTATCGAAATCTTTAAATTCGTTGGCACCTTCATGTCCGCAAGCGACAAGTACTACGGCAAAACAAACTAATAAAACAAAGCACATTAATTTTTTCATTTCTGCACTCCTTATCATTACGTATTATACAGAAACTTATTTAACTTGAAAATAATATATGATATATTATTCCAGAATTTACAGTTTAACAATTTATTTTGATCATTTAAAGGAGTGATTTAATTCAATGCATTCGGATGTTCAACCTTTTATCAATGAAGATATACAACAAACTTTTATTAAACAATATCAGATGCTACGTCATAAATTATTGACACTCTTAGATACACCTGTAAAAACAACACATCATATCGGAGGAACGAGTCACTTCAACTACCCTACTGAACCTATTTTAGATGTTTTAGTTGGCGTCAATGATTTACATGATATAACTGCTTTAGATGAAAAAAGATTAAATTATGAAGGGTTTTATAGACTTCACCATCCATATCATAAAAAAGTAGTAATGGCTCAATTTAATAATCTCATTGATTTAAGACAAATTGCTCGATTACATATTGTTCAAATAGATTCACAACTTTATAATGATTATCTGAAGACAAATCATTACTTAACAATTAACTCATCTCCAGCAACCAACTTTGGAAAGCAAAAGTATAATTTAGCGACAGATGCAGTACTAATTCGTGAATATGAAAATCAAAAACAATTACTTTTCAAACAACTACTCCGAAAAATTAATAAAGATTTATCGAACACACACAACTAATCTTTAATCACTAAAATATTAAATTAACTTAATCGTTTTCAATAAAACGATATACTATTTAGCAAACATGTTAAATCATTGGTATAATATATAAATGAATTCAACAGGAAAGGATGTTCTATAATTGCATAAAGATGACATCTTAAAAGAATTAGAAGCAATAGTTCCAAAAGATATTATAAAAGTTGACGAACCGCTAAAGCGCTATACATACACTGAGACGGGAGGTCAAGCCGATTATTATTTATCTCCAACCCAAAATGAGCATGTCCAAGCTATCGTCCATTTTGCCTACACAAATGATATACCCGTCACATATCTAGGTAATGGTTCAAACATCATCATCCGTGAAGGTGGCATCAGAGGAATCGTTATCAGTTTACTTCAGTTAAATTATATTGATGTTTCTGATGATGCAATCATCTCAGGAAGCGGTGCTGCAATTATTGATGTGTCACGTACTGCACGTGATAATGCGCTTACTGGATTAGAATTTGCCTGTGGTATCCCAGGTTCAATTGGTGGCGCTGTATTTATGAATGCAGGTGCTTATGGTGGTGAAGTCAAAGATTGTATTGATTATGCACTATGTGTTAATGAAAAGGGAGATCTAATCACACTGACAAACAAAGAACTGGAGTTAGATTATCGTAATAGTATCGTCCAAAAAGAACACTTAGTTGTATTAGAAGCTGCATTTACATTAGCGCCTGGCAATTTACAAGATATCCAAGAGAAAATGGATGATTTGACTGATAGAAGAGAAACGAAACAACCTTTAGAATACCCATCTTGTGGTAGCGTCTTCCAAAGACCACCAGGGCATTTTGCTGGTAAATTAATACAAGATTCAAACCTACAAGGCTATCGTATAGGTGGCGTAGAAGTATCTAAGAAACATGCAGGCTTTATGGTAAACGTTGATAAAGGTACTGCAACTGACTACGAAGATTTAATCCATCACGTGCAAAAAACGGTTAAAGCAAAATTTGATGTTGAACTTCATCCAGAAGTTAGAATAATTGGTGAACATCCTATTGAACGTTAGGAGTGTTATAAGATGCCGAAAGTATACGGTGCAACTGTAGATAATGAAACACGTTGTACACACTACCACACACCATTAGATGTAATAGCAATTAAATTCAAATGCTGTAATAAATACTATCCATGTTATAAATGTCATAATGAGGACACCTCTCATTCAATACAAAGATGGGATGCTGATGAATTTAATACAAAAGCTATTTTATGTGGTGTATGCAGACACGAAATGACAATCAATGAATATATGCTGATTGAAGCGTGTCCAAACTGTGATGCACATTTTAATAATCGTTGTAAATATCATTACAGCACTTACTTTTCTATATAATTAACGCTAAACAAAAAGAGCGACGCAGAAATTTATTTTCTAATCAAGTTTCTACGTCGCTCTTTTATCTATTTAAACCATTGTAAAAATAAACATAAACATGACATACACAAGTTCATTCAAACACTATCTTCCTATTTATTGTGCGTTTATTTTGTCTTTTACAAATTGTACAAACGCTTCTGCATCACCTTTTTGTATATTTTTCATCGGCATAGGCCCAATATTAAACGTGAAATGAATGCGACCGTCTTCGTATGTAATTTTCTCTACTTCATCATAACCAATACTTCTATAATAGAATTCTCCATTCATATCTACATTTAAAATAATACGTTCATTTGTAGCAATAAATGCACCTTCAAATTCTGTAGAACCTTGTACAGAATACTCTATCGTACCTAGTACACTAGGACCTTTCTTTTCTGTTGGAAATAAATCATTTGGGTTTACATTATCTAAAATCATTTTTATGTCACCTTCTTTTACTATTTTTATTCATTATACAAGTTTTTAAATCAATTTATTACTTAAGTGCTCAATTCCATTCTAGTATTGAGCCAACCAAAAAACAATTGAGATTAGCACAGTTACATTTTATATCATCTTGTAAGCAGAACGCATCATCCATATCAAAAAAGCAGTGAATTCACGATTAAAGTGATTTTCACTGCTTTGAGTATGCATTATTAAGACAATCCCCACTAATGTCTATTATTATTTTTTATCTATTGCTTTTTCGACTTCTTCAATTTGTTTAATCGCAGTTGTCGTCGAACCACTTGAGAAGTACCAAAGTTTTGGATCTAATTCATATACTTTATCATGCTTAATCGCATCAACATCTTTGATGACATCATTACTCAATGCTTTTTTAGCAGTAGATTTACCTGCTACAGCTTGACCTCGGTCCATCGCAAAAATAATGCTAGGATTTTTTTCTGCAACATATTCATTTGTAACATTTTGGCCATGATTACTTTCTTTAATTTCTTTATCTGCTGGTGTAAAGCCCATTGTATTAAAAATCATAGAACCGAAACGTTCTCCAGGACCAAATGTTGATAATTCACCTTCATTTACTAACAAATATAACGCTTTTTGGTCTTTTAAATCTTTTGTTTTTTCTTTCATACTTGCTATTTTATCTTCTAATTTTTTATTAAGAGACTTAACTTTGTCTTCTTTTTGATAAATTTTACCTATTTTTTCAGCATTTGCTTTAAGCGACTTAACTTCATCTTTATTATCTACACCTATGTAAACAACTTTAGCATCTGGTGCAGCTTTTTTAAATTCATCTAAGTTTTTTTGGTTTGCTGTACGTCCAGATATGAATATCACTTCTGGTTTTGCTTCTGCAACCTTGTCAAAATTAACTTCTTTTAAACTACCAGTATTTAAATACTTATCATTTTTAAATTCACTTAAAAAATCTGGTAATGATTTAGCATCTTCACCTTTAGGAACTGCTTTAACTTTATCTTCAAGTCCTAATTCTTTTAATGTATCTAATGCACCATAATCAAACACAACTGCGTTTTTAGGATTTACTGGAACCTCAACTGTCTCTTTTACAGATTTAGCATCACTTCCATCACGTTTTTCTCCATTAGCTTTATAATCATTTTCTATCTTAACTGTTTTATTTGATTCATTGCTATCTGATTTTGTATCCGATGACTTTTTATCGTCTGAGCCACCATTACTACATGCTACTAATAAAAACATTAAACCTATTACCATAAACAAAGCAAATTTCTTCATATGTTTAATCCTCCTGGAATACTAAAGTTAATCACCATTTCAATATGCCGTTTAAAATGAGCAACGTTGCAGCTGCATCACTCCCTTCAATATAAATCATTCCATTTTAAACGGATTGTAATATAGATAATTCATAATCTGCTGTTTCTTCATCAAAATATACACAAATGCGTTGTCCGCGAATTTCTTCAATTTTAACGTCCATATCGTACAATGTTTTAAGCGTATTTTCTTGTATAACTTCATCTTTAGTACTGGCTTTGACCATTTCTCCATCTTTCAATGCAATGATGTCATCCGAATAACACGAAGCAAAATTAATATCATGAATCACAACAACAATTGTTTTATTGAGTGATTTTGCGAGTTGACGTAACGTTTTCATAATTTGAACTGAATGTTTCATATCTAAATTATTTAATGGCTCATCCAGCAATATATACTCTGTGTCCTGCGCTATCGTCATAGCTACATATGCACGTTGTCGTTGGCCACCTGATAGTGTTTTTAGGTAACGATGTCTTATTTCTTTAAGATTCAATAACTCAAGTGCATACTCAACCTGCGCCCGATCTGCTTCATTTAAACGGCCTTTTGAATATGGGAATCTTCCAAAATTTACGAGTTGCTCAACAGTAATATTTAACTCAGTATGATTAGCCTGTTTCAAAATTGATAATTTTTTAGACAATTCATTACTCTTAAATTCAGAAATAGCTTTCCCTTCAATCTCAATTGTCCCTTTATCAAAATCGATCAGTCGTGTAATTGCTGAAAGTAAAGTACTCTTACCTGCACCATTTGGTCCTATCATTGAAGTTAAACGCCCTTTACTTATATCTACATTAATGTCATTTAAAATCGTTTTATCTTGAATGGTTTTATTTAATCCTTGAACACGTATCAATTCGCATGTCTCCTTTTAATTAATAGATAGATAAAGTACGTTCCACCTACTAAGTCAATAATGATACTTACTTGCGTCGTCGCTTCAAATAAATTTTCTACTACACCTTGTGCAATAAATAAACTCAACCAACTTAAACAGATTGTTGCGGGTAATATATATTTATGTTCATAGGTTTTCATCAATTCATGCGCTAGATTAACTGTTAACAATCCTAAAAATGTAATCGGACCTACCAATGAAGTAGAGACAGATACTAATATCGCAACAAGTATGAGCAATAATCTTGTAATCATTTTATAGGACAAACCTAAATTAATTGCTTGGTCTTTTCCTAATAAAAGCACATCTAAATATGGTATCGCAATCACTGTAATAATGATTAAAATAATTAATATAATGCCGCACAACATTACCAATTTACTATTGGAAGCATCAAAATTGGCAAACATTGAACTCTGAACTGCTAAAAAATCTTCAGGATTAATAATCAGTTCTAAAAATCCAGTTATACTTCTAAAGAAAGTACCTAATATAACACCAATGAGTAAAATTAAATATATCGACACATCGCCAATTCTAAAGATACCTTGAAATAATAATAATGAAAATACAATCATAACCAACAGCGAAGTAGCAAAACTTAAATATATATTAGTTACAAATGCAGACTGTACGCCAAACACAAATACTAGCAATACTTTCACAAACATATATACAGCATCAAGTCCCATAATTGATGGAGTCAATAAACGATTCGTTGTAATTGCTTGAAAGATGACTACTGAAGCTGCAATTGCTCCACCTACCAATATCATGAGCACAAGCTTTCGAAAACGACTGATAAACTGGTATCTAAAAATTTCAAAATCAATACCGATGAAAAGATATATTAAAGCAGCAATTAAAGTGACAGCAATTAATATCATTAACTTTGATTTAGCACTAATTTGCATAATTGTGTCTTCCTTTCATCAATAAGATCAAGAAAATAATCGTGCCAAAGACACCAATTGTTAAACCAATATTTATTTCATATGGATAGACAATAATCCTACCAATTATGTCAGAAAACATAACAAATACCGCCCCTAACATTGCTGTGTGAGGTAATGCTTGCTTTAAGTGGTCACCTCTGAATATTGACACAATATTCGGAACAATTAGACCTAAAAATGGCAGCGTTCCTACTGTAACAACTACAAGTGCTGTTATAGTTGCAGTTATAAATAAACCAATATTTATTATTTTTTCATAGTTGACGCCTAAGTTATTACTAAAATCTTTCCCCATCCCTGCAATCGTGAAATGATTGGCAAATATATATGTAAGTATCAATAAAGGAATGCTTAAGTATAATATTTCATATCTACCGCTCGTAATGATGGCAAAGTTTCCATTGAGCCAGTTGCCTACACTTTGTACAGTATTGGTTCTTAGAGCAAGAAAAGTTGCTAAGCTAGACACAATACCACCAAGCATAATACCTAAAAGCGGAATAAAAATAACATCAGTGAATCGTATGTATTGAACTAATTTAACAAATAAAAATGTGCCACCAATACTTAATATCACCGCAAATATTAATTTAATAATAATGTTTTCTTGCGGAAAAAATATCACTGATATTAAAATACCTAACTTTGCCCATTCCATAGTCCCTGCTGTCGTTGGGCTCACAAATTTATTTTGCATCATCTGCTGCATAATTAGTCCAGAAAGTGCTAAAGTACTTCCAGATATTAATATACTTATTGTTCTGGGTATCCTACTAGACACGATGATATTTAATTGTTCATGCGTTAAATGAAAAATATCAGTAATTGATACTTTGCTAACGCCTATAAATAAAGAAAGGATAGTTAAAAAGAATAAAATAATAGCTAAGACAACACCATTGAGTAAAAATTTCATAGTGAGTAATTAATCCTTTCATAAACGTCATGTTTTATTGAATGTGATAATCATTATCAATGCCTATAAGTTAAATTTTATCATCTTTGCATGTAAATTCAATAGCTATAACAGAGATTATCAAAACAATTCTCTATTTATGTCAAAATTTTCAAAATAAAAACAAAACCTTTTAGTCAAATGTATTCTTTTGAATTTATGTATTTATAAAAATTTTTGACATTTCAGTTGGCTAACTAATGCAAATACTAAATAAATTTAAGCACGTGCTTAAATTAATTGTATTGGCACAAAATGTGTAAAATATTAGTGCAACGAACAAAACTTTAATAAATAAAAAACGTCAATCTCTATATAATTCCAATAGAAATTGACGTTTGTTGGTGCTTAAAATTTACTTATATTTCATACATCTGCTATCAACAACTTTTACATTATGATAGTTAAACAGTTGTAATTTAGTCTTCAAAAATAAAATCTTCATCTTGTAATGCTTCAACATTTAGCGCTAAAGTATAACCATCGCCTTTAACAGAGAAGAAATCATGGTTTTTTGTAGATGTGTCTAATGCATTTTCGATGATTGGATTAAATTCTCTTTCTTCAAAGTACGGATCAAATCCAAGGTTTGATAGTGCTTTGTTACCATTATATCTTACATAGTTAAGCACATCTTCAGTTAAACCGATATCATCATATAAAGATTGTGTATAAGAAACTTCGTTTTTATATAGTTCATCTAATAATTTATACATTTCTTGGTCTGCTTGCTGTTTTTCACTTTCAGACAATTCATTGCGTAAACTTTGTGCGTCCATACCAGTAAATACACCATGAATAGATTCATCTAATAAAATTTTACGAATAATTTCTCCTGAAGTCGTCATTTTACCTTGTCCAGCTAAATATAAAGGATAATAGAAACCAGAATAGAATAAAAATGTTTCTAGAAAAACACTTGATACACGTGCAATATATTGATCATAAATAGATGCTTCTTTACCCCATAATTTATGATAATTATTTACAATTTTATCCGATTTAAATTTCAAATGTGGTTCTTCTAGGACCCATTTATCTAATAAATAGTTTGTTTCGCTAGATGGTAATAATGTTGTAAAGATGTGAGAATAACTTTTAGCATGAATTTGTTCCATCATCGCCATAAAGGAATATACCGCTTTTTTACGTAAATCTGTTGTATGTAACATAATTAATGGCATACCATCATCTGCTTGGTGTGTATCCAAACCAGTTAAACCTGCCAATGCCTTTTTAAATGCATTTTTTTCTTCATCAGATAATGTTTTCCAACTTGCAATATCTTTTGAAACTTTAAATTCAGTTTCTACCCACATTTGCGAAATATTTTGTCGCCAAAACATATTTGTCATATCTTCTTGAGTATTCCAATTGACTGCTTTCATTTAGATAATTCCCCTATCTAGTAAATATTTGTTTAATTTATAAAACACAGAAAGTGGGACAGAAATCTAAATATATTTTTAGATTTTCTATCCCTTTGCATAAGTGACTATATTTCTATAATGTCGATACACTTTGATTTAAATGACATTCACTTAATGCCTCACCTTTTTGCATTTAAAACATATGCGTTATTTCAAGATTCATATATCTTTTTCATTAATTAAAAAGTTTCGTTTTATATTGCACAGCTTGTACATTCTTCAACACTTAATAATTTATTTCTAGTGTAATATAAAGATTTCAATCCTTTATGATGTGCATAAACATATAATCTAGATAATTCACGTGTTGATATCTCTGAATTTACATAAAGAATTGTAGAAATACCTTGGTCCACATGTGTTTGAATCGTAGCTATTAAATCAATTAATTTCATTTGATCAGTATTAAATGCAGATTTGTAGTACCACATTGTTTCAGGTGATAAGAAAGGCATTGGGTAAAATGTTTCTGCATTACCATAAGTACGACGTTCAATTTGATCAACTATCGGCATAACTGAACTTGTCGCATTTTGTACATAAGAAATACTTTGTGTTGGTGCGATCGCTAAACGATATGCATGGAATAAACCGTGAGTTTCAACTTCTTTTTGTAATGCTTTCCAATCTTCAGGTGTAGGAATTTCTAAGCCTTCAAATAATTTACGTACTTTTTCATATTTTGGTGCAAATGTTTGCGAAGTGTAAAACTCAAAATATTTACCATTGGCATAATCTGACTTATCAAAGTCTTTAAATGTTTCTTGTCTATCTTTTGCAATTTCCATGGATCTTTCAATTGAATAGTAGTTCATCATCATGAAGAATATGTTAGCAAAATCTTTTGCTTCTTCAGATTCATAACCAATTTTATTTTTAGCAAGATAACCATGTAAATTCATAACGCCTAATCCAACTGAATGTAACTCACTATTAGCTTTTCTAACACCTGGGGCATTTTGAATATTTGCTTCATCACTAACCACTGTCAATGCATCCATACCTGTATGCACTGAATCTTTGAATTTTCCTGATTCCATAACATTAACAATATTTAAAGATCCTAAGTTACAAGATATATCGCGCTTGATTTCGTCTTCTGTACCGTAGTCATTAATAATAGACGTTTCTTGTAATTGGAAGATTTCTGTACATAAGTTACTCATTTTAATTTGACCAATATTAGAGTTAGGATGTACTTTATTCGCATTATCTTTAAACATTAGATAAGGATAACCAGATTGTAGTTGTGTTTGAGCAATCATATTTAGCATTTCACGAGCGTCTTTTTTCTTTTTATCAACATTTGGATTGGCTACTAAACTTTCATAGTATTCATCTAAATTAATATCATCTAACGTTACACCATATTCATTATAAACTGTATGTGGTGCGAACATATAAAAGTCTTTACCCTCTTTCGCCAATTCAAAGAATTTTGAAGGTACAATTAATCCAGTAGAAATGGTAGATAAACGTAAATCTTCATCTGCGTTAACTTTCTTTGTATCTAAAAATTCTTCTACATCGTAATGGAAAATATTTAAGTACACCGCACCAGCACCAGGACGTTGTCCTAATTGGTCTGCATAGCTAAATCCGCCTTCAAGAGATTTAGCAACAGGTAATACGCCTTTTGCTACACCTTTAATGCCTTTAATCGCTTCTCCTCTTGCACGCAATTTAGATAGGTTAATAGCAACACCGCCACCAATTTTACTTAACTGTTTTGCAGTAGAATCTATAAAATTGATTGAATTCAAACTGTCGTCTACTTCTAATAAGAAACATGACACGAGCTCACCACGACGCGCACGTCCTGCATTTAAAAATGTTGGCGTTGCTGGTTGGTAACGTTGTTCAATCATAGCTGAAATAAGTTGTCTAGCTGTCGGTTTATGACCATTTGCTAAATAAAGTGCAACAATCACAACATGTTGCTTATAATCTTCTAAGAATTGTGTTTTATCATTTGTCTTTAGCGCATAATCTTTAAAGAATTTACTAGCTGACATATAACTGGCAAAACGAAAGTCTATACTTTTGGCATAATCTGTAATTTCTTGTAAATCCGCTTCTGAATATTTTTCAAAAACATCAAAATAAAAATCGTTATCTACAAGATAGCGTAAACGTTCAATTTCAGTATCAAAATAGATTGTCTTATCTTGAATCTCTTCTAAATAAACTGCTAGCGCTTCTTGGTCCTTTTCCAAATTAAAGAAACCATTATCTTTTCGTTTTGTAACCTCATTATTTAATTCAATATGATTGTATTTTTTCTCGTCCATAATCTTCATTGAAATTTCCCACCTTATCTTTAAATTCATTTATATCGTCTGCAGTGCCCTGTACTTCAAACTTCAATAATAGTGGAACTTGATATCGTTCCGAAATTGATCGTCCAGCTTTTGCGAAATTTTGTCCCCAGTTACGATTTCCGCTCGCTGCAACAGCTTTTAACAAATCATCATTCACATCTAAAAACGCTTGAACTGGTTGGGGTACCTCACCAAATCCTATTGTTCCAGTGACCAAAACGAATGGCTCCTCTATTCTCTCTGAACAATTATTTTGCGTGATTTCCATAACATTTGTCAGTTCGGTTTTTTTTATAAATCTGCGCACATTGCCGGAAAACGAAAAATATACCACTTTCATTGGATCACCTTCTTTCTAATAGATATACGTAAGTTGGAAAATCAAAAAATGTAAGGCTTTCGAGGTGTTATTATTTGAATGTGTTTTAAATGATTGAAGTAACCACTATATATAGTAACTTGTAAATCTATAAGTAGGTATGTAAAAACTCAACATTTAAGTATTAATGCCTTATTTGTCATTATTCAAAGCCTAAAACTGTGTGATTTTACTTAAAATTTGATTTATTATAAATAAATTGACCACGTATCAAAACACAATATATTGTGTTTTGTCCTGGCCAGAAATACTATATTATGTGTTTCATTATACATAACTCATCGCCTTATTAAAAGTCTTTAATTTATGACAAAACGATGAAAACAGTATGAAAATGGCACCAATTCAACTTTAAAATCAATTTTAAAAATTTAAAAAATATTTTTGTCACTTTTAGAGTCTCAATGCTTGCTTTTTTTAATTTTCTCTTAAGCCTTGATATACCTGCATTACTTAATCTACCCTCATATATATTGCGCTTCATATATTATATTTTCGAACTAATTACTATTCTAAATTACTTTTAAATTTTCTCAATTATATGCTCCTGAATAGAACGTTTGTTCGTATATTATCTTAATATATTTCCACTTTAATTTCAAGCATATATACATTTTCTAATTAACTATGCTAATATAGATACGTTAAAATTTTAAAATTGAGGCGATGTATGTGAATCCAAAAATAAAAGGTATTATTGCTATTCTAATTTCTGCAGTTGGCTTTAGCTTTATGTCTGTTTTTTTTAGATTAGCTGGAGATCTCCCTGTCTTTCAAAAATCATTGGCAAGAAACCTAGTGGCAATGTTTATACCTTTGTATTTTATATTTAAATATAAGCAACCACTTTTTGGTAAATTAAGTAGTCAGCCTTTATTAATATCTCGTTCTGCACTTGGTTTGATTGGCGTATTATTAAATATATATGCCATCGACCATATGATACTCAGTGATGCAGACACATTAATGAAATTGAATCCATTTTGGACGATACTACTTAGTTTAATTTTCTTAAATGAAAGAGTACGCAACTATCAATTTGTCGCTATGATTGTAGCCATTTTTGGTATGTTGTTCGTTGTAAAACCTGAGTTTTCCTCATCAATGATACCAGCGATTGGTGGATTGTTATCAGGTATCTTCGCGGCAAGTGCCTACACTTGTGTTAGAGCATTAAGTAGTAGAGAAGCACCTTATACGATTGTTTTTTATTTTTCTTTCTTTTCTATAATAGTTCTCATTCCATTTACGATTTTTACATTCGAACCAATGTCTGTCATGCAAGTTGTTTATTTAATCGGTGCTGGCTTAGCTGCAGCTGCTGGTCAAATAGGTATTACTTTAGCATATAGTTTTGCACCAGCTAAAGATATTTCAATATTTACGTACGCATCTATTATTTTCACTGCGTTATTTGGTTTTATTTTATTTGGCGAATCACCAGATTTCTATGCCATTTTAGGTTACATCATTATCATTGGTGCAAGTTATTATATGTTTGAAAAAGCCAGACGCCAACCGCTAACAATTCAGAAAAAGGAACAAAAATCTAAATATTAAAGGAGCAATTACAATGTCTGAAGGACGTAAACAAGAAGATTTAAATGACATTACTTTACTAGGAAACCAAAACAATAAGTATGATTTTGATTATCGACCAGATGTATTAGAATCATTTGATAATAAACATCCAGGCCGTGATTATTTTGTTAAATTTAATTGCCCTGAGTTCACATCTTTATGCCCTATTACAGGTCAACCTGATTTTGCTACAATTTATATTTCTTATATCCCAAATATTAAAATGGTCGAATCTAAATCATTAAAACTATATTTATTTAGCTTTAGAAATCATGGTGACTTTCATGAGGACTGTATGAATATTATTATGAATGATCTCATCGACTTAATGGATCCACATTATATAGAAGTTTGGGGCAAATTCACGCCTCGTGGTGGTATATCTATAGACCCTTATACAAATTATGGCCGCCCTGACAGTAAATATGAAAAAATGGCAGAACATCGTTTAATGAATCATGACCTCTATCCAGAAAAAATAGATAATCGTTAATTCATTCCTACTATGAATAATCCACACGAACTAAAAATAATTCGTGTGGATTATTTTTTTATTTATTTCATTTAGATATTAAAACGCTTACTTATATAATTTTGTACTATTGATATATACACTTGTTATTTATGTGAAAACATTATAAAATAAATCCAACCATTTAGGGGAGGGAAATTATGAAACAGATAAGTTACACGCACGAGGAAATTATGAAAAGTACTCCGAGAAAGGGGTTCTTCGGACATCCAAAAGGACTAGGAACACTGTTTTTCACTGAATTTTGGGAGAGATTCAGTTATTATGGTATGAAAGCGATACTAATATTTTATCTTTATTATAGTGTGGCTGAGGGTGGTTTTGGTTTAAGCCAAGCCGTGGCAATGCAAATTGTCGCAATTTACGGAACTTTAATTTATATGTCAGGTGTTATTGGGGCATGGATTGCAGATCGGATAACCGGGACACAAAGCGCTGTCTTCTACGGTGGATTCCTGATCATGATTGGGCATATTTTATTGTCCTTACCTAATAATTTAACATTAGTAATGGTTGCGCTCGCAGTCATCATTGCAGGTACTGGTCTATTAAAACCAAACATTTCATCAACTGTTGGTGAACTGTATGATCGTAATGATGTAAGACGAGACGCTGCATTTACTTTATTCTATATGGGGATTAATTTTGGTAGTTTGTTTGCGCCATTACTTACAGGTTATTTACAAACTAGAGTAAGTTTCCATGCAGGTTTCTTAGTAGCTGCTATCGGCATGTTCTGTGGCTTAGTAGTATATGCACTAAAACGTAAGGTGAATTTAGGTTTGGCTGGTCGTAACGTGCCGAATCCTTTAACTAAACCAGAAATCAAAAAGTTCGTGTTATTTAGTTCAGGTATTATTGTATTATTTTTAGCATATTTATTAATTCTACATTTAAATAATGCCTTAAGCTTAGAAAACTTCAGCTTTTTAATTACCATTTTAGGTATCGTATTACCAATCTACTTGTTTATTAATATGATTTTACATAAAGACGTTACGAAAGATGAACGTTCACGTGTATATAGTTACATACCCTTGTATATTACATCTGTTGCTTTTTGGATGATACAAGAACAAGGGTCAACGATTCTCGCAACATTTGCAGATAAAAAGACACAACTAGAAATGTCTGTATTAACGAACGGATTAATTGATTTTTCAATTCCTGCCTCATGGGCACAATCTTTAAATCCATTGTTTATCATTCTCTTAGCGCCAGTCTTTGCAACGCTATGGGTTAAATTAGGTAAAAAGAATCCGCCTACGGTGCATAAATTTGCTTATGGTGCTATTATCGCTGGGTTCTCCTATCTAGTCATGATTATTCCATTGGCTACAGGCAATGACTTAATAAACCCATTATGGCTTGTACTCAGTTTCTTATTAATTACTATCGGTGAACTTTGTATATCTCCAGTCGGTTTATCAACTACTACAAAACTAGCACCAGTCACATTCACGGCGCGTATGATGAGCTTGTGGATGTTAAGTAACGCAACAGCACAGGGTCTTAACGCTCAACTCGTTGTTGTATACACAAAAATGGATCAAAGTGATTACTTTATGTATTCAGGATTAGTTGCAGTTGTTATCGGAGTTATATTATTGATTATTTCACCAAAAGTAAAACGTGCAATGAAAGGTATATATTAATCACTTAAACGATAATATTTTTTAATAAGCAATATAGAGATCTGATTTTAAAGATTTCTATATTGTTTATTTTTTTGTAAAAATACACTGCCAACAATTTAAATATAACTAAATAAAAATTTATGTTTATATACAGTGATAATAAATCAGAATATTTTGAATATTGTTGTTTTGAGAATATTATTGAAATTTAATTTAATTAAGCGTAAAATCATTTTTATACATTCTTATAGGGAGTATGAAAGGACGGGGAATGTTTTTATGCAAAATCAAGATAAAGCCCATGAACAAGCAGTTCAATCTATTCCACAAAAAGGATTTTTTGGACATCCTAAGGGGCTAGGCGTATTATTCTTTGTTGAATTTTGGGAGAGGTTCAGCTACTACGGTATGCGTGCCTTGCTGATTTTCTACATGTATTTCGCTATCAAAGATGGCGGACTAGGTATGGATAAAGGCACTGCACAGTCTATTATGGCAGTATACGGTGCACTGATATACATGACATCTGTACTGGGTGGATGGATTTCCGATAGAATTACAGGGACGCGCGCAGCAACATTTTACGGTGGCGTGTTGATCATTATTGGACATATTTTCTTAAGTTTACCTTTAGATATTATAGGACTATTTATTTCTATGTTCTTTATTATTGTGGGTTCTGGTTTAATGAAGCCAAGCATTTCAAATATTGTCGGTAGATTATACCCTGATAGAGATACACGTATAGATGCTGGTTTTGTTATATTCTATATGTCTGTTAACTTAGGTGGATTAATTTCACCAATTATTTTAGATCGCTTTGTACATACAGGTAACTTCCACGGTGGTTTCTTAATCGCTGCGATTGGTATGGCACTTGGACTCGTATGGTATATATTTTTCAATAAAAGAAATTTAGGGCAAATTGGTTCAAAACCAACAAACCCATTAAATAAAAGCGAGAAAAAGAAATATAGCATTTTATTTGCTGCAATCATCGTAATCATTGCAGCGGTATTATTAATTACCGGCTTAACAGGTACATTATCATTTAACTTAGTTAGTACAACGGTACTCATACTAGGTGTGGCATTACCTATCATATATTTCACAATTATGATTCGAAGTAAAGAAATCACAGATGATGAACGCTCAAGAGTAATAGCGTTTATACCACTATTTATACTCGGTGTAATATTCTGGTCTATTCAAGAACAGGGTGCCAACGTACTTAACCTCTTTGCGTTTGAAAGCAGTGATATGAAATTAAATATATTTGGATGGAAAGCAGATTTTGGTCCTACGCTCTTCCAGTCGATTAATCCATTATTTATTGTATTACTAGCACCAGTGATTTCATTGATTTGGGCAAAAATGGCTCGACGCCAACCAAGTATAGCCACAAAATTTGTTCTAGGCGCTATATTAGCAGGTGCTTCTTACATAATGATTGGTTCTATCGGTCATTCAGCTGGCGGTACCGATATTAGTGTCAACTGGATTATTTTATCTTATATCATTTGTGTAATCGGTGAACTTTGTTTATCACCTACAGGTAACAGTGCAGCAGTTAAACTTGCTCCAAAAGCTTTTAACACACAGATGATGAGTTTATGGCTGTTAACTAATGCCTGTGCACAGGCTATAAATGGTACATTAGTGAAACTAATCGAACCTCTTGGATACAAAAATTACTTCCTATTTTTAGGTAGTATTGCAATTGTAGTTAGTTTAATTGTTTTAGCATTTGTACCAAAAATCATCAAAGGTATGCGTGGCATTAAATAGCGCATGCAAAAAGCCCTCTTCTCAATTTATTGAGTTAGTGGGCTTTTTCCATGTGCTAAAGCTTAGGTAAACATCGACCTAATTATCCTTGTATAATAGTATGAAGAAATCATTTGAATTGAAATATATGTTTCGCCCGCCAAAATATATTTATAACTATAGAAATATGGGTAAAGTGAATAAGCAACAAAATTTAAAAGAATATGGTGAAGAAAATTGGAAAATACTAAATTCAAACACGGTGTCTTATTTTATCATGAATATAGTGGTATTAAAGATATATATCGAGGACTGGGAGATGTAGCAGCTTCTTTAACTACGTTTTGTAAACATCTGTCAATCCAACTAAGTGAAGATGAAGGTGATATCATAAGATTTTGCCAGAAGATTAAAGATCAAAGTTACAGTGACGATGTAGATATCATTTTTCTCCTTGGTGGAGATGGTACTGTCAACGAATTAATCAATGGCATGATGCAACATGAATTGAATATCCCTATTGGTATTATTCCAGGTGGTACGTTTAATGATTTCGTTAAAACATTAAACCTAAGTCCACGTCATAAAATAGCCAGTCAACAACTTATTCAATCAGAGTTACAATCTTATGATGTTATGAAAATAAATGATCAGTATGCACTAAACTTTGCTGGATTGGGTCTCATTGTTCAAAATGCAGAAAATGTTCAAAATGGCAATAAAGACATTTTTGGGAAATTGAGCTACGTAGGGTCTACTGTTAAAACTTTACTTAATCCAGAGCACTTTGATTATCAATTAACCGTTGATGGTAAAGTCATTGATGGTAATACTGCCATGCTTGTTGTTGCTAATGGGTCATTTATAGGAGGCAGTCGTATACCTTTAACAGACCTTTCACCTAGTGATGGTTATCTGAATTTATTTATCTTCAAAGAACACAGTTCAAGTGTACTGAGTGATATATTTAAACAAAGAGATAGTATGAACTGGAACCACATGACAAACGGTATTCAGCATTTATTAGCCAAAGATATCAAAATAGAGACTAAACCTGAAATGAAAGTAGATATCGATGGCGAAATTGCATTAAAAACACCCATCCATATCGAAGTTATACCAAAAGCAATTCAAATTTTAACGTTACCTGAAAACACACCTGACACTGAATATGAATAAACACACTATATATAATGATTAATAAAAAAGGACTAATCCACGTACATATGGATTAGTCCTTTTGATATAGTGTTAGAACGTGTTTACTTACTTGAAATATAGATAGCCCTTAACCTTTCACTCATAACATATTCAAATGTCCACACATTATAAGTAAAACATCATTAGATTTTATATTTAAACACCAAAAACGCGTTCATGTCATTTATATTATATATCGTAATCACGATCACCTAAGAAATATTTTTCAACATCATACCAATCATTCACACGTGTAAAACGATCATCGTTAACATTATGTGATGCTGTATACATAATTGGTTTACCAGTAAATATAGCTAACTGACGAGGGTTGTCATCTATGAGATAGTCCGCGTTTACGATATCTTTACGACCACAAAAAACAAAATGCTGTGGGTCTAAAAACGGAAAATACTCTCTTAACCATGCATATTTATCATGAAACGATGTAGGAACGTCCATTGCAGCAGTAGCAATATAGACATCATAATACTCAGTTAGTTTTTTCACAACTTCTTGTGAATGTGCCATCACTTTTAATTTTTTGAAAAAACCTGGTTCGCGTAAAATTTCATGCAATAACCCATCATGTTCAGGCATAGCATGACGTAATTTTTTACCATCCAACATATCATATGTTATTCCTAAATCTGTACGTTTATTCACATCTTCAATCAATGCACCTACTGTATCAGCAAGTACTTCATCCATATCAATAGCAATTGATTTTCTAGTCATCTCGTACTCTACTCCCTTTTAAGTTCTTGTTCATTAACAATGATAACGCATTATTACATTGGCCATCTTAGAACATGATCTTGTTTATCACTATTAGTATAGCAAAAAACGTTCAATGAAACCAAAATTGTATATGAGCATATCATAATATACTATATAAATTAATTATTTTCATTATATAGTTTAAGCTTTATACATTTTAATTTATTGAACGTTATAAATACTACTTTTTATAAATCAAAGTTATTTAATACTTCGATCATTTTATCATTTTGCTCAGGGAAACCAATCGTAATTCTGACACCATTCGGAAATTCTCTTGTAATGCATCCCTGTTTTAACAATGCTTCATATAATTCGTGAGGTCGCGACGTATTCACAAAAATAAAGTTCGTTTGGCTTGGATTTAATTTATGACTACTAACTGAATCAAAGAATTTTGCTCTTTCTTGTGCATTTTTTTCACGAATAGAATCTAAATAATCTTGATCTTCTAACGCAGCAAGTGCAGCGTGTTCTGATAATCGACCTACATTAAATGGTGGTCGTATAATATTCCATTTTTCAATCGCTTCTTGAGCAGCAATCACATATCCAATACGCATGCCGGCTAATCCATATGCTTTAGAAAATGTTCTCAGTAAGAAAGCATTTGGAAATTGTTCTTGTAAAGCTAATGAATTCGGAAAGTCTTCAGCTGTCGCGAATTCAACATAAGCTTCATCTATAATTACCGGTATATCTTGAGGTACACGTGATAAGAATCGTTGCAAGTCTTCATGAGTAAAGTATGTGCCGGTAGGATTATTAGGGTTACACAACCATACAAGTTTAGTGTAGTCATCAACTTCAGAAAGTATGCCTTCTAAATCAAATCCACCATCTTTTAGTGGGACTTGTACAACATCTGCCGCTTCAACTATGGCATTATGATAATACTGACCAAAAGTCATTTCACTTGTAACAATTTTATCTCCTTTAGTTAAAACAGCACGTGAAATCATTAATATCACTTCATCTAATCCTGCACCAAATAAAATACGTGCTGGGTCAACATTCAAATGTTTACTTATCGCTTCTTTAATTAACGGAGAACCCGTTTCAGGATAAAATTGCAATTCATCTAAATGCTGCGTGATTGCGTCTTTCACTTTAGGTGACGGTCCATATAAATTTTCATTAGAAGCTAATTTATAAAGTTCACCCTCAATCCCGTATTGTTCTTTTAGTGCTCTTGGTGATAAACCTGGTTGATATGCTGATAATTGCTCTATTTGTTTTTTCATTGTTGATTCGGGCCTCCTTAAATTTACAGAAATTTCAAAACTTAGTAACCATTATATACCTTATTTCCATTGAAAATCAATGTAACTTAAATTTTTAAAGCTAGAATTTAATCAAATATAAATACGAGTTCAACTTAATGCATTTTTGTCCGTAGTAAAATGCATTGTTAAACTCGTATTGTCTTATGAATTAATCAATTAAATGATGTTTCTCTAGATAGTTTTTTGCTACCTCATATGGATCTTCTTTTTTTACTGTAACTTCATAATTCATTTCTTGCATATCTTCATCAGAAATCTTACCTGCTAATTTATTAAGCGGTGCTTTAATTTCAGGATGATCTTTTAAATACGATGTTTTAAACATAGGAGCGCCTTGATATGGAGGGAATACTTTTTTATCATCTTCTAATACAACCATATCATATTGTTTTAATTCAGCATCTGTTGAATATGCGTCGATTAAATTAATATCTCCGCTTTCAACTGCTTGATATCTTAATTTCGGCTCCATCGTCTTCACGTCACCGAAATCTAAATCATATGCTTTTTTAACAGCTGGGTAACCATCCTCACGATCATTAAACTCTAATGTGAAACCTGGTTTAATTTGATCGCTCACTTTGTTTAAGTCACCTATCGTTTTAATATTATGCTTTTTCGCAAAATCTTTTTTCACCGCTAATGAATAAGTATTATTATATTGCATTGGCTTTAACATAGTCATATCGTACTTATCTTCTAAACTTGATTTTGCTTGTTGATATACTTTATTTTCTTGTTTAGACTTCAAATCTTCTTTTGTTAACTCTCCAAGTACTGTACCCGTAAACTCAAGGTAGCCATCTATATCGTCAGATTTCAAGGCATTAAATAGGAATGAAGTTTTCCCCATGCCATCTTTCACTTCTACTGTATCATCTGTTTCTTCTTCAATTAAAATTTTATACATATTAGTAATTACAGATGGTTCTGACCCAAGTTTACCTGCTAATGTAATTTTATCTCCTTTTTGAGCAAACATTGGTCCAATAATCACTAATAACAGTATTATAATAATTGCACCAAGAGAAATAAGCAATTTTTTATAGGATAGTTTTTGCATATAACGTAAAACTAAATCAAATAGAATTGCTAATAAAGCTGCAGGAATCGCACCAATAATAATCAATGATGTGTCATTTCGATCTATACCTAAAAGAATCAAATCACCAAGACCACCTGCACCAATTAACGCTGCTAATGTAGCAGTACCTATAATCAATACCATTGCTGTTCTAATACCCGCCATAATTACTGGCATGGCTATTGGCAATTCCACTTTCGTTAATCTTCGACCTGGCTTCATACCGATACCCTTAGCTGCTTCAATTAACGAGCTATCTACCTCATTGATACCTGTGTATGTATTTCTTAATATCGGCAACAATGCATAAACTACTAATGCGATCACTGCTGGTACCTTACCTATACCAAACAGCGGTATCATCAAACCAAGCAAAGCTAATGATGGAATTGTCTGTAACACGGCTGCGATATTCATCACAACCTCAGAAACCTTGCGTGTCTTTGTGAGTAAAATGCCTAGCGGTACCCCAATTACTGCAGCAATGAGCAATGCAATAAACGATATTTGGATATGTTCAAATATGGTAGTTAACAATTGTCCTTTCCGATCTGAAAGTGTATTTATTAATTCATTCATCTTTGACTACCCCCTGTATGCTCCGATAGATATTTAAACATATCTTCGCGTTTAAGCACATGCTGTGTAGCAGTCGAATCATCATTAATAATGATTGCATCGTGGTTAGCTAAATCACTATAAATGCTTTTAATAGACGCGTTACTATTAACAATAGGATAACCTTTGGTAGCTTCCTGTTCATTAATCGTTAATTCACCGATAAGTTCTGATAGTTTTACGTCTTTTTCTATTTTCAGTGATTTATCCCCAACAAATTGTCTTACAAAATCACTTTTAGGATGATTAACCATATTGTCAGGTGTATCTATTTGCTCTACATGTCCTTTGTTTAATAGACAAATTCTATCAGCTAGCTTCATCGCTTCTTGTATATCATGTGTTACAAAAACGATTGTTTTTTTAATTTTTTGCTGTAATGCTATTAAATCATCCTGCAGCTTTTCTCTGCTAATTGGATCTAATGCACTGAAAGGTTCGTCCATCAGAATAACTGGTGGATCTGCAGCTAATGCACGTACCACACCAACACGTTGTTGTTGTCCACCTGATAATTCATCTGGTTTTCTATCTTTAAATAGTTCTGGCTCTAAACCAACCATATTTAATAACTCATCTATACGTTTATCAATATCTGCTTCTTTCCATTTTTTCATTTGTGGCACTTGTGCAATATTCTCTTTTATCGTTAAATGCGGAAATAATGCAATTTGTTGTAAAACATAACCAATATCCCAGCGCATTTCATATACTGGATAGTCACTAATTGGTTTCCCTTTAAAATAAATGAATCCCTCTGTTAATGAAATTAAACGATTAATCATTTTTAATGTCGTTGTTTTACCACAACCTGAAGGTCCGATTAAAACAAAAAATTCACCTTCTTTTATATTAAAGCTAAGATCATCTACAGCTTTCTTATCCCCATAACGTTTCATAACATTTTTAAATTCTATCAATTTGTCACCCTCACTCTTCTCATTGCCTTTACTATCACTTAAAAAAATTCACATAGTTAACACATAACCGATTTACTAACAATTTAACCTTTTTAATCACAGTTAAATAAAACAAATACGAAGTTAATTCAAACTCATCAATATTACTATTACATTTGTGCCTGTATAGTATATTAATCGTTGTCAAATTAACTTCGTATTTTTTGCAATCATTTCAATGTAAAATACCAATACCGTTAAAATTAAGTATATGGGATTATATATTCTAAAAACAATTATTTGCTCAACTAAATTTGAGCTTTATAAGATTGTATTGTTTCTAAAAATATTGGACAGTAGTGTTTTAATTTATAACTTCCAACACCATCAATTAATATCATATCTTGTTTTGATTCTGGTTTTCTCTTTGCAAATTCTTCCAAAGTGAAATCTGAGAAAATGCTTACTGGTGGAATAGTTAATTTTTCACTTAATTGTTTACGTACAGCAACTAATTCATCGAATAAAGCACGGTCTACACCTTCTACAGTGTTGATGTTAACCTTTTCTTTTGATTTGCGTTTAAATGGTGTTGTATATATCGAAATTTGGTTATTAAGCAGTTCCTTTACAGAAACATCACAGGTTAATATTTCATCGTGTTCATTCAAAAATCCTTTAAATCGCAATTCATCAATAAGATGACTGAGTTCAGAAGTCGTATAGTTTTTCATAATACCATGCGTTGTCAATTGATTATAATCACAATAACGAATGTAATCAGAGTCTTCGCCCCTTAAAACTTGAATAATGACACTATAACTTTCTTGCTGTTTCATACGTGCAATACAACTCACTATCATCTTCGCTTCGTTCGTCATGTCATATGTTTTATTTTCTCTAACACAATTACTACATTGTTCACATTCTTCTAGTTTTTCATTAGGTTCAAAATAATGTACAAGTGTTGCTTCTAGACACTTTTTAGTTTTCGTATATAGCAACATTTTATTCAATTTTTCACCCATTTTTTCTTTGTAATCATCGTCTGCTTTTGAAGATGAAATGAAATATTGGTGTAATCCAATGTCTCTATCGCTGAATAAAAGAATACAATCACTCTTCAATCCATCACGACCAGCACGTCCCGCTTCTTGATAATAAGACTCTAAATCACCAGGCATATTATAGTGAATCACAAATCGCACATTAGATTTATCAATACCCATACCAAATGCGTTCGTTGCTACAACGACACGCACGCGATCATATACAAAATCATTTTGTGCTGCTTCACGCTCTTTATTGGATAAACCAGCGTGGTATATTGTGCTACTAATTTTATTGTTTTCAAGTGCTTCATGTAGTTCTTCTACTTGTTTACGTGTCGAGCAATAAATAATGCCTGCTTCTTTTTGATGATCTTTAACATATTCTAATACGAACTTTTGACGTTGGTACGTTGGATTAACTTGAAATATTAAATTACGTCGTTTTGTACTTGTTTTAATTTCGTCATGCTTATCGATATTTAAACGATCCATAATATCTTTTTGTACTTCAATTGTTGCCGTTGCTGTTAATGCTACAATTGAAAAATCTTGTGGCAAGGCAAAAACCTTATGGATGACTTCCTGATAACTTGGTCTAAAATCATGTCCCCATTTTGAAATACAATGGGCTTCATCAAAGGCAACTAAGTGTATATCTAACTGCTGTAATAAGCGCATAAAATTAGCATTGTCAAAACGTTCCGGTGCAACATATAAAAATTGAATTTCTCCACTTTTTAGTTGTGCTTGAATCTCTTTTTGTTGCTTTTGAGTCAAACTACTATTTAAATATGCTGCGCGAATCCCCATGGCCTTTAATTGATCAACTTGATCTTTCATAAGTGAAATTAATGGGCTGATTACGATTGTCGTACCACCCAACATTAATCCTGGCACTTGGTAACAAATTGATTTTCCCCCACCAGTTGGTAAAACGCCAAGCACATTACGATGATCCATTACTTTAGTTATTATTTCTTTTTGACCTGGACGGAATGTGTCATAGCCAAAATAATGTGATAATGTTGCTTCCATGTTATATAATCCCTCATTGTTCTTTTAATTCTTCAAGTTCGCTCCATCTTGTTATATCTTCTTCATACAACATATTAAGATTTTGTTGTTCTTCATTTAATTCTTTTACTTTAGCATAATCAGAACTTGCTTCAACCATTTCTTGCTCGATTTCTTCTAATCTGTGCTCGGTTGTTTCAATACGCGCAATAATTGTTTCATATTCTTGTTTTTCTTTATACGATAAACCTTTTTTCTTTTTCTTTTCATACGTTGGTTTCACTTTAGCTTGTTGTTTTTCTTGCGTTTGTAATTTATCTATTTCTTTTTTATATGCTTCATAGTCATCAAAATTTCCTATGATACGTTCTATTTTTCCATCATGAATATACCAAAATTCTTGAGCAACTTTATTTAAAAAGTAGCGATCATGACTCACCGTGATAACTGTGCCGCCAAACGTATCGATATAATCTTCTAAAATAGTTAACGTTTCTGTATCTAAATCATTTGTCGGTTCATCTAATAATAAAACATTAGGTTGATGCACTAATAATTTTAATAAATACAATCTTTTTTGTTCTCCACCTGATAATTTGTAAACTTTTTTACCATGTGTTGCACTTGGGAATAAAAAGCGTTCTAATAATTGCGTAACTGACACAGCAGTTCCATCTTTTTCTTTCGCTACTTCACTTTCTTCACGCAAATAATCAATCATTCTGATGTCCCGGTCTAAACGTGCTTCAGTCTGTCTGAAATAAGCAACTTTAACAGTTTGACCAACTTTCAATTCCCCTTCGAACGCTTGGTCATCACCATTCAAAATATTCAACAATGTTGTTTTACCAGCACCATTTGGTCCGACGATACCAATTTGTTGTCCATTTTGAATAATTTCAGTGACATGTTCAAACAATATTTTATCGCCGATACATTTTGACACGTTATCAAGTTCAAAAACTTGTTTACCTAAACGTGAATACGCAAGATTTAAAGATGCTTTATCTTGTTGTTGTTGGTTTTTCACATCGTGTTCTAAATCTTTAAATCTATTTTTTCGTGCTTGTTGTTTTGTAGAACGCGCTTTTACTCCTGCACGCATCCAAGCTAATTCTTGTTTATATAATGCGCGCTGTTTCGCTTGTTGTTTTTGCTCAACAACTTCATTTTCAGCACGTTGTGCAATGTAATCTTCATAATTACCTGGATAAGTAGTTAATTTACCACGATCTAATTCAATAATGCGAGATGATACTTCATTTAAAAAGTAACGATCATGTGTTACAAACAGCACTGTATGCGGATACTGTTTAACATAATTAATTAACCAGTTGATTGACTCAAAATCTAGATGGTTCGTAGGTTCATCCAGAAGTAATAAATCTGGTTGCTCTATAAGTGTTTTAGCAAGACCAACACGTTTTTGTTGCCCACCTGAAAGTTCTCTCACTTTTTTAGTCGTATCATTGATGCCTAGCTTTGATAAAATAGTCTTAATTTCAGCACTATAATCCCAAGCTTGATATGTATCCATTGCTTCTTGTGCTTGCATCATTTGTTGAAAATCTGTCTCATTCTGCGTCTCACTATATTTTGTTACAGCAGCTTCATATGAGCGAATCACCTGAAGTGTCTTTGTCTCTGACGTTAATACCGCTTCAAAAACAGTTAAATCTCCTTCAAACTCTTGTTTTTGAGAAGAATAACGTATGCGATATGCATTAGGATGTGAGACCTCTGCCTCGAAGTCTTCATCCAAACCAGCGATTACTTTTAACAAAGTACTTTTGCCTGTACCATTAATACCTACAAGACCTATTTTTTCTCCTTCAGAAATAGACAGATGTAAATCATCGAAAATGATTTTATCAGCGTAAGATTTATGTAAATGTTCAATTTTGTAGGCTTCCATCGTCCAACATCCTTTTTAATATCGAAAATTATAATTAATTCTGTTAAACTTAATTTCAGTTCTATATATTATACACCTTTTTGAACTCAAATGATACAAGGGAGCGTAGCTTATGTCAGATTTTTTCCAAGACTTACCTCCTTTTATCCAAGCACTAATCGCAGGTATCATCACATGGTTATTGACTGCATTAGGTGCTGCATCAGTCTTTATATTTAAAAGAGTAAATGATAAAATACTGAATTCAATGCAAGGATTTGCTGCAGGCATTATGATTGCTGCAAGTTTCTGGTCTCTATTACAACCATCAATCGATTACGGTTCTGGATCATCTTTTGCATGGTTACCAGCAGCAATAGGTTTTTTATTGGGCGGTTTTTTTATACGCGCGTTAGATTTAATTATTCCACACATTCACCCAAACACCCAAGACTCTAACCAATACCAAGAAGGTGTAGGAACGAAAAAACTCAATAAAAATACATTACTTGTATTAGCTATTACATTGCATAACATACCAGAAGGTCTTTCTATTGGTGTAGCATTTGGTGGCGTAGTAGCTGGTAATGGCCAAGCAACTTTTTTAGGCGCACTCGGTTTAGCAATTGGTATCGGGATTCAAAACATCCCCGAAGGTGCTGCACTTTCAATGCCTATCAGAGCTGCTGGCGCATCACGATGGAAAGCATTTAACTACGGACAAGCATCTGCAATTGTTGAGCCCATTTTTGCTACAATAGGCGCTGCTGCAGTGCTTTTCATTACGCCTATGTTACCTTATGCACTCGCTTTTGCCGCTGGAGCAATGATATTTGTAGTTGTAGAAGAGCTTATACCAGATTCTCAAGCTAGTAATAACACTGATTTAGCAACATTAAGTTTAATGCTAGGTTTTACTATTATGATGATTTTAGACGTTGCACTTGGATAAAAGGTAAAAGAAAAAGAAATAACTTGGATCCATTTCTTCAAATAAAAATGATGAGTCTGGGACAACCATCTCAAGCTCAAAATAAAGAGGTTAGGACATAAATCCTAGAAAAATAGCACTCAGATGATTTAATTCAATTCATCTGAGTGCCTTTTTTTATTCAATATTTCGTATTGTTGGCTCGCTTTCCTAGGAGACAGCTTGAGGCTATAGTCTTCAGCTTGTCCTGTTCCCACAAGCGTCTCGCCAGAATACGTCATATTTATCCAAGAACTATATATCTCAGGCAATCTTATTTTGAGAATGGAGATTTATACCCCAGCCCTTTTTAGCATTCATTTTTTGCTATTTTAAACGTAAGTGCTTGTTCGGGATATGGATTAATCCGTTATCCTGTCCTTCTTAAACTTCACTATAAAACACCATTCAATACGCTTACATATATAAAAGCCCTAAACCATTTTAAATAATGGATTAGGGCTTAATTAGTTATTATTTTTTCTCTTGTCCTTTTGGACCTACTTCATATTTATAATCTGATGGTTTCACTTTATCAAAATCAGGATTATCATAAAATCTCATTAAGTCACCGTTTAGGACATCATCGCTCATTTGTAAGTCTTTTTCAGCTTGTTGTTTACGTTTATCAAAATCACTAGGTTTTTCTGTTACTGGCTCATTATTTTTATTATCATATATTCTGCCATTTACATATTTGTAATCTTTCGTTACAAAGTCACCATTTCTAAACGGCACAGTATCATTATGATCTTTTGATAATAAGTCTGTACCCATCATGAGATAATTCTTAGTATCAATACCCATTAAATGTAGTAATGTAGGCATTACATCTGCTTGTCCAGCATAAGTTTTATCAACAGTACCTTCTTTACCAGGGATTTTCAACCAGAAACCTGTACGATTTAAATCTGTAAACTTAGCTGGTGTAATGTCTTCACCTAATAATTTTTCCATTGCTTTGTTATGATTTTCTGAAATACCGTAATGGTCACCATAAATCATGATAACTGAATCATCATAGACGCCTTTTTTCTTCAATTCATTTACAAATTGTTCTAGCGATTCGTCTAAATATCTCGCTGTCTGTACATAACCGTCAACTGTTGAATCACCAGTATTTGGTTTATCAATTGATGCATCTTCTGGAGATAAAGTGAACGGATAATGGTTCGTTAGTGTAATCAAATGACTATAGAAAGGTTCTTTTTCCTTCGCTAAATAATCTGCTGATTCATCAAAGAACTCTTTATCTTTCAGACCTAAATTCTCTTGATTTTCCTCTGACATATCATAGTACGTTGCATCATAGAATTTATCTACGCCAAAGTGTTTATAAACTTGGTCACGGTTCCAGAAAGTTTTATAATCACCGTGCATCACGCTAGATGTGTAACCTTGTTGTTGATGCAAAATCGCTGGTAATGATTGGAACGTATTATCACCTTTAAGTGAGAATGCCGAACCTTGTGGTAAACCATATAAACTATTATCCATTGTAAACTCTGAGTCTGAAGTTTTACCTTGTCCTGTCTGATGGAAGAAGTTTGGATAGTATCTAAAATCTTCATTACCAGTAGAAAGTTTATTTAAGAAAGGTGTAACTTCTTCACCATTTACTTTTTTGTTAATCAAGAAAGTTTGGAAACTTTCTAAGTGTATTTTAATCACATTTTTTTTCTTAGCCGCGCCGAAGTATTCTGGATTCGGCTGTGTTTGCTTTTGTTTCGTATAATTTAAGACTTTAGTTAAATCATCTTCATTTGCTAATGCTTTTTGTTGATTATTTTGTATCGTTTTTACACCATCATAAACTGTGAAGTTATATGGACCTAAGTATTTAACTAAATATTTATGGTCGAATGTACGTGTTAATAATTCCGGACGATCAGATTCAGCAAAAGCTAGGTTCAAGAAAAATAATGCAACAGATGCTGCCATAATCACTGGAACAAATTTTTTGCTAAACACACGCTTGTCTAACCATTTTTGTCTAAATATTAATACAAATAAATAAATGATTGTATCGATAAAGTAAACAAAGTCATACCATTTAAATGAAGCTGATACAGCACCACCCATTGATTCAACATTACCCACTTGATTTAACGTACTGAAAGTCAAGAAGTCTGAGAAGAATCTGAAATATACAACATTTGCGTATAATAAGAAGGTTAAAATAAAACCGCCTATAAAGATAAACCAAAATGCTTTCTTACCTTTGAAGAATAAGAAAATACTCAATACTAATGCAATTAAACTATATGGATTCATTAATAAGATTAAATTTTGAACTAACCCTTTAACACCTAAAGAAAAGTCAACATAGTATGAAAAATACGTTTTAGCAGTAACTGTTAATACAGTTAAAATAAAAAACGCAAAAAGAGTTAGTTTCTTTTTGTGTAGACTCATGTCTGTTCCCCCGATATAAATTAATAAAAGTTGGTGCTAATACCTAGCCCAATTAAAATGCTTTGTAATCATTGTTAATGCGTAGCTTAGATTATCTAACAATGTCTTTATCGTTATTTGCGAAAGTTAAAATTTAAGTAAGAAAAATAGGGTGACATCCTGTATCTTTCCTCTAAAACACATCTTTTTGTCTTTTGTCACTAATTTATTTTTATAAAGTAGCAATTTTTATTTTTAACGAAATTTATTGATTCTTTTTGAAAAATTATATTTGTTGTAATGTAAATTATGTTAATGCATTTTATTATGTTTTACATCGTTTTTACACTGCATTCACTCTGTAACATCCTTGTAATAAAACGATTATAGTTCAATTAATAAATATAAAGCAATTCTTGTCTAATATCAAGTAAAAACACACTTTTTTTAATTAAAAACGCTGATTTAACCGTTTTATGAAGGTATCATTAACCTATTGTGAATACATGATTAAAAGAAGATTAAAATTTAAATTTCCTTTATAATTATACTTGCTCTATTTAATAAATTAATCAGGCCTTGGACCTATTTAGATAATGGTTAATTTATACTGAATGACTTATGTAATTACTTAATCTTATCATATTCAACATGATTACCGTTTATTATACTAGATAAATGAGTTCAAATATTTAAGAATTAATCACTATATCTGAATGTCTATCGAATAATCACTGAATATGTATCACAAATAAAATTTCAGAACTATATTTTAGCCAAACATTGTCTAAGATTTATGCATATTGAGTAAATCATCTAATGTAAAAAACCTCAGGTAATTTATCACCTAAGGTTTGGATACATTCTAAAATTCATTAACCAAAAGACATATTGATATAATAATTATTTTATGGCTAAAAGATTTTTAATTTTAAATGAACACTTTCGAAACGTATTGCTATACACTAATACGTTTTATTTTTTGATTGCGTATACTATTTTAACATTTCTAATTGCATTCTATACTCAATGCCATGAAACAGTTGATTTAACCAATTGGTATATTTTATTAAATTCTTTTCTGCAGTTTCAACATCTATGAATTGAAACTTCAACTTAGTACCAGGATGTTTTTGGCCTAACTTCGTTAAGTGATAACTGGCGATTGTCCCTATTTGCGGGTAGCTTCCCAATGTGTAATGGTCATTTAACAATATAATAGGTGTACCATCCCTCTTAACTTGAATCGTTCCTATTTGTACAGATTGATGTGCAGGCATATCTTCATAAAATGCTTTAACAGGTTGACCTTCAACATACATGCCCACCCTATTCGCTTTACTTGTCACTTTATATTCCCCATAAGTAAAACGATTTAAAGCATCTTGGTTAAAATCTTCTGTTCCTTTGTTTTTAATGACATGAAATACATCGGACATATAATTAAAAGAAAGTGCATAGCCATCTATACCCCAATCTGTTTGATGTGTATGTTCAAGATTCTCGAAAAGTTTGTGGTGACGTTCTGTATAATCACGTTTCATATTGATTTCATCGCCTATTTCTAGTTTGCGACCATGAAATCCACCTAGTTTAGACATAAAATCAGTAGAAGTAGAACCCAACCATTCGTCTAACTCAAACCCTCCACCAACAGCTAAGTAAACTCTTGAGGTCCGTGAAGTCTCTGTAAACTCAAGTACATCACCTTTTTCCATTAAATAAAGTTTATTAGGTAAGACTTTTAAATTAGAGGTTTTAGCTTTAAAACTGCCGCCACTTAATGCGATTAAAGTTGGTTCAGTAAAACGAATACTAGCCATTCTATTGGTCATTTCTAATGTTGCTTCATGTTTATCGTTGGCTACTAGCCGATTAGCAATTTCATGTGATAATGGATCTAAAGCACCACTTGGGATTACACCATTGTGTTCAAAACCGATACGACCAAAATCTTGAAAACTTGAGAACAATCCTTCATTTTCTATTATGATTGACATGGTTTAAATCCTCCTAAATCCAATGCTTCTACTGTCATAGCTTGAAATTGCACATTATCACCTAATTTTAAAGTCGTAAAATCTGTTTGATGTGGATTAAATAATTCAACTGGCGTATAACCTATCACTAGCCAATCGCCATAAGTATCAATCGTAGTAATACCTGTTTTCTTACCTTCAATGATTACTGATCCCGCAGGAATAAATGCTTTTTTACCACCTGTGTGATTTACAAATAAACGCTTATCCATCCCTGTTAAATATGGAAATCCTGGAGAATAGCCCATCATTGATACGAAAAAGTTCGAATTTGTATGTAATTTTACAAATTTGTCGAAATCCATTTTATAATATTTTAGCAAAGACGCTAAATCTGGACCAAATTCACCACCATATACTACAGGTATTTGAATTGGTTCAGACGCCTCTTCTACATGTTTTATTTCTAATTGCACAGATTGCAACAATGCTTTCATATATAAAAATGGTGATTTTATGTTGTGATGTTTAATCATATCTCTAGCGTCATAACAAATCATCATATCTGACTCTGTTGGCACAATTTCTGTAATAAAAGGATAATTTTTGTTAACAAGATATGTTTTTAACGCGAGTAGATCGTCAGTTAAATCTTTGGAGACTTCTTTTTCTATAGAAACCACAATTGCTTGGTCACCTTGACTGTATATCTTCATAAATTCACCTCATCTATTGTGTCTATTTGTGACTATCGATAAAATACATTTAATATTTGTGTTAAGTAGCGTATTAATTCTTTAACTAAACCATAGATAAATATCAACTGAATAGCACATGAAATAGTGATGATCAACTTAGTAGCAAAATATTTATGTTGATTCATTAAATAGGTTACATACCATTTTGTAAGGCCGATTAGCGTAATAATTAATAAGATCCAAATCAATATCATTATTTTGCCTCGCTTGCTGACATTAGATTTTTTAAGACTCGTATAACTTTGTTTATCTTAATTCACCTCATACAGTTAAACCATATCTATGTGTGGCATATTTGATATTTCCAACTATTGATATCAAACACACTCGCAACAACGTTTTATCACAATTATTAGAATTAAAATTAATATTTTTCTTATACTTTCTATATTCTATAGATTTATTGCAACATCGGCAACCTCTCTCAAACTATTTATCAGAAAAACTTGAATTTGATTTTGCCTTAACTTGTGCTTAAAATCTGTCAAACTATAATCTTTTTCAATTAATTTACCTTCTTCTATTAACTCTTGTCTCTTACATCCTTTTAAAAAGTCTTCATTATATACTGGTGTATAATAATAGTTTCCTTCTTTGATCATAATATTTCCAATATCAAATTCTAATATTTTTCCTGATTTGTCATAGAGTAAGATGAGATCAGTTTCATGATTATGCGCTAAATGATCCCTATTTGTTGTTTTATTCGTAAGTACTCGTTTATCTTGAATTGGGGTTAATGGTACAATTTTTGCCGTAAAGCTATCTTTTTGAGGTAATTCAGCAACTTCATATTTAAAAACACCATTAGGATGTAATATAATTTTCACTCTATAAGTTCCTGTAAAATATAAGCCTTCAATTTCCGAAATCGTTTTGTTCCATTGCTCATCTTCGAAAGTCATTTGGAATTGATTTGCCGAATGTTTTATTCTGTCATAATGATATGTCAGCCTTGAAAAATTGCCAGAATCTAATCGTAATGTTTCAAATAACTGCATTATAATCTCTCCAATATTTTTGTCTTATCTATAAATTCTTGCACTTCAGATTCTGGATTAGAATCAATGGTAATACCTGCTCCAACGCCGTAAACAGCTTTCCCATTAATATATTGAATTGTTCGAATAGGTACATTGAAAATAGATTTCCCATCAGGTAGCAATAAGCCTATAGTTCCACAATAACCATTTCTTGGTGTTTGCTCTAATTGTTTAATATATTTCATTGTATTCAGTTTCGGTGCACCGGTAATTGAACCACAGGGGAAAATGGCTTCTAGAACACGCAATAAACGCATATGATTTGGTAATTGTCCAGTTACCATGGATGTCATTTGATAAACTGTTTGATATCTTTCAATATGAAACGGTTTATATACTTTAACTGTTCCAGTATTGGCTACTCTACTTATATCATTACGCAACAAATCAACAATCATTACATTTTCCGCTCTATCCTTGGTAGAGTTTCTTAATTTTTCAAAATGTTCCTTATCTTCTAATTCTGTTTCTCCCCTAGCTATTGTCCCTTTCATGGGTTTGCTTAATACAATATTTGATTGATTTTTAAAGGGCCCATATTGAAAAAATAACTCTGGTGATAATGATGCAATTTGAACTTCTTCTGTATCAATCAGTGCTGAATAATGGCCATGATTCCCACCCTGTAGTACATGGTAAAGTTCAGAAATCGGACCTTGTATATCATCACTCAATCTCGTTGTATAATTAACTTGATATGTATTGCCTTCAACAATCGCTTTTTGTACTTGTTTTATATGTTCAATCATTTGCGCATGTTCATATTGAAATTCAAAGTTATATTTACGCTGATATGTAACATTTTGCTCATTTATGCCATCGTCTACTGCTTCAAATACATATGCAGCAGCATAAACGAATACCCCATCGGGAGTTACTGTTGCTAACTGATCGTTAAAAAAACTTGCCGCTTCATATGGTAAATATAAAGCTACATACTCCCCTTTGCCTTGATGTAATTCAGCAAATTGAATGACTGCTCCAATGTCCTGCTTTTGATATGCTATTTTTTTACATACACATTGTTTAAATAGGTATTGATAAGTTTCGGTTTGTGTTTCATTTATGTAATATTGATAATTAAATTTTACTTGCATGATGTGCCTCCACACTTTCAATAAATAATTTAATTTGGTCGATACCGTATTCACTCAAAAATGATTCGGGATGGTATTGGACACCATAAACAGCAAATACTCGATGTTCACAAGCCATAATAATCCCTTTATCATTGGTTGCTGTCACGGTTAGCTCTCCAGGAAATGTATGTATATCAGCCATTAATGAATGATAACGCATTACATTAAATGATTTTGGTAAATTTTTAAAAATACCTTTGCCTGTATGCGTAATTAAAGTTGTATGGCCATGGACAGGCTTATAGTTCTTTACGATGTGCCCACCAAAATAAGTAATAATTTGTTGAAATCCTAAACATACACCCAAAATCGGTACATGGTTCATAAATTGTGTTATGACTTCATTTAAAATCGGATAATCTGACGGCGTTCCCGGTCCTGGCGATATTACAATTGCTGACGGTTTCATATTGATCAGCTTTTCTATATTAATTTCGTCCACATCAATCACTGTGATTGCCTCTGAATAACATTGTTTGAAATAGTCCACGATATTATAGGTAAATGAGTCTTTATTATCGATTACAAGTAGCATTGAATCACCTCAATTATAATTATATATTGTTCTAATATAGTCATTATCCCAAATCTCAACTTGATTTTACAGCTTAAATGTATTATTCTAGTCACGGTATAAATATAACAGAGGTTTCTAGCTGACACCCTCTATAAAAAACTAGACACTTGAACGACGTCTATCTTTTTATAGAGATAGGCGTTTTTTTATGGCGTCATAAGTTTTATATGGCAAAGCTAGCACGATATTTTAAGGAGTGTAAACTATAATGACACAACAGCCATTAAACAATAATAAAGCCATCGTCGTTTTTAGCGGGGGCCAAGACAGTACAACCTGTTTATTTTGGGCAAAAAAACATTTTGATGAAGTAGTCTTAGTAACTTTTGAATATGGACAAAGGCACGATACAGAAATTCAAGTTGCAAAACAAATCGCCAAGGAGCAAGCAGTCGAACACCATGTACTTGATATGTCACTATTATCTCAACTCACTCCTAATGCACTCACACAACATGACATCGATATAGATGAAGATGAAGACGGCATGCCAAACACTTTTGTACCTGCACGTAACTTGTTGTTCTTATCATTTGCTGGCGCCCTAGCTTATCAAACAAATACAAAACATATTATCACAGGCGTATGTGAAACAGACTTTTCTGGTTACCCTGATTGTCGGGATAACTTTATAAAGTCAATGAACGTTACACTTTCGCTCTCTATGGATAAAAATTTCGTTATTCATACACCGTTAATGTGGCTTGATAAGAAGCAAACATGGGCATTGAGTGATGAGCTCGGTGTATTAGACTATGTTAGAAATCGAACGTTAACTTGTTATAACGGTATTATTGGTGAAGGTTGCGGCGAATGCCCTGCCTGTAAATTACGCGCACGTGGTCTTAATGCTTATTTAAAAGAAAAAGGAGCGAATTAATATGTTCCAACAAAATTATCCGAGTGTGAACCACAATTACCAATTTGAACTTAATAAGGATTTTAATTTTTCAGCTGCACATTATATCCCAAGTGAAGACGCTGGAAAATGCATGCGTACGCATGGACATACTTATTTTGTCAACTTAACAATCGGTGGAGATACCGTAGACCATAATGGATTTTTAGTGAATTTTAGTGAATTGAAGCAACTCGTTCACGGACAATTCGACCACCAATTATTGAATGAGTTACCTCAATTTGAAGGTAAAAGTCCATCGACTGAAATTGTTGCACAAACGATATATGAGATGGTCCAATCCTCATTAGATCAAAGACCAAACAAACCACAATGCTTACAAGTTTATGTTAGAGAAACGCCAACAAGTTATGTCATATATCGACCAAAGGAGCTAAATGATGAGTAAAATACCTGTGCTTGAAATTTTTGGTCCAACGATACAAGGTGAAGGCCGTGTAATCGGTCGTAAAACCATGTTTGTACGTACAGCCGGATGTGATTACCGTTGTAGTTGGTGTGACTCCAGTTTTACATGGGATGGCAGTGCTAAAGAAGAAATACGCATGATGGATGCAACAGAGATTTATGAGAAATTATATGACATTGCAGGTGAATCATTTAACCACGTAACAATTTCAGGAGGTAATCCAGCTTTAATAAAAGGTATTCAAGCCTTAGTCGATTTATTCGAAGAAAAAGGTATACAAAGCGCTTTAGAAACCCAAGGAAGCAAATTCCAGCCATGGATGACACAAATTGATGATTTAACAATTAGTCCAAAACCACCTAGTTCAATGATGAAACCAAATTTACCTATATTAGATGATGTCATTGCTAAATGTAAGCCAGAAACACTCAATCTCAAAATAGTTATTTTTGATGACGATGACTTTGAATTCGCAAAAATGATTCATCATAGATATCCTAATGTGCCATTTTATTTACAAGTTGGGAATCCATATCTAGATGGAGAATATGTCGAATCTCATACAGAAAAGTTACTTTCACTATATGAAGCCCTTGTTAATCGTGTTATGGATAGTAGTGACATGAATAATGTATATGTATTACCTCAATTACACACTTTACTTTGGAGTAATAAAAAAGGTGTTTAAATTGAGTAAATCAACCGATTCGTTGTATAATGCTCTTTGTCTATACAATAAACCGGTTTTTCTTTTGTACATTAAATATAGCAATGATTGTCACTGTAAATATAATTATTAAAAATAATAACATTTTTACAATATGTCGGATAATGACTTATAATTTTTTAAAACATCAACTGTTATTAAATGATTAAATCTAACTTAATTGATATAATGTTGCAGTGAAGTATCTAGGTTAGGAGAGCAACATGCTAATAAATATAATCATAAATATAGCTGCGGTAGTAATCATACTCGGTATTGATTTATATCGTCAGAATTTCAAACAACTTAAGTTTAGCTCTATACTTTTATCAATAACTATTAACAGTATCATCAATTTAGTCTTTGTTGGTAAATACGATTACATAACATTCTACACTTGCACCCAATTGATTATTTGGACATTATTGCAATTGTATCTCAATAAAAAAACAAAAACATATGTGATAACTGATCAAAAATTTATTGGTTTTATTTTAACGATTATCATGAGTACGTCTTTAATCCTTTCATTCGATACAAGTAAAGATTCTTACTATATGTCCATTCCGTATTTAGCTCCAGCTATTTTTCTCATAGGTGCAACTTTATTGTTCTATAGTACATTCCAAACACATGAAAAAGAACAAATTAAAATCTTGAATCGTATTCGAAAACCAGTAGTGATTGGGCAAATTATTATTGTATTATCTTTTACAATCATGCCTTTATTAACACCTTATTGGTATGCCTTTATTATTGTACATTTATTATTCTTACTTTTTTTATTATGGCAGAATATATTTTTTTCAAAAAAATGATTAGCAAATTATATTTTGTGGTATGTAGTAATTGATGATGATATTTAAAAAGGAGGTATACTTATGTTTGGATTTATTATTATGTTAATTGTCGGCGGTTTGATTGGCTGGATTGCTGGTGGTATCGTCGGTAAAGATATCCCAGGAGGTATTTTAGGTAATATTATTGCTGGTATCGTAGGTTCTGCACTAGGTTCATGGATATTAGGTGATTGGGGTTGGCACTTAGGCGGTATCGCTATCTTCCCTGCACTACTTGGAACAATTATTCTTGTTGCCCTTTTATCATTTATTTTGGGTAAATTACGTAAAAAATAATTGGTTTGTTAAATTTTTAGTTTTAAAAGAAATTCCTGAAACTTAATGTCATAGTTTCTATATCGACAGAAGATGACTATATAGTGAAAGCACTCAGGAATACTAAAATCTAAAACAAAAATAAGCGTCAATTTCTATTAACATACTATAGAAATTGGCGTTTTTTGTTTTTTAAAGTGTTATTATCTTGAGGGTTTATGATCTATCTTTCGTAAAATGTCATTCGTATAAACCTTAGTTATTGTTTCACTTTGTGTGTATGGGTTCAACAATAACCTAAAATCTAAAACAACCTTTATAAAACTAAACATTACTTCTGTATCAAAATTTCTTTGACTATAACATTTTTATTTTTGCTTTTAAGAGTATTTAACTAATTTGGTTCTTATACAATTTTGTAATGTGCTAATGCTTGAGATTGATATGCGTGAAAGACTACAGCCTCAAATCATATCTCCAAGCATGTAAGGTCAAAATCGTGATAATCATTCTGTTTATACACAAAGCCCTCAACCTACGCTTTTAGCATAGACTGAGAGCTAGAATTACCTGTGTTTAACGAGCGTCTTATTTTTTTCAGTTTCCACCTTATGTGACGGTACATAAAAATGCTCTTCTCTATTTATTCTGTTTTCATTATTTTCTTCTGTTTATTCTGGATATTCAGACATTTCTATTTCAGAGCCCAGTCCTGTTGTTTTGTGTATTGGTTTCAAATTAGTTACTTGAACAATATATTTTGGGCGCTGTTTTACTTCATAATATATCCTACCGATATATTCGCCTACAATACCTATTGAAATAAGTTGGATACCTCCAAGTAATAAAATAGCTGCAATTGTTGAAAAGTACCCTGGTGTTTTCACACCATTAATCATAATATTACCAAAACTAAATACAATATAAAGTAGACTCACAAAAAATACGATAAGTCCTAAATAAATCATAGCCCGTAACGGCTTATTATTAAATGAAATCAAGCCATCTATTCCATAGTTTAATAATTTACCAAATGACCATTTAGATGTACCTTCTTCTCTTTCAACGTTTTCATAAGTGAAAACCTTAGTATTATAACCTATCCATTCATACAATCCTTTTGAAAAACGATTATATTCATTTAACGATGTTAGTGAGTGTAGTGCGCGTTGACTAAGCAACCTAAAATCTCCAACGCCATCTTCTAATTTAATATCCTCAACAAAGTGATTAATCATTTTATAATAACATTTAGTTAAAAATTTTCTCGAACGTTTTTCACCTGTTCTATCACGTTTTGCGACGACTTGATCATAGCCATCCAAATAACTATCAATCATCTGTGGTATAAGCTCTGGCGGGTGCTGTAAATCAGCATCAATCATCACAACAGCATCACATTCCACACTGTGTTGGAAACCGGCTATCATCGCTGATTCTTTACCGAAATTCCTACTGAACGAAATATATTTCACATGTTCATCATGAGCTGCCATTTCTTGAATATAATTAATCGTTTTATCATGGCTACCATCATCTACAAATAGTAAATCATAGTTATAGTGACGGTTAAGACTATCTTTTTCTAGTATTTCAGTTAACCTATGGTATGTTTTTAATATTACTTCACCTTCGTTATAACATGGCACTATAACTCTTATCTGCATAATAAACACCTTCATTTCAATTACTTCAATTTCACTTTACCAATATTTACAGTTATTTCGCCATTCTTTTCATTTAGATTTACATAATTTTTATATTTCCTTAATATTCAATTATAAAACTTACACGCTTTTAAAAAAATTGCTAAAACAGAGAACATCAATGATTTGTATAATAAAGAAAATCTAAAATACAATTTTCAAATTTTTCTAATAAAACAGATTATATATATACATAAATATTGCTCTATATCTTTTTTGTAAAAAGTTGTAACTTTGTCCATCTAGTTTATCAACTATTTGTCAGAAATGGAAACAAAACCTAATATTAGTAAAATTAAAAAAATAAGATAGAGAATTAAGTGTCATTAAAACGATTCTCTATCTTACACGATATAAAATAATCGGCTTACAACCTTTTAGGAATATGTTACAGAAAATAGACCATTGATTATAATTGCCACTTATTAATTTTGTAATTATTATTCAGCAACACATGCTGATAAAACGATTTAAACTTGCTACTTTAAATAAATTATTTCAAATCACCTATACGCACTTGATCAGGATCTTTACCTTGACGTGCATCTCGATTTAGATTATCGATTTCAGCAATGTCTGTTAATTCTAAATTAAAATTAAAAATTTCATAATTTTCTTTAATACGTTTTGGCGTTTTAGATTTAGGTATAATCAAACGGTTATGTGCTAAATGCCAACGCAACACGATTTGCGCAGGTGTTTTACTATAACGTTCGGCAATATCAACAATGATAGGATGTTCAAGTAAACCTTGGTTTCGCATGAGCGGCATCCAAGCTGTCACGGCGATATCATGCTTATCACAAAAATCTTGTAATTCATGCTGATTGAAATAAGGATGTACCTCCACCTGATTTACTGTAGGCGTAATTTCTGTCTCAGCCATCAATTTTTCTAAATGATGTTGCTTAAAGTTACATACACCAATTGCGCGTATTCGACCTTCTTTGTATAATTTTTCCATCGCTCTATATGTTTCAATAAAAAGTCCATCTTCTTCACATGGCCAATGTATTAAAAATAAATCTAAATAATCAGTGCCTAAATTCTCTATAGATTTTGTGAAAAATTCAATTGTTTTATTATATCCTTGATAATCATTCCATATCTTTGAAGTAATAAACAATTCAGAACGAGGTACATCGGATTTTTTCAAAGCGTTGCCTAATGCAATTTCATTTTTATAAAAGTAAGCTGTATCAAAAGCACGGTAACCGATATCTAAAGCGCTAGATATCGCTTTTTCCATTTCCTCATCAGTGATTTTGTAAACACCCAAACCGATTTTCGGCATAGGATAACCATTATTTAAATAATATGTATCTTCTATCATAAATTTATCCTCCTCTTTATTAGTATAAATATATATTTTCATCCTTTAAATAAAAAAACCCTATTCACATAATTTTTCTATTAAGATGATTATAAAAAAACTGGGACATTGATTGATGTCCCAGTTTTTGCAATACTTACTCATTTTTATAATACAAGTTGTATGCGTATGGTGCAAAATATATGGTGATATTTTGCTAGCAAATGATAATTGCTATGTTAAAAACTCAAACATCACTGAATTATCATCATTCGCAGCTTAATTATCACTATTTTCTTCGTCTTCATCTTCTTCTCGAGTTGGACGTGTTTCATGATATTCAAACTCTAAGATAACATTGATAATTTGATGATTATCCACTTCCGATATTACCCAACGATCATATTGTGTATCTACATAATCATTTGGTTGTAAGTTGGTATTATGTGCTTGTAACCAACCACCAATTGTATCTATATCTTCAGAATCCTCAAATTCAATACCAAATTGATCGTTTAGATCATCTAATAACACTCTACCGTTAATTTGGTATTTATTATCACTTAGTCTGAGAACATCATTGACTTCATCATCGTCAAACTCATCACGAATTTCACCGACAATTTCTTCTAATATATCTTCCATGGTTAAAATACCTGCAGTACCACCATATTCATCAATAATTAAACTAATGTGAACATGTTCGCGCTGCATTCTGATAAGCGCATCACTGATTCTAGTAGTTTCGGAAATCATTGGCAAATCGTGGATATAGTTACTTGCTTTCATCGGTTTACCAGAAGCATACTCTGTTAAAAATTCTTTTACGTTAATAAACCCTTTTACATGGTCTTTATCGCCATCTTCTGTAATTGGATAACGCGTGAATTGATGTTCTTTAATTGTTTCTAATAATTCATCTACATTAAATGGCTCATTTAGTGTAACCATTTGTGTACGCGGTACCATGATATCCTTAGCATGTCTTTCATCAAAAGAAAAGATATTTTGCATATATGCTAATTCTGTTTGATTGATTTCTCCGCCATTATAACTATTATTTATTATAATTTTTATTTCTTCTTCTGACATAGCATCATTATTTGCATCAGGATCCACACCAAACATACGAATAATCATTCTTGCTGAACCATTCATTAACCAAATTAATGGCTTCATTATAAATCCGAAATAATATAGCGGTCTAGCATAAAATAGTGCCAATTTTTCGGTATATTGGATAGCAAGCGTTTTCGGTGCTAATTCACCCAAGACAACATGCAAATATGTCACAATGATAAACGCTACTATAAATGAAAAAGTTGTCGTTAGTGCTTCAGGTAAATGGATTAATTCAAATAATGGGTGTAGCAACTTGTTAAATGTTGGTTCACCTAACCAACCTAATCCTAAAGATGTCACGGTAATACCCAATTGACATGCTGATAAGTAATAGTCTAAGTTTTTAATCATCTTTTTAACAACACGTGCACTACCGTTGCCTTCTGTTGCAAGTTGTTCAATCCTAGTAGTACGCACTTTAACTAATGCGAATTCTGATCCTACGAAGACTGTAGTTAATGCTATTAAAAAAAAGAATATTACTAAATTTATTATGGTCACTGTTTCCAATTAGTTCCCTATTTCTAGGGATTCACCTCCAAATTTTGTGTCACAATAGGTGACTGCTTATAAAATATTATATAATTGTTAAAGTTTGTATTATATGCTAAATCCTTCCCATTGTAACACCTCCCTAAAAATACGCATTTCTTTTATTTTATCATAATAGTTGTTTCGAAAGTAATTTATACATATTAAAATTTATATTCACCTAGTATACCATTTAAACGCAAAATTACCTTCGCGTCAACTTTCTAAATTTTACATCATTTGTCCTAAATAATATTTATTTATTCTAAAATAATGATTACTTAAGAAATTGATGTATTTCACCATTTTTGATAGTTGTTTGAACTTCAATATCATCGTTCACGATGACAATATCTGCATCTTTACCCGCTTTTAAGCTACCTTTTTTATCGTCAATGTTTAAAGCAATTGCCTGATTCAAACTAGTGACACGCCATAGATTATCCAATGAATCACCTGTAAATTTAAGAAGATTATGCAAACCAGTATTCATTTTTAAAATACTTCCTGCTAATGCTCCTGAAACTAAACGTGCTTCCGAGTCTTTTACGATGACATTTTGGCCACCTAAATCATATTCTCCATCTGGCATGCCTTTTGCTCGCATAGCATCTGTAATTAAATAGAAATGTTCATTTCCTTTTTGTTTATATGCGATATTTACAGCAGCAGGATGTGAGTGAATCCCATCGACAATAACTTCAGTGTTCAATTTATCATTAACCCATGCCGCACCGAATAGTCCTGGTTCTCTATGTTCAAAAGGTGTACCAGCATTATATAAATGCGTTACGTGTTTGGCGCCGTTTTCCACCGCTTCATTGCTCTCATCAAATGTCGCAACTGTATGTCCAATTGAAAATATAATTTGATCTTTAAAAGCTGCCAATGTTTCTTTAGCGCCATCGACTTCAGGTGCAAATGTGATAACTTTGATGTGATTGTTCGCTATATTTTGGAAGTATTTTAATTTTTCCACTGAAGGCCGTTGGACATAACCAGGATTTTGCGCGCCTACTTTATGTTCAGAAATAAACGGACCTTCTAAATGGACACCCACAATTTCAGCTGTATTTAACGTATCTTGTTGTGTTTGATATGCAGCTATATTTTTGAGCGCATTTGTAATATTCTCATCTGATTGTGTCATTGTAGTTGCTAAATAACTCGTTGTACCTTCAGATAACAATGACTCTGACAAATGTTTTAAGCCCGTCATCGATGCATCCATTGCATCTTCCCCGTAACCACCATGCATATGAATATCAATAAAACCAGGTAGAATATGATGCCCTTGTGCATCTATCGTTTGTAAATCACCTTCATACTTTCCTACACCTAAACCAGCAATTTTACCAGATTTAATGATGATATAACCGCAATCAATGGTTTCAGTTTCAGTATATATTCGTCCATTTTCAATTACATATTCAACCATTTATATTACCTTCTTTTCAATTATTTTAGGTTAAAATTTTCTTGCATCACTTGTAATTTATTTTACCAAATTCAACGCTTATATTATATTCAAAAGCAAATAATAAAAAACCAGAAGTTTCACTCAATCATGAGTTTCTTCTGGCTTTTCTTTATGAATCTCTGTAATTTTAATCATTCATCGCTTCTGAATTTTGTATCTCTTCTTTAGTTAATTTTGGTTTTAACATACCATAAATAACTGCTGCTATGATAGCTCCAATAATGATTGCTATCAATGATTGCAATACGTGACTAAAGTCTGTTCCTAATATAACAATAATACCACCATGTGGTGCTTGAATGGATGATCCTAAACCTAATGCAATTGCACCTGCTACACCTGAACCCACCATCATAGACGGGATTACACGAATAGGGTCAGCTGCGGCAAATGGAATTGCTCCTTCAGTAATAAAGGATAGCCCCATCACATAGTTTGGAACAATAGAACCTTTTTGTTCTTTAGTGAATTTTTTACGGAACAGTAACATTGCTGTTGCAATAGCAATCGGTGGCACCATACCGCCAATCATCGCTGCTGTAATTGGTGCTGCATTACCTTCTGTCAATGCAGCTACAGCGAATACATAAGCTGCTTTATTAAATGGACCTCCCATATCAATAGCCATCATCGCACCAATAACAAGACCCAATAGCATAATGTTAGTACCTGATAAACTTTGTAATCCATTCAGCAATAAATTATTTAACCAAGATGCTGGAGGATTTAAAACATAAATCATCAGTAAACCTGTTATAGATACAGAGAATACTGGGAAAATTAAAGTTGGTTTTAAACCTTCTAGAGATTGTGGCATACCATTTGTTAATTTCTTGATGCCTAATGTTAAATAACCTGCTAAGAAACCTGCAAGTATGCCGCCGATAAAGCCTGAATCACCTGTACTAGCTAACAAACCACCAACTAAACCAGCTGCGAAACCTGGTTTATCCGCTATACTACGTGCTATATAACCAGCAAGTATAGGAATAATTAACATAAAGGCACTCTTGTTACCTATATTCCACAATTGTTCTGCGAATGCGTTGTAATCTGAACTTTTTGGATCAAACGAGTTTGCACCAAATAAGAACACGATAGCCATTAAAATACCACCAGCTATAACAAGTGGTAGCATATTAGAAACACCGTTCATCAAATGTTTATAAATTGTCTTGCCCACACCTTGTTTTTCATTACTTTCTGATTGTACTTTACTTGAAACAGCACTCGCTACAAACGGTTTACGAGAAGTATCTTGAGCAATATTAATTAATTCTTCTGGGCGTTTAATACCATCAGCTACCGGTACTTCAACAACATTCTTGCCATTAAAACGCGCTGTTTCAACATGTACATCTGCCGCTACAATAACACCAGTAGCACGTTCGATATCTTCATTCGTGAGATGATTTTTTATACCGCCAGATCCATTTGTTTCAACTTTTATTTTAATGCCCATTTTTTCAGCTTGTTTTTTCAAAGCATCTCGAGCCATATAAGTATGCGCTATACCCGTTGGACAAGCTGTAACTGCTAATATATAGGGTTCATTTGTGTCAGCTGGTGCAACAGAGCTTTCAGTATCTTCTTCTACTTCTTCTGTAGCTTCATCATCAGCTTTATCAATGATTTGTAACACAGATTGAGGAGACGTTGCATTTAGTAAATCTTCTCGTACTTTATCATCCATTAAAATACCTGATAGTTTTGCTAATGCATCTAAATGTGTTTGTGCGCCACCTTCTGGAGCCGCAATCATAAAGAACAAATGTGCCGGTTGCATATCTAAACTTTGATAATCTACGCCCGCTTTAGATTTACCAAAAGCGATGGCAGGCGTATCTACCGCTGCTACTTTAGCATGTGGTATCGCAATACCTTCTCCAATACCAGTCGTACTTTGCGCTTCACGGTTATAAATAGCTTCTTTAAAAATTGATACATCGTTTAATTTCTTTGCTTTATCCAGTTGATTCACTAATTCGTCTATGACACCATTCTTATCAGTTGATGAAAGATCCATAGCTATTGTCTCTTGAGTTAATAACTCTGTAATTCTCATCTCATTCACTCCCCTTTAGAGTCGTAATTGTCACTTGTTCTTTAATATCTTCAATTGCTTTGTATGAAGCTAAATCATCGTTAAAAGCAGTTGCTGTTCCCGCAGAAACTGCTTGTTTAAACGCGTTTTCAATCGTCAAACCTGTTTCAAGTCCAGCTATCATGCCTGCAACAGTGCTATCACCTGAACCAACTGTATTGACAACTTGACCAAGAGGTACTGACGCCTTCAAACTATGTTTATGATCAACATAAACTGCACCCTCGCCACCAAGTGACACAATCACAGATGATGCTCCTTGTTTCATAATTTCTTGTGCGTAATGGATAACATCTTCATCCGAATTGATTGCTGTATCAAACATAACTTCTAATTCATGTTTGTTCGGTTTAATAAATAGTGGATTGTATTTTAATACGGATTCCACTAAATCTTTTTCAGCATCTACGACTAATCGAGCTCCTGTTTGGTTTGTGATTTTTGCAATTTGCTCATACGCATCTTTAGGGACGCTTTTCGGTATACTTCCTGCCACGACTACTATATCTTTTTTTGAAGTTTGTTTAAGTTGTCTGAGTAGATTTTCAAATTGTGTTTGAGAAATATTTGGACCTGGTGCATTTATTTCTGTTTCATCACCAGTTTTTAGTTTTACATTAATCCGTGTATCTTCATCTATCTCTATAAAATCAGTTTGAATACCTGCTTTTTTTAAAGTATCATCTATAAATTGACCCGGAAATCCACCTGCAAATCCTAAGGCTGTTGAAGGTACGTTCAATGTTTGCAACACTCTTGAAACATTGATCCCCTTACCTCCAGCAAATTTAAAAGTTTCTGTCGCTCTGTTTAATCCATTTAATTCAAAATCATCAGCAAACATGATGTAATCAATAGAGGGATTAAAAGTTACCGTATAAATCATCGTGTACCTCCAATAAATGTATAATGTTCAGTATATTTCTTAAATATGTCACTCTCTTTTACTTTTTTAGAAGTAACAATGCTAACTTGTGTTTCTACAGGCACATGTGCAAAATATACCTTGTCGTATTTATCATGATCAGCTAAAATATAAGCGTTTGTCCCTAAATGTATAGCGTATTTTTTAATAATCGCTTCTTGCTCATCAGGTGTAGTTAAACCATACTTTATGTCTATACCATTCATACCAAGGAATACTTTATCAAAACGATAGCTTTTCAACGTTTCAAGCGCGCTAGCACCTACTGTCGCATATGTTGTCGATTTGATTTCTCCACCTAAAATAAATGTTCGAATACCCTGTTTAATTAGCTCTTCGACATGCGTCAAACCACTCGTTACAACAACAATATTTTGTGCACTGATGTAAGGGATCATCTCAAGTGTAGTCGAACCAGCATCTATAAAAACACATTCATTATCTTCTATTTCCAGCGCTGCTAACCGTGCGATTTCTTGCTTTTCTTTTAAGTTTGTACCGCGTTTATCTGCTAAATTAGGTTCTAAGATAGATGAGTCGTTTAACATTGCACCGCCATGCACTCTTTTCAATTTCCCAACTTTTTGTAATTTGGATAAATCTCGGCGAATTGTAGATGCACTACATCCTGTTCGATCTATCAATTCCTGTAACGTCAAAAAATCTTTTTTTGACAATTCAGTCAATATGAGTTCCTGCCGTTTTTCAGTAATCATCCCTCCACCTCATTTCATTTTCATTATAATGGTTACGCTTTCTTATTTCAATCATTTTTTGTCAAAAACAATCAAAAACAATCATATTATGCCAATAAAATTTGATATTCCACCTTTTTCTCAATTATTTATGATTTTTATCTATGTATTAATAACCACATTTGAACATCTTGATAATACATCTCATTACGTTACAATAATCATGTATTATGCAACCTTTTTTCATTACACTTATTTCTTACAAGGAGTGTGTCTTGAAGTTATGCAACCATCATCTATAGTAAAATGGGAAAAAAGAATCAGAATCAGTATCGCAATGATCTTTGCTATTTTAATGATACTCAACATATATATAAGCGAAAAATTCAAAACTGACTTTGTATTTTTTCAAACGTTGATTATGTATATCCTGTTGTTTTTTCAAATGGGGTTTAACCTGTTACAATTTCTTAGTCAAACGACGAACAAATATATACAAATGACCATGATTTTACTCTATACATATGCTTATATTAGTAACTTTATCGTGTTGTTAATTTTACTTATATCTCCAATAGATTCTATGCTTGTTTTAACTATGGTTCTCACATTTTTTACATTGAGCGTTATGTTTTTAACAATCGTAGAACATCAATTTAAAAAACGCATAAAAAAAAGAGCGCAAAATTCGAATAAAATTTCAAATCATTAACGCTCGTGATTTCATAAAAGTATATGATTGCTTACTGCTCATTAAATAATCACGAAATGGTATCATGACCACTTCGTGATTTTAATTATCTTATTATATTGTTATTGATGAGTGACGTTCAACACTTTTGCATTAGTTATTTTAATCAAGTCATCAACTGTCATTTCAATCTGTACCCCACGTTCTCCGCCACTAATATAAAGAGAATTTATACATGTTGCTTGCTGATCGACAATAGTTTGAAATTGTTTTTTCATTCCAATCGGTGAACAACCGCCCCTAATATAACCTGTTACGTTTTTAAGTTCATCTAAAGGCATTAATTGTAATTTCTTTTCATTTACGGCGTTAGCTGCCGCTTTCATATCTAAAGTTTCACTTACTGGAATGATAAACACAAAATGTTGGTGATGACTATTTTCCAAAACAAGTGTTTTATATACGTATTTATCCTCTATGCCAACTTTGTGTGCTACTTCAGTGCCGTCCATATGTTCATCCGAGATTTCATACGTATTGACATTGTATTTTATCTTTTGACGATCTAACATGCGCATAGCATTTGTTTTCTTTTGTTTCATTTCGATACCTCATATGATTAAAAATGTTTTATGCATATCAAAATAATTTTATCCCAAATCATCAATCTAGCTTGAGTTGTTTAATGAATTTCGTTAATGCTTCATTCATTTCTTGATCTTTTAAAGCGAATTCTATTGTAGTTTTTACAAAACCTAATTTTTCACCGACATCATAACGCTCACCTTCAAAGTCGTAGGCATAGACTTGACTTTCTTTATTCATTCTTTCAATAGCATCTGTCAGTTGAATCTCTCCACCGGCGCCTTTACCTTGGTTTGCTAAATATTCAAAGATATCAGGTGTTAACACATAACGCCCCATAATCGCTAAATTTGAAGGTGCCGTTCCTTGTTTCGGTTTTTCCACAAATTGATTCACTTCATATTGACGCCCACTTTTACCTAACGGATCAATGATGCCGTAACGATGTGTATCATTTTCATTCACTTCTTGGACACCGATTACAGATTTACCAGTTTCTTCATATGTATCTATCAATTGTTTAATGGCTGGTTGTGTTGACTCCACAATATCATCACCCAATAGTACCGCAAAAGGTTCATTGCCAATAAATTGACGTGCTGAATAAATCGCATGTCCTAACCCTTTTTGTTCTTTTTGTCTTACATAAAAAATATTAGCAAGTTCTGTAGAATAATTCACTTTTTCTAATAGATCCGTTTTTCCTTTTTCTTCTAAAATCATTTCTAATTCTTTTTGATTATCAAAATGATCTTCAATTGCTCGCTTGTGTTTACCAGTTACAATAATAATATCCTCAATACCAGCACGAGCTGCTTCCTCTACAATGTATTGAATCGTTGGCTTATCTAAAATCGGCAACATTTCTTTTGGCATAGCTTTTGTTGCCGGAAGAAATCTTGTACCTAATCCTGCTGCAGGTATAATTGCTTTTTTTATTTTTTTCAAAACATTCATCCTTTTCAATTTTTATTAATTAAATATTCATCAAAGTATAAATCAGTTTAAACTTAATATAATAATAACATCGATACATTTAACTTTATACTTTTTATGACAATAAAAAACATCCAACTTCAATAGAATCTAAAAGTTGAATGTTTTCATTTTCCTATTTTAGTGCAGGTTGACGTATGACATCACCCAGTTTATTCACAATAACTTTATATTCTTTTTTAGCGGTCGCATCATAAAATGTATAAAACATACCTTGCTTTGAAGCATGTACTTGCTTCAAGGTAGCATTTTTTCCTAGTGCATCTTTTGCATATTTTTGAGCTATTACTTCTGACTCATGTGGTGATATTCTCGGTTTGTCTTGGTCTTGGTGATTTTGCACTTTATAAGCATCATCAAATATCCTTGCTTTATTATTTTGATCTACAGTGACTCTATAATATGTTTCGGGATGTTGCTTATTCTTGAAAGTGAAAATATAGTAATATGTCCCCTCACATGTACTATCAATACCATAGTCATTATATTCATTTTCAGAATGGTTATCACTATCAACCATTTTTTGTGCTTTATTTAGCGCTTCTGAAAATTGAGGCAAATTGATTTCGCCAGCCTCTTTATCATTCAAATCATGTGTTGCTAATTTTGCTATAGGTTCGTGGTTTTTTGCATTATATGGCTTTTCCTTTGGCACTTCATGTTTCGTGTCATCCGGCACATTTGAATCAAAATCTGCTTTTTCTTCCCCTGCTTTGGATTGGGCAACATTATTTGTATCGGAATAACTCGATATTGTTTCATGTACTTTTGCAAGCACTTGTTGGTTCGTAACTAACACTAATAAAAATATGAAACAACATGTTAATAGGAAAGCCAATATTGATAATAGTAAATTCTTCAACTTTATCCCCTTAATCATCTCTCTTTAATAATAACAACATATTATCACAAATATTTAACAAAAAACTTATATAGACCACAATTTAAAACAATTGTAATTTCTGTAACATGAATATTATGTGTGCAACTTTATTTAACATTCGTGTCATATTTGAAATTCTAATGTACAAATTCTGATAATTCTTATATCACTTAATTCATTAACCATTACATCCTGTTACTTCATACATATTTAGCAATCTTGCTAATGAACGTATGTTTAAAAATTGCCATGTTTAATTTGCTTAATAAAAAAAGTAAGAGACGAAATTAAAATGGTAGTTCTAATTTCATCTCTTACTCCTATAACATTAGCTAATTTGTCTTTTATAAAATAATTATTCATTTTTACATGCCATTCATAAACATTTAGTAATAACCATAGCAAAATGGCTGCGTCTTTTATTAAATTTATGATTTTTTCAGACGATTTCTAATTGTTTTTTCAAAAAATATTACGATCATACCAATAAACATCACTAATATCGCCATATACAGTGGAAATTCAAAATTAATATCGTATAATGTACCCGCTACTAATGGGCCTATGAAATTCCCCATGCTGGTAAAAGTCGAATTTAACCCACCAGCAAATCCTTGACGATTTCCAGCTATATTAGAAAAATAATTGGTAATTGCTGGACGAATCATATCAAAACCAATAAATACTATAAAACTAATAATCATAATTGACCAGTAACTATGCATAAACGTCAATGCAAGTAAAATAATCGCTGAATAAAGTAATGCATACGTAATAAAAGTAAGCTCTTCAAAGTATTTCATAAACTTATCAAAGAAAAACACTTGGAATATCGCACCAAAAATACCGCCACCGGTAATTGCAAAGGAGATATCTATAGGTGAATAATGTGCTTTATCGGCTGTATATAAAGGGAATAATGTTTCGAACGCAGACAAACCAAATGCAAGCACTAGCGTTAAAATGACTGGAGTGAGGAACACTTTCCAATTTATTTTAGCCAATAATTCAGGTTGATATTGTGTAAAACCATCTTGCGTTTCATTTTTCGGATTTTTAATTAATGTAATAGATAATATAAGTGCCACGACACCACTTGTACCAGCCACATAGAACGGCAATCTATGCGATACTTCCGCCAGCAAACCTCCTAAACCAGGTCCTAAAATAAAGCCTGAATTAATGATCGCCGACATATAACCAAAATTCTTTGCTTTATCTTTTCCTATAGAAATATCCGCAATCATCCCAGTAACACCAGGCATGACCATTCCAGCACTAAAACCACCTAATATTCTAGAAATGATTAGTAGAGAAAACGTGTGACTTGCGGCAAACAAGAATTCTGAAATTGCAAAAAGTGCAAGTCCAATACAAATAATTAATTTTTTACCTAATTTATCTGCAAGCGTACCACCAAATGGTGAAATAATCATTTGTGCGAGTGCAAAGACCGCAACAAGAATTCCTAAATCACTACCTTTTAAACCTAAACCTTTTAAATATACTGGTAGTACTGGTACAACTAGACCTATACCTAAAAAGACTAAAAAGATATTAAAATATAAAATATAAAATTGTTTATTCACGTTTCTCACTCCATTCTTTTATACACTTTTTTCATCATCTTGTTTTGTATCTTTAATTTAGAGGAATGCACAATATTAGAACATTCTATAACATTTTCCTACAGAAAAACAATAGAAAAACTTACATTTTCAAACACTATTATACATCTCATAAATAATTAATTGTATAATGATATTAAATGCATTAATTTGAATGGAGGTTTTCAAATGGTATATCAAGTAGATGGCAATACAATCGTATTAGTTTTAGAACAAGGTGAAGACATTGTTGAAGCTGTAACGGATCTTGCTCGTGAGCAAAATGGTAAATTTGGAACAGTCAGTGGTATCGGCGCTTGTGATGACGTAGAATTAAATTTCTATAATTTAGATACTAAAACCTATGAAAAAAAAGAAATTAAAGAACCTTTAGAATTAATTAGCCTTTTAGGTAATATTTCTCATATTGATGAAAAGCCATTTGCACATTTACATGCAACTTTTGGTACTAATCAATATGAAACATTAAGTGGTCATTTAACAAAAGCCGTTGTTTCAGCTACTGCAGAAATCGTCATTACAATGACAAACTTAGATATAAATCGTAAACACAATGCCGATATTGGCCTAAATCTATTAGATTTGTAATTCATTGGCGCCCACCCAACAAGGTTTTAACATTATTCGAATAATACTTTAACTGTATTTAACTTATAAAAATATATCAATTTAAATATGATTTTTTATAAGTAAGGATTAAAAAAAGTAATCTATACTAATCAACCATCATGTATATTAATATCTCTGCCTAAAGGATAAACGTTAATTTCTATTGAAATTATATAGAAATTAACGTTTTTATACGTTTATGAAATTTTTGTAATATCGCCGACTACCATGCTCCATTTGTTTTTTGTATTAACATGTATCTTTTTTACAATTTTGAAACGTGTTGACGCTCAAGGATTGATTATGTAAATAACTATTGAATCGAACTATACTAATTGACAACTGGCAAAAGTCTTACACGATAATCCAAATTTTATGGATTATCCCTTATTTGAAAATAAATATTTATGTTTAACTTGTTTTTGTCTATAAAACGTTTTCATTCATTTTGACTAGTGTTTATAATTGAAATTTCTGTCTATAAATTGTATTATAAAAAATCACGTTCGTAATTTTACGTTTATGTTCCCTTGGCAATAAGCTTTTTAAGGGGATTTTTATTTGTTGTTTAAAATTAATACTTATTATCATGTACAAAACAATATCTAATACTTCATAGACAAGATTATATAAAAATTCCATTTCAGGTAAAGTTGTTTTTTAAACTTCAGCTATAGTTATACTCTATAAAAATAATTATATGAGCTTGTGTGCTTAACACAAATATAAATCCAAAAAGAAAGTAGGTGTAAGTATCGCCCCTCGTTACATTGCTAGAACAATATTTTTAATTTTAATGATCATATCAATTTTCTTTAATCAATTTTATCAATTTATGACGCTTAATCTCTTTCTAGCATATGTTCCATTCGAATTATGCTTACTATTAAATTTATTTAAACCGAAATATAAATATGAATGGCCATTATTTATCGTTTTTGTGCTTATATTTTTATGCATGGTGCCCAATACGCTATATATGGTTACGGATTTAATACATTTAAATCAATTTACTTTTAATTTTTATCAAGGTTTAATCATCGTTGAATGGGTGTATTTTACATTTTTAGTTGCTGGCGTCTTATTAGCTTTATATTTATTAATTTTGATGTTTGTAGAAATGGAAAACTTTACAACTCACCGTTGGTTAAATAGAACCATTATACTCATTATGATGTTTTTAAATGGCTTAGGTATTTATATTGGACGGTTCTTACGTTTGCATTCTGTTTATATTATCAATGAACCACTTCGAATTTATAGAGAAGTTGTCAATCATTTAGATTTTGATGCTTTCCTATTTGTCATATTATTGGTATTACTTCAAATTTTAATTTATACATTTGCGAAAGGAGTACAACGTACAAAATGACTTTTAATATCTTAATTTTACTTATTGTACTCATCGTATTTCAATTAATTATTGGACATTTACTTCATGACGTAGGATTTTCATACACAAAAAGCATCTTGCTTATGTGTTTACCACTAGGTATCGGTTTATTTTATTTACAATTATTTTATTATGAACGAAAATATCCTAATTGGCATGTTTCTATTAAAACAAAGATAAGATTAAAATATATGTATATTTTAACTTTTTTTGAATACGTTGCGGTATATATCTGTATTTTCAGAATGTAATCACAAACTAAAATAAATAATAAAAAACCCACAGTACACACTACTGTGGGTTTTATTTTTTAAAATATTAAATTATTTATTTTTAAGTGATTGTTTCACTTGTTGAACAGCATTTGCTGAAATTTGTAATTGCTTTAATTCTTCATCCGAAAGTGTAAGCTCTAAAATGCGTTCTATACCATTTCCGCCTAATATTGTAGGCACACCTAAGCAAATATCAGAAAAACCGTATTCATCTTCTAAATATGCGATGGCAGGTAATAAACGTTGTTGATCTTTCAAAATTGCTTCCAACATACTATATACCGCCGAAGCTGGCGCATAATAAGCAGAACCTGTACCTAGTAATTCCACTATTTCAGCACCACCCTTTCGAGTGCGTTCAATAATTTGGCTAATAGTAGTTTCATCTAATAATTTAGTCAATGGAACACCATTAACATTTGTAGCATTTACTAATGGAAGCATCGTATCTCCATGACCACCTAGAACTAACCCTTTAACATCTTTAATAGAGATACCTAAAGCTTCTGCTATAAATGTTTGATATCTTGCAGTATCTAATATACCTGACTGTCCAATAACACGTTTTTTAGAAAAACCTGATGCTTTCAAGACTGTATAAGTCATTGCATCAACTGGATTGGTAAGCACTACTATTTTACATTCTGGGGAGTATTTAACAATTTCTTTTGTAACTTCTTCCATTACTTGTTCATTTATTTTAACCAAATCGTCTCTGCTCATTCCAGGCTTACGTGGTACCCCTGCAGTAATTACAACAATATCTGAATTTTTTGTATCAGAATAATCTACTGATCCTGAAACATTTACATCGAATCCATAAATTGGACTACTTTGTAATATATCCAGTGCTTTACCTTTAACCTGTCCTTCATTTTTAGGTTGATCAATCAATACAACATCCGCTAATTCATGTTTAGCGATAATAAAAGCTAAGGTAGATCCTGTATTACCAGCACCTATAATAGAAATCTTTTGTTTTGTCATAATGTCAGCCCCCTTATAATGCTAGACAAATGAATTGTCTCAGTATTTTTTAGTCCCACTTCTCAATTTATTGAGTTAGTGGGACTTATGCATGAGCGCTAGCTCAGGTAATCCTTAAATCACTTCTCAATTTATTGAGTTAGTTCGTTTAACTATCATCACTTTCACTTATGTTTTCGTTGGCGTTTCAACCACTTCCAAATAATAAAAACAGCTAGAATAATAAGTACGATATAAATAATTTTAGAGTAAATATCCATATAGTGCACGATAACATGCCAATTGCTACCAACTGTTTGTCCTAAATAAATTAAAACGATATTCCAAATCAATGTACCAATTGTTGTAAATAATAAAAACAAAGGCATGTTCATACGTGTTAAACCGGCTGGAATTGAAATTAAACTTCTTAAAAGCGGTACAAATCGACAGAAAAATATCGTCCAATAACCGTATTGTTCAAACCATTGCAGTGTTTTATCTAAATCACTTCTTTTTACTCGTATGATTTTTCCATAACGATCTACAACTTTATATAAATTTCGCTCTCCTATCCAAGCACCAATGCCATAAAGGACAATCGCTCCAACAACAGATCCCACAGTTGATGTTAGTGTTACACCAATAAAATTCAAGTTAGAGTGTGTAGTCATAAAACCACCAAAGGTTAAGATGATTTCAGATGGTATAAGTGGAAAGATATTCTCGAAAAATATTAGAAAAGCAATTCCCCAATAACCATATTGTTCCATAAAGTGAGTGATCCATTGCTCCATGTATGCCCTCCTAATTATTTAAATCAAATAATATTGAACATTATAGTAAATTATTTGATTTAGCATATAAATACATCGTCATTCCAAATAGTGCTAATGATAATAAGGTTAAGATGATTGCTAATACCATAACGCGTTTATAATGTTTAATAAACGCAACAAACAATATCGCACCATTGTAAAAAAAGAACAGGCCAAATAATGTCATCATTAAATTAATATCAGGATATATTATGTTTAATAAAGCAATTACTATTGCAAAACCCAAAAAAGGAAAATTAATAAAATTGCGTTGAAATCTAAACTGATTTCTAAGGTGTTGTTCACTTTGATTACTCATGTTCTACGCTCCTTCTAAATTAAAATCTAAGGAATATCATGACCTAAGGAAGCTGTATAAATATCAAACCACTCTTGGTCAGTTAACGTTATTGCCATACCTTGTAATGCTTCATCAATACGATTAATCTTTTGCGTGCCTAACACTGGCATGATTGAAGCTGGATGTTTCTTTAACCAAGACATAATAATTGCAGTTGTCGTAACATTATACTTTTGTGCCAATGGAGATATAATCGCAGTAATTCTTGCTGTTTTTTCATCTTCAAGATCAAACAGTTTTCCTCCAGCCAATGGACTCCATGACATTATTTTAACATCATCTTTGTACATATAGTTAATGGTTCCATCTTCAATTGCATCTAACGTATAAGGAGAAACTTCTAATTGATTTAAAGTAATATGTAATTTATCACAAACTAAACATTTACTTAATAAATCATACTGCGATTTGTTGAAATTTGATACTCCAAACGATTTGATTTTTCCTTCTTTAACTAAAGATTTAACAGCTTCTGTGATTTCATGTGGATCCATCAATGGTGATGGCCTATGAATCAGTAATGAATCTAGTTGTTCTACTTGTAATTGTTTGAGAGAACGTTCCACAGTTTCTGTGATATGTTTTTTACTATGATCGTATCGATGTCCATCTGCTGCCGCTAAATGGTCTGATGGCAATACGATGCCACATTTAGAAACAATTTCAAGATGTTCACGTAGATTAGGTGATAATTTAAGCGCTTCTCCAAAAATTCCTTCACAACTATAATCACCGTATATATCTGCGTGATCCATCGTAGTAATACCACGTTCAACTAGTTCATTAATATAGCGATTTAACTGTTGTGGTGTCCAATTCCAATCTTTTGCTCTCCAAAATCCTTGTATTACATTTGAAAAGGATACATGTTGGTTAATCTTCACTCTTTCCATAGTGAATCAAACCCCCTTCTTCATTACATTAATTTAAATTAGGTAAATTGTAGCATATCTAATTGATTTCGTAGTTTATTTACATCTAATTGCTCATCAATAATAACTATCGTCAAGGACACTTCTTTATCAATCGTTTGATAATCTGGCAACCTAAAAGCATATTGAAATTCATAAATATCTTCGGGTACATCTTTAAATTTCACATATCCCTTTAATCTTAGAACATTATCTGGTAACCGTAAAATAAATTGATAAAATAATTGTCTATTAATCGGTCCAGAAAAATGATAATGTATACGATTTATACCATGATGATGTACATGGGAATTTATTTTCATTTGATTTCCATTTGCAACCGAACTAATTTGATTCATATCCATATCTGCATATGTAGTAAAATATTTAGATGCTGTTGGATTAATTTTGTGAATTGCTTCATCAATATCATGTGCATGATTATCAATGAGGTCCATTTTGTTCATCACTATGTCATGACACACAGATAATTGTTCTTCCATCAATTGAATTGTATGGTTGGTATATTGAAAACGATTTAAGAAGCGAGGCCCATCCACCAATCCTATAACTGTAGGTTGGTCGACTTGTTCAATGATTTCAGGATCCTGACATGCCGCAATAATTTCAATTGGATGTGCTAAACCTGTCGCCTCAATTATTATATGGCGCATTGCACTTTTGCTTAGAAAATGTTTTAATTGTTTTATTAAATCTAGTTGCATATCACAACATACGCAACCATTTAATATTGACACAACCTCAATATCATTGCTAATAGCATAGCTATCTATATCTAAATTACCGTATTCATTTACGATTACGCCCGGATTTTCATTGCTTTTTTGTAAATATTTTATATATTTACTGAGGAAAGTTGTTTTACCACTTCCTAGAAATCCTGTAATAATCGTAATTTTGGTTTTCTGATTGTTAATATTTTTCATATACTCACTCATTTCATAAATAAAAATGTTTGCGTAAAACCTTAATTATTCTTATAATTAACCTTTCACTTGATAAAATGTTGACTTTCTTCTAAACTTTATACATACTTTATTTTAGCATGGCACAGTGTGAAAGTATGCTTGAGGAAGTGTAACACAACAATAGACGGATTCAAATCCGAAACAGAAAGAACAAAACGGATAGAATGTCTGGAGGAGAACTTTATGTCTGAACCACTTAATTTAAAGGATCAATTATGTTTCAGTTTGTATAATGCTCAAAGACAAGTAAATCGCTACTACTCTAACAATGTCTTTAAAAAATACAAATTAACATATCCACAGTTTTTAGTTTTAACAATCTTATGGGCTGATTCACCTGTTAACGTGAAAAAAGTCGTAACTGAATTAGCACTTGATACAGGTACTGTATCTCCATTACTAAAAAGAATGGAGCAAGTTGATTTAATTAAACGTGAACGTTCTGAAGTAGATCAACGTGAAGTGTTTATCCACTTAACAGATAAAAGTGAAGCAATTCGACCTGAATTGGATACAGCATGCCAAGATGTGGCAGTTGCATCTTCACTTAGCGCAGAAGAAAACAAAGAACTAAATCGATTACTTTCAAAAGTAATTAATGCCTTTACTGAAGAAAAAGCAAAATAATGCTAAATTTCTAATGTTAAAGTAAAACTATATGAAATTGATTAATTAAATATATTAATTTAAAGCTAGAGTCTGGGACAGCATTGAATTGTCCTAGACTCTTTCTTATTGTAAAGCCCCACTTCCCAACTTGTTGGGTTAGTGGGGCTTATGCATGAGCGACTGCTCAGGTAATCATTTTATACTTTTTTCAATGCTAGTCATTCTTACGAGGGTGGAAGGAGGAATCTTTTAATAAAATTAGATTTCTATCCCGCCCCTTTTTTAAATACTATTAATAAATCACTGAAGTAATTATACATTTCTGCACAAATACTTCAGTGATTCGTTCATTTGTAAGAGATTCATATTAAATTTTTAACATTTTCCACTTACAAATCAAGTACTTATTTGCTACTTTTTATTAAAAAGTCACGCTTGATTTAACATGACCATTTGATATAAATAGCCTTTGTTTGATAGTAACGATTGGTAATCTCCATATTCTATGATTTCCCCGTCAACCATAACCATGATTTTATCAAATTTGGGTAGTAATCGTAAATCATGTGTTGCAACGATTAATGTTTGAGATTGTTTGTGAATTTCATCCATCACAAGATTTGTATGATAAATATCTAGCGCTGTAGTAGGTTCATCAAGCACCCAAATCGGAGCCTCTTTTAATAATAATCTAGCAATACCAATTCTTTGAATTTCACCACCAGATAGTGTATTACCTGAAAGTGTGATGTGTCTATCTAAATCAATGTGTGATAAACCTAGTGTATCAAAAACATCTTCGATTACTGCATCTTCTTGATCAGTGAATAAATTATCACGTACTGTACCATCAAATAATTGTTGTGACTGTAATAGAGCATTAATCGAACTGTATTTATCTAAATCTAAAATGCTTGTAATATCTTGATTATTTATTAAAACCATACCATCTTCACTTTGATAGAGACCTAACATTAATTGTAATAAGGTACTCTTACCTGAACCAGAAGGACCAATAATTGCAACATGTTCACCTTCTTGCACACTCAGCTGTACTTTTTTTAAAGTGTAATTCGATTGATTCCAATATTTAAAATCAACATTTTGAACTTCTACTAATGGTTGATGTACAGCATTATCCAATGATAGTGGTTGATTGCCTTGTTGAATTGGGTGTGCAATAACTTCATTGATATTGTTTAAAGCTTCATCCGTATCCGCTTTATAATAAGCCACATTACTCATAGGAATTGCTTGTTCAAATAATGTTAACATCATCAAAACAATACTTGTTAAGTAAACAACATCTAGCTGTTGATTTTGCACTTGTGTGACACCCAAATATAAAGTTGCAAATAAAGCAATCATTGAAACCAGATTTAAGCTATATTCATACAACGATAAAAAGCGTTGTTCTTTTGCTTGTGCTTGTTCATACGCATTCAATTGTTCTAAAACCTGATGCTGATAATATTCTGTTTGGTCAAATCGTGCAAGTTCTTGATACCCTTCTTTATAATCGTAAAATTGATTTAAAAATTGATCTTGTATACGATTAACATCCCTTTTTAATAATTGTGCCTTTTTCGCGCTTAACCAAGGAATTAAAACCAATGTTATCAACATACTAATAAAGATGATAATTGCATGAACAAATGAGAAATAAAAAGTCACAACCATTGCAATCAACGCCGTTAAGCCAATGACTACTGGTGGATAATAAACTCTTAAATAAATATTTTGTAGTGCTTCCACACTACCAACCATACGGCCAAGTAAATCACTGGATTTAAATTTTCTATACACGTCTGGTACGACAGGTATAATATTTTTGAAAAATTGCACCCTCACATTTCTCAACATAGTAAATGTTGCTTTGTGAGATAATAATCGTTCGATATATCTTGCAACAGCACGTATAAATCCAAACATTTTAACAGAAACAATTAAAACCATTAAAGCAAATAATGGTGCACCTAAAGCACTTTGCGTTACCATATAACCACTTAAGAAAAACATGCTTAATGCAGTTAAACTGCCTAATATACCTACAATGATAGATAAAATTAAATCTTTATCTAACTTAAATTGAATATGTGGTCTCAACACAAGTCACCACCTTTATACGCATTTTGCTTGATTACTTTTATAGACTCAACAGAACCCTCATTAATCTTTATACGTCTATCTGCATTTTTTATGGTATTTTCTCTATGTGCGATAGTGATGATAGTCGTATTTTTAAACTTTTTGTTTATCACAGATTGAATGACATGTTCTGTTTGTACATCCAATCCCGTTGCAGGTTCATCAAATATCAATACATCAGGTTGTAATAATAACAAACGTGACAGTTCAATTCTTCGCATCTGTCCTCCAGAGAGCATCTCTCCACCTTCACCAATCCAAGTATCAATACCGTTTTCTAACGCATTGACAACCTGTTTTAAGTTAACATCGTCAAGCGCTTCTAAAATTTTATCTTCATCAATTTTTTGGAACATGGTCATATTATCTCTAATAGATGCGTTAAAAATATATGGATGCTGACTTAAAAAACCAATTTTTAATTGTTGTTTATAGATCACAGAGCCATATTGCGGTTTAAAATGTTGTGCTATAACTTGGGCTAAAGTAGACTTTCCAGCCCCACTTTTTCCAATTAATGCAATATGTTCTCCATCATAAATACTAAGATTGATATCTTCCAAAGCATGATGTTGTGTGTCGTCATATTTATAATACACATGCTCAAGTTGTATTAATGGCTTTTGATAACTATTCGTTTGCACTTGTGATTTTACATATCGCTCTTGTCGATCTAATAAATCGAAGACAACATCACTTGATCCTTCACTTTGCTTTCCAGTATGAAAAGATTGACCTAAATCTTTAATAGCATTATAAAATTCAGGGGCTAATATGATTGCTATAGCTGCCGTTTTAAAATCTATACTATCAAACAATATCAATCCTAGACCCGCTTCTAAAGCAACAAGGCCAATACCTAGCATACTGATAAACTCCAACATCAATCCCGATAAAAAGGCGCTTCTTAAAATACGCATCGTTAAATTTCGAAATGTTGTACTTTCTTCATATAAAGACTGTTCTGTAGCCTCAGTTTTATTAAATAATTTGAGCGTAATCAGCCCTTTTATTTTGTTTAAAAACTGCTGACTAAATTGATTTAAATAGGTCATTTTATCTTTTGACTCATCACGTGTTTTCAACCCAAAAATGATATAAAACATTGGTATAAATGGTGCAGTTACAATCATAATTAAAGCAGTGTTCAAATGTATGAAGCACATTGCAATTATGATAAATAGCGGTATCATCATTGACTTAAAAACCTGAGGAAAGTAACTATTAAAAAATGGTACTATGCCATCTATATTTTCAGTTAGTGTATTTATTTGAACACCAATGGGTTCTGACGATTTATTCAAAATCAATTGACGTCGTAAGTCATATTTAACGCGAGCAGACATACGATTACCTATCATTTGATTTATTGTATTAAATGTCGCTCTTGCTAATAAAATAATTAATGTCACTAGTAGTAAAATTAACAAATCTTGATGTGTATTGCGTAACATTGCATTTAAAATTTCTGCTATAGCAACGTTCTGAATGACTACAGTAATCGCTAATACTGTACTGATTACAAACATTAATATTGGATAAATTTTATACTTCATCGCTAAACTTGTTAATCTTTTCACAAATATCACCTGGTTCATATTATATATGGATTGTATTAAAATGAAATGAATTGGCTCAAAAATTAATACATTTTTATTTACTTAATTCATATTTTTGCCATAATTATAATTAAACGATTAAATCATTAAATTTTAAACATAAACAGTAAACTTTTCATCATTATAAACTTATTAAATTATAAATAAAGTTTCCTAAAAAATATTTTGCCGTTCTAATGGAAATTTATAATGATATACTTTTCGCCTCCATTAACTGAAGTAAGTACCTTTTTCCTCAGTCTTTAGTCCAAAATCTTATTTATCTATGGCACTTTATAATTTTAATGTGCTATTATTATAAAATGAAAATGAATAAACTATAATCCATATTATGAAAGTAGGTTAATTATGATATTGCTTGAATTGATAAAAGGAATCATTCTAGGAATTGTCGAAGGATTAACTGAGTTTGCACCTGTATCTTCTACTGGTCATATGATTCTTGTAGATGATATGTGGTTAAAATCAACTCAATTTTTAGGCTCTGAATCTGCATTCACCTTTAAAATTGTGATTCAGCTCGGTTCTGTGTTCGCAGGAGCCTGGGTATTCCGTGAACGTTATTTTGAAATGTTACATATAGGTAAATATAGATCTGAGCCCATCGATGGTATCGGTCAAAAACCAAAACGCTTAAACTTACTCCACATCATTGTGGGTATGATTCCAGCCGGTATCCTTGGTTTAATGTTTGACGATGTTATTGAAAAATATTTATTTAGTGTCCCAACAGTCATGATTGGATTATTTATCGGGGCAATATATATGATTATTGCAGATATATACAGTAAAAAAGTTACGAATCCACAAACAGTAGATCAAATTAATTATTTCCAAGCTTTTGTAATTGGTTTATCTCAAGCTATCGCTATGTGGCCTGGTTTCAGTAGATCTGGTTCTACAATTTCAACAGGTGTACTTATGAAAATGAACCATAAATCTGCTTCTGATTTCACATTTATTATGGCAGTTCCTGTGATGTTAGCAGCAAGTGGTTTATCACTAGTTAAAAACTTTGAATATATTCATTTAAACCACATTGGTTTTTACTTCCTAGGGTTTATCACAGCATTTATCGTTGGTTTAATTGCCATTAAAACATTCTTATTCTTAATTAGTAAAATAAAATTGATTCCATTTGCCATTTATAGAATTGTGTTAGTTATTATAATCGCAATCCTTTACTTCGGCTTTGGTATAGGCCAGGGAATCAGTGGACAGTAAAATGGTTAGAGGCTGAGACAAATAATTTGTCCAGCCTCTTCTTAAATTTCATTTCTAAAATTATAGCAATAAATCCATGAAAGAACGTGTATTTACCGTTTATTATGATGTATTATGGGGTAATAAGTAGATAGTATAAAATTATTGGAGGCAACGAGTATGGACAAAAAGCAATTAATTAAAACAATCATCACAGTAGCGCCTGTGTTTTTAGTACCGTTAATCGTTGAACGTAAACGTATTAAAGATCATCCAGATGTTAAAAAAGCCAGTGATGCAACTGCTAAAGCTTCAAAAACCGTAGCAAACAAATCTGTTCAAATTAAAGATACAGTAGTAGATAAATCTTCAAACGCAAAAGATTATGTTATTGATAAAAAACATAATATAGATCAAAAACGCGAACTAAAACGTATTGCTAAAGAGCACGATCCTGCTTATATTGAGAAAAAAGGCGAAAAACTTGAAAAAGAAAATCGTAAAGAAGCAGAGAAAATGAATAAGAAATTACAGAAAAATATAGACAAACGCCACAATGAAGAAGATAAGAAACGTCAAGAAAATGAAAAACAACGTATTCAATCTATGAAAAAATCTAACAAACACATGGAAAAAGTTGGCATGACTCCAGGAAAACTAGACAAAGAAACAGAACAAAAAGGCGAAAAACTTGAAAAAGAAAATCGCAAAGAAATAAATAAATTCAATAAGAAATTACAAAAAAATATAGATAAACGTCATAAAGAAGAAGACAAAGCTCGCGATAAAAATAAAAAAGATCGTTTAGCGGAATTCAAAAAGTAAAAAAATTATGTTGCTAAAAGCATTGTTAAACAAAACAATGAAGAAAAAGGTAAATAATTATTATGACTCAAGTCATCATTGATGGAGATGCTTGTCCTGTTACCAATTCTGTTGTTGAATTGACGAAAGGGACAAGCATCTTTGTTACCGTCGTTCGAAGCTTTAGTCATTTTTCTTCAAAAGTACAACCTGATCACGTCAATATCATTTATGTTGATGACGGCCCAGATGCGGTCGATTATAAAATAGTTAAAATCACTCAATCAGAAGATATTGTAATAACACAAGATTATGGACTTGCGAGTTTATTATTAAATAAAGCTAAAGTTGTTATGCACCATAAAGGGTTTGTGTTCAATCAAAATAATATCAACACCTTGTTAGAACAACGACATGCTAGTGCACAATTCCGAAAAAGTGGCGGGCGTACTAAAGGTCCTTCTGCTTTTACAGCAGATGACATTGCGATATTTGAACAAAATTTTTTGTCTATAATTAATGATTTGTCATTATTTACGGAGGAATAGAGTATGAAAAAAATTGCTGTTTATTGTGGTGCAAGTAAAGGTAAAGACGCATCCTACATGAAAGAAGCTTATCAGTTAGGCACTTATATGGCTAAACATAATTATGAACTGGTATTTGGTGCTGGTTCTGTTGGTATTATGGGAGCAATTCAAGATGGTGTATTAGATCATGGTGGTAGTGCCATTGGTGTTATGCCCAATATGTTAAACGAACGTGAAATTACTAGTACTAGACTAAGTGAACTCATATTAGTTGATTCTATGCATGAAAGAAAAAACAAAATGGCAGAATTAGCAGATGCATTTGTCATGGCCCCAGGAGGCGCTGGCTCTTTAGAAGAATTTTTTGAAATGTATAGTTGGTCACAAATTGGTATTCATGAAAAGCCAATCGCTATCTATAATATCAACAGTTTTTTCGAGCCTTTACAAACATTGATTGATCATATGATTCATGAGGGATTTATCGATAAAAAATATCAATCACTTGCACCACTATGTAACAATCCTGAAGAGCTGTTCGAAACGATTCATAACTATAAGCCTTTAGGTGTTAGAAGTTACGATTAACTTTAAAAGCAGAGATATGTATGCATTACGATGCAATTATCTCTGCTTTTCTTATGTTTAAAATAGTATTACTAATAATTGTTTTAATATGATACATGCAACTATCACAATAATCATTGCTGAAAATTTATTTAATATTAAGATATATTTTCCAGTTTTATCAATATTACCTACGACTTTGCCAGCAATAGCCAAAAATATAAACCAAAACCAAGAAACAATGATTGTAGTTATGGTAAAAAACATTTTATCTGTACCTTCATATATTGCTGCGTTCGTACCTATAACACCAATGGTATCCATAATTGCATGAGGGTTCAGTAATGAAACAGACAAAGCAAAACCAATTTGCTTTCGCGCAGACATTGATTGATAACGATCAAGCGCTTGAGGTTTCTCTTTCCATAATGACCAAGCCATATAAATAAGAAAAATAAAACCAATACAATAAATTACAATTTGTAACATTGGTTGTGACAGTAATATAACTGACACACCTAATACAGCTAATACAATTAATAATGTATCGCATAGCCCTGCTGCTATGATCACTGGAATTGTCTTAATGAATTGTTTTTGGTTTGCTCCTTGATTAAATACAAATACATTTTGTGCACCTAAAGGTAAAATTAAACCTAAAGCTAAAAACAAACCATGAATCATTGGTTGAAACATATTATCTCCTCTTTCTGAATAACAAAATCATCATTAAACCATACCAGTTTCCCCTTCTCTCGAACTTAACTAGCAGGTATATTTAGCCATTCACAATCAATTACTACTAACCATCATTTCGCTTTAATTCACACATTATACTGATGCTTTCGACTGAATGAATTAATCTTCTACAAAATAATACGCATTAAATATTCAAATATAAATACGGAGCGTGATTCTGTATATAATCATGATACAATATATTCAATTGATTTTTACCAACCAGTTATAAATTAAAAAGCCAACCAATCATTTAAAGGAGATTTAACATGTTCACGCCAAAATACAAAGAAATTATTGATGATATACTTTCAAAGATTAAAACTGGTGATTTAGAAGCAGGTATGAAATTACCTTCTCAGAGGAATTTGGCTACTCAATATCGTGTCAATCGTTCAACTATTATTCAGTCTTTAGAAATACTACAAAGTTATGGAGTATTAGAAAGCAAAGCACGTAAAGGGTTATACGTTTCAAAAAGCAATTGGAATACATATATCAACCATAATATGAATTGGCATGACTATATTAAAAATAGCGCTTCAAAGAATAACCAATACTTTATACAACGAATTAACGAATTAGAATTCGATGCGCACATAATACGGTTAAGTACTGGTGAACTTAGTCCACATTTAATCCCAAACAAGCAATTTCGAGATATATTTTCAAAACAAACGACAACTGCTCTAAAAACCAATTATGAACACCCTTTAGGTAATTTGAATTTAAGAAAAGCGATTGTAAATCATGTTAAAAAATTGGGGATTACGTGTAATGAAGAAAACATTTGTATCACTTCAGGTGCATTGCAGGGATTAAAACTAATCGCTGACGGTTTACTCATACCAAATTCAAAGATTATTATAGAAACACCTTCATATATAAATTCTGTACATACATGGCATAATATTCGAGCAGACCTTAACTTTTTACCGATTTCTAAAATAAAACAACAAATAAATACTATTTTTAATGCAAAAACGTTATATAAAAATAGTATCTTTTATTGTATACCGACTTTACATAACCCCACACAACATTCATATACCCAAGCAGAAAAATATAAATTAATTCAACAATGCCAACAAGCAGGTATCCCTATTGTTGAAGATGATGTATACGGCGACTTGTGGTTCGAAGGTCTTCGCCCTCGACCTTTAAAATCATTGGAAGAGAACGATAATATTTTATATATGAGTAGTTTATCCAAAACAGTGAGCCCCGGTTTAAGAGTAGGATGGATTATAGGTAAACCTTCCGTTGTTATGCATTTAGCTGATTTAAAAATGCAAAATGATTATGGTGCCAGTTCACTATCACAATTTATCGCAACTGAGTGGTTAAATAATCCCATATACCATGAACAACATTTAAAATATTTAAAACAAGCGCTTTTAGAGAGACGTAATAAATTTATAAAATCCTTAAATCAACATTTTCAAGAATTAGGTACGTGGTCTATACCTAAAGGTTCTTATTATATTTGGTTCAAATTGAATGTGCCAGTAAACATGAAGACACTATTCGATTTAGCGATTCAAAATCAAATTTTAATTCACCCCGGTGAAATTTATGATAAAAACGCTCAATATCACATAAGGTTTTCATATTCTTATATAAACATTGAAGATATTGATGTTGCATTACAAAAATTGAGTCACCTCATTAAAAACCAAACACAAAACAAAATATAATTAAAACATGGTTATTCATTGTGAATTTGTACCGTGCGGACGCCTAGGGAAATGATATGAGTGAGAGACTACTGGCTCGAATCATATCCCCAGGCAAGCATGCACGGTCAAAATCATAATAAATAAAAGACTCATCCATTTTCATATGGATTAGCCTTTTTTATAAGAATGAGATTTATGTCTCACTACTTTATTTAATATTTTATTTTGCTTGTTTTGTCAGATCTTTATAATACCTAACATGTCTTTTAAGCGGATGGTATTTGCTTAATTCTGGATATTCAAAGAAATCATATAATTCCATACCTATTTTTTCCATAACCTTACGTGAAGGTGCATTATTTTCTGAAGTAAATGCATATACGTCATTAATACCATGCTGTTTTGCATATTGGAGTACCGCTTCTGCACCTTCAGTTGCGAAACCATTCCCCCATACTTCAGGGATTAAACGCCAGCCAATTTCATAGAATGGTAGCTCATCAAACGTATATTTGCTGTCTTTAGGTACATAGTTCAATCCAATAAAACCAAGCCATCCATTTGTTTCTTTTAATTCAACAGCAAAAAGTCCTATACCATGATTTATAATAATGTCATTCATCTTTTTCATATCATGTTCTGAACGTCGATAGCTTAGTAAACTCGGGAAATATCTACGGACTTGATGATTCGCATTCATCTGTTGAAATGGAAGTAAATCTTCTGCTTGCCAGTCCCGTAACCTTAAACGCTCAGTTTCTATATAAACTGTCATACTGTTACACCTCTAAACTGGAAATTAAATTTCTATAGAAAATAACGCGTTATGATTATTCTCATACCGCGCTATCACATGGATTAAGCTTTGCTTATGCTCTTGAAATATAACTAATCAATTCAACATTTACAGCCACTTCTTTTAACCGACCACGTTCACTTTTTGGTGCGGTAAATGTTGCATCTATAAAATCATTTTTATGATTTAATTTGTAAGTAGCTACAAATGTATCAGTATCGGATTCAAAGTTTGGTAAATGTGCAATAACACGTTTAATTTCACCCGTTGAATCTTTGATTTCTCTACCAGTTATACTTTCAATTTCTCTACCTAACTCTGGAAGCGTAATTGAACGCCCTTCTAGTAATACAAAATCTTTTTCATGCATCGTTATTCCCTCTTTCTCCTAATGAAAAATGATTATTTAAAAACTGTGTATAATAAATGATTCATTATAAAGTCACGCTTGATATAAAAGTATTGCTAGACAACTGACTTATAATTTCAAATCTATTTTTTGAAACTTTTTATGTTCATTACGTTAATGATACCCATTATAACAATTTGTAAAACGATAGTACAATAATTTCCTGGGAAATATTGCATAAAATCATTTTGTAAAGAAATAAATTTAGAAGCCTATGTTTCAGCGTTAACATCTTTTTCTAAATTTTTTGACTTATCTTGGAGTTTATCTTTTTGTTTTTCTAAATCTTTTTTTTGTTTTTTCAAATCTTTATTTTGCTTTTCTAATTTATCAATATCTTTCTCTAACGTTGCTTTTTCATCATTTTTTCCACAGGCTGTAAGTAACACAGTGGACGCAAGTATGAGTGCTAAACATTTTTTCATGTAAGAACTCCTTTTGTTAATTTCATAATAATAATATAATTTTATCATTATTTTTAAATATCTTCATTATTTATTATTAATCTTTTATTCATAGTTACTGTACTTATATGATATCCAAGTTTAAAATTCAAATCTTTCATTGCGTTATTGTGGTTGACTACTGTGCTTTCGATTTCTAAAGCACCTTTGGCATGCGCCCATATTTCCACTTCTTTTTTTAATACTTTCGCAATACCTTGATTTCGATAATCTTCTGAAACATACATCATTTCAATAATGACTTTTTGGTATTGTTTTAAATATCTTGCCCAGATAAAAGCAATCATTTGTTGTTGTTGTATTTCGATAATCACAACATCTGTGTTGGCCATTAATCCATTTTCAATCATTTCTTTGCGCAATGCAACAGAGATAGTAGTGTTTTGATATTGCTCATATTGTTCATTAAGTTGTTGTTCATGAATTTCTGCAATTTCATTTAAATACTGTTGTTGCGTTTGTTTTAAATATTCCATTATTACTCCTTTGAAAGTGTTATTGATTTATAATACTATATTAGTCATAATTAGCATTATCAATATATTTTATATGTAAGAAGGAATGCCAAATGCCGATGAAATCTACCGATAAATTAATGCGTGAAAACAATGTAAAAGCATTACGTTTAAATAATACAGATCGAGATACTTTCGAAAATTATATGACTTACGTTAGAGCAGATTTGAGTGTTAATCCGCATGATTCTGAAAAAATGTTAAATCGTGTTTTAAATCAGTTGTTGGAAGCAGAAAAAGATGGTGCATTAGCAATGGAATTCTTTGATCATGATCCAAAAGCTCATGCAAAAAGAGAACTTAGACGTTTACCAAATGAAACAATAAGAAATATTTTCAAGTATATTATGCGTCATATTTTGCTGTTTGTGGGTATTTTTTGTTTTCTCAAAGGATTTGCAGGATTTTTTATTGGTGCAAAACGACTATATCTATATACTTTTCCGCTCACATTAATCGTAGGTATTGCTATCATTTTTTTCTTTATTTGGATGTTATTTAAAACAGTACAAATACGCTGTTTTAGTACATCACATTTATCTTGGCTTTTAACATATCTCGTTTTACTTTTATCCGTATGTGGGATATTTTATGTTTTTTTCATTCCACAGACATTTTTAACTGTAGGACCATATATATTAATCAGCAACTGGACTTTTATTATTATTTCTTTTATCTTCATTCCAACAGCATTATATATTGATCATCACTTTACTAATAAAAATACAAATGCTTCTTTATAAAGATAATTTAAAAACACGTTAGCACATACTTCTAAAATTTAAGAAGTGGCTGACGTGTTTTTAGTTTATGTTTCACTTATGTTGTTATACTTTCTTTCTTTTCTACTGCAATATTGATAAATAAGAATATAAGGCCAATTAATGTTAATATTGGCGCAATTAAACTTAAGGATGCAACTGGTAGATTTGTTACCACGACACCTCCGATAAATGCACCTAAAGCATTTCCTAAATTAAATGCTGATTGGTTAAGTGTACTCGCAAGTGTTGGTGCATCTTGTGAAATTAATGTACTTTTATATTGTAGTGATGGACTCATACTGAATCCGATCAGACCGAAAAAGAAAATACCTGCTACCATTAAGAGTCCATTCATTTGCACAAAATATAATAAGATGAAATATAAAATAAATGCACTAAATATCATTTTTAATGCTTTATTTAAATTCCAATCTGCAAGTTTTCCGCCTACAACATTACCTAATGTGACACCAATACCAAATATAATTAATAAATATGAAATTAAATTTTCTTGTACATGTGACACATCAATAAGTACTGTTGATATATAAGTAAAGTAAGCAAACACACTGCTAAACCCAAATAATGTAACAGCTAATGTTAACCATAAACGTTTTTCTTTTAAGATTTTTAGTTCATTTAATACAGATGATTTAACTGTTTCTTTTTTCATTGGTACAAATATAATAATACCTATTAATGCTAATGCTCCGATGATTGATATAATAATAAATGTCATTGGCCAACCAAAGCTTTGGCCAATTAACGTTCCAAATGGCACGCCTAATATATTACTCATGCTTAACCCCATAAACATTAATGCCATTGCACTAGCACGCTTTTCTGGTTTAACCATACTTGCTGCTAATATTGAACCTATACCAAAAAATGAACCGTGCGCTAATGAAGTAATAATTCGACTCGTCATCATGAATCCATAATTTGGACTAAATGATGCTGCAAAGTTTCCTATAATAAATATCGCCATTAATGCCAACAATAAATATTTTCTATTCCATTTAATTGTCAACATTACAATGATAGGACCACCGATCGCAACACCTAAGGCGTAACCTGTAATCAGTTGACCAGCTTGACTCACACTAACATCAAAATCTCTAGCGATGTTGGGCAATAAACCCATAATTACAAACTCTGTCATTCCGATTGCAAACGCACCGATTGCGAGCATCCATATAGCAATTGGATATTTCATTTAAGACTCCCTTCCTATTCCCGTTTTTTAACACATGTGAGTGATTATACTAAAGTAGTCATAACGAAAACAAGAAGATTGCTTATATTCCAATTCATTTATGCTATAGTAACGCTCGCCAAGATTGTATGCCTCTTGTAACATCTTTCATTACGTAAATTAATTGATTAATAATGCATCAATGAAAAACCAAATAACCATAATAATCATTATTATCGCTTGAGCGATAGAACTTGCTAAAAATGCTACAACTGAACCAAAACTTGCCTTTAAAGCTTTAGAAAAGTGTGGCTCCTGTATAAATTCAACTACTAGCACCGCTATAAATGGGATAATGATTATTCCAAATGGTGGAAAGACAAAACAACCAACAATAACACCAATCAATGCTGCATACTCGCTTAATTTTGATCCACCGAATTTACTGACAAAATATTTATTCATAATGAAATCTGCAATAATAATAAATATTGTGAACAATGCCATCGATACATAAAATATCCAAGACAAATGATGATTATCAAAGCCGAATTGATAAATTAAGAAACCAATCCACAATATAAGTACTGATGGTATAATTGGTTTAATTAAACCGATAAACGCTAAAACAAATGCTGCTATAATAAATAACCATAAAATCAATGTCATTACAATCTACTCCATACTTTCTTCTGTAAATTTTTGTTCTTTCGTAAAATATATTAAAATCATACCTAAAAATATTGATCCTGCTGAAACAAAGAACACGTTATCTAATCCTACCCAGTGACTCATTATACCACCGAGCAGATTACCACATAATTGTCCTATCACCATCGCATTAGCAAATAATGTAGATGCATAACCAGGAAAATCAGGTAAAATATCTTGGAAATAACTTATACCTAATCCAAGTAGAATCGCTAGGAAGATTGCTAGAAAAACTTGGCCTACAATCATCATGATAAGACTGTTAAATACGCCAATACTAAAATAGAATAATCCTCCAAACAAACCTCCAAGTATCAGTAACGTACGTGTAGTCAACTTGGCCGATAAAATACCTAATATGACCATAAATGGTACTTCTAGTCCTGCACAAATACTAGCTAGCACGCCCACTCGACTTTCTGGCTCATTTAAAAAGTTCGTCACATACAATGGCATATTCAACGTATACATCCATTGTCCTATATGTAATAAAATAAAAGCCATAAATGGTACAAATAAAACTTTATCTCGCAGCATATTAGGTGCAGCCGCTTCGACATGTGTACTATCTGCTACCGGACGCTTTGTTTGAATATCTTTAAAGAAAAAAACTTGTAATAAAAGTGTGAATAATATGATTGTTATCGTTCCGCCAAATAAACCTGCATATCCTTTAAAACTAAGTAACAACGCACCTATAAGTGGACCGAACAAGAAACCAAATGAAAACATCGAACGTAATACAGCGTTAGCGAATTTCGCTCTATCCTTTGATGTAGAAGTATTGATCGATTCTCTCGCTGACGCATACATTTGAGGCATAGCCGGGGCAAAACAACCTTGAAAAATGGCATACATTACTATAAAAACCCATATCTCATGAACATAAAAATAAATTGAAAAACTGACTGCGCCCATAAAAAGTGCAGTAATAATAATCGTTTTTCTATTGATACTATGTGTATCAGAAAAACGCGCTACAATTGTATTCATAGTAAATTGGCTAATTGCAGCTAATGCTAATAACAACCCATATTGGGTAGAAGTCATACCTAAATCATTTGTGGCAAATAATACCAAATACGGTACAGTGATCGCAATTCCCATACCTAACATCATCATATTAACAACAAATAATTTATAATTTTTTATATGTAACAATTCACTAAACATTTAGCGTCCTCTATTCCTATTAAATTCAATATAACTCTTCGCAAAGTTACTTTTATAACTGAATCAAAATATTCAATTGTGAATAATTATTATTCCACGTATTCCAATATTAAATTAATAAATGAATCAACTTGTGGCAACTGTAACATGCTTGGATCATAGCTTAAATAAGTAGAACGAATCAGCGGTTTATCGTCTATATCTACGCGTTGAAACGCAAATTGTTCCTTATCTAAGTGTTTCATCATTATTTCTGGCAATATGGTCACGCCAACACCATTTAATAACATTTCTTTACATGTCGCCACTTGATCAACCGTAATCATCGCGTGATAATCTTGACCGATTTGACTACCATACCATTCTTTAATTTGATTAATATATATAGGATCAGCCTGAAATTCGATAAACGGCATCTTTTCTACTTCATCATTACGATTTTTTGGATGGATAAAATAATGTTCGTCATTAAATAAATGTGTGTTGCTTAAATTCATCATTTTATTACCACGAATAATCATCACATGATAATCTCTATGGTTAGCTTTAATTTGTTCACTTGATCCTACTTGAACTTGAATTTCTACATTTGGAAATTGTCGTGTATATAAATTTAATACAACTGGCAACAACGTTTGACCTATTAAAGACGAACAACCGATGGAGATGGTACCATTTACTTCGCCGATATGTGCTTGCATCTTATCTAAAAATAGACGCTCTCTATTTAACATATCGCGCGCGTGTTCAATAATCATCATACCCTCAGTCGTAGTTATTAATTGCTTTTTTGTACGTATGAATATGTCGACACCAAATGCATTTTCTATCGCTTTTAATCGTTGAGTTACTGCTGGTTGAGAGATATATAAAATTTCTGCTGCTTTCCTGAGCGTTTTTGTCTCATCTAATGTAGTTAACAAGCGATAATCGTCAATCTTCATAATTATCCCCCTATTTTTACAAATACTTAAATATCTTTATTTATGGTGGCCTTACTTTTATCTACTTTGCGTTAATTACTTTTATTCAGTAATCTTCAATTCTCGCAGTGTTTACTATAACATGGTTAATGCATGACTAATATAGGGAATTTTGTTTACCACAATTTTAAGATTTTTGAGATGCATTTGAATCTTTAATCTTACTATGATGTGATTTATTTTTGTTTTGATTAGAATGATTATGATGCTTATTGTATTTTTTTATCGGCTTATGTTTAGTCTCATTGTATACAGAGTCTTTGTCTTTATGCTTTTTTCCTTTAAATTTTTGTTTATTAAAAGAAGATTGCTTTTGAGAATTCGCTTTTTGTTTTATTTTATGAAAACAATACATAATTTTGTCTTGCATCGTTGTAAAATCTGTATCAATTTTAATCATTAACTGATGTGCGATAATGTATGCTTCGTGATATTGTTTCTTCGTTATTTGTCCTTGATTTAAAGCGCGTAACAAGTCGTCTTCATCTACAAGCTCGTATGCTCCACTAGGTAATGCTAATACGTCCAAGCATAAATCAATCGTACGCGCATTTCCTTTTTGCGTAACATTTTTTATATTTATGTCAAAGTAATATTCTAACGGATTGCCCTTGTCGTCTAACATCACTGTGATACTATAACGCTTTTTTTCAGGTAATATTTGTAACCACTGATAGTTATCATCAGCAACAACAATATTTTGTCCTACCACCGATACTTCTAGTGGTTCACGTACTTTTTTCATCGTTACTAACCCAATAATACCTTTAAATTTGTTATTATTCACTTTGACTTCCGTATACTCTCTGTCAATGATGCGACGCCAGTGACGTTTATCAATATATTTTACTTTCACTGCCACCAACTCCTTGTCATTATTATATAAAACTGAACCTTACATGTCATCTTATGTTTGTTACATTTAACTTTTTAGTTAATAGCGAGTAGATAATTATTTTTATTGTACTATATTTCATAGCGCAAAAGCGAAATTGACAATTGTTGAGAATTTTGTTAAATTTTTAATATATTTTTCAGAAAATTCTTTAAAAAAGGGAGATAGCCATATGTCAACGACACAAAGACCATTTAGAGCGGATCACGTAGGGAGTTTACTACGTCCAAAACGCTTAAAAGATGCACGTAAAGATTATCAAAACAATGAAATAGATGCACAAACTTTAAAAAATATAGAAGATGAAGAAATTGAACGCATCATAGATAAACAACTAGAAATTGGCTTACATAGTATTACTGATGGTGAATTCCGCAGAAGTTGGTGGCATTTTGATTTCTTAGAAAACTTGGATGGTGTTGAAGGTTACACATCTGAGCGAGGTTTAACATTTGAAGGTGTGGAAACTAGAAATCACAACGTCAAAGTGGTTGATAAAGTTGCATTCAATCCAAATCATCCCCATTTTGAACACTTTAAATTTTTATATGATAAGGTGAACGGTCGTGCAACAGCAAAAGTTTCTATTCCAAGTCCAAATCAATTATTCCATCCTAACATTTTAAACGAAGAGATATATCCTGACATCAATGATTTTGCACATGATGTAGCAAAGGCTTATCATGATAGTTTACTTAAATTCTATGAGCTTGGTGCACGTTATATTCAACTAGATGATGTGTATTGGGCAAACTTGACTTCTGGAACACAAAACACACGTGGGCGTGATAGAAGTGAATCAGAAAAAGAAGTTGCGCGTCAACTTGCTTATAAAGTGATTAATGAAGCAATCAGTGATTTACCAAAAGATTTATTAATCACAACACATATTTGTCGCGGAAATTATCAATCTACTTGGGCCATTTCTGGTGGTTACGAACCAATCGCACCGTATCTATTCAAAGAACAATTAGATGGTTTCTTCTTAGAATATGACGATAAACGTTCAGGTGATTTCGAACCCTTAAGATTTTTCCCAAAAGACCGTTCATTTGCAGTATTGGGATTATTCACTTCAAAAAACGGTGAATTAGAAGATAAAGATACTATTTTAAAACGTGTAAAAGAAGCACAAAATTATATAGATTTAGAACAAATTTGTCTAAGTCCGCAATGTGGTTTTGCTTCTACAGAAGAAGGCAATAAATTGACAGAAGAAGAACAATGGAAAAAGTTAGCTTATATTGTTGAAATCGCTAACGAAGTTTTTGGTACTTCAAAATAATATTAATTAAAAAACTCGTGTTACTTTCACAACTGTTTTAATGAGAAAGTAACACGAGTTTGCTTTTATATTTAACTATTAATGTCCAATGATGATAAAGCATAACGATCGTTAATTTGTTTTAACTCAGGGTAAGTTTCGTTTAACCATTCTTTACTCAATAACTCAAAATGTATAAATTCAAATGCTGGATGGCACATGCAACCCACAAGTGCATAGCCAGCACAATCTTCAATAGACGATGCAAAAATCGTACCTTTTGGTACTACATGTTGCAATACATCACCATTTTCGATATGAGGACCTACTGTTACTTTTTGATAGTTGCCGTCTGGGTGTATCATGTGAACAGTTAAGGAATCTCCTGAATGGTAATACCAGATTTCATCGGCATCTATTCGATGAAAATGTGATATATTATCATGCGTTAAAAGAAAATATATACTCGAATAGGCCGACCTTTGATTTGAGTTATCAGGTATCGCTTTTATAGTCTCTTTATAATACCCACCTTCTGGATGCGGATGTAATTGTAATTGTTCAATCCATTTTTGTACTTCTTGATTTTTATCCATGTTATTTCAAATCCACATTATGGAATACATTTTGTACATCCTCTAAATCTTCTAATGCATCAATTAATTGTTCGAATGTTTCTTGATCTTCTGCTGATAATTCAATATCTGACTGTGGTAACATTTCAAACTCCGCTACTTTAAATGTTTCAACACCTGATGCACGTAATGCATCTTGTACTTGCGCAAATTGATCAGGCTCAGCATATACAATGGTTAAACCATCTTCGTCAATGACATCTCTAACATCTATCTCTTGTTCCATTAAACTTTCTAAGACATCATCCGCTGACTTATCTTCAACACCAAATACGGCAGTATGTTCAAACATATAAGCAACAGAACCAGAAACACCCATATTGCCACCATTTTTACCAAATGCAGCACGAACATCAGATGCAGTTCTATTAACATTATCAGTAAGCGCGTCTACAATTATCATTGAGCCATTCGGACCGAACCCTTCATATCGCAACTCATCGTAATTTTCTTCGCCGCCACCTTTAGCTTTTTCAATAGCTCTATCTATAATGTGGTTAGGCACAGAGTATGTTTTTGCTCTTTCTAATGTTAATCTTAAAGCTTGGTTTGAAACTGGATCGGGTTCCCCAGATTTAGCTGCTACATAGATTTCTTTACCAAATTTAGCATAAATTCTACTCGTATTCTTATCTTTTTGGGCCTTTTTCTCTTTAATATTATTCCACTTACGTCCCATAATTTCATCTCACTTTCTAATTAAATGCGTAAATCAATACATCATATTATACAATATTTTCATTATATCACATAGATTAACATGCTACTTTGCTTATATTTTTATTGATTCTCTCAAGTAAGCTTAACTATTTTGTCATTTATTTAAAGCGAGTTTGAAATGTGCTTGCGCCAATGTAAACTTAACGTCGATGAATTACAACCTCAAACTATAACCGGACAAATAAGCGCGATCAAAATTATATCATTTTAATTGTAAAAAGGACTAATCCACAAAATATGGATAAGTCCTTTATATCGAGTATGAGATTAATATCTCATATTCGTTCACGCAATACCGTTATAATCTGTAATATTTGTAACTGAATAAGCGTTATCTTTATGTAATTATGCTTTTTTAAATATTTTAGTCTACCTGTGCTTCGATTTCATCTAACAAAGTTTGATACTTCGTATTATTCTCTTCCGTCATCGATAAAAACACTTTTCTCTCATCTTTTGTTGAACGTAATTTGCTTACACGATCTTGGTTAATTAATCGTCGAATTGATGCTAACACTTTTGTCCGGCTCAAATCGAGTTCAGTCGTCGCAATTTTTAAAAATGGTTGCATCAGCATGTTTTGCTGTCTACAATTTTGTTGTATTATTTCCAAAATAGCAATATCATTCATTGTTAATTTATATTTATTTTCTATATATGACATTACTCTATTATATTTTTTATAAATTTTTAATAATTGCGCCTTCTTTTCATCAGTCATTGTTGCTACACCTCCAAACGCTAGTAAGCAATACAATTTCATTATCTCTAAAAAAAGTAACTCTGTCTTTATCATTTATTTTTATAGCTTTGTCATTATTACGAACACCAGTAAATTAAATTTTGTAAAACATGTTAATTTGATTATATATTTCGGGCTCAAATGCTTATTTATAAATATCAATAATGTGTACAGTGTTATAATCGATAGCTACACTTAAAGATTTGTCATTAAATGGATGTTCAAATACATTAATTAGCGGCTTATTATACGCTTCTATTTTTTCTATAAATAAATCAGACCACTGGTATTTCTCACGTAAATTGCCTGGTATTACACAATTGATATTTCCATGCACATTGTTATAAGTCTCTTTAAAAATTAAATGCTTTTTTCTTAACTTTAAATCTTTAAAATTTATATTAACTGACATTTTTGTCGCATGACGATTCGATACTTCATTTTCCATAATTTGCCAATCGCTTATATAAACGCTAATTTTATCTACTTGGTCAATAATAGTATAAAAATCATGTTCATATACTTTATAGCGCGTTTTTTCTATCAAACGATGAAACATACTTCCGACCAATGTGCGGAAACCACTTTTATCATATAAGTATAAAGATTCATTGCCATTCATTTGCTGTATCAGATCTACACCGATACCTGAAAAATGTTTTAATATTCTTTTAAAAACACCGACTAACAATGGTGGACTTTCAATAATATTCATTGACTCATCATGCACTAAAAAATTATTTCTTACATTTAATAAAAAATAATGCCTTTCCTCTAAACACATTTCTGACATTATTTTTCTTATATAATTAAATTTAAAGATTTCTTTCGTCAACAACATTTCATGAGAATCATTTAAATTTGGTGTTGAAAGCTTTTGATTATCTACACAATAGTAATCAAAACCAATTCTCTTTAACTGTACTTCCAACATTTTAAAAGTATCAGGTTCATTAAATAATTGGGTAATATCAATACCAAATTTCACATTTTCTCTAAACTGTCTGATTTTGATAATATTACGATAAATTTCTTTTATCGGCATTGTACTTAAGTCAAAACAATAAGTTATCTTATTAAGCAAATCCTGATTGAAGTTTGTGCTAGTTTGTAAATAAGTCGCATAAGGTCTACAAATCTGATTTAAATATATTTCAATGTCTTGACTTTCATAAACTTGAAGCACCAAATGTGCATTGTTTTTTATGATAAAGTCAATCGCTTTATATGTTTGTTGTTCAGAAATGTATTTTTGAAAAACTTTTACGTTTATATTGCAATAAATATAAACCTGATTGTCATTTTCAATCAAATAACTCATTTTAGGATCAGTATACAATTGGTATAACTCTGTTATTGTATAAATTTGAATGATTATAGACGAATTGCGATTATCCGAAAAATAATCAGAGCAAATAGTAATTTCATTGTTTTGCACATCACTATTTGCTAATTTTGTAGTAAGTTGAGATTTTACTTGATCTTTAAATGTGTCATCCAGTGTTTCATAAGGATAATATAAATTTTTATTGTATTTCGTAAGCTTACGATATTGATTGGGTGTATAACCGTAATATTGTTTGAATTTTTTACTGTAAAGTGCTGCGCTACTAAAACCATATAAGTCAGATATTTCTCCAATGGTATATTGACCATTCAATAACTCTTTCATAGATGTTGCCAATTTTAATGTATCCACATAAGTTTTAAAATTCATATCCAACTTACTATAAAATTGACTAGATATATTTGATTGTGAAATAAAAATATGATTGGCAATTGATTTTAACGTTAATGGTTGTTTCAAATTACGACTCACATAATCTAGTATTTCTCCAGTAATACCAAAATATGAGTTGTCTGTTTGCTGGGGTAAATAGTTCGAATCTACTTTAGCTTCATTAGCAATAATTTCAACAATTTTGACCATGTAATTTTCATAAATATCACAACTTAATGTATGGTTTAAGTAGTGTTTCGTTAACTCTATTAAAGATTTTGTTAATTGTGCTGTAGATTGAATCAACTTGGAGTTATATTGATAATCAAAAAATGAATAACCTCGTTCTAAAAACCAATCACTCGCAATATATAATAAAATGGTTGTTTCATTTCGTTTAATACTAAAAATTTCTGTATGGTTTACGATTAATACTTCTGTATCAATTTTTACATTAGCGGTAAATTGTTGAATCTCTAATACTCCCTTTATTGGCAGTAATAGTAGTAGGCCATCTGTTACACGTTTAGTAGGATAAAATTTTTTAGAAATAATATTTAAGCACTGTACTTCCATATTCCAACCTCTCTCATATTCAGTTACACACCATACACATAAAATCATTTTTATAAAAATGAATATTTCTTTAATATTTTCATCTTTTGAAAATAGAACATTCACTTTTTTAGTTTCAAAGTACATGTTTTATCATTACATAATTTTGAATATAATAATTTAATTTGTCAACATAATTTTTCATTCATCGTCCTTAATTCTAAACTTTTTATATTTTATTAATGATAAAATAAGTTGTTATATCACATTATTATATGATCATAAATTAAACCTCTCGTGACACGACGATCTTATCTAAACTGAATATTATTCAATGGTCTTGCTGAAGTAATAATGATAATAAAAGTTAAGATAAAGGCAATAAACTAATAAAACCGTAACTGAATTTTATAGAAATTCAGTTACGGTTTTCTTTTATTAGAATTTATAACTTACGGTTTGTAAATTTTTATCTTATATATTACTTTTTAAATTTGTTCGCTAGTCTTAATACATATTTGATAATGTGTAATAAATTGATGAATAAATTGAATCCCATTTCTCGTGGAGAAAACTGACCACGTTTCATACGATTAAAATCATATATAGTATATAATAAGAATAACAATAAACCTACTACTGTAATGATTGTATGGAATATTGGATTATGCACAAACATACCGATGATTCCAGCAACAATCAGTGCGACTAACGTAACAAATAAGTATTTACCCATACCTGCAGCGTTATCGACAATGAAATAGCCAATTATACCAAATGCGATAAAAGCACCTATTGCTAATAGCACATTTTTATAAAACACTTCTGGCCCTAAATTTTGCAAATAAGCTGTAAATGTAGCATAGGACAATAATCCGACAACTATGGCATATATATGTGAAATAACCAATCCATACTTACGTGCACGATTAGTTAAAACTGTAAATAATACTAATACGAGTAAGACGATAGATAGTGGCTTTCTCCATTCCATAGGTAAAAACTGTCCAAAATAACAGCCAATACCAAAAATAATCCAATAATAAACAAAGAATAACCATACTTTACCATACGCATGGGATTTGGATTTGTCCTTTTTAGATTTAGATTGCTTTTGATTAATTTGTTGTGTTGATTCAGCCAACCAATTCACTCCTTAGATGTTATAACGTTTTACACATTAATTGAAATTTATTTGCTGATTTGTATAATCAAGGTGCTTAAACGTCGTTATAGTTTTGTTTTTGATTAAATGTATTACTTTCATTTTCACTATTCCAAGTTAAATCAAACATTTTATTATCAATTCTAAAAAGATATTTAAGTTAATTGAAATTTACACATTTTCAAATGTTACAAAGTAATAAATTTTAAAATGAATTCTAAAACTCAAACCCCGTTTAAAGTCCATAACAAAAGTATTTATTATGTTTACATACCAACGCACTAAAATGTTAATAATGTTACATCTCTATAACAATAAACACAAGTCGCCTATTTTTTGTTAGTATGTAACATGAATTCAATTAAAGAAAATCAATACAGATATATATAATTTGAAATGAGTTATTTATATAGGTGTGAGGAGGAGTTCTTTTGAAAAAGTTCGCATTTGCAGTAACTGCTGCTTCAGGTGCAGCAGCGTTTATTGCTAACCATGAAGCTGAAGCATCAACACAACATACAGTACAATCAGGTGAGTCACTATGGACAATCTCAGAACAATATGGTGTTTCAGTAGATGAGATTAAACAAAACAATAACCTCGATAACAATATGGTATTTCCGGGACAAGTTATCGAAGTTGGTGGAAGTGGTCAAAGCTCAAGTTCAAACACTTCTTCACAAACATCAGGTGGTTCTTCACATACAGTTAAATCTGGTGAATCATTAAACATCATTGCTAACAATTATGGTGTTTCAGTAGATGCACTAATGTCAGAAAATAATCTAAATGGTTATTTAATCCATCCAGGTCAATCACTTACGATTCCAAATGGATCAAGTGTTGGCGGTTCAGGTGGTTCTGGTAACACTGCTACACAAACACCTTCTACAGGTAATACTTCTGCTAGTGACGCTAATTTATATGATTGGGGTCAATGTACATGGCATGTATTTAATCGTAGAGCAGAAACTGGACAACCAATTAGTACATATTGGTGGAACGCTGATCACTGGGCTAACAATGCTGCAGCAGATGGCTATACAGTAAACAACACGCCAACTGCTGGTTCTATCATGCAAAATTATGAAGGTCCAATTGGTCACGTTGCATATGTTGAGCAAGTAAATCCTGATGGCAGTATTTTAATATCAGAAATGAATTATAATACACCTCCAGGTACAGTAGATTATCGTACAATTCCAGCATCTACTGCTTCTAGCTATAATTATATTCATTAAGATAACCAAAAAGATGATTAAAAAAGAGGAAGGACTTAAACCTCTTTATCAAACAAATATTACGTCAATTTCTATGGAAAACATATAGAAATTGACGTTTTCTTTTTCTCAATTTTCATCTCTTGACTCATTTTTTTGATTAGATAAGTATTCACTGCCTTCATCTAAATTGTGATCATATTAGATCAATATATTTATGAGTTAAATCTGTACTACTATTTCATTTAAATTGATACATATTTTTATCTTCTTTCCTTTTCTCTCCTCTACCCCTTTGTTTAATTATTTCATTAATCGCCTTCATCAATTGATTGATTCAACATAACAAATAACACCACTGCTTATTTTATATTATAATTTCGACAGTGATTTGAGTCGACTTCTGTGGAAGTGCACATGCTGAATACTGCTGTAAGACAATACCCAAGGAAAAGCACGCACAAAAAAACTGCCGACAAAATCAGAGACTTTGTCGGCAGACTGAAAGGATCAACCCTATTGTATTTAGATTAGTCCTTTATCTTAAGAATAAGATGTAGGTCTTAAACTCATTCTTAAATTTATTTAGTTATTTATTATTAACCATTGTTAATACTTATAAAACAAGATTGATTACAAAATATATTAAAGCGGCTAATAACGCAGAAATAGGTAATGTGATTACCCAAGTAATAATCATACGTTGTGCAGTATTCCATTTCACACCTTTAATACGGTTAGAAGAACCTACACCTAATATAGATGAAGACACGACATGCGTCGTTGAAAGTGGAAAATGCAATGATGACGCAACAAAAATAGTTAAAGCAGAAGATAAATCAGCTGCTGCACCATTAGCTGGACGTATTTTCATTATGTTTCCACCAACTGTTTTGATGATTTTCCAACCACCAACAGCTGTACCTAACCCCATCGCAGTAGCACAGGCAACCTTAACCCATAGTTGAGGCTCGGTGCTTGTACCTGTTTGGATATTCGCAACTATAAGCGCTAAAGTAATAATACCCATTGATTTTTGTGCATCATTTGTACCATGTGAAAATGATTGTAATGAAGCAGTGAAAATTTGGAAAAATCTAAAATTACGATTTGCTTTCGTAAGATTTGCATTTTTGAAAACTACTTTAACAATTGAATATATAATAAAACCAACACAAAACGCAATAACTGGTGATAAAAGTAATACAATTATTATTTTTGTAAAGCCTTGATAGTGTAATACAGCAAATGTACCTTGTGAAGCAATTGCTGCACCAGCGATTGAGCCAATTAATGCATGTGAAGATGAACTAGGTATTCCAAAAAACCAAGTTACTAAATTCCAAATAATTGCTGCCAAAATAGCAGCTAAAACCACAACTAGACCATTTTCTAATTTAAATGGATCTACAATATCTTTTGTTATCGTACTTGCAACTCCAGTAAATGTTAATGCACCAATAAAGTTCATAACTGACGCCAAAATAATCGCAGTTCTAGGAGTTAATGCACGTGTTGAAACAGCAGTAGCGACGGCATTGGCTGTATCATGGAAACCATTGATAAAGTCAAATATCAAAGAAAAAATAACGATAGCTACTGTGATAATCAAAATATATTCCATAAGTTAGGACTCCTTAGCTATTTTTCATTATTATTGTTTCAAAGTTATTCGCTACAGCTTGACATTTATCGGCAATTTCTTCTAGACTTTCATAAATCTCTTTGATTTTAATAAGTGTGATAGGATCTGTTTCACTGTTAAAAATATGTTTAATTGACTGACGTAATATACCATCACAGTTAGTTTCAAATTCTTTAATATTAATAGAATGAATGCGCATGTGAGATAATTTTTTATCGACAAGTAAGCCTACTGCTAATTTCATTTCAGCAATAGCTTTTTGGATATTATCAACAAATTCAGCCATATATTCATCTGTATATTCTATAGAGTACATTTCAAACATTGCTGATGTTTCTTCAATTGCATCTAAAACATCATCAATAGCGTTACATAAAGAGAGGATGTCCTCACGTTCAATAGGTGTAATGAATGTTTGGTTCAAATCCGAAATCACTTGATGCATAAGCTCATCACCATGTGATTCGTATGTTTTAATATTATCTGAATATGCTTTAAGGTCTAAGTGTGTATTAAAATCCATTTTACCAAATTCAATTGCTGCACGGTCTAAGTTGAAAACCATTTCTTCAAGTTTCACCATGAACTTATCTTTTTTCTTGTTAAACATTCAAAAAATCCTCCATTTTCAGTGACCAATACAATCACCTTCAATAAATTTAAAAAATTACATTCTTTTCTAGACAAATTAAAATTGGCAAGATTTACAATACACCCATTACTTTTTTTGGTTTATTAATATTATGTAAATGAGTATTTGCTTACTAGGTTTAAAAAATCTCACAAATGTTGATTTGTCCTTATTTGAAAATAGCACAAATTTAACAATCCTACAATTAAATTTACAAATTCTTAACATTACATTTTCGTTAAATTAATAATTGTGTGTATATCGTTCTGTCGTATTTATATTTTTTCAAAAATGATTTAGAAATTTATAAATTCATACATCAAAACGCACAATAGCAATAATTGCATAATTACAATTTATAATCAACAATTATTTTTCTATATTTCTCAAAATTAACATACACAAAATCATTCCAAGGTAGTGCTTATCTTTAAATTTATGAAAACAAATATTTTGGTCAAAGGTTTACTTAATACGCAATAACGTCAAACGCGAATATATTTTTTATTTTAATTACACTAAATATGAGTAATAACAAAAATGGCAATCCCTTTAGCAAAATTAGGGATTGCCACTTTGGCGCTAACCACGTAATTCATGTCACAAGCTCCGCATTTTTACACTTTGTGTAAATTTTGATTCGCCATAGTCGATAAATACAATATTTAGACATCTTATTTGTCATCGCATTTTCATATATTGCATATGAACAGATTTAATAATCAGATAACCTTTCAACAATTTCGTTTTGGTTTGGAAAAACAAACTGTACTTTCGTTCCTTTATTGATTTCAGAATTGATATGAACAGTTATAGCTAATTTTTCTTTTACATTTTTCACCAGATATAGCCCTATACCAGAAGACGTCGTTTCATTACGATTTTTCGTTGAGGTGAAACCTTTATCAAAAATTCTTGGTAAGTCTTTTTTACTTATTCCCCTGCCTTCATCCTTAATTTCCAACGTCACATGGTTTTCAATCAGCCTTCCACTTATATAAATTGTGCTATTTTCACTATATTTAATCGCATTAGAAAGAATTTGTCTTATCATCATTCGACACCATTTAGTATCTGTATATACTTTATAATCGTCGTCAAATTCAAGATCAAAACCAATGCCTTTCGCTTGGCTAATATATCTAGTAATCTGTATTTCATCTATGACTAAGCGTTTTAAATACACGTATTCATAATACATATCTTTATTTTGTGACTCTAATCGAGTCAAAAACAAATGTTTATCTAACATATCGTTGATACGTGTCCATTCAAATAGTAGTGCACGTCTTCTATTATCATCATTTTCTTTTTCAATCAATAATTTCAATGCAGTGACTGGTGTCTTAATATCATGCACGAAATCTGTTAACGCAGCTTCAGTAGATTTAATTTGTTGTTTTTGTTCAGTCACTAATTTTTTTTGTGTCGTAATTTGATCATATAAATACTCTAACATCTCTTGTTGAAATGGCGTATCTGCCAGTGATTTATGCTTTAACGCTTCGGGTTCTATATTATCATCTAAGTGTTTATAAAACTTAACTTCTTTTAAGTATGTAAATAATAAAAAAATACAACTTAATCCTATATTTAAAATAATAATATATAAAACACTGTTTACATTTAAATCATAATCTAAAAAAGCAATACCTAAAAAGATGAATTGTAAAATGAGTAACCAAAATATCCAATTTTTCCGTGAACGGAGAAATAACCAAACCCATTTAATACTATCCATGAGCCATGTAACCCTTACCGATTTTAGTTTCAATTGCATCTTTCATATTTATATCTGCAAGTTTCTTCCTTAAACGATTCACATTTACAGTTAAGGTATTATCACTGACAAACGCCTCATCGTCCCAAAGTGCAGTTATCAATGTGTCTCTGGTTACAATTGTATCCTGTTTTTTTACTAACATCTCTAAAATAATCATTTCTGTTTTAGATAAGTATATGACTTGATCATCTTTATTAATACTATCTTTTGTAAGATCGAGTGTCGCTTCTTGCCAAGTTATGACCCTTTTCTCATCTATACTAAATTGATAAACGCGTCTATATATCGCTTGTAGCTTAGCAATTAAAATATTCGTATTAAATGGTTTTTGAACATAGTCGTCTGCGCCTAATTCCATGCTCATTACCTGATCCATTGGGTTATCTCTTGAGGATAAAAATAAAATTGGTGTATTTGATATTTCTCGAATCTTTCTCGTCCAGTAAAATCCATCGTATTTTGGTAGTTTAACATCCATAATGACAATTGCTGGATCCACCTCTTGAAACTTTTCTATTACAAGATTAAAATCATCGATACCATTAACATTAAAATCCCACTGTTCCAGCTCTTCACTAAGTTCTTTAAATAAAGTCATATCATCTTCCACTAATAAAATTTCCATAAACTCACCTCAACTATTTTGTATATTTTATATTTTCTCCAGAATTAATTCGACCTTGGTAATGCTTAATGCGGCAATCAATTTCAAATCCTCTCATCATTAAATCTTGGAAAGGTGATTGTAATAAATAATATACTGGCCAAGTTAATTTCGGGATATAATCAAACAGGTGTACGATGACTTGTTGACTACCTTTTAATTTGCGAAACTCTAATTTCCCCTGCTTTTTTAAATTAGGTTTTACAATACTACCACTTACAAGATACAACGTTATGATATCTTTTTCAGTCTTCACCTTACGTAGTACTTGTATAGGATTACGTTTATTTTTCATATAAACGATAAAATTATCTCCTTGTTCTGCTGTATGTAATAATGTTCCTTTCGTTTCATCTAACCATTTAAAATAATATGTTACCATTTGATTTAATGTCCAATTCATCGGTAATTGTATACTTAGCGCACTTCTTACATCATCGTATTTCGATGTTTGTAACTCAACTGCTACGTGTGGGCGTGCCACTTGTGCTGTCGTCTCTTCTACTTCAGTGCCATATGCCGATAAACGTCTTTTCGTTTCAACATCGAAACGACTACCGCTAATATATATAATCTTACTCACACCTTGTTTTGCTGTAGCTCTACCAAAATTATCTGCGGCTATCAAATTGATATCCCTAGCAGTTGCATGCGTTAATTTAGCAGAATGTTTGGTTGGGTCTAAATAATATATTGCAATGTCTATACCTTCCATAGCAGTTAAAACATCATTATAATTATAAATGTCCTTTTCAAGCCAAATAATTTCTTTATATTCTTTTTCTTTAGGATACTTAGACAATGTGTATAAGACCCCTTCATCTTTAATGGATTCAATTAGATTCTTTCCTATATATCCTGTGACGCCCGCAAGCAATATATTCGGTTTCATTATACGACACCCTTTATCATATATTTTTCTTATTTTAATTATTCCCTAGTAAATTCATGTTAATGATGTTAAGTTATACTATAACTGAGTTTTAAAAATTGGAAATGAGGAGTGGACATATATGGTTCATCAAATTCGAGAAATTGGTATCAACGATATAGAACCTTTTATAAAACTATTAAGTACAATCTATGATGAATCTGATTATTTGATATACAATCCTGGCGAGTACGCGCCCTCTAATACGGATGCTATCGCAACCTTAGAACATTATATAACTTCTCCTTCTAATGCAATTTATATTGCAGAAAACAACGGTGAACTTGTAGGATTTGCAATTGTCACTACCGAAAATTTCGAACGTACACGGCATGAAGCACATTTTTCTATGGGAGTTATAAGGCATTATCGCGAAAAAGGATTAGGACAATCATTAATTAATTCCATAGAAGCATGGTGTTTAAACCATGACATTCACCGTATTGAAGTTGAAGTCGTTCCCGAAAATACGACCGCTGTTGATTTATTTAAAAGTGCAAACTATCAAGTCGAAGGAGAACTTAAAGATAAACTGTTTATTGATCATCGATATTATAATAAATATATCATGGCTAAATTACTAATTTAATAGATTAAATGTAATAAGTTAGTAAACATTTCCTTAATTGCAGTTTAATCGTTTTTTGATAATTATCCAAATAACAACACATTCTGTTTGAAAATTTTAGCAATAAAATCATTATAGAATTATATATGATACCAAGACAAACTTAGCGCGCAACATCTTTTGATTGTCACTCCCAATACTTCTATTTCATTCTCAAACGTATAGTTAAAACAAACTAACAAATAAATATGAATCTATTCAATATTAATAAAAACACTTCCGTATGAATACATCTCATTTGCATTCAACGAAAGTGTTTTTTATTTCAAAATCTTTATAAAGTTGAGGTTATTTGATTCAAACATGTTTAGCCACTGATAAGCTAGTACGGGTTTAATTCAACACCATTTGGATTTGCATCTTCAGATTGATATTCCGTTTCAACACCTGAGGAAGTAGTATTTCTACTTAAAAACCTTAAGACGTCTTTCATATTTTGCTGCGATTCTGGTAATTCCATATGAAATTGATACTGATGTCTCAATTTATGTGAACCGTCATAAAATAATGTATCAACTGGTACGTCTGTTGACTTTAATTTTTTATAGAATTCAATATTCTGACTATAAAATGGGTCAGCATCACCCACTGATAAAAATGTTGGAGGATAATCCTCTGTAACTTGATTGATAGTAGACATCTCACTTATATACTTAAATTGTTGTTCCCAATCTCGCTTCCCAGTATAGCTTTCCATAAAGAGTTGAATTCTTGGGAATTCTGTTGCTTTAACTGTTTTCATGTCATAAAATCCACCAAAAAAGATGGCCGCTTTAAGTTGATCTGGTTCGAATTGTTGCTTAAAGTTCATGTCTTCTCTTAAAGATTCATTCGTTTGTATCGCTGTGAATTGACTTGATAATTGTGCACCTGCGGAATCTCCACCAAAGATAACTTGATTGAAATCAATAGGCAATTCATGTTTATTTCTCTTAATAAAACTCACCGCTTGATCAATCTGTTGTAATTGCATAGGATATTTAAAATCTGGTGCAAGTGCATAATTAATATTTACCACAATATAACCCTGTTCAGCAATCTTAGATAATAATGGGTTTTTATATTGTTTATCTCCTGCAATAAATCCTCCACCATGCATCCAAAAAATTACTGGAAGTTTATTATCTTGATCTAATTCATTCGGAGTTAATATATCAAGTCGACTATTTGGCAATCCTTTACCATAAGTGATATTTGTAAAAGCATTCACATTTTTATTATTAATTTGAACTTTTTCGTGTACTTTACCCGTGTTTTGTCTATCATACTGTAGTTTTAAAAGTACTGCCATAACTACTACAACAGTGACAATGATAAAAGTTGTGATAAGGGTCCATTTATGTTTTTTCTTCATAGATTACCTTTCCTTTCGGAAGCATTGTACCATAATAAATAAGTTCACAATAGTATTACAGGGATAATGAATTAGAAAACTCAGCTTGCATAAGTTGGCAAGCTGAGCTATATCATATATAAATTATGTTTTCACTTTTAAAGATTAAGCAATAAATTTCTTGTTTTGTCGTTTTCTACTGTAATACTTAATAAGTACTCCAATAACAACAATTAAACCAACATATCCCATTATTGGATATAAGTAGTTAATTAATCCTGCGAAACCTACAAAGCTTAAACCATAAGCCACAATTACCATAACTATGATAAAGATATGATATTTTTTACTGTATGGTTCTGTAAATCTCGCTGCAAATGAATACATTAAACCTAAAATAGTATTATACATTACTGCTAACATAATTACCGATAGCACAAGTGCTATCCAAGGATTAATTGCATTTGCTAACGTTAACATCGGAATATCTGCATCTTTGATTTTTGGGAATTCAGACTGTAATGCAAAGTTAATTAACGCTAATAATATGGTATAAATAATACCTCCAAATAGCGCGCCAGCGCCTGAAACGCGACGTCTTGAAGCATCGCCACCTATAGCGACAATAGTACTGAATCCTACAGCAAATGCAAGACCACCGTAGTTAATACCTTTAAGTATACCTAGCCATAAGCTGTCATGTGGTACAGTTTCGTTAACTTTTCCAAATGAAATACTACCATTGAAAAGATAGTACGCAGCAATAATAACTACTAATATAATTAAGAATGGCGTAACAATACCTAAAGCACGTACAATTTTATTAAAGTCCATCAATAGTGTGATATATATTGCGATTACCATTATCAATGCACCTAACCACGTCGGTACACCGAAGCTTTCTTGAAATGTTGATCCTGCTCCAGCAATCATAGTAACTGAAATACCAAATAGGAAAAAGATAAGTAAATAGTCTACAATTTTACTGAATGCATTTCCAAATAAATAGTCTAAAGTTGATTCATGGTTTTGTGCGTCAAACGCAGTCCCAATTTTTGCAACTTGTCTTCCAATAAATCCTAAAATTAGCCCAGAAAGTAAAACACCAATATATGACCATAAGCCATATGGTGAGAAGAATTGCATAACTTCCTGTCCTGTTGAAAAGCCAGCACCTACGACGATACCGACATAAGCGAAACCAATTTTTATAGCTTCTTTATTCAACCCCATGTGATAAATAACCTCCTCATAGTTAACACATTTTGTAATTATAACGTACTGACTGTAATTTGCAACATGAGAAAATTAAGATTTGCACAATTCATTAAAATTAAACATAATAGTCAAACAATATATTTCTTTTTAATCATTCATTTTATCTTTTAAAAATATATCATCCATTCCTAGATACACTATAAAAATGAACAATTCATAATAAGATTTTGCAACTTTATACATTTTCTAGTTTTATGATAATTCTAAAAATAAAATGAAAATTTTTTTAAAAAATTTTCATTTCTTCATCTCCCACTGTAATTAATAAATATAAAAAGTAAATTACAGTGTTATTTTCACTCATATGATAATATCAAAATAAAAATGAGCGGAACAGAAATCTCATTGTTTTAAAATACTTTCATGGTACCACCCTAACGAGCCATCCCAATGTTTTAAGAAAATAACGCTTAGTTTCACTTGACCTTTTGCTCATGCATAAAAGGCTGAGACAATCCATTTGTCTCAGCCTCAAAAGTCATTTTCATATACATTTGTTTTTACATCAGAATTAAACACTATACTAAAATTTAATTATCACTCAAGTTAATGTGCATTTTTAAAACGATTTAGTTCATTGAAATCAACGACAACATTATCCAAACGTTTCGCTGTTTCTTTAAGTACGTTACGCGCAACGCTATTCGTTGGATCTAGTTTAAGTATTTGGCGAGAAATCTCTAATGCTTTTTTATCAGAAATGACTGGTTCGGGAACTGCATGTAATAACAACATCTGTAATAAGCTTTTTACTTCTTTGCCGTCAGTAAGTTTTATGGATGAATCTGCATGATAATACGCAGAATCTAAAGCACCTTGTAGTTCACTTAATGGATAAACGAGTAGTAGAAAAGCTAAGTCATGCATTTCTGCAGTTTCTTCAGTTTTCATCATATCTAAAATACATGTATAAAACATGATACTTTCCACTTCATGAGCGCTTGAGATATAAGCTTCTTCAAATTCCATAAAATCTGTCTGGGACATAAGACGGTATACTGATTCAAATTCGCCGTTTAAGACATGCTTTTGTATCAATTCTTTCATTGCAATGTCCTCCTAGATATCCAGATTTCTTTAATAGTTAAGTCTCATTTTACCATATCTTAATTATATATTCATATAAAAAAGAATATTTTTGTCAAGTTACTTGAAAAAGTTATAATTACAAACGCTACTCACATATATAATTATAACTTCTTGAATAGCGTCATTACTCCATATTTTTTCATTTAGCCAAATTTCGTATTTAGTTCATTTATCACTTCGTCTACGGTATTTCCTACAGAAATATTTACAGCTGCAGTAAAAGTACCTTCAACAATCGGTGCATCTATTTTTTCTACACGATGCTTGCCATCATACATCTCAATCGCTAAATCTAAATTCATTTCAGCAGAACCAATGTCATAAAAACATAATGTGTCATCATCTATTTGATTCACCATTTCTTGAATATCGTCATATGATGTTCCGATTTTACCGTTCACACCACCTTGTGCCGTGATTGTGATATCCTCTCCTACCATTTGACTTACCAGCGCTTTAGTCCCGTCAGCAATCTCTTTACTATGGCTTACAATGATAATTTGCGTCATACTAATCAGCTCCTATCAATGCGTTTAAAATATATACACTACTCTGTGCTCCCGGGTCAACATGTCCTTTTGAAGCTTCTTTAAAATAGGCAGCTCTACCTTTAGTAGCTACTATATCCTTAGTGAATTCTGCAAATGATTGTAAATCTTCAAATGATAAAGTTTCTCCGTTATTAATCGCTTCATTAGTGCGTTCAATAACGTCATACATCGTTTTTTCATTTAGTTCAACTTTACCACGTTGTGCAATTGCCTCGGAAAATGTATTAAGCATTGTTTTTAAATTTTCTTTGTCAATTTCATCGCCTACAACTTGAGACATTTTCACAAAACTGAATCCATAAAGTGGACCAGAAGCACCACCAATATTAGACATTAATGTCATACCAGTAGATTTTAATAATGCAGACATAGAGCTATCATCTAGCTTTTCGGGTAAGGCTTTAAATCCTCTTAACATATTCACGCCATGATCACCGTCACCAATTGCTCTATCTAATTCTGTTAATAATGATTCTTTTTCTTCAAAGACATCAACTAAATCAAGCAATTTTTCTTTTAACTCTGACACATTCATTCTTCTTCACTTCCTGTCTTATATATTCGTTATTTACGCATTAAAATATGGACTACTTGTCGGTGCAGTCAATGCCTCATAAACTGTTTCTGTAAATGGTAAAAAGGTTATTGATAAACCTTCCATGTCTAATGAAGTCATATAGTCTCCAACAAACCATAATTTCACATCTTTTTGTTTATCTTCTAATTGTTGTGCCACGTATTTTGTTGCAATATTTAGTTCAGATAAAGGTGTAGCTCCCATACCGTTTATCATCACGATAAGTTGTTCATCTTCTACCTCTTTCAATAATTCGGCGATCAATCGTTCTACAACTATATCTACACTTTCAACTTTTTCACGTGCTAGACCCTTTTCGCCATGTATACCAATACCGATTTCCATTGATTCATCATCTATATCGAAACCATACTGTCCTGTCGTCGGAACTAACGGTGGTGTTAAAGCCATACCTATTGATTTGATAGTTGGTAATAATTCATTTAATTTTTCTTTAATTAGTGACAGCGATGTTCCCTTTTCAGCTAAATATCCAGCTATTTTATGCACAAACACTGTACCAGCGACACCTCTACGTTGCGCTTCATCACTAACAGCAACATCATCCTTGACCACTACTGTCTCTACTTGAATATCTTCCATTTCCGCCATTTCTTGAGCCATTTCGAAATTCATAACATCACCTGCATAGTTTTTTACAACAAGCAGTACACCTTCTCCGTTGTCCACGGCTTTAATTGCACTTAAAATTTTATCAGGTGTTGGAGATGTAAATACCTCACCACATACTGCAGCATCTAGCATGCCTTGTGCTACATACCCTGCATGTGCAGGTTCATGACCACTCCCACCGCCAGAAACAATTGCTACGCCTTTTTCTTTTTTCTGTTTACGCACTACTACTGTGTCAGCAATTACTTCGACATTTTTATTTGAAATCGAAAGACCATCTAACATATCTGGTAAAAATTGTGTTTTATCTTTAATGAGCTTTTTCATAATGAGGACCTCCTATTTTCACTATTCACTTATAGTATACCCTACACATAAATGTAAACGCTAACAACTCAAAGGTTTTTTCTTTATAAAAAAAGCGGGTCTACAATCAATCATTTTCAAAATTGATTTTAAAACCCGCTCATATATGAAATTTATTCTTTACTTGCAACCATCTTTAACGATATGCTCATCTCTTTTCATACTTATTTAACACGTACAAAAATTTGATAACCTTATTGATGCACTTAAACTGATTTTGTTTTATACATTAAATATAAGAAGTAAGGCGCACCAATAATAGATACAACAATTCCAGCTGGCATGCCAGAAGGTTGTAATATCACTTGTCCGACTGTGTCTGCTAATACAAGTAAAAATGCACCTATTAATATAGAAATTGGTAAAAATAGTTGATGTCTCGGGCCAACAATTGATTTAGCAATATGTGGACCTAACAATCCTATAAATCCAATAGCTCCCGCAACAGATACTGCAGCCGATGACAGAATTACTGCTATTAATAATAATACAATGCGTTCTCTACCAATTTTCACCCCAACACCTTGAGCAATATGTTGATGTGTATTTAATAAATTTAATACATTCGCTTTTAACAATAAAAATGGTATAAGTACAATGACCCAAGGTAGAAAGGCAATTACAAACGCCCATTCATCACCCCAAATGTTACCTGCAAGCCATGAAGCAATAAACTCTGATTGATCTTCGTCAAATGTTGACATTAGTGTTAGCGAACCACCACTTAAAGCTGTAGCCATACCTACACCTACTAACACCATACTTGCTGGAGTGATACCTTCACCTTTATTATAACTAAACGAAAAAATAATTAGCGCAGTTAGTATACCACCAATCATACTTATAAATGGTAATACATACACAAAATTATCCGCATTAACTTGGCCGACTACTATAAATAATGCAATGGCAAACCCACTTCCCGCATTTATACCTAAAATGCCAGGTTCAGCTAATGGGTTTTTAGTCACACTTTGTATAATAGCCCCACTCATCGCTAATGCAGCTCCGGCTAAAATAGTTATAACCATCCTTGGAAATCGAAATTCCATAAGTATCAGTGTATCAGTATATTCACCTTGACCTATAAGTGTTTTAAAAAAAGTACCTATCGACATCTTATATTCACCTGAAGTCATGCTCCAAGCACATGCGAATATTATCAATATTATAAGAATAATCATGGTAATGAACTGTTTATATCTTAATTTTGGGTCTATCATGAAAAGCGTCCTCCTCGTTTAACCAAATACAAGAAGTAAGGTACGCCAATAAATGAAATAATTGCACCTACTGGAGCTTCACCTAACATGCGTGCTAACGTATCTGCAACGAGTAGCAATAAGCCACCAACAACAGCAGTTAATGGCAGAACACGAGCATAGTCTGTACCTACTAAATAACGTACAATATGCGGGACCATTAGTCCTACAAAGGCTATTTGACCAACCATCGCTACAGCAATACCCGCCATAACCATGGATATAATTAAAGCAATCGCTCGCGTTAATGCAACATTTTGTCCCAATCCAATCGCTAAAGTTTCACCTAAATTTAAAATTGTTAAATGTTTACTCATCGCAATGATGATAACCAATGCAATAATGATAAATGGCGCTGCCCAAACGAGCTGTCCCCAAGTCGTACCAGAAACACCGCCGGCGCTCCAAAACGTTAAACTTTGATTTAATCTAAACAATAACGCTACACCTTGACTTAAAGCTGTTAGCAAAGCACTTACGGCAGCCCCAGCCAATATAATCCTCATTGGATTAAAACCATCACTTCTTGATCTGCCAATCATCAGTACAATAAATCCGCCCATGATAGCACCGATAAATCCTGCAATCATCAGCACTATAAATGGTGCTGTCGGATAAAATGCAAAAGTTAGCGCTAACATAAATGAAGCACCTGAATTTAATCCGATTAAACTCGGGTCTGCTAAACCATTTTTAGTAACGCCTTGAATGACTGCACCTGAAGTCGCCAATGCTACACCTACGAGCATTGCTCCTATATCTCTTGGTATGCGTATTTCGCTAATGATATTATGTTGCTGATTCTTATTATCATAATTGAATATAGCATCAAATATTGTTGAAATATGAATTTTAGCATCTCCAATCAATATTGATACCGTCAAAGCAATGACTAACAGAATCAAACTAATTATAAATGTTGTTGTGAAGCTTAATTTTCCTTTTTTTTGCGTAGCCATGTTTACACCTAAATTTCTGAATAGCTTTTTCTACATAAATCATAGGTAACTAGCATTGGTTTCCCTGTTCTAGGGTCTGTACTAATTTCTACATCTATATTGAATACTTTTTCTAAGTTTTCTTTAGTTAAAACATCTTCCGTATCACCAGAAGCAACAATGTCTCCATGTTTCATCGTAATTAGATGATCTGAGAAACGGACTGCTTGATTAATATCATGTAACACCATAATAATAGTGCAACCTTGTTCTTGGTTTAATTGAGTAATTAATTCTAAGATTTCTAATTGGTGTGAAATATCTAAATATGTTGTAGGCTCGTCTAAGAAAATAATATCTGTTCGTTGTGCTAATGCCATAGCAATCCATACTCTTTGACGTTGACCACCACTTAAATCATTGATAGAACGTAGTCGGAATTCATAAGTCCCTGTTACATTCATTGCCCAGTCAATCTCTTTTTTATCTTCAGCAGAAAGTCTTCCAAATCCTTTTTGATGTGGAAAGCGACCATAAGAAACAAGCTCTCCAACCGTAAGTCCATCAGCGACCTCTGGCGATTGTGGTAAAATAGCAATTTTTTTTGCGACTTCTTTTGTTGATTGTGTATGCAGGTTTTCACCATCTAATTTGATTTCACCATCTTTAATTGGTAAAAGACGTGACAATGCTTTTAGTAATGTAGACTTTCCACAACCATTTGGTCCTATAATGGATGTAATTTTACCAGTCGGAATATGAACATCCAAATTATCTACGATAACATTATCCCCGTAACCTATCGTAACTTGTTCTCCTTCTAATCGAGTCATAATTTACCTTCTTCCTAATACAAAATGTACCAAAAAACAATCTATATCTATATCACTTTAATCTAATTTGTTATTTAAATGATAATCATTATCACAGATGATATTATATCATTTTTTAGATATGATGACTAATAAATGTTCTATGATAATATGCAATATGTATGCTCTATAAATATGTTTAGGTTTGCCATATTGCATTTTAAACCGTATGATTAATTTCTTATTTGTCGAATTATTGTAACTGTACCTAAATTAAAACCTTGATGCATGGGTATTATCCATGCATCAAGGTTTTAATTTGGATTTTTTCATTATTAATGTTCATCAATTAAGAAACCATTACCGTAAACATCACGAACATCATGTATAACTAAAAATGCCTCATTATCGATGCGTTTGATTAAACGTTTCGCTTTACTAACTTGTGTTTTAGTAATAACAACATACAATATGTCTTTTTCTTGTTTAGAGAAATAACCTCTACCATTTAATATTGTTAAACCACGTCCAACCTGTTCATCAATCACTTTCGCTATTTCATCTGGTTTACTAGAAATAATCGTCATTGCTTTTTTCGTATTTAAACCTTCTATAACATAATCCATTACTTTTGTACCGATATAAAGTGAAATCACTGTGACTAACGCACTCGGAACAGGAATTACTGTTAATGATATTGCAACAACAATTAAATCAAAGAACAACAGCGCATATGGTGTACTAACATCTAAATATTTATTAGCTATTCTAGCTAATATCGTTGTTCCAGCAGTTGTCCCTCCTGCAAGAACGATAACACCAATACCTAGACCTACAGACATACCACCAAAAACTGCATTAACTAATATGTTACCTGTCTCAATTTTCCAACTCACTGTTAATTCCAAAAATAGTGAGATCAATATTGTCGCCACTATCGTTAAATACATACTTCTCTTACTTAAAAACTTGTAACCGATGGCAATAAGTACTGCATTGAATACAAAGTTTGTTACACCAGGAGAAATGTGAAAGGCATAATAGAGTACGATAGCTATACCGGTCACGCCTCCTTCGCCTAAATCAGCAGATATGATAAAAGTATTAACGCCTGCTGAAAATATAAATGACCCAATTACAACAAATAACAAATCTCGTACTGTTTTATTCACCCACATGACCCCCTCAAATTAACTTCAATCAATTGAATATTAGCAAACTATAGAACTTACCACAACATCATTCGAAAAAAATTCTGAACCACATACTTACAAAAGCTTGATTTTATAAGGTTTGTTTTTAATATTATTTTAAAAGTTCAAAAATTCTGAATTTTCGGTTTACTTATACACTTTCCTTTGCTATAATAAAATCTATCTTCTTATTGATTGCCAATAAGAAGCCATCTCCTTTGTGTTGTTTATAGTAACATACAAAACAATTTTTGCTCGAGTATATTTTTAGTACCTAGTCCTTACTATTAATATACAATTAATTCATTTCCCGTAAAAGCCAAGTAATATTGAATGTGTCTCCTCACTTCAATTACTTGGCTTTATTTTTATTTTCAAAACATCATGTTACCTAACTCACAACTACTAGTGCAAAAAAGGAGCGCTATTGATATCAATCATTAATTGATCTCACACGCTCCTTTTACATGTTTATTAATATGAATAAATACCTTATTACAACTTTTCACTTGATTGACATACCCTGAGGCTGTTTCAGCATCTATCATTTTATAATGATCCACTCATTAAAAAATGCTTTACCAAGCAAACAAACCAACAAATCCAGCAGTCATTAGCGATACTAAAATACCCGCAAGTAACATCATTGGTACATATTGCGAAACAAAATCAGATGTTTTCTTATCTACAATTCCTTTTAATGTTCCAATAATCATTCCTATTGTTGAGAAGTTAGCAAATGATACTAAAAATGTTGCAATAACTGCACGTCTGTGTGGTGAGTATGAATCAATGACATCTTTAATTTGGCCCATCACCACAAATTCGTTCGTTACAATTTTCTTAGCCATTTGTTGCGCAACTATCCACGCCTCGTCAAACGGTAAGCCTAACAATAAAGCAAACGGATACATAAATGTACCAAGTATTTGATCTAGACCAAAGCTTCCTTTAATACCAGCCCAACTGCCGACGATACCTGTGATTAAATTAATAAAACGATCAATTAAATCAGAAAGTGCAACAAAACTAATTACAAAAGCAATGATGATTAAAATCAATTTACCCGCATTTAATACTGAATCACCTAAAAATGAGAAAAATGGTTGTTTCTCAATTTCTTCATTGCGAATACTATAAATAATATCTTCTTTTTCTTCTACAGTAACAGGATTTAAAATAGAAGAAACAATAATTGCATTAATGATATTTAATGGAATAGCTGTTAACACTAAATCACCAGGTATCATTGATACATATGCGCCAACAATTGCACCAGAAATCGAACTCATCGACATCATCGCTACCGTTAAGACACGTGTTTCTTTCATGCGTTTCAATTGTTCATTTGAAACTGCTAATGCTTCTGTATTTCCTAAAAACATCATTTCAATACCAAAGAAAGACTCGAATTTTGGCTGACGTGTAATTTTAGCTAAAACCCAACCAATACCACCTATAACTTTGGGTAATACATTAAAATACATCAAGATATCAAATAATGGCACTACTAATAGTATTGGAAATAGTGCACTCACAGCCATATCCATCATTTCAGTATTTGTCCAACTGGCAAATGCAAACCCTGTACCTACATGTGCTGAATCAATGACCCATGAAATACCATTTGCTAATAATTGAACGCCTGCTTTCCCCCAAGGGAAATACATAAAGAACCACGCTAAGAACAAGTTAATCACGACTAAAATACCAATTGATTTCCATTGGATAGCTGATTTCTTTCTAGAAAAAAGGACAGCAATACCTAAAAACACAATTAACCCAATAATATTAATTAGTAAAAACATCATACACCCACCATTTCCTATTAAATAAATAATTAATTGAATATTTAAAAGCAACACTCGATTATGTATAAGAATTATTAAGATGAGTATATTTTCTCTCGCTCATTAAAAAAGTTGTAAAGATTAATTACACAGTGGTAAATATACTCATCTTGAATTTTGTTACCCATTTATTTAATTTCATTCTTGATAAAAATCTATCATTCCCCAAATGATCGTTACTCATGAATTCACAATAATTATACCATGTATGTACTTTATATAAAGTAAAAATTTTATGGTTCGTTTATAGTCAAAAAACATATTTATCTAACAACAAATTATACGTGTTTTTAATATTACTTTGTTAAATTTTGTGTATGAACAAATTGTTGATATTTTTCATGGCTAGCAATCAACTCCTGATGAGTACCTACACCTGTAACACTACCGTTATCAATAAAAATAATTTGTTCTGCTTTTTTAATTGTAGATAGTCTATGGGCAATCACGATAGTTGTTCTGTTTTCCATCAATTCTTCTAAAGCATCTTGAATCTTTCGTTCACTTTCGCTATCTAAGTTAGCAGTTGCCTCATCCAATAATAAGATGTCTGGGTTTTTAACAAAACTTCTCGCAATATCTATTCGTTGACGTTGGCCCCCTGACAATTTTAAGCCTCGCTCACCAACGATTGTGTCATAACCATCTTCAAACGCTATAATAAATTCATGACAATTTGCTAATTTTGCATAGTAAATTAATTCCTCATTTGAAACTTCACGATTAATTCCATATAAAATGTTGTCTCTGATTGTACCATTCATCATTGAATTAGATTGCATAACATAACCAATTTTTTCACGCCAATCACCTAGATCTATATTATAAATCGATTGGCTACCATAAGTGATATCACCTTGTTCTATGTCATACATTCTCTCTATAATATTAAAAATTGTACTCTTACCTGAACCTGAAGGCCCCACAAAAGCAGTAATGCTACCAGAAGGTATATCAAAATTCACATTTGTAAGAATTGGTTTATTACCGTATTTAAAATGTACATTTTCAAATGATAAGTTACCATCGATGATTGGTTTAGCTTGTTCTAATTCAAATACTTCAGTAGGTTCTTCCATTATTTCATATATACGACTACTTGCCCCCACAGCCTTTTTATAATCTGTAACCAAAGTTGATAAATTGATGATAGGTTGTGTAAGTTGTATAACATAAAAAATCATTGCAATTAAGGTTCCAGCTGTAATTGCCCCAGTAGAAATTCGAATTGCACCAAATCCTAAGATAACTGCAATTGTTAATAACATAATCACACCTGATATAGGTTGTATGATAGCTGTAATCTTAGCTTGCTTTAGTCCTAAAAAGTATATTTCTTGTAAATTTTTATGCGCATTGTTTAACTCTGTTTTTTCTGTACGTGAAACTTTTACTAGGCGCATTTCTGTTAATACACGGCCTAGTAAACCACTGAAATTCGCAATCTCGGTCTGAGTTTTTTTAGAAATATTTTGCATAATTTTACCTAATGGAATCATAATTAATACAAATATAGGTATCGTGATAAAAGTTAGCAAGGTCATTTGCCAATCCATCACAAATAGCATTATTAAAGAACCAATAATAGTCAACACAGAAGGTAATAAGTTTGGCAATTTTTGTGAAATAAATTCATTGATTACTTTTGTATCGTCTGTTAAACGACTCATTAATTGTCCACTTTCATTTTTATCAAAAAAAGGCATTTTTAAGTGAATTATGTGTTTCCATAAAACAGATCGAATCGCGTATATGATTTTCTCACCGATTTCACTCAATAAATACAGTCCTATACCACTAAGTAAAGCATTGATAATAAATATTGAAATAAATGCAGTGATAAACATCCAATTAATATTTTCAAAAGAAAATTTATCTACAAGTTTACCTGTAAAAAACGGAACTACTAGTCCTGTAATACTACCTAATGAAGAAATTAAAACAGCTATGATAATCAGACCAACAGGCCATGATAATTTTTTAAATAAGTAGAATAATGGATTCTCTTGATTCATGTCTAATTTACCTCTTCTAAAAATATTTTAAATTACCTCTTACTTATATTAATTATGAGCAGATGAATTTCGAAGTAATAAGTTAAATTAATTTCAACTTATTTTATCATGTTTTACACAATAATTTTCAATTAATTAGTTATTAAAAATATTCTTCTGTGTAACATTTTATAAACTACATACAATATGCTAAAATACTTCTATTGCAATAAAACAGAACATGTTAAGAGGGAATGTAATTATGAGAAAGTTAATTCTGGCAATTGTAACTGTACTCTTCGTCGGTTCAATTATAACACCTTTTGCCAAAGCTGAAACAGTAACACCTACACAGGCGGCAAATCAATATGGTTATAACGTTACTGATAATTATCAACCTGAAGGTGCAGTAAATATCGCTCAAACTGGTCAAATTCTTTATCAATATAATGCTGATAAAGAGTGGTATCCTGCTTCGATGAGTAAATTAATGACCATGTATTTAACACTCGAAGCAGTTAATAACGGGGATTTATCTTTAGATGATAAAGTTAAAATCACAGACAAACACTACAGAATGTCTACTTTACCTGAATTAAGTAATACCAAGCTTTATCCTGGAGAAACATACACGATTAAAGAGTTACTCCAAATCACAGTTTCAAATTCAAGCAATGCCGCAGCACTTATACTTGGACAAGAAGTATCCGGAAACCTGTCAGATTTTACAGATGCAATGAACAAAAAAGCAAAATCAATAGGTATGAAAGATACACATTTTGTTAATCCAACAGGCGCGGAAAACAAACAATTAAAAGACTTCGCACCTAAAAAATATAAAAATGAAGAAAATAATACATCAACAGCTAAAGATTTTACAATTTTAGCTCAACGTACCATTCAAGATACACCGAAAATTATTTATTTCACTAAACAATTAGCTCCAACCCAACACGGTGTTACATATTATACATTCAATCATTCTTTAGAAGGTGCGGATATGAGCTTAGAAGGTACTGATGGTTTGAAAACTGGTTCTAGTGATATTGCAGATTACAATCATACTATCACTACAAAAAGAGGTAACTTTAGAATTAATCAGACAATTATGGGTGCCGGTAACTATGACAACTTAGGCGGCGAAAAACAACGTAATATGATGGGAAATGCCTTAATGAACATGTCTTTTGATCAATTTAAATACCAAAAAATTATTTCTAAAGGCAATCACGAAATTAATGGGAAAACATATTATGTAGAAAAAGACTTATACGATGTGCTTCCAAAAGATTTTGATAAAAATGATTATAAATATGTAATCGAGGATGGTAAATTACATATTGAGTATGACCGTAAATTCATTTCTGAAAAATACGGTCCTCCAACAGTTAATGTAAGTAAACCAATCCTACATCAAACTACTACAGTTGTGAAAACGACGTGGGATGAACATCCAATTCTCACTTTATTAGGAACGATTTTAATCATAGCTGCAATCGCAATTATTATTTATCTTATTATCGAAACTTTCAAAAATAGAAAAAATCATAAATAAAGTACCCGAATATCAGTACCAAAATTCAGTCCCGAAAAGATGCTTTAATTTAGCAATCTTCTCGGGGCTTTTACTCTGTTGATAATTCGATGACTAAACAAATTGAGGCTGGGACATTATAAAGTCCCAGCCTCGCTTAATATATTTACTAAACATATGATTTATTAAAATTACAATTCATTATCGACAAATCATTGTCAATTTATTTTTCTGCATCACCATAAAGTTCTTTTTTGATTTTAGTAGTGGAAATGCCTTCTGTACGGTTAAGGTAAATCACTTCACATTTATCTTTCAAGAAGTCAAATTCACCTTCCCAGTCATGCCCCATTACAAAAGTATCGATTTCATAACGATCAACGTCTATCTCTTTTTGTCCCCATCCACTTTCAGGGATTACAAGATCAACATAACGAATAGACTCTAACATCATTTTTCGTTGTTCATAATTGTAATAAGACTTTTTATTTTTAATGCGATTAAATTCATCTGTAGATAATGCAACTACTAAATAATCGCCCATTTCTCTAGCTCTTCTTAATAATTCAATGTGACCATAATGTAATAAATCATACGTTCCATAAGTAATAACACGTTTCATACGCTCATACTCCTTAACAAAATTTAATTAAAATTTACATTTTTTAAAAGTATAGCACACTGATTTAAAGTTTACGAACTATACCCAAAATTCATTTTTTTAGTATTTGTTTTAATTTCAACTTGCCCCTGAATTTTACACGTTTCGGTAACACTTCAATTTGAAAACGGTAATAGTTCGGTCTACCAATGCCAACATTAAGTAATGCTTCTTGCCATTTTTTATATAATGATTTATTCCAGTTCTTACCACATTGTTCAACAACCTTAATTATTCTAAACATTGCCTCTCCTGCATAATCTGCTTCCTGCATATTATGCATATAAGTCGTTACAACATCTAAAAATGAGTCTGTTAGTTTTTTATTATTTGTGAGATATGCTTGAAGCAAATAACTGACAATGAGCTCATCCATACGATAACTATAATAAATCCTTTCTTCTCTTAACAACAATGTATCCATCACTCTATGTCTTACTTTAATCGCATCACTCATGTAATTTACAAATCGATCTGCCCTTTGAGCTGTGACTGACCCTTTTTCTTCATGATAACCATACACAATAAATGGTAATAATTGTACATCCCGCGCTTTCTTATACGCTTTTATCATAAATGTATGTTCTTCGCAAAACACTACATCTTCATCAAATCGTAAGTCTTTGAATGTGGCACTGAATAACTTACCTCCAGGTCCGATAGACTGCATCATTTCAGGACATTGTGCTAAATTTACTTTATCAAATTTTTGTATTGGCTGATGCGTATAAAAACTTTGCCATGTGCCATTATTTAACCTACCAATTTGTCCTAATACAATATCTACATGTTCATCCTGTTGAAAGTAATCGGCCATAGCATCTATACTATTAGGCAAAAACACATCATCTGCATCTAAAAACATAAAAGCATCACCTGTGACGTAGGCCAATGCATTATTTCTACTCATCGCTGCACCTTGATTTTCCTGATTAATAATCCGAATGTTTTTGTATGCTTTTTGTAATCTTTCTAAAACTTGTTTACTCTCATCTGTTGAACCATCATTGATACAAATAATTTCATAATCTTGCTTTGTATCTACAGAACTTATCGCTCTTTGAATTGTATTTGCTGCATTATAAACGGGTATGATAATTGATATTTTCATGTTTTCACCATTTTCTCTATATGATTTATAACCTGATTCAAACTATTTTGATCATTATAGTCATGCCAATTTTTAAATAACGGCTTTAATTCACTTGCATGTGCTTGAAGTATATGAACGATGCCTTCTTCACTATATGCTTTATAAAGTTCTGGAATTTCATAATAATATGAATTTAGCCCCCGTACTTTTTCATAATTTGCTTCATCGTAGACATAAAATAGCGTTGGCTTATTTAATAAACTTGCCTCTATTGCTAATGAACTGTAATCTGTGATAATAACGTCCGCCATAATCATTAGTGATTGTAGATTTATATGATTTTGCTTATCTTGAGGTAAAGACGGATGCAATTTACTAATCAATGTATATGAAGGCAACGCTGTTTCAAAACGCACTTTATCAATAACTTGATTGGCTTGATGATGTTCGCGGTACGTTGGTACATAAAGTGCTAATTTATCCTTGATACCATATTGTGATTTTAATGCTTGTTGCTTTTGTTTGATGTCTAAATTCGTATATGGAACAAGCCGTGGCAATCCAGTTCTTAAAAACTGATTATCGCGTGCGCCAAATGAGACTTTAAAGCAATCCGCCATTGGCTCGCCCCCCACTAAATATTTATCAGTAGCCTGATAAACTTTTTTATATTGCTTCACCATTTTTTTATTATTTAAATCTACTTGGTGGTCAGTAAGTCCAAAATTTTTCAAAGCGCCAACAGCGTGCCAGGTTTGAATCATTGTCTGTTGTGATTTCTTTTTGAAACCACCAAATAATAAATAATATGTATCTATCACTATGATTTTTGCCGTACTCATCGCCTTTATATGTTTGAAGACTTGTTTATTGCCTGCAGGTATAAATGTCACATTGTCTAATCGTTCAACATGTTTTCTATTTATTTCCTTAGCAATCACTGTCACTTTATAAGATTTTCGATTTAATGCTTCAATAATTGGAATTACATCTTCAACAAATGTCATCATGACCACAATATGCTGTGGATCTATTTTTTTCTTTACATATATCAAATTTAAAAAGCTAATGATTGTCATATAAAGCTTTTTTATTAACTGTCTCAAATTTCCACCGCCGGTTATTATTTATTCTCTTTTATTATAGCTATTTTATATTTAAAATTATAGAAAAATCCTTTAACGACATTTAAGCCATCAAAGGATTTAATATAACACGTTTTTGTCTAAATTCCATTACATAAAGTCTGCAAAATGATCTCTATAACGCATATGCAAAATTGATCCTATAACAAATAAAAATACGATGATAAAGAAGTTATAGAATGTTAATTCCCAATGTGTAATAAAATACCATTCATTGTATAGAACAGATGCACGATACGCCTCAGCAAGATAATATATTGGATTTAGTTGCATAACATCTTTAACAATACCTTCTGGCGGTACGATTAAAATAGATGAAGCAAAGAATACCATTCTCATTAATGCTTGTATTGCTGGTTGTGTATCTTTTACTAGTACACCTAACGTAGAAGTAAACAGCGCTACTGTTGTAGTGAAAATTAGTGCAAACGGCACATATAAAAATAATTGTAATGTATAGATTGATGGATAATATCCGCCTAGCATACATAATAAAATAACAGCAACTAATAGTGCGATATGCCCATAGAACCTACTCATCACTATATATGATGGTATAATTGATAATGGGAAATTCATCTTAGCGACATGATTATATTTACTTGCGATGGATTTCGTACCTTCTAAAATACCTTGGTTCACAAAGAACCACATACTAATACCAACGAGTAACCAATAAATAAATGGCACACCCTCGATTGGATTATTAGTTCTAATTCCAAGACCGAATACAAACCAATAAACCATAATTTGCATTGCTGGATTAATTAATTCCCAAGCCATACCAAGGTAATTATTGGTGTTAGTAATTTTAACTTGGAACTGTGCTAACCTTTGAATTAGATAGAAATTTTTAAAATGCTCTTTTAAGACTACCCACACTGCACTCATTTAAATAAACCACACTTTCAATCAATTTGCTAATCATAATTATGCTATAAAAAAGACTTCATTCAAATCTAATATACGCTTTGTTATTAATCTTAACAACCTATATTTAATTAAGTAAATTAAATATTTTATGTGGTAAAAGCGGATGTGCTTACACATATGATTGTTGTATAATAGAAAAACAACTATGCTAAAATGACTTCATTTTAGTTGATTTTATAACTTAAATTCAGTAAACTTTAACAATTGTATAAGAACGTTATCTTAAAATTTGTACTCACTTACTTTACAATAGGTTAATAAATTTAACAACTAATATATAATATAATATACTATATACTATCTGCAAATAAGGAAGGTAAAATTATGAATGTATCGGTTAACATTGAACATGTAACTAAAGAATACCGTATCTATCGCAATAATAAAGAGCGTTTAAAGGATGCTTTAGTCCCTTTTAATAAAAATAAAACCTTTTATGCGCTGAATGATTTATCACTAACTGCATACGAAGGTGATGTTATAGGTCTCGTAGGCATCAATGGGTCAGGCAAATCTACGCTTAGTAATATTATTGGTGGATCCCTATCTCCTACTGCTGGAGATGTTGATCGCCACGGTGAAGTTAGCGTAATTGCAATTAATGCTGGTTTAAATGGACAGTTAACAGGTATTGAAAACATAGAATTCAAAATGTTATGCATGGGATTCACAAGAAAACAAATTAAAGAATTAACACCTGATATTATTGAATTCAGTGAATTAGGAGAATTCATTTATCAACCTGTTAAAAAATATTCTAGTGGTATGCGTGCCAAGTTAGGTTTCTCAATTAATATCACGACAAATCCAGACATTCTTGTCATAGATGAAGCATTATCTGTTGGAGACCAAACTTTTGCTCAAAAATGTTTAGATAAAATTTATGAGTATAAAAAGCAAGGTAAAACCATCTTCTTCGTTAGTCATAATATGAAACAAGTGCGTGAATTTTGCACTAAAATCGCATGGATAGAAGCTGGGAAATTAAAAGAATTTGGAGAATTAGACGAAGTCCTACCTGAATATGAAAAATTTCTGAATGGTTTTAAAAAATATTCCAAAGAGGAACAAAAAGCATTTAGAAATAAATTAGATAATTCAAGATTTGAAGTTAAATAATGTTATTACGTATTAAATGTAATAGATAACGACTGTCCAATTGCATAGCAATTTTAATGGACTGATAATCATCTCGTTAAACTAGTAATTGTAAAACATATCAAGCTCATTTTAGTAAAAAAACCGGCTATAGCTCAAACGATGCTATAACCGGTTTTTATTATTGCTTGGTTTTTTGCTTAATCACTTTAAATACAAATTTCGGTATTGCTTTCATTCTGCCAAACCGCTTCCAATCAATGATAAAACGATAAACCCATTCTATATTTAATTTGCGAAATATTTTTGGTGCTCTTTTTTTCGTTCCACTAAAAACTTCAATAGATCCACCGACACCCATCAGTAACGTCTGTTTAAAATGATTATCATGACGTTCAATCCATTGTTCTTGCTTTGGATAACCCATACCAACGAAAACATAATCTGGATTAAATGAACTAACGTGTTTCAATACTGTTTCATCTTCTAAGTTAAAATAGCCATGATGATAATCAAAATTAATATTGGGGTATTTTTCACTTAATTGACTTACAGCTTTCACTACAACCTCGTCTTTTGCACCTAATAAAAAAACTTTTTGATAATTAGCATTAGCAATCTTTAAACACGCTTCCATTAATTCTATACCTGGTACACGCTCTTTCAATGGTTTTTTTAGCAATTTTGAAGCCATAACTACACCTGTACCATCTGGAATTACATAGTTTGCACTGTTGATCAACTTACGATAAATTGCATTTTCGGTAGCAAAATCAACAATTTCAGGATTAGCAGTTACAATAAATAAATTTTTGTCAGTTTCTGATTCAAAAAAAAGTTTTACGCGGTCACGCATTTCTGTCAGTGTTACATTATCAAATAAAACAGATAATACGTTTACCTTTTCTAATTGATTAGCTCTTGTCATGATTGGTTATCTCCTAACTCAACTCTTTTTCTCGATACGCTATAATATTTTTCTTGTAATATGAATACAGTCACTCTCGCATATATTACAATATCCATAAAACCTAGGTCAAACAGTGTTAAGCGATAATATACGACAAAAGTCCAAATGCTTTATGGGTGTTCTTACTTTATACTGTTATATGTGAGATGCTGTTTTATCAATACCGTATCTCGTAAAACATCAAATAATCGTATTATACAAATGAGGTATTTCATGTCTAAACTACATGCATTTTTCAGCTCGTCCATTCAATTACATCTTTACTGGATTATTTTGGTTGCCATAATCTATATCATTATACATACTTATCGATATAAATCCATAAACCAACTTTTAGATATCTATTTCAATTATATTCCTGTATTAACACATGAGTTCGGCCATATATTATTTAATAAATTAAGCGGAGGCAAAGCAAGAGACTTAGTGATTGTCGCAAGACCATCAGAACGTCTAGCAACATCTCAACAAGGCTTCGCCATAACACAATCAAAAAATGGCCTCGGGCAGTCCATCACCACATTTGGTGGCTACGTTATGCCCCCACTTATGTTATATATAGGTTTTCTATCAACGCAATATCAATATCCAAGTTTATTTATCACTGCCTACCTATTAATATTTATATATTTTGTATGCTTAACTTCTAGAAAGTTGTTACCAATGTTCATCGTAATACTTTTGATTTTTTTATTATATTGCTTCTTCAAAAGTGAAAACCAATTGGCGATACTTTATGTTGTAACTATCACACAACATTTTATATTAGGTGTTTTACTAGGAGAAGTACTTCAATCTTCTTGGACAATATTCAAATTAACTATCTCGACAGATGAAATCACTTGGGATGGTAGTACTTTAAAAACATTGACTCATATTCCAACTTTTATCTATAGCTTTATTTGGATAGCCATCAATTTATTTACAGTTTATCAATTATTCCGAGTGTATTTTATTCCTTAGACCGCTTCAAAAAAAGCGAAATCTAATTTTTATTTAGATTTCGCTTTTTCGTTTCAACTAAACTGTTAACTTTTAAATATGATTGCAATGCCACGCTTTTTCACATACTTTAAACAAATAATTTTACTAGATCAGTCTAAATATCAACTTAAAAAATGCTAGTATTCAATTTATTATTTTTCCGCATAAATATGTTTAGCATTGTCATAACTCAGTACAATCACTTTTTCTTCTTTCTGCACCATCATCACTTTATTCGTATCATCTTTATCTAATATTTTTATTTGTTCACCAATCAATATGGATTTACTCGTTAAATAAACTAACAATTCCGTTCTATCTCGCACACGTTTTATCGTCACTAGATCACCCGCTTCAAACGACAATAAATCTGTAGTATATATCTCTTTGTATTTATTGTCTCTAGGGATAACACCACCGTGTGGACAGGTTACTGGATAATCTAATAATTTATCTAACCGTTCAACAAATAAGTGTGAAACTTTATGTTCTAGTACCTCAGCTTCCTGATGTACCTCTTCCCAATTATATTCTAATATCTTAATTAAAAATAACTCTAATAATCGATGTCTTTTTATGATATCTAAGGTATATGTCAATCCTTCTTCTGATAGCTGCACACCTTTATATGGCTTCGTTTCTACAAATCCTGATTTCTCTAAACGATTCACCATTTCACTTACAGATGGTGGTTTGATATTTAAATACTGGGATAATGTCTTGTTTGAAACGAAAGAATAATCGCCATTATGGGTTAAAATTGCCTTTAAATAATCTTCTTTTTCTTCAGTTAGCATGGTTTCACCTCTCAAGTCATTCACTTTATTGTATCACGAATCTACTTGACACGCTAAAAGTTAATGTTATATTATAAATTAAATTAGGTTAGCCTAAAATTTAATTTAAGGAGGTAGAAAAATGTTAGAAATTAATAACTTAAATCTCACTTTGGGGAATAAACATGTCTTAGATAATATCAATTTAGAAATTCCCATAAAAGGTGAAATTATAGGTATTATGGGACCCAATGGAGCTGGTAAATCTTCCTTGCTCAAATCAATTATTGGTGAATTCAAGTCAACAGGCATTGCTAACTTACATAACATTGCTATACAACAAACACTTAAAAATGTTACATATATCCCACAAAAAGCGCATATTGACTTAGACTTCCCAATTAAGGTAGAAGATGTTGTACTTTCGGGTGCTTACAAAGATATTGGTTGGTTTAGGTTTGTTACCCCTAAAACGCGAGCTAGACTTAATCAGCTGCTAACAACATTAGAATTGCAAGATTTAAGAAATCGACAAATTTCTGCACTCAGTGGTGGTCAATTACAAAGGGTTTTAGTAGCGAGAGCACTCATGACAGAAAGTACGCTCTATCTTTTAGACGAACCCTTTGTAGGTATCGATTTCCACAGTGAACAAATCATAATGTCTCAATTAAACGAGCTTAAAAAAGCCGGTAAATTACTTTTAATTGTTCATCATGATTTATCTAAAGCAGAAAAGTATTTTAATCGTGTTATTCTTTTAAACAAAACAATTCGTTTCTTTGGAGAAAGTCATGTTGCTATGCAACCAGAGCATTTAAACGAAACTTTCTTAAATCCCACACAAGAAGATCAAGAAAAGTCAGAATCGGCATAAATAGAAAGGAAGTAACACGATATGGAATTTTTTCTACACCTATTTGAATACAAATTTTTAAGCAATGCATTGATTATTTCAATTATTGTAGGAATCGTTTGTGGTACAGTAGGTTGCCTCATTGTACTAAGAGGTCTTTCCCTTATGGGAGATGCAATGAGTCATGCAGTTTTACCTGGTGTTGCGTTATCGTTTTTATTCGGCGTTCCTATGTTTATTGGAGCGTTAGTGACAGGTATGATTGCAAGTATCTTTATCGGATTTATTACTAAAAGTAGCAAGACCAAGCCTGATGCAGCTATAGGTATTAGTTTTACAGCATTTTTAGCTACCGGGGTCATTTTAATTAGTTTAATTAATAGTACCACCGACCTATATCATATTCTTTTTGGAAATCTATTAGCAGTTACACACGCTACTTTTTGGTCCACTGTCATAGTTGGTTTGATTGTTATGGTTTTAATCATAACTTTCTATAGACCATTAATGATTTCTACATTCGATCCAATTTTCAGTAGAATGAGTGGTTTAAACACTACATTCTTACACTATTTTGTGATGTTATTGCTCTCACTCGTTACAGTAGCAAGCATACAAACAGTAGGTATTATATTAGTTGTTGCATTATTGATTACGCCTGCTTCAGCTGCATTTTTAATCGCTAAAAAACTACATACGATGATGATCATTTCCAGTCTTATTAGTGTTATAAGTTCAATCGTCGGAATGTACTTTAGTTACATTTATAATATTCCAAGTGGTGCAACTATCGTCTTATGTGCGTTTATCATTTATATCATTATTTTCACTTGTAATAAAATGCAATTTTTCTCAAAAAAAGGAGCAATTTAATGAAAAAATTATTAACAATTACAATGATTCTTATATTATTTTTAAGTGCATGTGGCAAAGGAAACAACGATTCTACTTCGCAATCCAATGAAAAAATAAAGGTAGTAACAACAAACTCAATCCTTTATGACATGGTCAAAAACGTTGGTGGCGATAACGTAGAAATTCATAGCATCGTTCCAATCGGTCAAGATCCACATGAATATGAAGTAAAACCAAAAGATATTAAGGCATTAACTGATGCTGACGTTGTATTCTATAACGGTCTAAACTTAGAAACAGGTAACGGTTGGTTTGAAAACGCATTATCACAAGCTAATAAGTCATATGAAGATGGCTCTGTTGTTAAAGTTTCAAAAAATGTTAAACCTTTATACTTAAACGGGGCTAAAGAAGGCGATGAATCAAAACAAGATCCTCATGCTTGGTTAAGTTTAGATAATGGTATTAAGTATGTAGAAGAAATAAGCAAAGCCTTGATTAAGAAGAATGACAACTATAAAGATGATATCCAAAGCAATACCAAAGATTACATAGCTAAATTAGAAGATTTGAAAAAAGAAAGTCACGATAAATTTAATGATATACCGAAAGAACAACGTGCGATGATAACAAGTGAAGGTGCTTTTAAATATTTCTCAAAACAGTTTGATATTAAACCTGGTTACATTTGGGAAATCAATACTGAGAAACAAGGTACACCTGAACAAATGAAACAAGCTGTAAAATTTGTGCAAGACAATAACCTTAAACATTTACTTGTAGAAACGAGTGTGGATAAGAAAAGTATGCAAAGTCTAAGTGAAGAAACAAACTTAGATATTTATGGAGAGGTTTATACCGATTCTATAGGTAAGAAAGGTTCTAAAGGTGATTCATATTTTAATATGATGCAAGAAAATATCAATACTGTTCACGGAAGTATGGAATAAAATAAGGCTATTTAACCTACATTGTAGGTGAGTAGCCCCATACCGTACGTTTCCCTCCTAATGACGTACGGTATGGTGGTATTCAAGCCTTAAATCATCTATCTCCCTTAACTCCATCAATGGTTGGCTCCTCCCCCCATTGATGGAGATTTTTTTTAGTCTTACTTTTCAGCTCTGCTGAATTAGTAAGACTTATGCATGAGCTTTGCTCAGGCGTTCTCCCTTTATACTTTTCAGCTCTGCTGAATTAGTAAGACTTATGCATGAGCTTTGCTCAGACGTTCTCCCTTTATACTTTTCAGCTCTGCTGAATTAGTAGGATTGATGTACAACTAAAATCATAATAAAAAAAGACTAATCCACCAAAATGGATTAGTCCTAATTTTTTAAAAGAAGTTGCATCTCACAACTTCTTTCATCTGAGCATGAAGTAAAGTTGCCAACCATTTACTTTAATCTGTTAAACTATCAACGATAATCATCTCATCATAATTAATCGCTTCACGTAATTTTAGCGCAGTAACTTCACTAATTTCTTCGTCTTCAGTAAGTTGATTCAGAACACGACGCTGTTCTCTAAGTGCACCCAATTTAATTTTAGTGATAGAAGTTTCACTTTTTGGATTAAAGAAATTAGAAGGCGTTAAGTTTTCAATTCTCATTAAATAACTATCACAAATCATGCCTACTTCTAATTTATTTTCTTCAGTCGTTTCTTTACCTAAACGACTAACTACACGATAATGCACGGTCCTCATAACATTAGAAATTTCTCTCAAGTTTTCAATCACTGATAACGAGGATGCTGCATTCGTTCTCACTTTTGTTTTAATTCTACTTTTTAAAATAAATGTTTTTAATTCCACTTTAATACGTTGAATTAGAGAAGATTGTTTATAAACCTGAGTACGTTCCGCATAGCGCATATAGTTATCTAAGATATTTGTTGTTATATCACCATTAGATACCAAACTATTCAACGTATTATTTTCAACATCAAAAGCGATTTTTTGTAACCGTTCTAACTCTTTGGTATTTTCATCTTCGTTCTCAACGGTTTTAAGAAATGCTAATTTATCATGATATTCTTTAATAACATTACCATATAGATAACTAGATTCTTCAGAAGATAATTTATTTAAGTGTTCTATAACATTTTCTAAAATATATACCCTTGCTTTTTTAAAGCTCATACCGTGTTGTTTTGGTTGAACCGCATTAGGTGTCACAATAGGTAGCACAAATTGTGCAATAATTAAACTTATAATGACCATACCGGATGCGATAAATAATAAGTCATCTCTAAATACAAACGAATGATGATCTGCCAACATATAAGGTAATGTTAAGGCAATCGCTAAAGAAATTGTCCCATGTACACCACACAACGTCATAATGAAAGCATACATACCACGTTTCGGTGGTTTCTCAGTGACTTTCGTATTGTCTTCATAATTCGTAAGTATTTTTTGGAATGGACTGATTGGTAAATAAAAATAAGGATATAAAACAAAAACCCATAAAAATCTAAATAAATATATTGCTAAAGCAATTAAAACTGTAACTACAATTAGAAAAATAAAATTATGGGGTTCATTTTCTATAATTCGACCAACAAGTTCTGGAACTAAAAATCCTAAAATAGAAAAAACAAAACCATTTAATGCATAGCCCAATATATTCCAGGTATGGTTATAACTCATTTGTAATCTAGTACGTGCTTGTGCAATTCGGTCGCGTTCAAAACCATGTACCAAACCTGCTACTACAGCTGCAATAATACCTGAAGAATGAAACATTTCAGCAACGAGATATGTAATAAAAGGCGTCACAAGCTGTATAAATGTAAACATATTTATATTTTCTATACCTCTTCTGGAAAGTGATACTCTAAACCTAACGAGTGCTACGCCAATAATTAAACCGACAATAAATCCACCAATTGAGGATACTAAAAATTGTTCAACTGCATTCACCATTGAAAAGCCACCCGTAATCAATGCAGCTACAGCAATTTTAAAAGATATGATACCAGCAGCATCATTTAATAATGATTCACCTTCTAAAATTGTCATAGAGCCTTTGGGTAGTACTTTACCATTCGTAATTGCTTGAACAGCAACAGCATCAGTTGGACATAAGATTGCAGCTAGCGCAAACGCGGCAGCTAATGGAAGCTCAGGCCAAATCCAATGTACAAATAAGCCAACTACGATTACAGTAGTTACTACAAGACCTAATGCCATCATTAAAACCGGTTTGATATAACGCCTTAAATGCACACGAGAGACTTTTACACCTTCAACAAATAATAGCGGTGCTATCAAGGCAACCATAAATAATTCCGAATCAAAATGGAACTCGACGGGAACTGGTGTAATATACAGTAACATACCGAGGATAATTTGAATAAAAGCTAAAGGAATTTTAGGTAATAGTATATGCACTAAAGAACTTGCGATTACTACCGCTAAAAATATAAGTATCGTTTCGAATATTTGCATGGTTTCACCTCTTTTCAACATTTAAACTTTCATAATTGTTGAGGTTGAAACAAAAATACAATCGTTTATTTATGAACATATTGTGTCTCAAACTCTTACATATCTTTGTTTATACGAACAATGATGTTTACCTGATATGTATTTTTTTACATTAACACAATTACAAATATATATAATTTTATCATTTTTTTAGTAGCCACTAAAATGTATTGCACTTCAACCATGATAAAATTTTGTTATTTCACAAACATCAATACTAACAAAACATTTATAACGTTATATATAAATAGCGGATTAGAGATCAAACTTAATTTTGATTTCTAACCCGCCTAGTCTAATATATAACCTACAAGTAGGTTGTATTTAAATTAATACTTATCTTGTTCTTTTTCATTAATTTTATGTCTACGCTCTTCACGTATTTGAGCACGTTTTTTCAATTGTTCAAATGTGTCATTTTCCGAAGCGCTTAATAAGATACTTGTTTGTTTAGGTGCATCACTTTTCCTATACATATAAGCGCCTGTTCGGTATGCTGCTCTAGATATTAAGTGTCCACCTACTGGAGAAGTCAAATTGATAAATACCAATGCTAAAATCATCCTAACACTTAAATAACCTTGTGAAGAAATGAAATAAATGACAACACCTACCAGCGTTAACAATACCGATAATGTAGAACTTTTCGTAGAGGCATGACTTCTTAAAAATACGTCTTGGAACTTAATAAGACCAATTGCACTAATCAAAGCTATAATACTGCCCAAGAACATCATAAACGCTGCAATTAAATTAACGATTTCGCTTGTTATTTGCATTAAAGACATGCCCCCCCTCTATAAATCTTGAAATAGAAACGGTGCTTACAAAGGAAATGATCGCAATCAACAAGATAGAATCTAAGAAAGAAAAAGTACCAAAAACAATACTTAACACACCAACCGTTGACATTAATATGGCACTAGCAGTATCAAATGCAACCACCCTATCAGCCGTCGTTGGTCCTTTTACTAACCTAAACAACGTTAAAATAAGTGCGATACCAAACAAAATAATTGAACTTGTTATAAAGAAATTTATCAGTGATTCGATCATTCTGCCACCTCCAATATGAGACCTTCATATTGTCTAATACTTTTAAGCAGTTTCTGTTTTTCTTTTTCAGAGATATCAATTGCATGTATAAAAATCTTTTTTCTTTCCTTTGAAATTCTAATAACTGTGGAACCAGGTGTAATTATAATTAGAATCGTTAAAAATGAAACTTCCCAATCTGTTTCTAAAGTCGTTTCATATCTAACTAAACCAGGATTTAAGTCTTTCGTTTTAAATAAAATGTAGTTGATTGTGGTCATACTTGATGTAATTAACTGATATAAGTATACCGTTAAAAATTTAAATGCTACCCAAACTTTTTTTAAATAAAATTGTTGGCCAAAAAAACGATGTAGTATATAAATAACTACTAAACCAATTAGATAACCTGAGAAGAAGGTAGAAGCTTTAAATGATTCTTCATCTTGAAATAGCACCCATAAAAATGCAATGACCATATTAAGTAAGACTTGTCTCATTATTTCTCCTCCTTCACTAAATGAGGATTGACCATTTTTTCATATAATCCATCATCCATATTTAAATGGGTAGCATTATCAGTTACTTTGAAAATCAATGGTGCCGCTAGTCCCATACCGATAATTGCTGCTACAAGAATGCCGATTAAGCCTTTACGATATCTAGGAATTGGTTTGAAGTCTATATGTTCACCTTTATCAGAATTACCTAAATACATTGTGAAGAAAATTCTAAACAAGCTAAACATACCAATTAGACTAGTTAAAATCATCAAAGTTAAACCAATATAATTACCATTTTCAACAGCACCTTTAAAAATAAACACTTTTCCAGGGAAACCACTAAATGGTGGCACACCACCAATTGCTAAAATCATTACCACAAATGCTACACCAAAGAATGGTTCTCTTTTAGCTAAACCATATAAATTTTTATATTGTCGATAACCAGTAATATATACTAAGCTACCAATGATAAAGAATAGCAATGTTTTCACAACAATATCATTTGTCAGATAAAAAATAGCACCATTGACACCTGAAATTGTATTTGATCCTAGACCTAAAATTATAAAACCAATAGAAAGAATAACTTGATATGCTGCTATTTTTTTAATATCTCGATAAGCTAAGACGCCAAATGCACCAATTAACATCGTTATACAAGATAAGACAACCAATAGTGGATGTGTAATACCACTATAATTATCAAATAACAGTGTGAAGAAACGAATCAAGGCATAAGCGCCTACTTTTGTCATTAATGCTGCAAATAATGCTGCTAACTCAGTGTTTAAAACAGCATATGCTTTCGGAAGCCACATGAATAATACAAGCGCAGCTTTGGCACCAAATGCAATTAAAAACACCATTGAAATAATTACTACTGAACTTTCTCCTTGCATCTCAGTTAGTCTTTGCGCTACTAAAGCAAAGTTTAAGGTGCCAGTAAGTTTGTATAATAAACCGATGCCTAATAATAACAACCAAGAACCTAAAATATTAAGTACAACGTAAATAATAGCTGCACGTAACTGTTCAACTGATTGTCCTAACGTAATTAACACAAACGACGCAAGCAACATTACCTCAAACATGACATATATATTAAATAAATCTGCAGTTAAAAACGAACCAATAACGCCTACTGTTAAAAACAGAATAAAACTCGGTAAGTAATAACGAATTGCTCTTTTTTCTCTGCTACCAAAACCATATGCCATAATTAACGTAACGACAAAACTCGATGTCGTGACCATGAGTAAACTCAATGAATCACCAACAAATTGAATTCCATAAGGTGCTTTCCAGCCACCAAAATCTAAAGCGATTGGCTTATGTTGCATAACATAAATCAATAACAATAAAGATATGATTGTCGTAATAGACATTGTGCCAATTGAAAAAATTCTTGATAATCTGCTATGTGTACGGATAAATACCAGTACAAGCGCACAAATTGCTGGCAGAAGTAATGGCAGAATTAACAAATTACTCATCATTATCGTCATCACCTCTTAACACATCAATTTCATCTTCTTTAGTAACTCGATATGTTCTATATACGAGCACAAGTAAAAACGCGGTCATGGCAAAACCTATCACAATAGCAGTCAATACAATAGCTTGCAACAATGGATCTACGAAATTTTTACTACCTTCACCAATAAGTGGTTCTACCATATTCTTACCATAGCGACCCATGCTCATGATAATTAAATTTCCTGCGTGTGTATAAATTGAAATACCTATGACGATACGGATTAAATTGACTGATAATATCATATACGTTCCTATAAATATTAAGAAGCCAATCACCATTAACAATATCAAATTCATGAGCGACCACCACTTATGGATAGCATAACTGTTACTACAACGCCTACGACCGCTAAAACAATGCCAGCTTCAAAAAGCGTAACAGTTGTTAAATGTACTTCACCTAATATCGGTAATTGAACGTATGCATCTGTTTGGTAAAGGAACGGTTTACCAAAGAACATTGGTATGACAGCAGTAGCAAATGATACTAAAGACCCGGTGATCATTAATATTCTAAAATCAAGTGGTAAAGCGACTAATACTTGTTTAACGTCGAAGGCCAAGAACATAAGTAAAAATGCAGAACTGAATACAAGTCCACCGATAAATCCACCGCCAGGATTATTATGTCCTGCTAAAAATAAGTAGAACCCGAATGTTAACAATATAAATACAACAATTTTAGTAATTGTTCGTAAGACTACATCATTCTCTTTCATCTTGACCCCTCCGTTCTTTAAAGTTAAGTAATGTATAGATACCCAAACCAGCGATGATTAATACCATACCTTCAAATAAGGTATCCATAGCACGAAAATCACCAAGAATAGCATTTACAATATTTTTACCGCCTGCAAGTTTGTATGCATCGTGATAAAAAGTTGAAATCGTTGGCATAGTTTGACCCTGCTGAGCAATGAAAACAAGTGTAACTACAGTAATCGCCATCATTAATGAAACAATAATCTTAACAGCTTCTCGTTTCTTATGAACTTTTGAACGTGGTACGTTTGGTAAGCGTGAAAAACTTACAATAAACAATATTGTAGTTATTGTTTCTACCACTAATTGCGTCAGCGCTAAGTCTGGTGCTTTCATTAAAATGAAGAATATCGTTACACAATAACCAATAATACCGTTTAATATTACCATCGTTAAACGTTGACGAATAAACGTTAAAGCAATACCTAGAATAAATACAACAATTAGCGTGATGATTTCTAATGGGCCAAATTCACTGACATGTATCTGTTTAACGTCGGGAAATCCAGCTTGGATGATCCCATAAACAACTACTATGATGAAAACCGCTAACGTTAATATAATATAATGATTCAAACGATTATTCATCAATGTACGAATACTATAACCTGAATAATTTTCAAACTGTTTATATGAGTCTAAATAAACATCTGTTATAGATTTGACTCTAATTTTTTCGGATTGTTTTTTCCAATCAATTTTAAGCGCTGCTATAAAACCTACAACAATCACAATGAAACTTAACAACAGCGGTAAATTAAATCCATGCCATTGTGATATATGCGGTGCAATATTATCTACTTTTTCTCCAATTGTGATACTTCGTAATGCCGGTAAAATAATATGATGTCCAAATATATTTGGCACAAAAAACACAATAGGCAACAAAATCATCATAATTGCAGAAGGTAGTGTAAATAAAAATGGTTCATGAGGACTTTGTACTGGTGAATCATTATGTTTAAAGTCTCCCCAGAAAACTTCCTTAATCATGTAAACTGCATAAATAAGCGTGAAAATACTAGCAACAACACCTATCACTGCAATAATGATTGTTAAAATGATATTAAATTGAGGTAATTGGTATGAACTTACCAAACCATCAAAAAACATTTCTTTACTTAAGAAACCATTAAGAAATGGGATACCAGCCATAGATAAAGCTGAAAGTAACATAACTACATGTGTGATTGGCAGTACTTTTCTTAATCCAGACAATTTACGTATATCCCTCGTACCTGTTTCATGATCAATGATACCAACGCCCATAAACAAAGCACCTTTAAATAACGCATGATTCATCAAATGGAAAAGACCTGCGAAGAGAATAAGGCTGTAAACTTTAGATAGTTCACCAGTAGTATGTTGTGCAAAGCCTCCACCGAGACCGACCATAGAAACAATCATACCTAGTTGACTGATTGTAGAATAAGCTAAGATACCTTTTAAATCATATTGTCGAGTGGCATTAACCGCCCCAAAAATCATTGTTATCAATCCGACAAAAGTGACACAATAAATATAAAAATCACTTAGCCCTAAAACAGGCGTAAATCTAAATAGTAAAAATATACCTGCTTTTACCATTGTGGCAGAGTGTAAATAAGCACTCACGGGTGTCGGTGCTTCCATGGCTTTTGGTAACCAAATATGAAAAGGAAATTGCGCTGATTTAGTAAATGCACCTAAAAGCAACAAGATAATAATTGGTATAAACAACTGACTATCAGCTATTTTGTCACTTTGCGCAATGATCGATGTAATAGAATTTGTACCCGTAACAATATAAATCATGATAAAACCTGTTAATAGTGCAAGACCACCAAAAACTGTGATCATAAACGATTGGATAGCACCAAATTGACTTGCACCTTTACTGTACCAGTAAGCAATAAGTAAGAAAGATGATACACTCGTCAATTCCCAGAATACATACATCAAAATTGTATTATTTGCTGTAACAATACCAAGCATACTGAACATAAATAACAATAAGTATATATAAAAACGCGGTAAATGATCATGTTCTTTTGATAAGTATTGTGTAGCATAATAAAACACTGCTAGTCCAATGAGCGATATTAACAAACTAAAAAATAAACTTAATCCATCTAGTCTAAAATCTATATTTATATCCAATAATGTGAGCCAAGGGATTTTAATTGATACAAATTGCCCCTTCATTACTTGTGGCAATTGCCATAGAAAGTAAACAGAAGAAATGATTGGAGCGATTAAAGCGATTGGCCCAGCAAATTTATGAAATTTTCGTTTCGTCATTGTGAGCAAAAGTACCATCATAATTAAAATGATCGCACTCAGTAAATAAACTAAACTCATCCTATACCCCCTTTAACTATAATTTACAAATTTAAAGCTATCGTTGTTTTGCTAGATTTTGTAGAAATACCTATAAACTTCATTGTTTCAAAGGTTGTTTGATGTCCTAAGTACTTTTGAATAATCGATATTGAAATACCTGATTGATAAGCATGATAGGCAAATGTTTTACGCAACGTCGTCAAACCAATATGTAACATTCCTAAATCTTCTGCAGCAAGATGAATAATGCGATAAGCTTGCTGTCGCGATAGACCTTTTAATGTCCTATTAGACTGAAATAACAACTCATCATTCTTCAATTGTTGTTCTGATATATATGTCATTAATTCATTTCTCAAAGTTTCTGGTAATCTAATCTGAATTTTAGGTGCATGCGTCTCTATCCAATAGTGTTTTATATCATCGTCCTCTATTTTCACATCACTTACATTTAAATTTAATAATGAGGAAAGCTTCACACCAGTATGTATAGCAAACTTAAACAACAGATAATCACGCATGGATTTGGCTTTTAAAACCTCATACATCGCTTTTATCTCATTAGTATTCCTAATAGGGTCTACTTGATTCATAAATTCACCTCTGAATTAATTAATGTTGCATATTTAATGATATATCATGTTTTTGTCACATGAAAGTATTTTGTCTAATTTTTTCAAATTTTTTTGACCCATTTGAAATTTAATAACGATATATATAGTGAAAGGAGGTTAAGCAAATGAACCAAATCAGTCACTTAGCCGTCACTATGTCACGAATAACATATGACAAAGATGGAAAAGCTACACAATTTAAACGTCACTTTGCAAATCTGAATACCCAAACAACAACTGATCAAATTAAAAGTTTCAAATCTATCATCGAACAAATCACTGGAGAAAAATTTGAAACAGTGGAAATCATTAAAACTGAAACAGTTAATTAAGGAGGTTAAATATTATGAGTCAAACTTTAGAACTTATATTCAATGATGCTGTTAACAAAGACATTAAATTACAATTACCCAAAATAGAGCACTTCATCAATGAAAGTACAGTAAAAGACGGAATGAACAAATTAGTTGCTCTAGATATCTTACGTCCTAAGGCGGGGATTCCTACTACAGTGCGTGCAGCACAAATCATAGATAAATCTACAAAATTAATTTTTGAAAGTTAAATCAATAAAATTTTAAACACATATATCATTTTTCTAGTGTATTTGTATAGTCACCGAAAGCTGAAGTAAACAAATTATATAAACAATCGTAGCAGCCTGATGCACTTAAGCATTAGGCTGCTACCTTGTTTTAAATAAAAAAAGTGACAAAACAACGAATCAAATTGCATTCGCTTTTTATCACATATACGATATTATTTATGATATTTTTTGTTTCTAATCGGTCTTAATCTAACTGTATCACCGAAAAAAATCTTACTTTTTCCTAATTTTTTACACATTGCATATTGTCCAAAAACTTCTGTCACTTGAGCAAGATTTTTATATGATTTCCTAGGATTTAATACTTCAATAAATTGTTCTTTTTGAATTCCTTCATTACTTCCTGCACCTATAAAAAAAGTTTCTTCATCTAATAAGCGTACGATTGAAAGTTGTTTCAATGTAAATTGTCACCACTTCTATATATTTTTAAACCACCAAAAATTCATCTTACTAATTTTTATAGGTCTTGATTTTCAATTTAAATCTAATAATTTCCCTTTAATTATAACATCAACATAAGTATTTTATTATATTTCATTAGTTGTGTACATTATTTTATACTTTCCTCTTTTATAAATAGAAACGAGCATAGGAAAATCCACTCCTTTCCTATATAATATAATTATCTCTGAAGAAAGCGTGATTTAATGATTTTTTTATATTTAGTAGGAATTGTTGCTGGGATGGTTGTTCCTTTTCAAACTTCGATAAATTCAAGATTAAGTCTTTATACGAAGTCTTCATTCTATGCATCTACAATTTCTTTTGCTACTGGAACTACCTTTTTAATCTTAATCAATTTAATTACCAATCCACATGTTTTTACTACTGATTTCTATAGTAATCAATCATTGAGTTACCTATGGTTTGTCGGCGGTATATTAGGTGTTATTTTTCTTACGGGGAATTTATTATTACTGCCGAGATTAGGTGCATCTTTAACCGTCGTAATGACAGTTGCTGGCCAAATTATTATGGGCGTTACAATTGATACTTTTGGTTGGTTTGGCGCGGATGTAGAGCCTTTTACTATGTTTAAAGTATTGGGTATTCTCTTTTTAATGCTTGGCATTATACTTATGAATTATGTACGTAGCAATCCCAAAGATAAAAACATGAATGCTCAGGTATATATTTGGTTGATCATCGGTTTTGTATTCGGCTTTTGTCCACCAATACAAACTGCGATTAATAGCGCATTAGGACAACAGTTACATTCATCAATTTTAGCGTCTTTAATTTCATTTACGATTGGTACCATAGCATTATTCATTCTAACTTTAATCTTCAATAGAACACTTAAGATGAAGGCTTATGATCAGCAAAAAGGCAAATTAAAACCAATTTATTTCATTGGTGGCATACTTGGAGTGATTTTTGTCACTACAAATATTATATTGATGCCACACCTAGGTGCTGCTTTAACTACAATTATTGTGATGTTAGGTCAGATGTTAATGGGCATAATTATTGATCACTTTGGATTATTAGGTACTTATGTTAATAAAATTACGAAGCGAAAAATCGTTGGTATCGTCGCTATGATGATTGGCATCGTACTTTTAAGATTGTTTTAAGTAATGATAGCCTAGAATGTAAAATACAATTTAAATTTATTCAAAAAAATTATGTCCTCCTACCTCACTAATAATAACAGTCCTGGGGTTTGTTTTAATGATAAGAAGCTAAGACAATTAATATGTCTTAGCTTCTTTTTTTCTGTGGCACAGTAGTTATAAAAGCAGTATAATCAGTACAATAATACATCTAGAGGTGACAAATTTTGAAACGTATCTTTATCATATTAACCACGTTACTAACCCTTTTTAGCACAATCGCCCTATCCTTATGGTTTTATTTAAAAACACATAGTAATAACTTTGAAGAGCACATCGAAACAGTTAAAATTTCTTATAAAAAATCACCATTCTTTATAGGAAGACAAGAGCCTTCTCAGTTAGTATCGATCAATTATGATGCTTCTCAAGGTGCTATCCACGACTGGTTCGTACAAACCGAAACAAAAGTAACACAAAACCAACCACTTTTTGAGTATTATAATCCTCACATTGAACAACGCATCGCTCAAAAACAAAAGTTATTAGCTCAACTTATTAAAACTAATAAATCTACTTCAGCTGAACTTATTAACTTAAAAACTGAAATTTCCCACTTACAATCTAAACTACGTACTACAATTTTCTCACCCATTTCCGGTACCGTCATCATAAACCCCTCGCATATGCTTTCACAAAACCTACCCTTAATCCAAATCTATGATCCTAAGCCTGTCATAAGAGCAGAGATATCTGAGAAAGAAAAAAACGACTTACATATCAAGGACAAAGTAAAGATAAGTAGTGATATTACAAATAATAGTTTTGGTAAGATTACGCATATATCTAAACTTCCAATCAATCAAACAAATTTATCTAAACCATCTAAATATTTGCTTGAAATTTCACCAAACTCTGATCACATTTTTGGTGAACATGTAAAAATCGAAAAACCAACTACTCTGATAGAAATACCACGTACTGCAATAGATAATGGACAATTTGTTTATTTACTAAGAAATAAAAAATTTATTAAAAAGGTTATTAAATCAGAAAAATCGGGTAATAAAAAAACTATGCTTATCATTGAAGGTTTAAAACCTGGAGATATCATAGCTAGAAATGTTGACACTGTGCGGTCCAAAAATTAGATGTGCACAGTATAAATACAATAAATCTTTAAAATATAATTTGTTTTTTACAGTTTTTATCAAATAGTGGTAAATTGTAAATTTAGAGCAATTATTATAATTAAATGATTGGTGTTTAAATAATTGAATTAATAAATTTAAACATTACCATACCGTTTAATCAGTTTTATGTTTACTTGCTATTTTAATTTAGTTATAATAAACTAAATAATGCTAGTTTTAATATATTTTACCCAAATATATCAGAGCTGTAAATTATGATAAAAACTTTGTATTCAACTTTGAATTAAGACAAATTATTATACAAAAACATTTTTAATATGTATATTAGATTGGGCATATAAATTAGGGAGGAATTAAAAATGGCTATCACCAAAATAAATGACTGTTTTGAACTATTAGCAATGGTAACGTACGCTGATAAATTAAAAAGTATTATCAAAAAAGAGTTTTCAGTAAGTTTCGAAGAATTCGCTGTATTAACATATATTAGTGAACATGAAAGCGAAGAATATTATCTAAAAGATATTATCAATCATTTAAATTATAAACAACCGCAAGTTGTTAAAGCGGTTAAAAACTTATCTCAAGAAGATTATTTTGATAAAAAGCGTAATGAACATGATGAAAGAACAGTTTTAATATTAGTTGATTCTAAACAACGTAAAAAAATCAATGAATTATTATCACGTGTTAACAAGCGTATTCAAGAAGCAAATGATGAAAAAGAAGTATAACTAACTTTAGCTTCCCACATAAAATATCTATCAACATAAAAAACCACTTCGCCGAATTAATTTGGTGAAGTGGTTTTATATATATACCGAAAAAATTTTAATGTTTTATCTTACCTCGCTTTTGCATCTTTTATGTTTTTGAATGTATTCGTTCTTTTCATACTTAACACTTAGCATTTGAAATCAAAAATAAACATCACATATTTTAACAATTTTATCCTTCTGAGTATTCATTTGTTTTTATAAACGCTAAAAAAACGTCTAAAAAGTGGTTTGGTTCTTCAATATGAGGTGCGTGTCCTGATTGGTTAAAATCAACTATTTCTAAATTATGAAATACCTGATTGTATTCGCGCTTCATTTCTTTAGTAATTAATGGATCATAATTACCATTTACAATTAGTGTAGGAATGCTAGTTTGTTCAAGTACAATGTTTTGATTATATACAGGAAATTCCATTAATGCTCTTGTAGCTATCGCACTTTCTTCAGCTGATTGTCTATTATAAATCAACTGTGATTGAAACCATTTTTTAGCTTTTTCTTGGTCTTTATACATATAAGGTAATAATAAAATCAGAGATTCAGATTTATCAAATCCTTCTATTTCGTCGTCATGTTCAATCATTAATTTGTTTAACTCCAATACACTATCAATAAGATTACATGCGATTAAAGTTAATGACTCAACCATATATTCATATTTATCAACAAAATGTTTAGCAATAAGTCCGCCCATATCATGACCAATTAAATGCGCTTTTTCAATATTTAACTTTTTCATTAATAATTTCAAATCTTCTACGTGGTCTTTTAAATGATACGCATTAGGTTTTGAGGACTTACCATGTCCTCTAACGTCATAAGTAATGACATCATAATTATGTTTTAATTCATCTTTTAATCTACATAGGGAAGCTAGATTGCCATCTAAACCATGAATTAAAATTATAGGAAAGCCTAGACCCTCACGGATGTATGCCAATTTAGTGTTACAACTAATTTCTACTTTTTCCATTGTGGGCCACCTCCTTATATGGTTTATATACCCTCGATTTATGATGCATATGCTCAATTTTAAATATTTAACTGCAACATTTCTTTTTACTATGACCTTATAGTATTGGGCTTTAAAGATAAAAATACCCAACCTACACTTAATGTTTTTGCACATTAAATGTAAGTTGAGTATATGCAACTTATTGTGTTACAACACCACCAAGTAATTAAGAAACTTTAATTTCTTGAAGATATTCTAATTGTGTAATAAATTATGACAATTAATAATAATACCCAAATAACAATAGATGCAATTTGTGTAATCACTGGATTGCTAACCATCGCATCGATTGTTTTTTGGCAAAATAATAAGCCAATTCCGGTAAATTCTAATCTTTTAAAGTAGACACCTGAAATACTAAATATAATACCTACAAAAAAGATAAATTGATGCGCATATAATGATACAGCAACGATACCTAAATTAAACCCAAAAGCGTGCGCAAATACCAAGATAAGCGCTGCTGCTGCAACACTGAGCCCTATCACTCTTTCAAATTTATTACTATAGAGATAATTTTTCCAATCAATCCTCAAATAAATGAAGATTGAAATAGGTAAAATAATTAAACAATAAAAAATGGATAAGCCCGTCGCTGCTTGGAACGGCACATACTGTTTATCATACAAGTAAGATAATAAAATAAAATTGATAATAAAAAATACAATTGGATTTAATTGTAATGTAAATAAATTGCGTTGAATCGTTAAAATTATTTCAGCTGGTGATTTCTTTCTGTATTCTATATAATCCAAATCTTGTGCTTCTGATTTCTTTAACTCTTTTTTCAATTTTCCTTTAATATCATCTATAAGATTGGGAGAAAGACCTTTATGAGTGAAATAATCATTGATATTTTCTATTAATACTTTGTCATTGACTCTCATGATAGGCTCCTTTTTGTTAAATAAGTATTTTATTTATTAATAAAATTAGACTTTCACTTATTGTAACAATAAAATAACCGACAAGTATATAGCTTTAAACTTGTCGGTTATTATTCATTTTAATAATTACAAGTGAAGATTATTTACCAATATCAATGCGATAAAGTTTAATATTTTTATCACTAGGTGATGGAGAACTAAATTGATAAGATACTTGATTGTCTTGAACATATCCAAAGTTGCCTGTTACTTTATTATAATGTTCCCGAGCAACTGCATCGCTGCTTACAGCATTTTTCACTTCTTTATATGATGGTCCATTTGTGTCGTTGTAACTCATTGATACACGTATGATCTTACCATTATTTTTCTTGCCATCTGCAGTTACCACAAGGACACCATTATCTTTTTTAAATTCATAATAATGTTCTGAGCCATCAGGTTTATATGAATAAACTGGTTTTTTATTATTTTTTAATACTGATTGAATAGAACTTCCTAATTTCGCACCTTCTAATGATTGATCACCATGTTGTAATTCATTAACACTTTGGATAGAGTTCCCTGATGCTGCTTCAACACTTCCTGCAGAAATACCAGAAAATGCCAAACCTGTAACTAAAACTGCTGCACATATTTTTTTCATAAGCACTCTCTCCTTTATATTTAACTTACCTTCATTGTGCTTATTCACATTGTACTATAAACATTACTAAAATAACAGTGATGTTACAAAATGATTACAAAACAATGTGATATTGTAATATCTCAAGAAATCTATCACTCCGTTAAAATTAAGATGCTACTTGAAGATGTTGTTCTATAAATCTGCTCACATCGTTGATAAATTTATCTCTTTCTTCTACAAACGGATATAATCCAGATTCTTCGAAAACTTCAAATTGGGTATTTCCGATATAATCCGCAACTTCTTTTGCTTCAAATGTTGTTGTTCTTTCTCCATGTTGTCCAACAATAATTAATGTAGGTAAATCTAATGATTTTAAATAATGCATAACATTATTATCAATAAATGATTGTTTTACCGCTTCAATTTCTGATTTCGTAGACAAACTGTTCGTATTTTCAACTTGTTTTAAGAATTTTTTTGCTTTTCTTTTAGAATAATACAATTGTTTATCAAGAAATTTTTGTTGTGTTTCATCATCCCAATTTCTAATTTTATCCGAATATTTTCTATATAAACGCTCTTCAGGCGTGATGTCATTCAATAGTGTAGGATTCACCATCGTTAATGATGACACTGTTTCCGGATATTGTGTTGCAAATAATGCAGCAATTGAACCACCTAATTCGTGAGCTATGATAGAACATTCATGAATGTATAGATAATCTAATAATTCTTTAATGTCTTTTGCATATGTTCTGAAATTGATTTCATTCGGTTTATCGGAATAGCCATGACCTCTTAAATCGATAAGTACTACCTGATAATCTTTATTAAATTTAGTTTCTAAATCATTAAACACTGTAAAGTTATCAAAAGCAGTATGAATCATGACAATTGCTTTACCTTCGCCACTCGTCTTGTAATTTAATGCGATACCATCACTTGTTGTAAATAGGTTCATCCTTTATCTCCCTTTCTTATTAATTGATAAAATGGAAAGTAGTTCTTCCGTAGTTTTAATCGTAAAATCTACTTCTTCTGGTAAAGGTGTTAAATCATTTTCATTATCTTCGTTAAACCAAATGCTTATCATACCCATTGCTCTTGCAGGTGCTACATCATTGAGTGGATCATCACCAACATAAATTGTTTCTTCAGGTTTAGTTCCTAATTGTGACAGCATATCTTCAAAAATTTTAGGGTGTGGTTTGCGGTAGCCTACAGTTTCAGATGTAGATAAGTAATTGATACTATCTTCAATGCCTAGTGCGTGCAGTCGGAATTGCTTGATTTTCGACTTACCATTTGCAATAACACCAGTCAAATAACCATTTTCAGTTAATTTTTCTAAAGTATACTGTGTATCATAATAAGGGAATACATATCTGTAAAAATGCATTTCAAAATCACTAAACAAATCTTTCCAAGTTAGGCGGTCTACGTGAAAATCTTTAATGAGCGCCTTATATAATTCGGGTTTGTCATGATCTTCATCATCATCTAATGCTATAAACTTACGTTTGAAGTCTTCCAATTGTATGCGTACAAAATAGTCATGAAATCTTTCAAACTGCTCTTCTATAAATTTTTCTCTAGATTTTTTTCTATCTAATAATGTTCCTTCTAAATCAAACACAATTGCTTTTACTTGAGTTAAATCCATAATCATAACCTCTTCAATCTTAGGTTTACCTTTTACTTAACCTTAATTAATAAATATCATTATATAGTATAAACTGTTTCAAGACGATAGGGATTTTTAAGTTTATTCTATGCTCCGTGGTTGAGTAATCATGAGGTAAAATAATACCGGTATGCCTAATAATGCTAAGATAATACTAGCTGGAATTTCAAAGGGGCTTAATAATGTACTCCCTAACCAATCTGACATTACCATTACTATACCACCAATCAACATATTTAGTACCATTTGTTGTCCAAGATCGAAATGTTGACCCTGACGACGTACAAGTTGAGGAATGATCATGCCTATAAAGCCAATTATTCCCACATATGCAACAATAACTGCGGTAATCAATGATGCAATCAATAACACGCCATATGTTAAAAGTTGTACATTTAAACCTAGAGATGTGCCTTTCAAATAGCCTAGCTGTAATATCTTAATTTTTGATATTACACTACATAAAATAATGATACCAATTAATAACGTAATGCCTATATAGATTACCTCGTTATACTCTGCAGATGAAAAACCGCCAAACATATAATTCACAATATTATTCATCTTCTGTTGATTAAAAATAATCAATACATAAAGAAATGCGTTAAACAGCGCACCTATCATAATTCCAGATAAGATGAGCGTTCTTATCGGATAACCTTTAGACATAGCAGTAGTGAGTGAAATCACTGTGATTAATGTTATAACACTAAAAATGACAGAAAAGACCGGTAACCATAAAAATGATAACCCTAATACGACCGCTATACCAGACCCAAAAGTTGCCCCACTTGCTAAGCCCAATGTAAAACTATCAGCTAAAGGATTATTTAATAATGTTTGAAACATATGACCTGCTAATGTTAAACCTATCCCAGCTAATAATGCTTGTAGTGTTCTAGGCACTCTAACTTGAAATAAAATGGATTGTGACAATGTTTCGTTAATATTTCCGATATTCCAAAGCATGCTTAGCAACATACTGATAGTGAGTATGACGATACAAATAATGAGTGCTTTATTATATTTCATGTCTTTGCCACGCTTTCAATAAAATCGTTCAGAAATTATGAATTATAAAAATAATTATCGTTCATTACTAAAATGGTATATATTTTTAAGATAAAAGTAAATATTGCATTACAAATTATTCATAAAAAAACGTCAATTCTATATAATTTCTATAGTAATTGACGTTGAATTGTTAGCCAAAAATATTTAGAACTTAGGCTAATCTATCTCTGTATTTTAACGTATTATTGTTCATAAATAGCTTCTTTCAATTTTTTCAACCCATCATCGATACGGGGACCTGGTCTTGATATTTCATCACCATTAACAGCTTTAACTTTATTATGCTGTACAGCTTTAATTTGACTAAAACCACCGCGTTTGCGAATCATTTTTTGATATTCAGACGATGAAATGCCCATTGTCGATATCATCAAATCTGGATTTTGCTTAATAATATCTTCTTTACTGACTTTTTGCCAACCGTTTAAATTAGAAAAACTATTTTCTGCTTTTAATTGTGTCAACATATCATCAAAAAATGTTTGTTTTCCTGCAGTGTATATTTCAGGTTCAGATGAAATTTCCATGAAAACTTTTTGCCCTTTTGCATCATCGGGCACTGAATTTTTTACACGTTCGATATTTTGTTTTGTTTCTTTAACAAGTTTTTTAGATGCTTTTTCTTTATGCGTAACCTTACCAATTTGCATAAATGATTCATACATTTCATCAATAGATTGTGCATCTTTCACATAAACCACTTTCACACCGTTATCTTTTAATCCTTTAAGTACTTTATCATTCGTCGCTTTTTGAGATTCATGTGCCAAGATTAAATCTGGTTTGGCTTTCATTAATGATTCCTTATTAAGTTTCATCGCATCAAATTGTTTTTTATCTTTCACTTCTTTAGGGTAATCATCTACGGTTGAAACACCTATCACATCATCACCCAAACCGAGTTCATATAATATTTCAGTATTACTTGGCATTAGAGAAATAATACGTTTATAAGTGTGACCTTCAGATTGACTATCATGCTTCTGGTCTGACTTAGTGCCACAAGCACTTAAGATTACTATAAAAACAAGCAACAGACATAACAATTTAGTTCTTTTTTTCATACCTTAATCTCCTAATAGTTGTTTTATTCTATATTACCAAACTCTTATCTCAATCGTTAAGTCTATTTTATGAAATTTATTTTTCAAAATAAGTATCTAAAAATGTATATTTCTTTTCATTTTTCCCATTAAAGTAATTTTTTCCAAAGTTATCTAATAATGCATGAAATTCGTTAGCATCTGTATTCGTAAAAGTTTCAGGCAGTTGAATATGCTGTTTCAATTTTTCATAACTTTCTGTATTTGCATAACCTAATTTTTTATAAATCCTTCTAGTATAACTATCTGGAATAAAAGCTACTTCTTCAAAAATATATACTAATAAAACATCTGCCGTTTCACTACCAATACCCTTAACCTCTAATAAAGCATTACGCAACTGATGTTGATAATATGATCTTACAGCTTGATAATCAAAATCAAAACATTCCAGCCAAGCAAGTATATTCAAAATCGTTCGAGCTTTATTTTTATAAAACCCACTAGATTTTATAATCGTTTGTAAAGATTCTAACTTCAAATTTAAAATCTGCTCAGGATCAAATTCAGTCTTCACTTTTAATTGTTCGAGCGCATAAGCTGCATTTCTCCAATTGGTATTTTGTACTAAAATCGCCCCTAATATCACTTCGATTTTCGACTCAGCAGGCCACCAATGTTGCGAACCCATATGTGAAAATAATATTTTATATAACGACTGAGTATCTAACATGTAAGCACTACCCTCCCATTGGTCACAATGAAATAACAAATATCAAAAAAGAGCAAGTAAGATTTGGTGATAGTACTGATGAAATCACATCAAACTATGATTAACAAACCTAAACTTGCTCCTAAATAAACGTTTACTTTAATTAAATAATGATTACATCGACTCTGGCGCTGTTACGCCAACAAGGTTCAATGCATTATGTAGCGTAATTCTCACTGCATCAATTAATGCAATTAACGCTTTTGTTTTTTCTAAATCATCTGTTAAGACTTTTTCATCGTTGTAAAATTTATGGAAATGCGCCGCCAAATCTTGAATATAGTTTGTCATTCTATGTGGTGCTCTGTGTGCTGCAGCATTTTCAATCGTTGATTCAAATTCTGCAATTTTTTTCATGAGTTCAATCGCTTTGCCGTTTGTGATAAACGAATAATCTGCATCAGTTGAAGGTTCAACACCTTTTTCTTTAGCTTGTTTTAATATTGAACAAATACGTGCGTGTGCATATTGCGCATAATATACCGGATTATCTTGCGATTCTTGTTTTGCTAATTCCATGTCAAAATCAAAATGGGTATCAGGACTACGCATCGTTAAGAAATAACGCGCAGCATCCACGCCTACTTCATCCATGATTTCACGTAAAGTAATTGCATTTCCGGTACGTTTACTCATTTTTACTTCTTGGCCATCTTGCATTAAACGGACCATTTGCATAATTTGAATTTCAAGGCGTTCACTATCAACACCAAATGTTGCCATCGATGCTTTCAAACGCTGTATATAACCATGATGATCTGCACCAAATAAGTTTATTAATATATCATTACCACGTTCAATTTTATCAAAATGGTAAGCAATATCTGGTAAAAAGTAAGTATAATTGCCATCTTTTTTAATTAATACGCGGTCTTTATCGTCTGAGAAATCAGTGGTACGTAACCATGTTGCACCGTCTTCTTCATAAGTATAACCAAGTTCAGTCATTTTATTAAGTACTTGTTTGATTTCACCTGATTCATAAAGTGTTGTTTCGCTAAACCAACTATCATAGTGTGTATTAAAATCATCTAAGTCTTTTCTTAGTTTTTGCATTTCGTAATCAACACCAAGTTGTCTAAATGTTTTAATACGTTCTTCTTCGTCTAAATCTTTTATCTCAGGTTGTTTCTCTGCCAAATCTTTACCAATATTAATGATGTCTTTTCCATGATAACCGCCCTCTGGCATTTCAAAAGAATTATCACCAAGCGCTTCAAAATAACGCGCCTCTATTGAACGTGCTAAATTAGTAATTTGATTACCCGCATCATTAATATAATATTCTCTTGTTACATTATAACCAGCTGCTTCTAATATATTAGCCAACGTGTCGCCAACTGCCGCATTACGCGCATGGCCTATATGTAAATCCCCCGTAGGATTAGCAGATACATATTCTAATAAAATGTTTTCACCATTTTTTTCTGCTTTATGGCCAAATTGATTGCCTTTATTTATTGCTTCAGTAATAATCGCAGTCAAATAAGCACTATCTAAATAAAAATTGATAAAACCAGGCCCTGCAATATCAACTTTTTCAACTTGTGCAGCCGTTGTATCCAAATTATCAACAATTGCTGTTGCGATTTCGCGTGGATTACGTTTCGCTATTTTTGTTAAAACCATTGCTATATTTGTTGAATAATCACCATTTTTATTATCTTTTGGTATTTCAATTTTAATTTCAGGCATTTCGTTCATATCAGCAAGTTGTGCTTGTTGAATACTTTTCTTAATTTCTTCAACTAACGTTTGCTTGACTTGTTCGATTATGTTCATTTACGGCATCTCCTTGTAAGTAATTTCATATTGATAAGACCCCATCTTCTCTTCATCTTGAATTAAATCATAATGCACTTTCAATTTTCCACCGTTATCATTTACAAAATGTAAAATAGAATGTGTATAAACGGTAAGCGGTATGCGCCCGCCACTAATTTCATACAAAGTAATCGTATCCTCGCCCTCTACAAAATGAAGGTTTAACTTAATGTCACCATTGCGGATAATCTTTACTCCTGAAGTTTCAATTTTTACCGTCACGTTAACTGTTGCTCCGTCTATCTCTTCTTGATAACGAATAAAATCAGCTTTACGCTTTTGCCAAGATCCTGTAGTAGACAATGAGAATTTTTCTTTGTTATCGAATTGCTTAACAACTTGTTTCGTTTGGATTTCAACATTGTTTTCCAATGTAAGTTTCACCCTAATCTTTAAAATAATACAAACCATTATAGCATACTTGAAATATGCAAAACAGTTGCTAAAATTAATTTAAATACATTATCTATATTTTTATAGTTAATATTACAACACATTCACTTTATTCTAAAATCACACATAATAAAAGAGTAGAAAACAAAATCAAAATTTCAATTTGATTTCGTATTTCTACTCTTTTCAATTCACACAAATATCAAACCGTGTATTATAAGACCATTAAAACACCTTAAATCCACTTCATATCGTATAATCATTAAAAACTAAATGTTGTTACTCCGTCTCCAAAGATTCGCGTAATGAAGCGTCAGAGTTATTCCACATATCTATATCATGTGATTTAAGAAACGCTGCTAATATTTTTTTATTGTGGTCGCCAATTTGGTCAATTTCAATATAATGTTTCATTGATTTATCCATCATATTCACATGTTCTGGCATGCTTTTGTAACCTCTGCGAATACTTCTATTTACTAATAAATAGCAAGCTGTCAATCCAGCATAAAACGGTCCATTTTCGCCACGTTCTGTCGTAACCCAACACAACCAATATTCTTTTGCTTCTTCACCTTCAACGGTCGCTTTATCTTTAATCCATTTGACACCTTTTTCAACACTGGAACGTGCATGCATACCTGCAATATCAATAAATGCCTCTTCATTTGCAACATCGATAAACACAGGAGCTACGTTATCTAAACTTATAGAGCCAATATTGGTACCTTTGTGCCCATCCAGTGGATCATTTTTAATAATATTAAATTTAAATCCATTATTTTCAGCCATCAGTGTCCACCTCCATATTAAAACAAGTAGTTATGTAATCGTTATTTCTCATCATACATAAGTTGTCTATATTAAAATTTTGCCATATTTAACAATACGATAAAAGTAATCAATTTTTAATTGTTTAATTCAATTCATCTAATATACTATTAATAGCATTTCTAACTTGGTCATCTTCTATATCAGAAATAAATTCTTTTGGATAATATAATTTATAATCTTGTCTATTAATGCCTGTAATACTATGAATAACTAAGGATTGACTACTGATTTCTCTTATTTTACCATTACGTCTCAACAAATGAATCGGCTGTCTGTCTGATCCTGGACGATCATAATCATAAGGCAAGTCTGAAAATGATTCGCTTACAAAGTAATAATTCGGATCTATACCTGCTTGTATAAACAAATCGGTTAATTCTGTAATTGTAATGATAGAACCATCAAATGGCATATATTTAAACAAATCACGATTAATAAATCTGCGTGACAAATCACTCAATATAGCATCATCTTCATTAATCCATGCTTTTAAGTAATAAACTACAACCGCTTCATCTAAATCTACATATTGTTCAATCGTCATAGACTCTTCAAAGAAAGGAATAAAATCAGCAGGATATTTTTTAAATGTGTAGCCTTCATTATAAAGTTGCTTTGCTCGTTTCAAACAATTGTTAAGCAACACTTCTCCACCCCGACTAACTGGATGGAAGTATACTTGCCAATACATTTGATAACGGCTCATAATGAAGTTTTCTACTGCATGCATACCACTTTCCTTAATAAGCACTTCATCTTTTGAAGGTCTCATTAATCTCAAAATACGTTCCATGTCAAATTGTCCATAACTAACACCTGTAAAATAAGCATCACGTTGCAAATAATCCATTCTATCAGCATCTATTTGTGAAGAAATCATAGATATGACCAATTTATTTTCATGTGTTTTATTAATAACATCAGCTACTTGTTGCGGGAAATCTTCAGAAACACGTCGTAATACACTGTTTACTTCTGTCGGACCAGTAATGATTTTTTGCGTAAATTGCTCATGATCTGTATTAAAAATCTTCTCAAAGCTATGTGAAAATGGTCCATGACCTAAATCGTGTAATAATGCAGCACATAATGCAAGTGGACGATCATCATTATTCCATGCTTCACGACCGTCAAACGAATCATCAATTAATCTTCGAACAATCTCATATACACCTAAAGAATGTCCGAATCTACTGTGTTCAGCGGTATGAAATGATAAGTATAATGTACCCAATTGCTTTATACGTCGTAAACGCTGAAATTCCTTCGTTTTAATCAAGTCCCAAATCACTTGGTCTCTTACATGAATATACCTATGAATGGGGTCTTTAAATACTTTTTCTTCAGGTAACTTTTGTGTAGCATAAGTTGTAAAAGTCAATGTCGTCCTCCTATTCATACCTTGTTAATGTGCAATTATTTTAAAGTTTTTCGCATCAATGCCAAATCCATTTCTTCCCCATACATCACATGCATATATGAACGCACACGTTCAAACCCTTTTTGTTCATAAAAAGATACAGCTTCATCATTCTTATTATCAACTTCTAAAAATACTTCATTATATTCATCTTGGAAATACGCCAAGCCTTCTTTCAGTAAATCAGAACCATACCCATGATGTTGCCATGAGGGTCTCACATAATGGGCTGATAAGAATAATTCAGTGCCATATATAAAATTAGCGAAACCAATAATCTGATCATCTTCTTCAATGACTAAGAATAATTGTTCTTCTAATCTTTTAAGTAAATGTTGTTCATTATATGAAGCAGCTAATAATTCATTTACAGTTTTAGCTGCATAGATATTTAAATAAGTATTATACCAAGCTTTTGTTGCTACATCTCTGATGCCTACAACATCCTCTGGCGCTGCTTTTCTAACTTTGTGCATGTTGGTTCCCCCTATTTATAGTAGGTAATAATACTCTTATTATAACATAATTTTAGTGTTCCAAATACTTAATCTATTCAAATGAAAATAGCTTGGACAATAGATAACAATTGCCCAAACTATCTCTAAACATTATTTAATGTATCTTGCCATTCTTGTGCGCGGTTTAATGCGTATGAGTCTTTATCAATATCTCCTGGTTTTTCAGCAGTTCCAATTATATAACCAGATAGCGTAGCACCTAAAAATTCTAAGCTATATTTCATTTGGGTGATACATGGTTTGGCTTTTACTTTTGGAAAATCTCCACCGACAATAATGAGTCGAAAATCTTTCTCAGCCATTTTCGCTTTGAAATCTTTATAATTAGGATCCATTAAAGTTTCAGACCAATGATCAATGAAAGCTTTCAAAGAAGCAGATAAACTATACCAATAAACAGGTGATGCAAAGATAATTGTATCACTGGCTAACACTTGGTCTATAATTTTTTTATAATCATCTTCATAAGCATCTATTGTTGTCCCATCATGCCTTACATCTCTCACTGGATTCAATTGATACTGTGTTAAGTCAAACCATTTGTAGTCGTGTCCTGATAAAGCCATTTTAGTCAATCGAGCAGTATTCCCTTCCGGACGACTGCCCCCGAACAAAACTGTAATCATAATAATCTCCTTTTAATCCTTTTCATATATTAAAATATTTCATTAGAGACATCTTAATAATCTTACACAAAAGTTCATAAATATAACATGCGTTTACAATATTATATTATAGCATTAAATGATTTGCAGGAAAATTTATAAATTTATATATTTCAATTTAAATTTTAAAACTTTATAAAATGGGAGTAGGATAGCAATCTAATTTTCTTAAAAAGATTTCGTCATCCCACTCCCGACAAGGATGACTAGAATTGAAAACGCATAAAGGCATTACCTGAACTAGCTCATGCATAAGTCCCACTAACACAATAAATTGTGAAGTGATTCAAGGGTTACCTGAGCTAGCTCATGCATAAGTCCCACTAACACAATAAATTGTGAAGTGATTTAAGGATTACCTGAGCTAGCTCATGCATAAGTCCCACTAACACAATAAATTGTGAAGTGATTTAAGGATTACTTGAGCTAGCTCATGCATAAGTCCCACTAACCCAATAAATTGTGAAGTGATTCAAGGATTACCTGAGCTAGCTCATGCATAAGTCCCACTAACCCAATAAATTGTGAAGTGGGACTAAAATTTTCAATTAAGTCATCTACTGACAATTTGAAACAGTCTGGACATCATTGATTCGTCCTAGACACATTGTATTATTTTCTAGGAAATAATTCGTTTATTTTTTCAATTTCTTCTTTAGTTAAATTAACCTCTAACGTCGTTAAATTATCCACGACTTGATGTGGTTGTTTTGCACCAGGTATCACGACATCCAATGAAGGCTGGGTTAAATAGAATGCAAGTACAATATGTGCAACATCTACATTATGATTATCTGCAATATCTCTTAACTCATCAATTTTCGCTAAATTTTCTTTGAATTTTTCCCCTTGAAATTCTGGATTCTTAGCACGAATATCATCAAATTGTGTATTTTCAGTATACTTACCGGCTAAAAGACCTGATACTAAAGGAAAATATGGAATAAATGTAATTTGATTTTCTTTTGTATATTCAAACACATCTTCATTTTCACGATTTAGCAAATTATATTCCATTTGTACAACATCAACATAGCCATCTTTATTCGCTTCTTTTAGTTGATCTAATGTAAAGTTAGAAACGCCGATAGCTTTAATCTTGCCTTCATCTTTTAAATCTTTTAATGCGGCAACTGCTTGATCTTTAGGCGTAGTGTCGTCTGGAAAATGAATATAATACAAATCAATATAATCTACTTGAAGACGTTTTAAACTTTTTTCTACCTGATCTTTAAGAAATTCTGGGTCATTAGACATTTTCACATTACCATCTTCATCAAAATAATGTGCACCCTTTGTGGCAATAGCAAACTCGTCTCTAGCAAATTCTTTAACCGCTTCTCCAACCAATTCTTCAGAACGTTCTGGACCGTAGATATATGCTGTATCTAACAATGTAATACCATTTCTCACTGCAGTACGAACTGTTTCTTTACCTTTTTCTTCATCTAAATCATTATAAAAATTATGTCCACCAACAGCGTTTGTACCTAAAGCAATCGGTGATACTGTTACATTTGATTTTCCTAATTGAACTTTTTCCGTCAAAACAATCCAACTCCTTATATTTTAATTTTGAAATATTTATAGAATCTCTGGCTCAAAGTGTTTTTGTATACATTTGTTTGAAAGAGAGTAAGACCGTACAATCAACAAACGTATGAACTGCTGAATACTATAATATATCTCTACCCTTTTTCATTCAGTTTAATAACGTGGTTATCACATAGTATAAATGTACATAACCTAAATATTCAGATTCACTTCATAAGTCAGCGTGACGATTTATTGTGTTAACTAGTGACTCTAAATCATTTATCGTCTTGTAATTCAGTTATTTCAAATATCGCTAACATGACTCATTCTAAACATATATGATTTAACACGTCGTGGTGAAATAACTACATTAAGTTGTTGAATAACTTTTGAACCTCTACTCAAAATTTAGCATGTTTTCGATGAAACCTTGAAGTAAAATGCTTGAAAATTAAGTTGCAAAAATTTAAGCATTATTGAGATTGGACAGAAAGCTAATTTTATTAAAAAGATTTCATCGCTTCCCTAATAAGAATGATTACAATTGAAAAAAGCAGGATGCAATGTATGTACATCCTACTTTTGAATCATTGTTTATTTGATTGTTGTGATACATTTTTAAAGTGTCCATTTAATTAATGTAGACGCATATGACAATCCACCACCAAACCCAACTAATAACATGAGATCACCTTTTTTGAGTTGATGTGCTTGAACGGCTATGTCAATCGATAACGGTATCGTTGCCGATGACGTATTACCATAATATTTAAGACTCATTAACGCCTTATCTTTTGATAGATTTGCCTTTTCACATATTGATTCTATCATTCTGGCATTGGCACTGTGTGGTGCAAACCAATCTATATCTTCTTTTTTATAATTCGTATCACGCATTGTATCATCAATAATATTTGGGACATTGCCGACAGCCCATTTATATACCCCACGGCCATTTTGTACAATATGGCCAGGATTTTGTAAATCTTCGCCAAACATTGTATGAGAAAGTTCCGAACAATATAAATGATGTCCTTTGTCGCCATCCGAGCCAGCACTACTAGATATAAAGCTCGTTTCATCTTCACTGTATTCTACTAAAAATACTCCTGCACCATCTCCAAACAATATACACGTATTGCGGTCTGTGTAATCTGTAATTCGTGATAATGTTTCTGCGCCAATGACTAACACTTTTTTATTTTGGCCAGAAGTAATTAGACCATTAGCGATATTCAAGCCATAGGCAAAACCTGCACAAGCTGCATTAATATCAATAGCCCCTGCATTTTTTAATCCTAATTTCGCTTGCACATAAGATGCGACACTAGGTGTTTTATAGTCTGGTGTCAACGTAGCATTGATGATCATATCAACATCATTTAATTCCACTTGATATTTCTCTTGTAAATCCAACACTGCTTTATAACTGATATCACTCGTATATTCATCTTCAGCTACGATTCTTCTTTCAACAATCCCAGTTCTTTGTTGGATCCATGCATCAGAAGTATCAACAATCTTCTCGAAATCCTGATTATCCATTATTTTCTCTGGTACATAAGCACCTTGCGCAGTAATTTTTGCAAATGAATTCATATCATAACTCCTTTTATCAATCTGTAACCTTGAAATTTCAAAATCCTATTTTAATCATACTCATCTTACAACGAATGATAACACAATCAATCCAACACCTATATAAACTATAATAACTTCCAAAGTAAAATTAATATAAATAACATCTTAAATAATCATTTATAATTTATCATATGAACTAAAAATATAATAATCTTTAATTGACTTTTCATAATTTTTGAATTATTATTCATTTCTGTTAGCGTTTACATTATTTAAAATAAAGGAGCAACAAAATGGAAAGTGATGATATCAAGCACTTGGTTGAATCTGGTCAACTATCTGTAGGCATTGAATTAGGCTCTACGCGGATAAAAACAATTGCTATCGCACCTAATTGTGAAACAATTGCAACAGGTTCTTTTGAATGGGAGAACAAATATGAAAATGGCTATTGGACTTATTCCATTAATGATGTATGGGTAGGCATCCAAAAAAGTTATTCTGAAATGTCACAATCAATTAAAGACAACTATCATACTCAACTTAAATCCTTAGCTTCTCTAGGCATTAGTGGTATGATGCATGGTTACTTAGCTTTTGATGACAACGATGATTTGTTAGTACCTTTCAGAACTTGGCGTAATAACAATGCGAACAAAGCTGCACAACAATTACGCGAAGATTTTAAAGTTAATATACCAGAACGTTGGAGCATCGCTCAGCTATTCCAATCAGCAATAGATGGCGAAGCGCATGTCAAACAAGTTAGTTATCTAACTACCCTTGCTGGATATGTTCATTGGTATTTAACAGACAAAAAGGTATTAGGTATAGGAGATGCATCTGGCATGTTCCCAATTGATAGCGAACGTAAGTATTTTCGCCAAGATTTATTAAAACGCTTTAATTCATTATTTCAAAAATTAGGTTATACACAAGACATTAGCGATATGTTACCAAATGTTATTGTAGCTGGACAAATTGCCGGTTATTTAACAGAAACAGGCGCTAAACTCATCGATCCAAATGGTGAATTGGAGTCAGGATGTCCAATGTGTGCACCAGAATCAGATGCTGCCACAGGCATGGTAGCAACCAATAGTGTAGCACCAAAAACAGGAAATATTTCAGCCGGAACTAGCATATTTTCAATGATTGTACTAGAAAAACCGATTGTCAATGTATATCCCGAAGTTGATATTGTAACAACACCTGATGGTTATGATGTTGCAATGATACATGCTAATAACTGTACATCTGATATCAATGCTTGGGTTCATTTGTTTGAGGAAGTTTTTCAACTCATGAATGTAAAGTATGATAAAAATGAACTTTTCACTAAGTTATTTGAAAGCGCTTTTAGCGGAGATGAAGACTTAGGGAAACTATTATCCTATGGCTATATTTCTGGAGAATTCATAACAGATGTCAATCAAGGTTATCCGATGTTTCTACGTCATGTTGATAGTGCATTTAATATTGAAAACTTTATGAAGACACATATTTTCAGTGCCTTTAGCACTTTGAAAATTGGCATAGATTTATTAAAAGAAAAAGAGAATATTCAAATTGATAGCATGTTAGGGCATGGTGGTATTTTTAAAACAGACAAAATCGCACAATCCTTCTTAGCTGCAGCATTAGAATCGCCAGTAAGTGTTATGAAGACTGCTAGTGAAGGAGGCGCATGGGGTATCGCAATATTATCCCGTTATTTATTAGAAAACCAATATACAAATTTGGCCAATTACTTAAACGTTAAAGCTTTTGATAACACTGATCAAATCACTTTAAATCCCAAACCACAGGATATTGAAAGTTTTAGAAATTATATTCAAAGATTTAAAGCATTATTACCTCTCCAAAGACAGATAGATGAATATATTTAAACACGATTAACATTTTAGAAATCATATTTAAAGATTAGGAGAGATTTTTGTGAATACACTAAGTACAGATAACTCTAAGCAATTTTTAGGCTTACCGATAACTTTAATTTGGGGTTATATCGCAGTTGCTATTTTCATGACTGGCGATGGTATTGAACAAGCTTTTTTATCAAAATATATTGTTAGTATTGGATTTGAATCGCAGCAAGCATCTGCAGTCTTAACACTTTACGGTCTTATTGTTGCAGTTGCATCTTGGCTTTCTGGTATTTTAGCTGAAATATTTAGTCCGAGAAAAATAATGGCGCTTGCGTTTATCATTTGGATTGTTTTTCATGTAGGATTTTTAACTTTAGGACTAGAGCAACATAGTTATCCGATGATGTTAATTATGTATGGTATTAGAGGGTTTGCCTATCCGATGTTTATCTATAGCTTTGTCGTCTGGATTACATATTCAGCTCCAAAACATCGCCTAGCTTCAGCTATGGGTTGGTTCTGGGCAATGTATTCCGTAGGTATCGGGTTTTTAGGAACCTATCTACCTAGTTTTACAATACCTTGGATTGGATTTATGGGGACATTATGGTCATCCATAATATTCATTTTAATCGGTGGTTTAATGGCTATGTTCTTAGTTAAAGATAGGAAAGGTTCTGAGAAAGAAACTGATAAACTAACACCAAAAGAGATATTGTTTGAATTCGCTAAAGGTATAACAATTTTAAAAAACCCACAAGTTGCTATTGCTTGTGTGGTTAGAATCATTAACCAATTAGCATTGTTTGGACTTGTAGTCATCATGCCAATCGTATTCACTGATACTGTAGGATTCACTACATCAGAATGGTTGAGAATTTGGGGCTTAATGTATATCGTAACCATATTCACTAACCTATTTTGGGGTGTGGTTGGAGATAAAATTGGATGGGTACGCCAAGTTCGTTGGTTTGGTTGTATAGGAATGGTGATTTCTACATTAGCATTTTACTATTTACCAATATGGACTGGCCCCAACATTTGGGTTGCCGGTGCAGTGGCGATTGTATTCGGTTTTGCTGTCGCTGCATTTGTCCCGATGTCAGCCATTTTCCCTATTTTAGAACCAAATCATAAAGGCGCCGCCGTTTCTATTCATAACTTATCCGCTGGCTTAAGTAACTTTGTTGGTCCAGCAATCGCAACCTTAACAGTACCAATAGGAGGCCCTGTACTAACTATTTGGACTTATGCAATCATTTATTTTATAGGATTTATACTGACTTTCTTTATGAAAGTTAACCAACCAAATCATTAAAAAGGACAGGTGTTTGAACATGACAAATATATTAGAACAATTCAAATTAGATGGAAAAGTAGCAATTGTAACAGGAGGTGCTATGGGTTTAGGCAAAGCTATGGCTACCGCATTGGCTCAAGCTGGTGCTAATATCGTTATTGCAGATATTAATGAAGAGATAGCTGATAATACCGCTAAAGAAATTAGTGAAACTGAAAATGTAGAAGCGATTGCACTAAAAGTGGATGTCACAAATCCAGATGCTGTAAATCAAATGGTTGAAGAAGTTACAAAACAATTTAATAAAATTGATATTTTAGTTAATAACGCTGGCATGACAATTAACGCAAAAGCTGAAGAAATGTCATTTGAAGATTGGAATAAAGTCATTAATTTAAATCTAAATGGCATTTTCTTAGTTGCCCAATCTGTTGGTCGCGTAATGATTAAACAAGGCTATGGCTCTATCATTAATACATCCTCTATGTCAGGACTAATTGCTAATAAACCACAAGAACAATGTTCGTATAATGCTTCTAAAGCAGGTGTCATTATGTTGACGAAAAGTTTAGCTATGGAATGGTCAAAATATAATATTAAAGTCAATACAATAGCTCCAGGTTATATGAAAACAGAACTTACGAAACCATTCTTTGATCAAGGTGGAGAAATGATTGAAGACTGGATGGGATTCACACCTATGGGTAGACCAGGCACACCAAATGAACTCGGTGGCATCGTTGTATATCTTGCTTCAGACGCTTCTTCATTTGCCCAAGGTAGTGTCTTCACAATCGATGGTGGTTATACAGCACTTTAAAAATTAATAACATATATGATCCTGATTTCAATAAAATCAAAAAAACACTTTTGTTCAATACTCATATTTAATGGTGAAATGAACGAAAGTGTTTTTTATTCAGTAGTACAAAAAAAGATTGAACTACATCGCGCAGTTCAATCATTTCATATGTGACAATTTGAGTGTCTATCATTTGCTTTTCTTCTTAGCTAATTTTTCTTTCAGCTTACGATCTTGTTCTTCTTTACGTCTTTTACGTTCCTCATTGCGTTTTCTAAGACGCTCTTCCTCTTCCGGATCCCTTGGTTTTTGCAATTGTTTTTCAATTTTTTCCATAAGCTCATCTTCAGACAAGGCTGCTAATGGGCGATTATTAACAAATGCAAAAGTTTTACGTCGACCAGGTCCACAATACGATTGACAACCAATTTCTATTTCTGCATTAGGATCTAATTTTGTTAGTTTTTTCTCCAAAGATTTACAATTAACGCCCTGACAATCATCGCAGATTAAAAATTTATTTTGCAAAATCAATCATCCTCACCTTTCCATTCATAAATGATTAACACATTTTTTTATTATTCTATGTAAAATATGCGCTTAATTGCCTATCCAAAGCCACATTAATACGTTTATAATGATAAATACAACTTTAATTATTTTACTCTATTTAGGCATTTTTTCAAGTTCTTCCTCAAAAGTATATAACATGGTCATGAAAGCATATAATTAAACGTTTATGATACTTACTTTTGCTATATGCTTTTCTGTCATTTATTATAAAAATCAAACCAAAAAGAGGCTGGACAAATTAATTGTCACAGCCGTTGCACTTCTCAATTTATTGATTTAGTAAGTCTTGTACATGAGATTCAGCTCAGTAAAGCATCAACTCTAACTATCCATGTCCGTTAAGACAATGTAACCATTTAAAAATTGGGTTTCTGTCTTATCCCTTTCCTTCAAGCTTATTGCCCATGATAAATACTAAACTCTAACGGTTTCACTTCATTTTCTAACCATTCTTTATAAATTGATTGTTTATCTACTTCATTATTAATAATTGTGATACCGCAATCGCCGCCACCTGCACCTGATGTTTTAGCAGCACCACCATATTTTTCAGCTACAGAGCATAACACTTTCAAATGTGCAGTTTCAATATCGATTGTAGCCTCATTATCCATAGATTGAATAATTTCACGATTCATACGAATCATTTGCTGTACACCTTTGATATGATTGGTTTTAAAGGCATGAATCAATTTCTCTACACAAGCATGAGAACGTTCTAAAAATTTTCCGTAAAACGTAGGATCGGATTTCAAACGTTTTACTTCACTAACTAAATGATGCGAAGACGCAGGTGATCCTGTCCATCCAATTAAAACCTCCATATTTTCTGGTGGTTGTAGTGGTTCAATATGTAAACCTGGCCAGTTTTTATTTAATACTTCATTAACAGATGTATCTTCAATTTGCTGTGATACCCACTCATGATCAAATGTACTATAAGCAAGCCAGCCTGTGTATACACTGACAGCGATGTCCCCACAAGAACTCAAACTTTGTAATTTCATATTTGCAATCACTGCAAGTTTATAAATATAAAGATTTGATAAATGCATTTCATAAAATTCATTTAAAGCTTTTACTACAGATACTAGTACCGCTGCACTTGAACCCAAACCGTATTTATGACCATTAGCATCATCTAAATTACTATCTATCGTTAAATTAAAATGTTTTAAGTCAATGTGATTGCTGCTCACAAATTGCTCAAAAACTTCTATAGCTGTGATAACGTATTTTAATTGTTTTGCTGCATGTAAATCAGATACGACTATCTTATCTTCTTCTCTTTGAAAGGTAACTGGCTCATGATGTAACGTTTTTGAATGGATTGTACCTTCTGGAGCATTAGAATCCTCAATTGAAGCTGTTACAAATCTATTAACAGCTATTAATACAGATTTATATCCAGGTTCAGTAACAGCATATTCACCTGCAATATAGAGCTTACCTGGCGCTTTTACTTGAATCATGTTATCTCTTCCTTACTCAATAATTTCAACACCTGTACGTGTAATGTCACTTGCAATAATTTGATCATCATTAAATGATTTTTGTAGTGCATCAATAACTGCCTGTTGATTTTTCTTTTCTACTAAAATTTTAACATTGGGCCCTGCATCCATTGTAAAATAACAAGGATAACCAGCTTCACGACATTGATGTACAATATCCATAGCTAAATAACTATCTTCTACCATGTATGTAAAAGGAGGCTGTGAACCTAAATTTGTTGCATGCATCCTCAAACCATTCTCTTCGATAACTTCTCCTAAATACTTAAAATCTTTGTCATCAATCGCATGTTTAACTGACGCTATGTCTTCATCTACGTGATCTAACCAGTATTGGTAAAAACGAGATGTATCACGCGTATGTGACATACCGGCACGACTGGAAACTTTTTTTGTTTTATTATTGATTACTACAAATATCATAGATAAATCATCTTCCCAGTGATCTGCATCAATCGGGAAACTGTATGATGTTGTATCATCATAACCTTTTTCCCACTCTACAAAACCTCCATAAATACTTCTAGAGGCTGATCCTGATCCTCTTCGGGCAAGTCTAGATAATTCTTTACCCGTTAAACCAAGTTTTAAAGCTTCATTACATGCTGCTGCTAACGCGGCATAAGCACTTGCTGATGAGGCTAAACCTGCAGCTGTTGGTACGAAATTATCACTTTCGATATGTGCGTACATAGATGTTTTACCCAGATCTCTAACAATATCCATAAAACGACGTATTTTAGTTGCTTCAGAATCATCTACTGTTTGTCCATTTAAAATCAATATATCTTTCGTATATTGTTCAGAAAAAGTTACCTTAGTCTCTGTATAAAAACGATCTAATGTTACCGACAAGCTATTATTCATCGGAATAATATAGGCTTCATCAGCTTTCCCCCAATATTTAATCAGTGCAATATTTGTATGTGCACGTGCTTTGCCACTACTAACCACCTTACTAACCTCCTAAATATTCAATCCAAGTATGATGTGCACCCAATGATTGCGCACTTTCCACAATTTTTTCAGCCGTTTCTAAAGTAGAAGCGAGAACGATCATACTTCCGCCTCTACCTCCTCCAGTTAATTTACCAGCAATCGCGCCTTGTTTTTCACTAACTTCTAACAACTGTTCAATTTTTTCATGACTAACAGTGAGTGTTCTTAAATTTTCTTGGCACAAATTAAAGACAGTAGCAAGTTGTTCAAAGTTATGGTGTTCTATAGAATCTCGCGCTTCATGTACCAATTTGCCGATATGTTCGACAAAGCTAAGATACCCGCTATCTGCTTTACATAAATTATGTACATCTTCTACTGCTTGTTTCGTTGAACCACGAATACCAGTGTCTATTACAACCATATATCCATTTAAGTCTAATGGTTTCAAGGTAGTAACTTCACCTTTTTGAAACCAAACTGGCTTGTTAGATACTATGGTTTGTGTATCTATGCCACTTGGTTTGCCGTGCGCTATACGTTCTGCCCAATTTGCTTCCTCTATCAATACTGCATCTGTTAAAGGTTTATTTATATAATCAAAACTCGCACGTACAAATGCAACTGCCATTGCTGCACTAGATCCTAAACCTCTCGATGGTGGCAAGTTCGTATCTATAGAAACTTTTATGGGTGTTTCAATATCATATTTATCAATAAATCTCGTTATTACTGATTTTAAGTGTTCCGGTGCGTAAGCCAATTCACCGTCATAAACTTCACTTTTGATATAGGAAGATTCAGTCACATTTAAAGATTCAATTAATGCACTCACTCTTCCTGTCGTAAATGGAATCGCAATTGCAGGCTCTCCAAATGTCACCGCGTGCTCACCTATTAAAATCACCTTGCCATTCGCTTCCCCATAACCTTGTTGTGCCATATTTTCAATCACCTTTAGTATTTTCTTTAAATTTAAATAATATATGCTTTGCACCGCGATTTTTTTGTTAATCTTAATTTCATTCCTAGTTATCTTAACATTTCCCAGGAAATTCTGTGTTTAATAGTATTTAGCTAGCGTATTCATATCTTTTCATTTTTAATCAAGAAGAAATTACGTGCATTTTTTACACAACTCAATCAATTTTACACAAATCAAATTATATTATCTCACAAATTTCATATATTGACATACGACTCGAGCCATAGTTTTTTTAAAATTTGTATCAAAATTGAACAAAATGAGCAAAAAGTTAATACCTGCTACTAATTATAAACAATACTTTTTTATTATAAAACGCGATGAACTATTATTCAAAAACTTCACTTTATTTTATTAATTTATTTTTGATTTTTAACGTATACTTTCACTATATTACTTATTTAATTACTATAATTCAACAAATAATAGTAATATCTTCCATTATGTAATTATAAATAAAAAGACTAAAAACGAATACAATGTATCGTTTCTAGTCTTTGTCTCATTCGTCCATTTTTTGATTAACTTTAGCATTGCGTTCAATCATCTTGTCAAAATAACCTTCATATCGCTGCCACTCATCATCCGTAATATCATCCATTGTCAAATTAGCGCCTAAATCTTTTAACGCATATAACAACTGGAACATCACGTCTTGAACTGTTATCGTTCTGCCTAATAATTGCGATAAAGACGCCATACATTGAGGATCAATATCAGGGTATTCAAATTTAGTACTTTCACCTTGTAATGCGCGTTCATAAAATGCTCTCATTAATGCAGCACGTTCACTGCCATCTCCTTCAACGCATAGATATACTTGGACAGCTATGCCACCTCGAACACGTCTTTGTGAAATACCGGCAAATTTCTTCCTGTTAATACTTAAATCAAATTTCCCTGGACAATATGATTGTTCAATCTCGTAGGTCTCAATTTCAACATCATCATCTTCAAACATTTTTGCCACTAATAAGTACATGACTGAAAATGCTTCATCAATCGTAATGTCATGTTTGCCTTTAAAAATAAGTGATATATTGAGTACACCTTGGTCTAGTACGACACCTAGACCACCTGAGTTTCTCACAATCGCATTATACCCTCGTTCTTCAGTTAAATAGCGAATACCATCTTGCAAATGCGGTAACCTTGAGTCATGGATACCCAAAATGATTGTATGTTGGTGTATCCAAGTACGTACCACACTACTTGATAAGTCTTTTCCGACACTTTCTGACAAAGTATCATCAAATGCAAATGACTGCATCGGTGCTAATCCAGAAGAATGGTCTACATAACGCCAAGTGGCACTATTAAAATACTTACTTGCTAGATCCATTATTGTAATGTTTGCGCAGCAGTGATGATTGATAAATTATACACGTCTTCTATTGAGCAACCACGAGATAAATCATTTACTGGTGAATTAAGACCTTGTAATACTGGGCCTACTGCATCATAACCACCAAGACGTTGCGCAATTTTGTATCCAATATTACCTGCTTCTAAACTTGGGAAAATAAATACATTTGCATCGCCTTGAATTTGTGCATCTGGTGCCTTTTTCTTAGCAACTTCCGGTACAATTGCAGCATCAAATTGGAATTCTCCATCAATAACTACATCTTTAAGTTGATCAGTTTCAACTTTTTCTTGTGCTAACGTTACAGCATTTGAAACTTTTTCAACATCATCTGATTTTGCAGAACCTTTTGTTGAGAAACTTAACATTGCTACACGTGGTGACATGCCAAAACTTTGCGCAGATTTTGCACTTTCTACTGCAATCTCAGCTAAATCTTGTGCTTCTAATGTAGGGTTAATTGCACAATCACCAAAGATATATTGTTCTTCACCTTTAATCATAAAGAATATACCTGATGTTTTAGTTACACCTGGTTTTGTTTTAATAATTTGTAGTGCCGGACGAACTGTATCACCTGTAGAATGTGCAGCACCACTTACTAAACCTTCAGCCTTACCAGTATATACTAGCATCGTACCAAAGTAATTTACGTCTTTTAACATTTCTTGAGCTTGGGCTTCAGTTGCTTTCCCTTTACGACGTTCAACAAAAGCTGACACTAACTCTTGTTTCAACTCACTCGTTTCAGGATCGATAATTTCTAAGTTCGAAATATCTAAACCTTTGTCTTTAGCTAACGCATTAACATTTGTTTCATTACCTAATAATACCGGTGTTACATAATCCGTACTTTGTAATTGTGTTGCCGCAGTTAATACGCGTTCATCTTCTCCTTCAGGTAAAACAATTTTCACATTTTTTCCTGACAATTTCTCTTGTAATACATCTAATAAAGACATATGGGCCTCCTCAAATTTTTAATACTATTATTTTTTCCATTACTATTATACGTCATTTTTTTATAGAATTCCATGTCACCAATTTGTAATCATTTACTTATGTTTTATAGTTACCTTTATGATAGAATTTTCAGTGTAGATATAGAATTATTTCATAAAGGAGCGATTCAATATGCCACAAGCGCCAGAAACTTTAGATGGTTGGTATAGTTTACATTTATTATATGCTATAGATTGGGCTAGTTTACGTCTAGTCCCAGAAAACGAACGTCAAACGTTAGTTGAAGAGTTACAAGCATTTTTAGATAAACACGAAGAAGCGCGTACTAACCATGTAGGCGATCATGCATTTTATAATATTACTGGTCAAAAAGCAGATATTCTTTTATGGGCATTGCGTCCTGAATTAAAAGGTTTAAATGCTTTTGAAAATGAATTCAATAAATTGAGAATCACAGACTTTTTAATTCCGACATATTCGTTTGTTTCTATTATTGAATTAGGCAATTATTTAGCAGGAAAATCCGACGAAGATCCTTACGAAAATCCACATATCAAACCAAGATTGTACCCAGAATTACCACAATCCGAATATATTTGTTTCTATCCTATGGACAAACGTCGTAATGAAACTTATAACTGGTACATGTTATCACTAGAAGACCGACAAGAACTTATGTACAATCACGGTAAAATCGGTCGTCAATATGCTGGTAAAATCAAACAATTTATCACAGGTTCTATGGGCTTTGATGATTTCGAATGGGGTGTTACTCTATTTGCAGATGATCCACTTCAATTCAAAAAAATTGTTTCTGAAATGAGATTTGACGAAACGACAGCACGTTACGGTGATTTTGGTAGTTTCTATGTAGGTAACATTATTACAAAAGATAGTTTACCAACACTTTTTGAAATATAAATATCGTTATATTCTTTCCTCACACCCCTTCATTTAAAATGGAGGGGTGTTTATATATATCATTTTTTATTTTTCATCCATATATAAGTAGTATTGTGCCTCAAATCTAAGTTTTCCAATCATACAGCAATTTTGTTTTTCATGTTTAATACAATTACAATAGCTATATAATTCAATAACTACGTTTAAATTTGAAAAATGAGCTTCTGAAGACAAATGTTCCGATAATACGCATGCATAAGTCGCTCTAACTTTCTACTTCGTTTCACTTGGTTCGCCTGCGCTTCGCATGCATCAATCGCTCTAACTTTCTACTTCGTTTCACTTGGTTCGCCTGCGCTTCGCATGCATAAGTCGCTCTAACTTTCTACTTCGTTTCGCTTGGTTCGCCTGCGCTTCGCATGCATAAGTCGCTCTAACTTTCTACTTCGTAGAAAGAAGAGCGACTAAAAGGCACACTTGTTTTATTCCAAGTGTGCCTGTCTGAATGTAGTGTGTTTGGGAGAACTTTAATCACTACTTAATTTAAGGGTTAACTGTTAAACATTGTCGCTACTCAATATTTTGTAACAGTCAACTAATACTATTTTAACCTATTTGAAATATTTGAAACATATTTGCATTACTAAAGTTGTATAAAACTCAATTTTTTAAAATACAATATCCTTTTTTTTACCCAACATATTATTCGAATAAAATGTTACAATAAAAAATATTAACTTACTAAATATATCCCATGAAAATACAGTTACGAATGGTTTAGTTAAATAAAATATAATTGGTGATTAGATGACAATAAATGTTCAATACTCAGAAAATTATGAAGAAAAAATAGCAAAAGATGTCATAATTCTAGCTGGCAGAATTTTACTTGAATCTGGGGCAGAAGGGTCTCGTGTAGAAGATACAATGACTCGTATTGCTTTCACATTAGGTTATACAGAAAGTAATAGTTTTGTTACGAATACAGTCATTAATTTTATGTTACATAATGAATCTTATCCAAGAATTTATAGAATAAGAACAAGAGACACCAATCTACATCGTATATCAAGAACCAACCGTGTTTCTAGACAACTTTCCGATGGCACGCTCTCAGTTGAAGATGCATATCAAGAATTACAAAAAATATATCATGAACAAAGCATTAATCACGATCTATTTTTTAAATTTATTGCCGCTGCGATTATCTCTATCAGTTTTCTATATTTACAAGGTGGTTACTTAGTTGATGTATTCACTGCACTCGTTGCAGGCGCTTTAGGTTACCTCGTTGTAGAACTTTTAAATAGAAATTTACACACTAAATTCATTCCTGAATTTATGGGTGCACTCGTTATTGGTGCAGTGGCAGTATTGGGCAATACGCTTATACAGGGTGGTTCTATTTCCACAATTATTATTTCAGCAGTGATGCCAATTGTACCAGGTGTTTTAATCACGAATGCTATTCAAGATTTATTCAGTGGCCACATGTTAATGTTTACAACTAAATCATTAGAAGCATTAGTAACTGCCTTTGGCATCGGGGCAGGTGTCGGTACAATACTTATTATTTCTTAGGAGCAATGCTTATGTTTTGGATTTTAAATTTAATATTTAGTTATACCGCTTCACTATTCTTCGGTATTATATTTGATGTTCCAAAATATTTATATAATGCTGTTGGAATTGTTGGTGCGTGTGGTTGGATGGTCTATACATTATTTTATGATGGTTTCCAACTTCACACCATTTATTCAAGCTTCTTTGGAAGTTTAGCATTGGGTTTACTTAGTCATATAATGGCTCGCTTTAAAAAAGAACCAGTTATTCTATTTATGGTGCCAGGTATTATACCTTTGGTACCTGGAGGTTTAGCCTTTGACGCTACGAAAAATCTTATTTTGTTAGACTTTAGTAAAGCGATTAACACGATGCTAGAAGTAACGCTAATTGCAGGCGCAATCGCTTTAGGTTTATTATTTGCTGATCAAATATCTAAACTCATCGTTTCCGGTACAAAATTTAGCAAAAAGCACATTTAATAATTGAACATAAAAAATCTGAGGCTCATTAAAGACCTCAGATTTTTTGTATAAGACATGATAATTTTATTTTAAAAACTCCTATCAATATGCAGTTAAAATCCGTTGCTATTGATAGGAGTTTTTTCATACTCAAAATATTGTAAGAATTCCATATCTAATTATTTATATGTTTATCTCATAAATAATTAACGACTGTCATCTATTTATGCGTTTCGTTCGGCACTTTATTTTCATTAATAAGGTTCACGACTTCATCTTCCGAACGATTTAATATCAATTTACTTAATTTATCATTATCCATTTGTTTTAATTTAGGATAACGAATTACGAAAAAGACTAATCCTATAATTAACCAACCAAACAATGCAATATATGATGGCGTTGATAATCCAGCTGGTGAAGCAGGAATTAATAATAGTAATAAGAAAACAAACGATACTATTGTACCTATAATCGCAAATGTTTTATATACCGGACCGTATGTGTTACTTGTTTTGTCATAACTAAATAAACGAGCTGCTGATAAACATGTAATAAAGTATGCTATCGAAACACCCGTAGATGACATATCAACAATCCATGTCAATGCCGTACGACCTAACCAAGGTGCAATCAATGTGATAGCTACAAGGAATATGATTGCTACATACGGTGTTTTATATTTATTGTGCAATTTACTAAATACTGAAGGCATAATACCTGAGCGTCCCATTGAGAACAATAGACGACTTGAACTCATTAAAAATCCGTTTAAACCAGTAAATATGCCCATGATAATAGCAATCGCTAAAATTGCCAAACCTATATAGCCAAATGCACCACTTGTAACAGCACCTGTTAACCATAATTGACCGTTTAAATCAGTCTCTGAACTACTTAGCCAACCTGTATACAAAATCATTAGCACATACGTAAATGCTGCTGCTAATAAACTATATACAATAAGTTTAAACGTTTTATTTGGAGCAAAATCAAATTCTTCTGCAGTTTGTGGAATGTTGTCAAAACCTACATAAGCCCACGGTGCTACTGCAACTATCATTACAATTGATGTAAGCCAACCTTTTTCTTTGTTCGCTAATGGTTGTAAATTTTCTAATGAGAAATTACTACCAAAGAACGAACCGAAAAATAGCAATAAGATTGTAATGACCATTGCCACACAGAAATAAAATTGTAGCGAGCCTGAAACACTCGTACCTTTAATAGCTATAAACATAAATACAATCAATAACAATGATGCAATTAATATTTCAGTAATATAAACATCCCATCCTGCGATGGTATATAGTTTACCTGTTTCTAAAACATCAGGTAATAAAAATTTAATTAATAAACTAAATGCAGTTGCGTTTAAAGCCACTACACATATATAACCAAAAGTTAAAAACCAAGATGAGAAAAAACTTACGTATCTGCCAAAACCTAAAAAGCTAAACGCGAAAGCCCCACCAGAAACTGGGAACCGTTCAACAAGCGCGCCGTAGCTTACCGCAATTAAAATCATTAACAATGCGCCAATTACAATACCAATAGCTGCTGGAATAGGTCCAGATTGACCAATCCAATCACCTGGTAAAATAAATGCGCCCCAACCGATACACGAACCATAGGCAATTGCCCAAACAAATTTCTCAGATAAGTTTTGTTTTAAATCTCCTCTATCTACTTTCCTATCATTTTTTCCCATAAATAAAATTCACCTCATGAGATGTATTATACCCATAAGATGAATTCTATAACAATTATAAAATTATAATTTAATCGTACCAATCACTAACATTAACCAACCTATAATAAATAAAATACCTCCGATTGGTGTAATTGCACCAAGTATACGAATTTGTGTTAATGCTAAGATATAAAGCGAACCACTGAAAAATACAATGCCTAAGAATAAAAGCCATCCTGCCCAATTCACATTAATTGACGTTGTACCACTTATAATTCCAATTAATAGTAACCCAAGCCCGTGATACATTTGATAAGTGGTTGCTTTTTCCCATACAGATAAATATTTATCCGATAACTTACCTTCCAGACCATGTGCGCCAAATGCGCCAGTACCTACAGCCATTAAAGCATTTAAAGCACCGAGAATAATAAATAATTTCATAAAAATAAACCTCTCTTTCTTAAATTAAAAATCAAAAATCGAATCTCCATTACCAATTTCATCGTCTGTTACTAATTTATTAGAATTTAGCGAAGTATTAGTATTTGTATATTTTGCCGAAGAAGCAGGTATTTTCCCTCCCATTGCTTGAATTTCTTCAGGAGAGATACCTTGTTTCTCACTAGCTGTAGTGTGTTTTACATTTTGTGATGATTTGAATGAGGTAGACACTGAATACGTATTATCTTTAAAATGCTGTTTATCATTTGAACTATTTACTAATGACGTTAGTGTATGAATGGCATAAATATGCTTTTCAAACTCTGCATCATTCTTAGCTTCATCTGCTTGAACTAATTCTTGTTCAATAAGTTGAATAATTTTCTCTTTTTCCATTTATTTTATAACCCACTTTCACACCAATTTATAGGTTCAATACCATTTTTTTGTAAATATGCATTTGTTAAGGAATACGGTTTTGAACCAAAGAACCCGCGATATGCAGATAATGGACTTGGATGTGGTGATTTAATAACGTGATGTTTAGATGTGTCAATCAGTTTCATTTTTTGTTGTGCGGGTTTACCCCACAAAATAAATACAACATTACTCAAATTTTCGGAAACTGTTTTAATCACTTCATCAGTAAAAGTTTCCCACCCTATATCTCTGTGAGAATGAGCTTCTCCTTGTCGTACTGTCAAAACAGTATTTAACAATAAAACACCTTCTCTTGCCCAATCTTGTAAATGTGGTGATTTTCTTACACAACCGATATCGTCTTCAAGTTCTTTATACATATTTCTTAATGAAGGCGGAAACTTAGCATTCGGTTGCACAGAAAATGCTAAACCATGTGCTTGATTTGGTCCATGATAAGGATCTTGTCCCAAGATGACAACTTTCACTTTTTCAAAAGGTGTTAAATCAAAAGCTTGATAAATGTTTTCCCTATCTGGATAGATTACCTTTGTTGTATATTCATTTTCTAAAAAATTATGCATTTCAGTAAAATCATGCTCCGTAGTTATTTTATGAAAAACATCAGACCATTCCATACACGTTCACCTCGATTAATATAGTAACATAAAGCGCTACTTTCTCGCTTGAGAGATTTAGTAGTGTTAGCTTAATCATAAACACAATTATAATGAATATATTTAATTTCATTTTAATATGTATCAGTAATAGAATCAAAACGATATAATGATTTATTCATTATTGTAACCTTATTACATTGTAAACGTCATTATTTAGAATAGTCGACAAACGTGGTATGATATATACAAAAGAATATATAGGAGTGAAAATTCATGGCATTGAAAAAAACATTAACCATTGCCGGTTCAGATACAAGTGCTGGTGCAGGCATGCAGGCAGACTTAAAAACATTCCAAGAGTTAGGAACATACGGCATTGTTGCATTAACATCTATTGTAACAATGGATAAAGCATCTTGGTCTCATGATGTTACACCAATTCCATTCGATGTATTTGAAAAACAATTAGAAACAGCAATATCAATCGGTCCAGATGCAGTGAAAACAGGCATGCTAGGGACACAAGAAATTATTAAACGTGCCGGCGAAGCATATGTAGAATCAGGTGCAAATTACTTTGTGGTTGATCCAGTAATGGTATGTAAAGGAGAAAACGAAGTTTTAAATCCTGGCAATACTGATGCAATGATTGAATATTTGTTACCAAAAGCTACAGTCGTAACACCAAATTTATTTGAAGCTGGTCAACTTGCAAACCTCGGCACTTTAAAATCAATAGACGATATGAAAAAAGCAGCTGAAATTATTCACCAACAAGGTGCTAAGCACGTTATTATTAAAGGCGGTAAAGCATTAGATCAAGATAAATCTTATGACTTATACTATGATGGAAATAACTTCTACCAATTAACTACTGACATGTTCCAGCAAAGTTATAATCACGGTGCTGGTTGTACATTTGCTGCAGCAACGACTGCATATTTAGCAAATGGTAAATCTCCAAAAGAAGCCGTAATTGCTGCCAAAGCATTTGTTGCATCTGCAATTAAAAATGGCTGGAAAATGAACGACTTCGTTGGTCCTGTAGATCACGGTGCTTACAATCGTATTGAACATATAGATGTTGAAGTAACTGAAGTATAAATCATAAAAAAAGAAATCTGAAACATATTCATAACGAATAATGCTTCAGATTTCTTTTTTATTATATAATATTGTATTGATTAACAATCCTTAACTCAAACCTTATGCGTCTATTTTGAGCAAATAAAACATCTCCATATTTAATTAATAACTTCAAATTTTTCAAACTCAAAATATATCAGACATTAGTCTGATTCAAATTTGATACTACAGGCCCATGTTATTTTCTAGCATATCTATTATTATAATAAGTGTAGAGAGACAAGGAGGTATGACATCATGATTATCTACGAACAATCTTTTGAGAATGGTAACCCAATCTATGAAATTATCACCAAGACATTCAAAACGATTTCTGTTAAATGCGATGAAAATTTCAGCAAGAATGAATTATATACGTTACTCTCTCTACTTGAAAGTGATGTCGATAACTTAAATCTAAGTTATTAGCCACACTTCAATACATCGATGAAAAAACAGAAACGTAAGTTCCAAGACTAAAATTAGAAGAAACAGAACAAAGAATTCCCCTTTAGAAATATGTTCCATGTATATGTAACTGTCCCATTATATATACATGGTGTAACACATCCCTTATAAACACTCACCCTAAGTGGTACATAGTTAGGCAAAGATTGTCCCCTTTGTTTGCTTGGAGAGCACACTCGAAGCACCCCTAACTTATGTACCACTTTACTTATTTATATAAAACTTTAAATTCTTCACACACTACAATAATCGATTCGTTAAATGCCAATCCTAGAGATGTATAATAAGGTTCAAAGAAATCAATATGTGCTTTACGCCAGTAAGCGAGTGACTTATCGCCTTCACCTTCTAAATAAGCGTGATGTTCAGTGACCGCATTAAACGGTGTTTGATAGACGCGTGTTGTTTCTATCACACATTGTGGCTCCCCTTTTTTATTTAAAATCACGCTCACATCTCCCACTTGAGGTAGTGGTTCACGATCTACTTGATAAGTTTCATAACCACTTGTCGTAGCCGTTTTTTCACCTTGTTTCACTAGATCTGCTAATTCATCCTCATCTACACCAAACGACCATGCTTCATATGTTTTACTCTTATAAGATGGGCACAATTGTACAAATTTTTCCCAATATTGTTCTACTGTCATCGTTCTTCCTCCAAACTATGTATTTTGTTTTTTCTTCTTAAACATAACATAAATAAATTGTATGACTTCTTGCTTTCGCGTGTTATTCTTCTAAAAAAAACGAGATTATTAACGAAAATGAAAATATCAACACTATTGTAAATCATATATAATTACTTATTATAATAATAAAATTCACGAAAAAACTAGGCACCCATTTCCCAATTTTATAGGGAATGAATAACCTAGTTTTTAAATTACTTTTGTTAAATATTAGTATTGATAAGTATTCATACATTTTATTTTGATAGTGATTTGTATGCCATACCGTTTATACGCGTTTGTCGTCTGCCCACCATAAAGCTTTATCAGGATTTTTTGTATAATATTCATATTCTTCATCACTTTGAACATTTGGATATGAACCTTTCAGTGATTTACCTGCTGTACTTACATGTAACAATGAAATAACAATAATTCCTATGACACTCATTGCTGCTAAGTAATAAGCCGGTGAAAGTGGATCTCCTGTTTTAGCAACTAATGTAGATGCAATTAACGGTGTTGTGCCACCAAATAATGATACTGACACATTGAATGTTACTGCTAATGTTCTATAACGGATATGTGTATAAAACATCGTTGGTAACGAACCTGGCATCGTCGCTTCATAAGTAGATAAGAAAAATCCTAACGTAAATATACCCACAACTATTAAAACCAACGAGCCTGATTGGAATAACGCAAATGCCACTGTACTAAAGATAGCTGTACCACAAAGCCCTATTAAAAAGACTTTTTTCTCTCCGATACGATCTGCAACTCTACCAAACATTAATGCCAATGGAATCATTACTGCCATGACAATCGTTATAAGTACAGAAACCGTTGCGCTATCTAATTTAATTATTTGTTGTAAATAAGATGGCATATATGAAGTCACCATATAATTCGTACAATTAAAGAATGCTACAGCTACAAAACATACAATAATATCTTTGTAATAATATCGAACAATTGTGAAAAAGCCGATGTTATCTCGTTTTGGTTGTGTAGCTATTTCATTTTCAAACACTGGTGATTCCTCTAATTTTCTTCTTAAATAAAAACCAAATATGCCTAAGAATAGACCCAAAATAAATGGTATTCTCCATCCCCATGTAGCCATTTGTTCCTCATTTAAAAAGAAAAATAGTAAGCCGCTGATTACTGATGCAGCGATATAACCTGATAATGTACCAATTTCCAAACCTGAACTTAGACCATTTCTAGATTTATCTGGTGAGGATTCAGCAACATAAACCATCGCGCCTGCATACTCTCCACCGGTTGAAAAACCTTGAAGTACTCTACCTAATAATAGTAAAATTGGCGCCCATACACCTATTTGATCGTATGTAGGTAATAAACCAATTAACAAAGTAGAAAATGCCATCATGATAATGGTTGTCGTTAAAACGACTTTCCTTCCAAATTTATCACCAATAATACCAAAAATAATGCCACCTACTGGTCTTAATAAAAATGCAATTGCAAATGTTGCAAATGTAAATATCGTTTTCAGCTGGTCATTTTCTACCGAACTAAAAAGTTTTGCCCTAATATAACTGCTAAATAAGAATAAAGCCCAAAGTCGAACCATTCCATTGCATTACCAATACCGGTTGCAAATACAGTTTTTTTCGCAGTCCTAGGGTTCACCTTATTGATATTACGTTTATCAAAATCTTGTTCATAATCCACGATTTAAGTCACTCCCTTAACATGTTTACTTATTATACTGAGTTCGGAGTGTATGTCAAACTGATTCAAATTTTTTAATTTTCGTTTTTTAATTTTTATACAAAAAATGTATTTAATTTTAAATATGAAGAAACTCATTTTTCTTTTAAATTCATTATCTAATTACGGACAATTTTCATTGATTACCAACCTATTTTTTTCAAAATAGTAACTTTAACTTTATTGTGATTATTTTTCACAACTAATTTATGTTTACTTTCAAGATCAAATTGAAGAAATTCATATATATCAACTGGTTCAACATAATTAATTTTATAACTTTTCCAATTCAATTCATTGTATATCAATGCAAGTTGCACAATCATTTGTCCCGGTACAATCTGACGATGCAAAGGATTTTCATCTTTGACAAGACGCAAATATTGCTCTACATCGTTGGGTAATATCTGTATCATTTTACACCTTCTCTAAAAACGTTTGCATAATATATATACAATTAGTCCTATTTTTATTTATTTTCATTTCAAAGCTATATTTAATAAATTGACGAATTTTTTTCTGTTCAATCAATGTCAATTGTACTTGATATATAACATCAATTTTTAATGGATGATATTGTTCAATTTCTGTTGACTTTAATAGTAAATTACTAGAAATAAAAGGTTTGAACAATTCAAATTCAGGCCATAGACTCGCACAATAAAGCGGAGAAACATCAGTACTATTCGATTGTTCAAACAATTGATTATAAGCTTCTACATCTTTTTTATGGAATACCATTTCTTGTTGTTCATGTCCATCTTTCAAATAATGTGGCATTGCCCATACCTCCTCCAATACCCATGGTTGCGATTGTTCTATACTTATGCTCCATATAAAACAACCTTGTAACAAGTGCAGCACCACTTGCACCATAAGGGTGTCCAATAGCTATAGCGCCACCGTAAATATTTAATTTCTCTGCTGGTATGTTTAATGCTTGTTGACTTGCTAAAACTTGAGATGCAAATGCTTCATTTAACTCTACAGCATCGACATCATTTAAAGACAGTTGCTGTTTTGCTAATACCTTTTCAATAGCAGGCACAGGACCAATGCCAAGTATATTAGGATCTACACCTACGGTTACTTGATCAATGAATGATAATCCACTTTGTATGCCATATGCTTGAGCAACTGATTTTTCCATGACAAGTAGTAATACAGCACCATCATTTTTCATACAACAATTGCCAGCAGTGATGCTTCCATTTGGTAATAATGGCTTTAATCGCCCTAACGTTTGTTGCGTTAATTTAGTTTTAATACTTTCATCTTGTTCAAATATTTCTCCCTTAATCGTCAATGGCGTTATTTCTTGGGTAATATTATGATGTTGATAAGCATCAAGCGTTTTTTGATGGCTGTGCCATGCGAATTCATCTTGGTCAAATCTTGATATACCATATCTTTCAGCAACATTTTCAGCTGCTTGTATCATAGATGGATCTTGGTCATCAGGTGCAAACGAAGCTCTTTCATAAAATTCTGGTAAATGCGTATCATATACAGATTGCGGTCGTTTAATTTTCCATGGTGCTCTACTTGTACTTTCCACACCACCCGCGATATATATTGATCCAGCACCTGCTTGTATCATGCGACAAGCTTGGTTTACAGCTTCTAACCCTGAGCCACATTGACGATCAATCGTCACACCTGGCACTTGTTGATTAAATCCAGCTTCTAAAAGTGCTTTACGTGCAATATTACCACCATTTCCTACAACATTACCTAAAATTACGTCATCTATATTACTAACTATTGCTGCATAGTTATGTTTAAAATAATTGAATAATGGTTGTAATAATAATTCAGGTTCTAAATGGCGTAATTTCCCACCATATTTACCAAATGCAGTTCGTTTTGCTGCTACAATTACCGCTTCATTCATTTATAATTCTCCTTTTAAATAGCATTGCTTCATACGTTCTCGCGCAATTTTTCCACTCGAGGTATAGATCATATGTTTTACTTTAACTAATTTCGATGGTATTTGATAACGCGCTACATGATGTTTCATTATCGTTCTAAAATAGTTATAACTAACTATACGATCACTTGTATAAAGTAATATGGCAATTTCTCCAAATCTAGAATGTTTTTTACTGATAACGACTACTTCATTGAATAAATCAATATATTTTGCATTCTGTTCAATTTCGAAAGGATAAACATTACGTCCACCAATAATCATGCGGTCATGTTTTCTACCATGTAAAAATAAATGTCCCTGCGCATCACATGAAGCAAAATCCCCTGTTTCAATCCACCTATCCTTGCAGATATCTTCATCGACATAACCACTAAATGACATATCACTTCGTATTTTTAATAAACCTATCCCTGATTCGTCTGACTGTTCAATATTTACGTGCACGTTGTGAAACAATTTACCAACAGATTCTGGTGGCGCACTATTATTGAAGTTATAACTAATAAAGCTAGCCTCTGACGTCCCGAAGAATTCAATCAAATCACTTTCGGGAAAACATTGTTGAATACGTTGACGAACGTGTAAGGCAAGTTTATCTCCAGTACTTAAAATATAATGCTTTCCTTCTATTAAAATTCGAGTTGAAACGCATGCTTGTATCATTGTTGGCACCATAAAGCACGCTATGTTTACTTTATGGTGTTGGATTGTTTGCATTAACCGCTTTGCTTCAAAATATTGCTGTCCTATAAATGTTCTACCTGTATACAAAGCATAAATGCATGCATATAATGACAAAGAATGTGACATCGGACCTGGAGCAACGATTGTATTTATGGTCCTGTCAAATAATTGATCATTTTTTGAAAAAGACTTAATCCAAGATAATGCACCTCTATAATATGCTTTAGGTAACCCTGTTGTTCCAGATGTAAAAGCGATATGCAGCAAATCCCCATCGTTCTTGAATTTATCCTTTTTGACCACATTATGTATACTTAAATCATCTTCTTCTATTAGATATTGAACACCATATTTTTCGACTAAATTAAAGGTTTGCGCGCTCGACCATCTATCATCGAAAATACACGGTACACATTCATTTTTTAACAATGCTAAATATAAAATCATTGTCTTTTGTGGATGTCGTGTTACCACTCCTACAAAACTATGTTTAGGTATATTAGAAAACAAGCCGCTTTTAATGTTCAATTCTTTGATTAATTCACTATAAGTTAAATCTTGTTTATCAAAGCTCAAAGCAACTAGATGCGGTTGTTGTTTTGCGTGATTTTCTATTTCTTCTAAAATTTTCAAATTCCAGCCCCCTTTGTTAACTTTTATACAAAATATATTAACATTTAAAGTATAAAATAATGTAATGAAAACATTTGGTTTCTAATACCATAAACATCCCATGTTTTTAACTTAAATTGAGCAATTTTGAATTCCAATTCCTAAAAAAACAAAAAAATGAGCGATTCGTGGTAAATCGTCCCATTTTTAATATGATTTAATATATTTATTATTAAACAAATTTGTATACTGAATATTTTTATTTTGATTAATAATATCGTTAGTATTTACATTGATAAACTTTAAATTTCATCACTATTGATACAAAATTTTAGTATAAATTCACTTTTCATAAGAATCCAGCAGTATTTATTCCACTTAAACCACTACTTCATTCCATTAAAACTTATCATCTATTCGACAAACGGACATAAATTTCTTACAATAGTCAGAAATTTACAAGTGAGCAACAACAACTCGAATTTTGTAAATCATACGCCCTGATAAACATGCACGGCTAAAATCGCAAAATTTCAACCGTAAAAAAGAGAGCTAATCCATTTGGAATTAGCTCTCTTTTTATGAGAATGAGATGCATTTTTTAACATATAACATACTCAACGACAATATATTTTATTGTAATACACTATTCTAAATTAGCATGATTACTTTGCATCGTTTCTTCATCGACTTTAAGTTCGTTCATTAAATCTAATACTAGACTATCTAAAAAGACTTGCGCTGCTTGTTCAAACAAACTACCTAAAGGTTGTGCGGATCCTTCTGCATCATATTTTGTACCTGCAGGAAGTTCTATAACCGTATTAGCCAATGCACCAATTGCCGAATTCGGATTCGTTGATAATAACACGACTTCTGCATCGACAGATTTTGCTTTTTCAACTAATAATCTCAAATGTTCCGTTGAACCTGAACCTGAAATGACAATAAATAAATCATCTTCAGTAATTGAAGGTGTTGTTGATTCACCAACAACATAAGCAAATTTTCCAAGTTGATTTAAACGCATAGCAAAACTATTTGCTACAAATCCAGAACGTCCTTTACCCGCTACAAAAACATGATTTGCTTTAGTCACTTGTGATAAAAAAGCTTGTGTTTCACTATCTTTAACATGAGATAACGTATGATCTAACTCGTCTAAAATCAAACGATAATTTGTAATTTCACTCATCTTATCTACCTTCAATCGCGTCTCTACATTGTTTTGCTGCTTCAACTGGATCATCCGCGTTAGCAATACCACCGCCAACTACAACTAAATCAGGTTCCTCAGCTACGACTTCTTTAATTGTATCTGGTTTAATACCACCAATTACAGCAACTTTAGATTGGTTAATTACTGATTTAACTTGTCTTAAACTTTCTAATGGAGATTCACCTTCTGCTTGTAAATCATAACCAGTATGAACAGCGATATAATCTGCACCTAATTCGTCTAATTCTTTAGCACGTTTTTGTAAGTCTTGTACTGCAATCATATCTACAAGTAATTCTTTATTATTTTTATGTGCTTCGTCTACTGCAGCTTTAATAGAAGCATCTTCTGCGACACCTAAAATTGTTACTACATCTGCACCAAATTTAACAGCTTGGCTTACTTCATAATCTGCTGCATCCATAATTTTTAAATCTGCAAGTACTTTCACACCATCTATATTATTATCTAAATGTTGTACAGCCGGTAAACCTTCATTTATCACAATAGGTGTACCAATCTCTACAATATCAACATAGTCTTTAACTTTATTTGCAAGTTCTGCCGCTTCCTCTTTATTTAATAAATCAATTGCTAGTTGTAATTCCAAAATGATCATCCCTTCTTGATTTAATGATAGGCATGGAAATCATGACCTAACTTACTTTATTTAAAAACTTACGCATAAACTATTTACCCTTACAATGATGATTTAAACTGAGAGATTATAAGCGTGGTGCTGCAGCGTCATCAACGTAAATTTCGACATCTGGATGTGCGAGCAATATCGTAGCTGGCACTTGTTTATTTACTTCATGCTTAGCTAATTGTTCAATTGCCGCTCTCTTTTTCTCTCCAAATGCTAACAAAATGATTCTTTTCGCTTTTAAAATTGAAGCCAAACCCATAGACACAGCTTGTTTAGGTACTTCACTTTCATTGTCAAAATAACGACTATTGGCATTGATTGTACTAGCTGTTAAATCTACAACTTGAGTTTTGCTATTCATATCAGTACCTGGCTCATTAAAGCCGATATGACCATTTTCACCTATACCTAATATTTGTATATCCAGTGGCCCTTTTTGATTGATTAAATCTTCGTATCTTTTCGTTTCTGCCATTAAGTCATCTGCAGCTCCATCTGGAATGTGTATTAAAGATTTCGTGAAATGTGGATAACGATTAAATAGAATATCATTCATATATCGATGATAACTTTGTTCATGTGTCGCTGATAAGCCGACATATTCATCCAAGTTAAATGTTTCTATTTCAGATACATCTAGTTGATTCTTTTGCAGTAAACTAACTAGAAATTCATAAACTTCGACCATTGTCCCACCAGTAGCTAGCCCTAACTTACTATGTGGTTGTTGACTCATTTGTTTAAACAATTCACATGCAACATAAAATGAAGCATATTCACTAGAACCTAAATTTGTAACTTTCATATTATTGCCCTCCCCAATATGTTGAATTTGTTATTTGTTATAAACAAAATTTGATGATACTTCTATTATACGTTCTTTTGATATTTTTTACAGAAAATAGATATTTAATAAATTGCAAATATTATATAAAATGACTAAAGGTGTAATGAGCAGACTAATACATTTTCATCGCTGTTTTTAGTAAAATAAATAGATAATCAAATTTTATGTATAAATCTAAGTTGAAATTCACTTTTCAGGTAGAAAATGTTTCAAAGTCAGTTTACACTAAAGATTAGACTAATTATTTTTATTAACACTTGTATAGTACAATTTATTTCATAAAAGTATAGGGTTTTGGAATCAAGGAGGCAAAAGTTTGGAACCAATAATAGATGAAAAAGTACAAACATTACTTTCTTCATATGAAGATAAACCCGTGTATTTACATGTAGAGACAACGAATGGTGCATATGCTGCACATTTTGATCAACGTGTATTTAACGCGGGCACTTTTTTAAGAAATATTCAAGTCACTTTTGAGCATGCACAGCTTAAAGGTGGCAATAAAGATCCATATCGCGTAGGTTTGAAACTCAAAGATGGCGGTTGGGTCTATGTTCAAGGTTTAACACACTACGAAATAAATGAACATGGTGAGTTTCTATTAGCTGGTTTTAATTATGAAGGTCAATTAGCAGCTGCTTTAGAAATAAGCACTCAATCATTTAAAGCATAAGGAGGATAAATCATGACAGAGGAAAGCCATGTATTAGTTATATTTCCACATCCAGATGATGAATCATTCTCATCTGCAGGTACATTGGCGCGTTATATAGATAATGGTGTACCAGTCACATACGCTTGTTTAACATTAGGTCAAATGGGACGTAATTTAGGCAATCCACCATTTGCCACTCGTGAATCTTTGCCGGACATTCGTGAAAAAGAATTAGAAGCTGCGATGGCAGCCATTGGTATAACTGATTTGCGCAAAATGGGATTGCGTGATAAAACTGTAGAATTTGAACCTCACGACGAAATGGATGAGATGGTGCAATCATTAATTGATGAATTAAACCCATCCGTCATCATATCGTTCTATCCTCAATTTGCAGTACACCCAGACCATGAAGCTACAGCAGAAGCAGTTGTGAGAACTGTGGGACGCATGAAACCATCAGAAAGACCCCGTCTACAACTTGTTGCATTTAGCAATGACGCGCCTGAAAAATTAGGTGAACCTGACATTCTAAATGAGATCAGTGATTATAAAGAGGTAAAACTTCGCGCTTTTGAAGCACACGCATCTCAAACGGGACCATTCTTGAAACAACTTGCTACACCTGATGTTTCTGGAGAAGCGCAAAGCTTTTTAGAAGTTGAACCTTATTGGACTTATAACTTTGAATCTTAAGTGGAGGCAATATCATGACAGAATTTGATTTATCAACTCGAGAAGGTCGATGGAAGCATTTTGGTTCAGTTGATCCAATCGAAGGTACAAAACCAACCGTTAAAGAAGAAATGACAGATTTGCAAAGCACGAATAAAAACTACTTATTTGAAATTGAAGAAGTAGGCATTAAAAATCTTGTATACCCTGTATTAGTAGATCGTTTCCAAACAGCTGGAAACTTCAGTTTTTCAACTAGCCTTAATCAAGATGAAAAAGGTATAAACATGAGCCGCATTCTAGAAAGTGTTGAAAAACACTACGATAATGGCATTGAATTAGATTTTGATTCTTTATATCGACTTTTGCGTAGCTTACAAGAGCGCATGGAACAAAATGCTGCTGGTGTTGATGTTTCAGCTAAATGGTTCTTTGACCGTCACAGTCCGATCACGAATATTAAAGCAGTAGGTCATGCAGATGTGACATACGGTATGGCGATAGACAAAGAAAGTATTACACGCAAAGAAATTACACTACAAGCTGCAGTTACAACATTGTGCCCTTGTTCAAAGGAAATTAGTGAGTATTCGGCACATAACCAGCGCGGTATCATTACAGTTAAAGCTATTTTGAACAACGAAGCTATTTTAACAGACGATTACAAAGAAAAAATCTTAGATGCAATGGAAGCCAATGCAAGTTCTATACTTTATCCTATATTAAAACGACCAGATGAAAAAAGTGTCACGGAACGCGCTTATGAAAATCCGAGGTTTGTTGAAGATTTGATTCGCCTTATCGCAGCAGATTTAGTTGATTTTGATTGGATTGAAGGCTTTGATATTGAATGCAGAAACGAAGAATCTATTCACCAACATGATGCTTTTGCAAAAATAAAATATAGAAAATAGCACGCATAGCTACAAATCAATATAGCAAGTCATCAAAAATTAGGCTACTGAATTTCTAAATGATAATAGAAGTTTAGCAGCCTATTATTTTTGATTCTAACTTTGTTTTATTTTCAAAAAATTTTCCCAACAATTAAACTTTCTATAGTTACTAAATAATGTTATTTTTCTCCAAATTCATTACTTAAATTTGTAATAGTAAAATTTTAATGGTTCATTTAAAAATACCACCACTAAATATCCCCATCTGCAACTAATTATAAAATAATGTATATTAACTGTTAAATTTTATTAATGTTCTATATACAATTTTCATATTAAAATAATGACAGTAGTAGTTTATAATTAATTTTTATTTTGATGTAAGTGGTGAAATCAATAAAATGGATTATACTTTAAAAACATATCATGCGAAGCATGTCCCTATAAGTCAATTAAGCAGACCACATTTTCTGCATGTTTTTTTAATAACACAAGGAGAATTTATGGTTTTGAAAAACACTACTTTCCACCATTTTAAAGTAGGTGACGTATTTCATGTCCATGACTATGAATCCATTACACAAATCTCTTTTAACGGTAGTTTAATTTGTCTTTCACTAAATAATTTTTACTATTATCAATACTTTCAGAAACTAAATTTTGACGCTATTGAACATATATCGATTAAAAAAGAGAGACGCGTCCAATTTTTAGATATAGTTGATGCGATTCAACATCAATCTATAAGTAACTTAAACGAAGCCATTAAGCATTTGATTAAAAATATTCAATATTCTGAGTATCATAACTCGCAAAGTTCCGAAATACAATGCAGTTATAAAACAGCTTTAATTAAAGATGTGGTTCAATATGTAAACACACATTTAACTACTAAAATAACTTGCAAACAAATCGCTAATTATTTTTTTGTAAATAATAGCTTTCTATCAAGAGAATTTTCAACATTGATGAACTGTAAATTATCTCAATATATTACGTCATCTAAAATTCATGCTTCCGTATGTGATTTGCTTAACGGTGATCATTTAAATATCGTACAACAACGTTACGGTTTTCGTACTCAAAATGAATATTGCTATCTTTTCAACAATGTTATTGGTTGCCATCCTTCCGATATTCACCCCCATACAAAAAGTCGGTCAGAAATTCAACATTTAAAATTCGATTTTTATCAACAATTTCAATCTAACGCATAAAAGTAAAATATTAAAAGTGTGGTGACAACATGAATACTATTATTTATGAAGAAAAAAGAGGATTGATTAATAAAGTGGTGAAACAAAACTTGAATCTTACTATTTCCGAAGTAATCATTTTGGATAAATTACTCTATCTCAATAAAAATAAAATAAATGCTATTGAATTGAAAAAGTTATTACAAGTCCAAAATTCACCTGTTTCATCACAAATCAATCATTTTATCGAACTTAATCTTTTAAAAAAGTCTCGAGATCAAACTGATGAAAGATGTATTTATTTGCATGATATCAAGTTAGCAGAAATTAAACAGCTGATTGAACAGTATCATTTAATTGTTGATTCAATACTTCACAGTAGTGCTTAATTCATTACCAACAACATAAGAGCGCATATAAAATCAAATTAACGTTTGATTTTATATGCGCTCCAAAAACCTTTAGATTATGTACATCGTAAGATACAACTTCTATTGTAATCTTTTAATCAAAAATAACTTCACATTATTTCAAATGTTCATACGGACTATTTTTTACAAACGAAATAATTTGATCTACAAATAATCTCGAACGTAATTGAAACTCCTCATTATCCAAATAATAAGTACCATCATCCAATTTATTATAATCTGTATCATGTGTCGCAATCTGCGTTGGTACTGCGATACCGAGTAATGAACGTACAATCAAACGTAAATGAGACAATGGTTCAGAACTTACAATACCACCACTGTTGCCGATTAACCCCACTGGTTTCATTTTAAAATCATCCATCGTTAAATGATCTAATGCATTTTTTAAAATACCGGAATATGAACCATGGTAGTTTGGTGTTCCTAATACAAAGAAATCTGCATTTCGCGCTTTAGTTTGTAATAATGTTAAATTATTTTTATATACTTCACTTGGCGAAGATACGCCAGAAACATCCAATTGATGAATTGGATGTTCTGCTAAATCAAAGATTTCTACCTCAAAATATTGGTCTTCAAAATGACCTTTTAAATAATGGGCTAAGGCATTTGTATGCGAGCCCATTTTAGCACTCCCTATTATGATTAATCCTTTCATCTACACTTTCACCTCATGCTATGATTTGTTATTTTCTCTAAGTAGTTTCATTATCGCTTTACCCACACCGCTTTGTTCATTAGAATCTGTTTCATATTTTGCGATTGCTTTAACTTCTGGTGCCGCATTTTCCATAGCGACTGAATAGCCAACGCGTTCCAACATTGAAACATCATTCATATTATCACCGATTGCCATAACATTTTTCATATCAATATTTAGGCGCTCTGCAATCGTGTTTAAAGCAATACCTTTTTGTGCATCTGAATGCGTAATTTCTATATTTCCGCGTGATGAAGAAGAAACTGCCAAACTTTCTGATTTTGCTAATGTTTCACTAACTCGATCAATTTTTTCTAAATCACTATCAAAAGCTAATATTTTCATTACAATTTCACCAGGTGTATCTTGAATTTTGTCATAATTATCAACTACTTTTAACGTACCGTTATCAATACGTTTTTGAATACCACTTTTTATTTTTTCCACATCTGCTTCTTGTCCAGCACGTTGCGCAATATCAATATAAATCTCTAAGTCCCGTAATGGATTTTCAGTATAGATGCCTAAGTTCGTATACACTTGATAGAAAATATTTTCTTTATTTAATTCTTCTGTAATTCGATTTATGAGTTCTCTATTTAAATTTGAAGTGCTCATAATATTAAATGATTCATCTCTTACTTCTGCACCGTTCAAACAAATATATGGCACTTTTAAATCTGTTTGGTTGATTGGTGCATTCGCCTCATAAAATGCACGTCCTGTAGCAATTACTACTGTGATGCCTTGTGATTGTGCATATTTGATAGCTTGGATATTGTCTTCTGATATTTCATGTGCAGCGTTCAATAACGTACCATCCATATCTGTTGCAATTAAATTTATCATTGGCTTACCTCGTTTCTACTTTATCTCAATAACACCTATTTAATGACACATTTATCATTCGCCATAATTTTGTAACACATTCATATTTTACCAAAAGTTTCACTATTTGTATTATCCTCTGTTCGTATGATTTTCTTCTTTTGTCTAATGTCTTTAAAAAATGTCTTCAATAAATGGCTACATTCCTCTGCTAATACGCCTGTAGTAACTTTTGCGCGATGGTTAAATCTCGATTCTTGCAAGAGATTCATCAAGCTACCTGCACAACCACCTTTTAAGTCTTGTGCCCCATAAATCACTTCGGGAATACGACTCATGGCGATTGCGCCGGAACACATCACACAAGGCTCTAAAGTAACATAAAGTTTGCAGGATGCTAACCTCCAACTATTAAGCTGTTTGGCAGCCTTTTGAATCGCAATATGTTCAGCGTGTGCAGTAGGATCTTGGGTGGATTCTCGTAAATTGTGCGCCCGTGAAATGACTTCATTATCTTTCACGACAATGGCGCCTATTGGTACTTCTCCAATAGCACCAGCTTTTCGTGCTTCTTCTAGCGCAATTTCCATATAAAATTGGTCAGTATACATGTGTCTATCACCTCACATATGGTACAATATTTATTGTCTATTTTAACATTGGAGCGGTAAAAACATGAAAAAACAATTTATTGCTGTTGAAGGACCGATTGGTGTCGGTAAATCTTCACTAGCACATAAGCTTAGTCAAACTTTTAATTATTATGAAGAAAAAGAAATTGTAAATGAAAATCCTTTTTTATCCGATTTTTATGAAGACATTTCCAAATGGAGTTTCCAAACAGAAATGTTCTTTTTATGTAATCGTTACAAACAATTTCAAGATCTTGAAGCAATTCATACGGGCATCGTAAGTGATTACCATATTTATAAAAATAAAATATTTGCAAATAATACTTTAACACCTTCTGAATTCGATAAATTTTCTAGAATTTACGATATTTTAACTGAAGATTTGGAAATGCCAAATGTGATTATCTTTCTAGATGCAGATTTAGAAATATTGAAAAAGCGCATCGCATTACGCAATCGTAGCTTCGAACATCAGATAGAAGACGACTACTTACTTAATTTAAAACGTGATTATAATGCATATTATCGTTCATTAAAAGCAGATGGTGAAAGTGTGATTCGAATAGATACGACTGATTTAGATTTCATGAAGCAAGAAAATGATTATAATTATATTTTAAATTTAGTGCAACCATTGATTGGAGGAAAAGATGATGAATAAATACGGTATCCCTCAAGATGCTGTGATAACAATCGCTGGTACAGTCGGCGTTGGAAAATCAACATTAACGAAAGCTTTAGCACAAAGATTAAATTTCAAAACTTCTTTTGAAAATGTAGATCACAATCCTTATTTGGATAAGTTTTATAATGATTTTGAACGATGGAGCTTTCATTTGCAAATATATTTTTTAGCTGAGCGTTTCAAAGAACAAAAGCGTATGTTTGAATACGGTGGTGGTTTTATCCAAGACCGCTCAATATACGAAGATGTTGATATTTTTGCTAAGATGCATGAAGAACAAGGCACAATGAGTCCAGAAGATTTCAACACATATTCTGAACTATTTAATGCTATGGTCATGACACCTTACTTCCCAAAACCAGATGTACTTATTTATTTAGAATGTGATTATGATGAAGTGATTGATCGTATCAAACAACGTGGTCGCCAAATGGAAATTGAAACAGATCCAGAATATTGGCAAAAATTATTCAAACGTTATGAAGACTGGATTAGTGAATTCAATGCGTGTCCAGTTGTAAGGGTGAACATTAATGAATATGATTTACATGCAGATCCAGAATCCTTAAACCCTGTCATTGATAAAATCCGTCATATCATTGAAACTTATCGCAATGTAGATCAACGATAATATTTTCACTGTTTGAAAGTATTTAAAAAACAAAAATACGTACGCTATAAAACAGATTTTGTAGCGCACAATAAAGGGTCGGACAACGAAGTCATTTTAAATAAATTCATTCTGTCCCACTTCAACAAGATAACTCATTCACCTGAGTTAAAAGCCCATGCATAAGCCCCACTAACTCAATAAATTGAGAAGTGGAGTCAAGGATTACCTGAGTTGTCGCTCATGCATAAGTCCCACTAACCCAACAAGTTGGGAAGTGGGGTTAAGGATTACCTGAGCTGTTGCTCATGCATAAGTCCCACTAACCCAACAAGTTGGGAAGTGGGACTTTATTCAATATGTTTACGATATATAATCTTTTCTATCTCATCTTCATCAACATATTTACTATAATAATATTCATCTGTTTGGTCGAGATCAAATGTACTTGCTTTATCTTCATCTTCAGTTCCAATATACAATTGACCCTCTACGTCTTGATATAAATCAAAAATAGCACCACTATATCTCGCTTCTTGATATAATTCATAAAGTTCATCAACATCGTCTCTGGCTACATTTTTATAATATAACGTATGCGCAGCGTGGCGATATGTTTGTGCTTCAAAACCATGTTCTGTAGCTCGTTCATCTTCAGTGACTAACAATACCTCATTACTTACAATTTCTACCACTTTATATGTTTCCCCACGATAAGTTGCATATCTTCCATCAATCATTCAATCACCCCATATACGTTTTATACAAAAAGAGGCTGAGACATAATGGATTCGTACCAACCTCATTTCATATTGTCAGTAGATGACTGAACTGAAAATGCGCTTTAAATCAAGTTTTTTTCAATTCTAGTCATCCTTGCTAGGGTTGGACGACAAAATCTATTTAATATAATTAGATTTCTGTCCCACTCCCATATTTTGTGCATCATTTCTATTATTATAATATATCGACGACACTATTTGCAGTTTCAAAAATATAATCCGCTTGAGCAAAAGATTCTTTTAAACCAACACCAGTTAAAACTGCAACTTTCAACCCTAATTTAGCATTGATGCCAGTTTGGATATCATTCGCAGTATCCCCTATAATTGCTACATTTTCAGGTTCTACATTATATCTATAAAAAAGCGGATTCAACACTTCAGGATTTGGTTTTTCAACGGCATCCGCTTCAGTAGAAATTACAATATCGAAGTAATGGTCGAATTGTGTGTATTCCAAAAATTGCTCTACCCCTTTTTTAGAATCACTTGTCACAATACCTAATTTGTAACCTCTTTGTTTCAGCGTATCTAGTGTTTCGCTGATGCCTTCAACTAAAACATTTTCTGGCACCCTATTATCAACAAGTGTTTGACTTCTTTGTTGAGCCCAATTTGTTACATCTTGATTTGCAATTTTACAAAATGCCTCAATCATTTCATCTAATGCTCCTGACGCCATGATCGTACCTGGTTGAATTTCGCCATCTATGATACCTAAATACGCGTAACTTCCATCTATATCAGCAATCGAATCCTTATATGTTTCCATAAAGTCATCAACGAGTTGCAACCCTATTTTCATCCAACTGCGATCAAAATATATGATTGTGCCGTCTTTATCAAATAATATCCATTCCATGTTTTCAACAGCTCCTATGTTAAACAATATGTATCACTCAATTTACTACTTAATTTTAATATAAAAATCGTTCTTAAAACAAATAACTCAACTAACACACTGACTATGCACACCGTTTAAAAAACTAAAATTTAGGTTATGACGTATAGTAATACCACAAAAGAGGTGAATACATTGACGCCTAATCCTAATATTCAAATAGAAACCATTTCTTGCGACAGCGATGATTCGATTCCCAATAACTCCAGATATGCATTACTGCTATATAAAAATGTAATCAAGCAAAAAGAGAGCCCTCTAGATATTTTATCTAAGAACAATTGGTCAAATGCTTGGCGTGGTGGCATATTTCCAACACATCATTATCACAGCAATACACATGAAGTACTTATTGTTGTTTCAGGAAAGGCCACCGTACAACTAGGCGGTGAACTTGGCCCTCATGTAGATATACAACAGGGTGATGTCATTATCATACCAGCTGGTTTTGGCCATAAACTTGTTCATAGTCATCATGATTTTGCAGTAATTGGTGCTTACCCAAATGGTAATGATTATGATTTTTGTACAGGGAAACCTGATGAATGGCCACAAAATTTAGAGAACATCAAAAACATAAGTTTACCTGACACAGATCCAATATATGGCAAGGATGGCCCACTATATAAATATTGGCAATAAGTTGAAACATCGCTGCCTTAATGCTGATGGTTTTCAAACAAAAAAGAAGGAGCAAGACGCTGAAATCTTTGTTAAATTAGATTTCTGACTTGCTCCTTTTATTGTAATAACTATTGTTATCGATTTTTGAAAAAACTTAATATCTTGGTACAACTACTCTCCAGCCGTTCGGATCGTCAAGTTTACCACTTTGAATACCAACATAATTATCATATAAATTTTGAGTTACTTCTCCTGTTTCATTATTATTGATAACTATTTCAGTATCGCCGTATTTCAATTGACCAACTGGTGAAATAACCGCTGCTGTTCCAGTACCGAATACTTCAGTTAATGCACCATTATGGTGTGCTTCAATTAGCTCATCGATAGATACGCGACGTTCTTCTACCTCATAGCCTAGATTTTGCGCTAATTCAATGACTGTTTTTCGTGTAATACCTGGTAAAATACTACCATTTAATTCTGGTGTAACCACTTTGCCATTTTCTACAAAGAAGATATTCATACTGCCGACTTCTTCAACATATTTCTGCTCTACACCATCTAACCATAATACTTGATCATAGCCTTGTGCTGATGCATTTGTTTGTGCTAAAAGGCTAGCTGCATAGTTACCAGCAACTTTTGCATGACCAACACCGCCACGGACAGCACGCACATATTCATCTTCCACATAAATTTTTGTAGGATTTAAAGAGTCCCCACCGTAATATGAACCTGAAGGTGATAGAATGATTAATAATTTATATGAATATGAAGGTCGTACGCCTAAAATGCCTTCAGTAGCAAATACATAGGGTCTTATGTATAATGATTGACCTTCCCCCTCTGGCACCCAATCACGTTCGATATCTACTAATTGTTTTAAACCTTCTAACAAGGTATCTTCATCAACTTTAGGCATATCCAGACGTGCCAAAGAATTGTTAATACGTTTAAAATTTTCAGATGGTCGGAATAAATCTACCTCACCATCATGTTTGTAGGCTTTCAATCCTTCAAATACTGCTTGTCCATAATGTAATGCTTGGGCTGCTGGAGAAAGTTCAATTGGTCCATAAGGCACAATTTTCAAATCATGCCAACCTTGATCAATATCATAATCGAAACTGAGCATATAATCTGTGAAATATTCTCCAAATCCTAAATTACTTGGATCCGGTTTTTCTTTAAGGCTTTCACGCTGTATCAATTTAATTTTTTCTGACATGACTGTTTCCTCCAATGTTCTATTAATAGGTAATACATTAAATTATACCAATCAGAATAGTTTCGTTCAATAATTTTCAAAAAATTTAAAAAATAACACTATCTTTATGTTAGACTAATTAAATTTATTAAATCAAGCTTATCATTATATAAAAAAATAGTACATAAGTGGCTCTGATTAAAGTAAAAACATTCATATTTACTGATATACTTTAGAAATTCACATTTATATACCCAAATTTATTATTAGAAATTAAGCTTAAAGTTTTCATTGATCATATGTATTGAACAATGCGAAAAAAAGGCATATTTTTAGGGTTAAAACTTATCAATTGCATTAAATTGCCACAGTGCTACCGTTGACGTAAATAAGAGGAGTGACAGGCTTACGGGTGTGAAATATGTAACTCACATCCTAGACAAACATGTCCAATCAAAATTGTAAAAATTTAAATACAAAAGAACGCTAACCCACAATGGATTAGCGCTTTTATTTTGAAAAAAGATTATTATGTGTTAGTCACTGCTTCATCAATCATTGCAAAAATAATTATCTGACTTTATCTTTTCTTGAGATTTCTTTAAGCATCACTTCTGTCATTTTAGCCAAATCATATTTAGGGTTAAAGTCCCACTCTGCTCTAGCACAACTAGTGTCGATACTATTTGGCCAACTATCCGCAATTCCTTGTCTGTCTGGGTCAACTTCATAATTTAATTTAAAATCTGGGTAATGTTCTTGAATTGCCGCTTTGACCATTTCTGGTTCAATGCTCATTGCACTCAAATTATACGCATTACGATTAATTAATTTCACACCGTCTGCTTCCATTAGCTTGATAATTGCATCAACCGCATCTTCCATATACATCATATCCATAAATGTATCTTTGGCAATATAGCTTGTATACTGTCCTTCACGAACTGCTTTAAAATAGATATCTACTGCATAATCTGTTGTACCGCCACCAGGCTCTTTAATATGTGATATTAATCCAGGGAATCTAACACTTCTTGTATCTACACCAAATTTATCAAAGTAATATTGACATAATAACTCACCAGCAACCTTATTAACACCATACATAGAAGTTGGTCGTTGAATCGTAACTTGTGGTGTGTTTACTTTCGGTGTTGAAGGTCCAAATGCACCAATTGAACTTGGTGTAAAGAACTGTAAATCATATTCTCGAGCTACTTCTAAAGCATTTAAAAGACCACCCATATTTAAATCCCATGCAAATTGTGGATTTTTCTCAGCCGTTGCAGATAATAGTGCAGCCATATGCATTAAAGTATCTGGTTTAAAAGACTCAACGATTTCTGTCATTCTGTTTTTATCTGTAACATCTAAAATTTCAAATGGGCCATCAGCAATCGCTGAACCTGCTTCTGGCTCTCTAATATCTGTAGCAAGTACATTATCGTTTCCATATAACCCTCTACATTTTACTACAAGCTCCGTACCAATTTGACCTAAAGCACCTGTAATCATTATTTTTTTCATAATCAAAAACTCCCTTGTTTATTACAGAAAATGTAATGTATTTTTGTAGTGGACAAACACCTAGTATTTATAAATATTATACTATAAAAGCGCTTTTTTGTATACCACGAGTGTACATAAATCGATTTGTTATATTTTAATGATATTGTAGGCAAAAACTGAATATTGTTAAGTTTTTTATCTCAATTCACGAGAAAACTTTATCATATATTGCTTTTGACATTTCTTTATGAATTTGATATAAAACAAACAAATACATTACGTGGAGATGATGATATGTTGCATAACAATGCTTCATTATTAATACAAAGCAATTACTGTCTATAGTTTGATGCTTTGTTTAAAATTTCTTTTCACAAAGCATCTTTTGCTTTTAAGAATTATAATGTGAAAGGAATTTAAAAAATTGGAAAAACAACTTTATCCATATCAATTTAACTATATCAAAGAACGCATCGCACATTTACTTAATGCTTATAAATCTGTAAATGACTTAAATACAATTACTTCTATAAAAGAAACAACCAAAGAAGACATTTATCAACAGTTTCATCAAACAGACGATACGCTGATTGAAGCTATTGAAAAATTAATGAATATACGCATTTCTAAAGTTCAAGTAGATAAGATATTAGCAACTTTACAAACATATGTCATACCATTTGAACACCCTTCAAAGAAGCAAGTTGAAAAAACTTTTCGTAAAATTAAAAAGCTTAAATCGCCACTTATTAGTGATGAAATTCTTTTGGAAAGTACTTATATTGGATGGAACGATATCGCTTCAAACAGAAAATTCATCATCTATTATGACGAACAAGGATTACTAACTGGGTTTTATGGTGACATTGCTAACCAAACCGTTAAGGGTTATTGCGCAATTTGTAATAAGGAATCTAATGTCGCTCTATTTATGCGTAAAACGCGTACTTCTAGTGATGGACAATATACCAAAAAAGGTGACTATATTTGTTTTGACAGTATCAAATGTAACCAACAATTGTCAGACATTACACAATTTTATCAATTCGTCGATAAAATACAGTCATAAAATTTATATCTAAACTAACATGTTAGCCGTGCTAGGATATCAAGCACAAAATAAGGGGTAGTGAGACAGAAATCTAATTTTAATAATAAGATTTCGTCCTCCCACCCTTGTAGCGATGACTAAAATTGAAAAACGTAGCGCTCAAGCTCATGCATAAGTCCCACTTCTCAATTTATTGAGTTAGTGGGACTTTATTTTTTTAAATACTCAATAAAAGTACGAATTGTTTGTTCATTAACGCGATCAACATTTGTTAAAGCTGTAAAATAAATATAATAATCAAACGGTGAGCCAATGGGTAACATCTCAATTAAACCATTTAATATAAATGGATCATCTTCTAGCATCAAACTTGATACGATACTTACACCCAACCCTTCAGAAACTGTTTTAATCAATACACTTGGGTTATTCGTTCTAAACACAATTTTTAATGGCCCATTCTCATCTTCAAATGCTTTAAAATTATTATGATAAAAATTGCGATCATACAAGACAAAAGGAAACTGTTTAATCGATTCCATTTCAACCATGCTTTTTAAAGACAGTTTAGATTTTTTAGGTACAATTAGTTTAAAATCAGTAGATAAATTTAATGAATGTGGGACAATACGATGACTAAAAGTTTCATTTTCAGTTTTTCCTATAAGTCCGATGTCTATCTCATTATTTTCAATCATTTTTATAATCTCTTGTCTATCACTTTCAAATACTTCTACGTCAATATGCGCATAGTCCTTTTTAAAGTTTGATAAAGCTTTAGGTACAATTTTATTAAATAAAGTTGGTATGGTAGCTATTTTCAATGAACCTTTGATATTACTATGCAATGCTTCTACTTCAGATAATAAACCCGTCTGAGCTTCTAAAATATCTATAATCAAAGGTATAAGTCGTTTTCCAACTTCCGTCGGCAATGTCCCTTTGCGTGAACGATTAAATATTTTATATCCTAACTCTGACTCTAAATTAGCAATGGACTGACTCATTGCTGATTGGCTAATATGCATAGCTTCTGAAGCATGAACAATAGATTCTAACTCATAAATCTTTTTTACGTACGATAATTGTTCAAAATTCATTATATCCCCCTTACATTAGTAAAGCTTATGTAAACTTAAAAAATTCTAATTATACATTAGTATATATTATCTATTATAATAAATCATGGTTAAAAATTTATATTAAAGGACGGTATTAAATATGTACGATAAACTCTGGTCAAAAGATTTTATCTTCATTACAATGACAAACTTTTTAATGTATTTAATACATTATACATTAATCGTCACTGTCACTATATTTACGATTGATAAATACCACGCCTCGGAAAGCATGGGTGGTTTAGCAGCTGGTATATTCATCATCGGTATGTTATTTGGACGTTTAGTATCGGGAAGAATTATCGATAATCTGCAACCTAAAAAAGTGTTAATATACGGTATTATTTTCTCAATCATCACTGTTGCTTTATACTTCGCAATCAACAGTCTTCTTATATTAATGATAGTAAGATTATTACATGGCATTGCTTTTGGTCTATCTTCAACTGCAACTGGTACAATTTCATCTAGAATTATTCCAGATAAACGTAAGGGTGAAGGTATTGGTTATTATGCATTAAGTGTAACGACCGCTTCAGCAATCGGACCATTCACTGGTATCATATTAAATCAAAGATTTGGTTTCGAATCTATTTTTATCGTTAGCTTGGCAGTCATTATTTTCGCTTTTGTTATCTCATTATTCATCAAAGGGTTACCAAAACCAGAACCGTCAACAACGGACAATGAATCTAAGCAAAAAGGGCTTAGTGCTTATATCCAAAAAGAAGCATTACCAATATCCTTTGTTATCATATTCGTTGGTATCGCATATTCTAGTGTACTATCGTTTTTAACTGTTTATACAGAACAAATCAACCTTGCTACGGCATCTAGTTTCTTCTTTATTGTATATGCAGTAAGTACCTTTGTTACACGTCCGTTTACTGGAAAAATTTATGATCATTTCGGTGAAAATAAGGTAATGTATCCAGTATTAATTAGCTTCATGGTTGGACTCATACTTTTAAGTGCAACACATACAAGTTTATTATTACTTATTTCAGCAATTTTTATTGGTATCGGTTACGGTACAATCATTCCAAGTGCGCAAGCGATTGCTATACAACAGTCTCCAGTAGAAAAAATTGGACTCGCAACTTCTACTTTCTATATGTTTGCAGATTTCGGTGCTGGTATAGGGCCATTTATTTTAGGTGTGATTATCCCAATTATGGGTTATCGTAATTTATATATCACTATGGCTGCACTCGTTATTTTATCTATAGTACTTTATTTCATTCTACATGGAAAAAAAGTAGCTAAAAATACCAGTTATTAACGTTAAGCTTATGTAACCTAAACAAACCATTGATATACAAACGATTTCTTTAAATACAAAAGTTCAGTCACAATATATTTTGTCGCATTAATAAGGCAAGCAAACGAAATTCGTTTCCGTTTGCTTGCCTTATTTTTTGATAAATTTTTAATGCATTTCACTTTAAATCACCGCTAAACTGGCTTCAATTTCAGTTTTCTTCGCTTCAAAATCACAATTCTGTTGCTCTAACGGCTTACCTGTTTCGGCAATATTTTTGATACTTTCTATTTGAAATTGCCATCCAGCAAAATCTAGTGTAATATGTGGAAATTCAAAAGGTAAATACTCATAAAAGATGAGTTCTACATAGGATTGATGTTCATATAATTCAAATTTCACTTTCCCAATATCCCATGTAAAACCAATCCTTTTATTTGCTTCAAAATGTGTAATACGCATTTCTAAATCTTCACTATCATCTAAGTGAAACAACATTTTTCCACCTTCTACGCGTTCTTGAAATGACAATTGAGGAAACCATTGTTGTATCCCTTCCGTGGTACTTAAATAATCAAAAATACTATGTGCATCACTCTTGATTTTCAAATTTATTGTTTGATAAACACCTGATTGATCTTTAGCATACTGTATCGCCATTTTTATCCTCCTAAAAAAATAGGAATATAACCTATAAGTAATCATTACTTTGGTTATATTCCCTAAAATTTTTTTTATTATACTTTTTCTTTAGATTGTGATTGAAGCGCTTTTTCTTTTTTCGTGTAATTAAAATAGATGAGTCCCAATAATATAAACCATATTGGCGACAACACAACACCCATTCTTGTGTCAGGTACAATAAATAATATCAACAACACAAAGACAAAGAATAATTGTACAAACCTTGCAGTGTGAATACCACCTGGTAACTTGAACTGACTTTCTTTGTGGTGGTTAGGATTTGATTTCGCATATTTTGCATAAGCATGCATGATGAACATCCATACAACAACTAACAAAATAGTTGAAATTGCAGTTACGTAGAAAAATACTTGTGTCGCATTTGGAATAAAATAATTTAAAAGTACAGTTATAGATAACAACGCACAAGTGACAAGTATTGCGACAAAAGGTACACCTCTATGATTCGTTTTCATTAGCAAGTGGTGTGTTTGACCTTTTTCCGACAGTCCAAAGAGTATTCTACTATTTGCAAAAATACCACTATTACAAGCCGATGATGCTGCTGTAAGTACTACAAAATTGATTAAACCAGCTGCAAACGGTACACCAATTAATGCAAATAAGCTGACAAATGGACTGTTGTTCGGATCTATATCCTGCCAAGGAATAATTGACATCATAACGGCTAAAGCACCCACATAAAATAGTAAAATACGAATAGGTACACTATTGATCGCTTTAGGTATCGTTTTATGTGGATTTCTCGTTTCACCTGCTGTAATACCTAGAATTTCTATACCTGTAAATGAGAAAACAACCATTTGAAATGACATAAAGAATCCAGAAGCACCACGTGTAAATAATCCACCATTACTATAAATATTAGATATACTCGTTTTTCCAAATGGCGTTTGAATCGCAAATATAATCATCACTACACCCACAACTATGAGTGCCAATATCGTTACAACTTTAATAATGGCAAACCAAAATTCTAACTCACCAAACATTTTAGTACTCGTTAAGTTAAAAGTCATGAGTATCAAGATACAAGCTAATGATGTAATCCAATTTGGTAAATCTGGAACCCAATATTCTACATATTTCGCAACAGCTGTAATTTCTGCCATACCTGAAGTTATCCATGTTAACCAATACGTCCATCCTGTTACAAAACCAGCAAAAGGCCCAATTTGATCATGAGCAATATCTGCAAATGTTTTGTATTTCGTATTAGCAAGCAACATTTCCCCCATCGCGCGCATAAATAAAAATAAAACAAAACCTACAATAATGTAAGTGAGTAATATCGATGGTCCAGTCAAACTGATAGACTGACCTGCCCCTAAAAATAGGCCAGTACCAATAGCACCACCAATAGCAATAAGTTGAATGTGTCTATTGCTTAACTCTCTGTTTAATTTATTTGTCATAAATTTGCTCCAATTCCTTTGTTTTAAAACATAATCAACATATAGAACTTAAAATCATACCCCTTAACTTCAAGTTGCAAAATACTATAAATCAAAAATGTTTGATTGTATAATATTATTTATTTCTGAAAATTACAACTATTCCTCAAAATTATTTTAAATAAAATTGTGTTATTACACTATTATTTTATTTATACTATAAAGTTTATGAGTCATTTACTATATGATTTATTTCTATTTTCATTGTGCATTATGTTGATTTCATTCTATATCACTATTGCGAGGTAAAATCTATGTAAAATATAAATATTTAAGACGTATGTTTCTTCATTGTTCATAGCTATAGTAGAGAAGTCTAGTTATGACATAGTCCCAATATAGATGAGCAATACACAATGTAACGTGTCATAAAAAAATATAACTATTCTAATAAATATATGGTCTTTAATCATGGCTAGCCATTTTCGTACACCATTAAAAATCACTTTTAACTATCCCATGAGCACTTATATTTTAGTAACATTAAATATAACTATCTACAACATCATTCTCCTTTCAATATCTATTAAGATTTAAGTATAATTAACCAATTTTGTAATGTTGATTTTCACCACTGTAATGTGTTTTCTTGGCGTCCTCTGCAATATTTAATCACTATTTAAGCTTAAAATGAAATATTTGTTCACAAAAAAATTATACACCTTTATATTAATTGAATTTTCTAACTTTTATAAAAATTCAGTTTTTATGTATTGATTTTATATCTTATTATCGATAACATTTATATATAAGTAACTTATATATTGAAGTAATGATAGAGGAGATAAACATGACAGAAAATAATAACTTAGTAACTTCGACTCAAGAAATTATGAAGGAAGCCCTACATAAATTAGGTTTTGACGATGGTATGTATGAACTTGTCAAAGAACCTTTAAGATTTTTAGAAATTCGAATTCCTGTACGCATGGATGATGGCACTGTCAAAACGTTTAAAGGATATCGTGCGCAACACAATCAAGCTGTTGGCCCAACAAAAGGTGGTATCCGTTTCCACCCTGACGTGAATGTAGAAGAAGTCAAAGCATTATCGATGTGGATGACAATGAAATGCGGTATCACAAACTTACCTTTCGGTGGTGGTAAAGGTGGCGTTATATGTGATCCAAGAGAAATGAGTAATTTAGAACTAGAACGTTTATCACGTGGTTATGTCAAAGCTATCTCGCAATTTGTAGGACCTGCCAGTGATATTCCAGCACCAGATGTATATACAAACCCCCAAATTATGTCCTGGATGATGGATGAATATAGTAAAATCAACCGTTCAAATGCATTTGCGTTTATTACAGGTAAACCACTTTCTTTAGGTGGTTCGCAAGGCCGTAATCGTGCTACAGCGCTAGGTGCTGTAATCACAATTGAAGAAGCTGCAAAACGTCGAAATATTAATATTGCAGGTTCTCGTGTAGTGATTCAAGGTTTTGGTAATGCCGGAAGTTTCATTGCTAAAATTTTACATGATAAAGGTGCTAAAATTGTCGCAATATCGGAAAGTCGAGGCGCTTTATATGATCCTGAAGGTCTAGATATTGAACACCTTCTAGCATTGAAGGAACAACATGGTCGTGTAACACCATTGTTTGAAGAAGTCCTTCCTAATGAAAAATTATTTGAACTCGACTGTGATATTTTAATTCCTGCAGCATTATCTAATCAAATTACAGAAACAAACGCACATTTAATTAAAGCTAAAATTGTGGCAGAGGCAGCCAATGGCCCTACGACACAAGAAGCAACTAAAATATTAACGCACCGTGACGTTTTAATCATACCAGATGTACTTGCTAGTGCAGGTGGCGTAACGGTATCTTATTTCGAATGGGTTCAAAATAATCAAGGCTATTATTGGTCTGAAGAAGAAATTATCACGAAACTTGAAGAAAAGATGGTTGAAGCATTTAATAAAATTTATGATTTGGCAGAAAATAGAAAAATGGATATGCGCTTAGCAGCTTATGTTGTAGGTCTAAAACGTACAGCTGAAGCAACACGTTTCCGTGGCTGGGCATAATACTTACTTTCTATTTTATGGCGCAAAAAGCTGATTCAAATTTGAATCAGCTTATTTTTTTACCTTAGTATTCATGATTTAATCAAATTTCAAAATTAAAATACTTTCCTATTGATATATTTACATTTTTAAAAGGTTTAAAAATAGAATTTTCTGAATTTGTTTGAAATTAAAAATTATCCAATATATACTTATTTACAACAAAGGGGAGGTTATACATTATGAAAAACAATATTTATGGTAATGTACCATGTTTTTTAAATGGTAAAAATCTTACATCCACAGATAATTTAGATACAGATGTTATTGTTTATGGTGCACCTTTTGAAGGTGAAAGTACCTGGGGTGACTATACTGGTGTTGAATTAGGTCCAAAGCAAATTAGAGTTTGCTCAGCACGTTATAGTCAATATTTACCAGAGTTGAACCATATTGATATTAGCGAACATTTAACAATGGGCGATGTCGGTGATGTACCATTTGTTGCGCACAATAATCAACAAAGCTATGAAAACATTGAAAAATTCACTAAAAGGCTATGGGAAAGCGAGAAATTTTTAGTTGGTTTTGGTGGTGAACATGGTGTCACTTACCCTATTCTTAAGTCACTGACAGAAACGGGTAAAAAAGTGGGCATTATACATTTGGATGCGCATTATGACAACATGCCTGATTATGAAGGAGAAATTTACGCTCGTAATACCCCATTCATGAGATTATATGAAACAGATGGTATACGTAATGAAAGTATCATTCATACAGGTATTCATGGTCCTAGAAACAAACCAGAGACAGGCCGTTATGCTCAAGAAGCTGGTGCAGTAACACTTACGATTAATGATATTAGAGCAGCAAAAGATTTAAAACAATATGCTAGAGACATTTATGCTCAAGCGAGTAAAGATGTAGATGTCGTCTATTTAACAATTTGCAGTGATGTACTAGACTTTGCCTTTAATCCAGGCGGTCCTGTAGATGGCAATGGACTAAGTTCTTATGAACTATTAACAATGATATATGAGTTTGGTGCGTTAGGCTTATGCGGTATGGATTATGTAGAAGTTTATCCAATGCAAGACGCAAACCAGAACTCTGCACACTTCGTTTCAACAGCTGTATTATATGTACTTGCGGGTCATGTAAATTATTTAAATAAAACGAAATAATGAGGGGTGATGACATTGGTCAAAAATGTAAGGAAGATTATTAAATCTCTTGGTCCTGGTATGATTATCACCGCTTCATTTATTGGTCCTGGAACCGTAACAACAATGACACAAGGTGGCGCTGGTTTTGGTTATAGTCTATTATGGGCTGTTGTTTTCTCAATTGTTGCAACCATCGTACTCCAAGAAATGATTATTCGACTGTCACTCGTAACAAGAGAAGGTTTAGGGGAAGCAATACAAGAATTGTTTGCCCATAAAGTAGGTAAACTGATTATTGTATGGTTTACCTTAATAGCTGTAACCATTGGTTGTGCTGCTTATATTAGTGGCGATTTAATTGGAACTTCACTTGGTGCAGCATATCTATTAAATTTACCAGAAAATCTAGTAGCGCCTATCATCGGCTTTATTATTTTACTTATCGGGTTATTTGGTAATTATAAATTTTTGGAAAAAATAATGATTTTCCTTATGGTAATCATGGGCATCATCTTTATTACAACTATGGTTGTGATTAAGCCAGATATTTTTGGTATTTTAAAGGGTGTATTTGTACCTACGATTCCGAATGGCTCTATTATAACTGTCATAGCATTAATTGGAACAACAGTAGTCCCTTATAATTTCTTCATCCACTCTACAGCGGTACACGAACGTTTTAATGGTATAAAAGAACTCAAATTTGCGCGTTGGGATACTATTATTTCAATAACTGTTGGCGGTATTATTTCGGCAGCTATTCTTATTGCCGCTGCCACATTAATTCGAGGTGATGAAGTCAAAAGTATTATTCAACTTTCTGGACCACTTAAACCAGTTTTAGGCGATGCTGCACCCTTTGCAATTAGCATTGGTTTGTTTGCAGCTGGGCTTTCATCAGCGATTGCTTCCCCTACTGGTGCGGCAGCTACAATAAGTAGCTTATTAGGATGGAAAGGTGGCATGGAAAGTAAAAAATACAAGATTGTATTTACAGTCATTATCCTTATTGGTATTACAACATCCTCACTCGGATTTGAACCATTAGAAGTATTGTTAGTGGCACAAGCTTTAAATGGTATTATATTACCTATCGTTGCCATACTAATCTTTATTATCATCAACAAGAAAAATCTAATGGGCCGTTTCGTCAATAACATTTGGCTTAATATTATCGGTTTTATCGTTGTTTTAATCGTCACATTCTTAGGCCTTTATAGTCTAGTTGACGCAATTACAAGTTTCTTGTCTTAAATTAAAAAGACGTATAGTCCAATTGTCTACAAAATTGGTTACTATACGTCTTTTATTTACATTTTTAGCGATTACATTAAACGTTTTTCACTAAATTTATTATAAACCCATCTAATTAATAATGCAGCACTGATAAACAGACCAATATAGCCAAATGTTTTAAACACAAAGTTCACAAGATCTACAAAGCCAATAAAACTTAAGATAAAAGCTACAATTAAAGAAATTGCCAAAAGTGCAACGTAGCCTTTACTACTTGGTCGTGTAAATCTACTTAAAAATGGATACAACATACCAATACAGCTATTGAAAATAACACCAATCATTACTGCTGACATAAATACACCTATATAAGGATGTATATCATTGGCCAATAATAATGTAGGAATATCTACACTATTAGCATTTTGGATGTTAGCCATTAATCCACACGTCATAATTAATAACAATATACTAAATGACAGGCCACCGTAAAACGCTCCCCTACGCGCTGTTTTATGACTCATAGCATCACTACCAACGATGGTTAGGAAACTAAAGCTATTTCCAATAATTAATCCTCCATAAACAATTGCATCCCACCACCATATGGAACTAGACGTTTTAGATGGTTTTGTATATTGTGCTACCTCTGAAAATGGAATTGTAGGATTGATAATGTTATAGCCCGCAATCACTAAAACTGCGATTACTAAAAACGGCGTAACTACGCTTAATATTGTCATGATCTTATTAAATTTAAGTTGCAGTACAATAAAAAGTAAAATTACAATCGCTAATGAACCTGTCCACATCGGAAGTCCAAACCCTTGATAAAGTGCAGAGCCTCCACCAGCAATCATGACCACAGTTAAACCAAATAAAAAGAAAATTGTTAAATAATCAATTACCTTACCGACATATTTTCCGAAAATATGGTTCAATGAAATTTCATATGTATTCGCGTCCAAACGATAACCAATTTTTGAAATTTGTCTAGTTGCAAACGTTACAATAATACCTGTAAGAATTACTGCAATATATGCGTAATTTCCATGGTTAACAAAGAATTGTAATAGTTCTTGGCCCGTTGTAAATCCTGCGCCAACTATAAAACTAAGATAAGCGAGCGCAGTCTTAACTGCAGCCTTATTATCTTTACTCATTTATCATACATCCCCTTCAAAGTTAGTTACTATGTACTATTTATCAGGTTTTCAAAATAAATAATCGTTGTGCCAATAGATTAAAAACACAAAAATCGAAACAAACGGGAGCGAGACAAATATCATACTTTCATAGTAGTTGCTTTTGTCTCGCCCCAGCAAAAGTAACTAGGGTTAATAAACAATTTATCTAGTCAACTTTTTCACTTCATTCAGCCCATAACAACCGTATTCAATTAAATCAAAGCCATTCATTTATACCTAGACTCAAAAAACTTTAAAATTTAACCTAAATAGCTCCTGCCTCTTCTAAATTTTTCCCTTTCGTTTCCGGTGCCATATAGATTGACAGTATAAAACCAATAAATAATAGGGTTGATGAAATATACATTGTTATGCTCAACCCATAATTTTCTAAAATCATCGGAAAGAAAAATGTACTTAAAGCAGATGCTAATCGACTCACAGTAGTAGTAAATCCTCCACCTGTACCACGTACATAAGTTGGGAATAGTTCATATGGATAAATCCATTGGTGGCTTCCCATAGCTGTATTGAAAATACCGTAAATAATAAATAGTACAAGTATAATTAGAAATGGAGCGTTTCCTCCAGATACTATACCTAATGATAACAAAGCTAGTGCAGTAATCAAGAAGGGCCATATCAAAGTTGGTCTTCTTCCATACTTTTCAACTAAGTATAATGCTGGAAAAATACCTATTAAATAAAACATATTAATAACAGCAGATCCTAAATATTTTTGTGAGCCTTCATGGAATCCAAATTGTGAAAGAATCTCAGGGATATACGTTCCAATAGCAAATGTAGTCATCACTTGTAATGACCAAAATACAGAAACAAAAAATGTACGTCTGCCATAACCATTTTTAAAAATATCTGCCAAATTTGTTTTCTTATGCTCATGAATTGTATTTGAAACAACCACGTCGTCACCAAATATTTTTTTTACAATTTGTGCTGCTTCTACACTTTTCCCTTGTTTTGTTAACCAGTGTGGAGATTCTGGCATATTAAGTCGAGCTAATAATAAAAAGATAATTGGTAAAGCCCCGCTTAATAACATCCATCTCCAACTCTCTGTGCCTAATGGGAGCATAAAATAACCAACAAGATACGAAATAGCATAGCCAATAAACCAAAATGCATTAATGCCACCTAACAATGCTCCCCTATGCTTTCTGGGTGCAAATTCGCTCATAAGCGAACCAGCTATTGGATAATCTGTACCTAGTGCAATACCAATCAACAGTCTCAATACTACTAACTGCATTGGATCTGCAACAAAAAATTGTGCGGTGGTGAAAACACCTAATAACAACATATCAATAATAAACATTTTTTTCCGTCCTAATATGTCAGTAAAATAACCGCCAACTAACCCGCCAATGACCATACCTGCTAATGTCCCCATACCTAGTAAACCAATCATCGTCACAGACATTTCAAAATCATTTTGCATTACTGAAAGTGCGATGGCTATAATTCCTAAACTATAGCCATCAACAAAAGAACTGCCACTAGCATAAGAAAAAATTTTCATGTGAAACTTGCAAAAGGGCATATCCTCCATAGATTTATTTGTCATAAAATAGCCTCCACATCGTTTTTGTAAACGCTTACAAAACTTCTCGCAAATCTTCATTTTTGGTAAAACCTAATAAGCTATTAATATTTTGAGCAGCAGTATACCCAGTTTGAATTGCTGTTTCAGTATAAAACGTGCCTAAATAATCGCCTGCTAAAAACAAACGCCCTTCTGGTTCTATTAATGTTGATTGTATATCAGCACGTCCAGGATACACATACGCTGATCCATATGGAAATTTATTCACCTTAGCTTCTACGACATAATCTCTAAACCCAGGAAGAATCTCTTCTAAATCATTCAGGTATATTTCTAATATTTCGTCTTCAGATTTGTCAATTAATGCTTTACCTCTATTCGCAGGTGAAAATGTCATAAAGCTACTGCCCTGTTCACGATTTTTCTGTTGTGCATGAATGACATTTGAATTGTGTATTAAGATATCGAATGATCTCTTGGGAGTAGCAAATGCGTACACATCATCCCAAATTTGTTTACCTTGTTCATTTGTTAAAAATGATGCACTCACATGCGGGCCATATTTAATTTGGCTAAGTGCATAATCTAGCTTTGCACTTAAATTTTTTGTAATTTTACGTGTGATTGGTGCTGGTGTAGTTATGATGGCATACTTTGCAGTTTCCACAAACTCAGTTCCATTTTGTTGATATTTCACTGTTACAAAGTCTTGATTATGAATGATTTCCTGGACGTGTGCATTGATTTCAACTTTATTTTTTAAATGGTTGGCAATTGTGTTCGTTAATGTCGATGGACCTCCCATTATGTTTTGGGATAAACCGCCTTTTTTATTCCAAATCATATGAAAGTAACCGATGCCTGCACCAGCTGAAATTTGTTCAGGTTCACCTGTTGACCTACTTACTGTAGGTCTAAAAATAGCATCTGCGTCAACTGGTAATTTTCCTGTAAACTCCGAAAATGTTTTATTATTCATAAAATCTAAAATGCGTTGTTGTTGTACACTATAATCTTCAACTTCTTTCTTTTGAGCAACCTTCGCATATTTCATCACTGCAGCTCTTACTTTTGCACCTGCAGTCAACATTGCTAGTCTAGATTTCCATGAAATAGGCACTCTAAATGGGTACAATTCTACTCGTCCATCTAACAAAAGTTTTCCATTTAAATGCATAGCAGAAAGTTTTCCAGGCACTGGTAATGACTTAACACCTACAGATTTTAATAAATCATCTGTTGCTGATCCTTCGCCTGCATAAACATGCCCGCCCCAATTCATCCAATAGTTACCACGTCTTTCAGACATCACGCGTCCACCAACACGATTTTCTGATTCTAATAATAGTATATCGTGGTTACTTAATCTCCATGCCGCTGATAATCCTGCCAATCCACCACCGATAATAATGACATCTTTCATATTAGCACCTTCTTATTCTAATTTTCTTGCACTTAGTTATTTATTTCATTCAATAATTGTGTCATTTTCTTTTCAAAAGATTCAGATGCTGGTTGTAACGGCAAGCGGCACGCAGTTCCTGAGATACCTAATGCTTTCAAACCAGCTTTAACTGTTCCAGGTACAGTTTCTTCTTCTAACAAGTTAAATAAAGGTAGTAATTTCTTATTTAATTCAGCTGCTTCTTTTACATTATTTTCTTGAACTAACTCATACAGTTTTGCAATTTTATCCGGAACTAAATTATGTACAAGGCCTATTGCACCATTTGCTCCTATTGATAATGAAGGTAAAAATAGATCTTCAAAACCATTTAACAAAGCAAAATCTGTATTATCTTTCACTAAGTTAAGTAATTTAGATGTATGAATACCGTCTGCAGTATTTTTAATACCGATCACACCTTCAATTTGACTAATTTCATGTATTAATTCAGGTGAAAGTTCAACGCCTGTTGCATCTGGATAATGATAAATAACGATGCCAATGTCAGCATTTTTAGCCACAGCTTTATAATGATCTAATATCCCTTCGTCACTTGTAACCATATAATATGGATTGATGACTAATGCTGAGTCTGCACCAACATGTTCTGCATAATTCGTCAATTCAATTGTATCAAGCGTTCTATGACAACCAGTTCCTGCCATTACTTGGACTCTTTTATTCACTTGGGATGTTACAAATGCTATGATTTTTTTTCGCTCTTCGAAAGTCATCAGTGAGTATTCTCCAGTACTCCCCCCTACTAGCACGCCGTGAATTCCTCCTGCAATTACATGTTCGATTAATTTTTCAAACGATTCAAAATCAATATCTCCATTTTCTAACATTGGTGTTGGTAAAGCTGCTATCATTCCATATGGTTTATACATAATATTATGCTCCTTATCTTTTTTTATTTTAATCTATATTAATCATGACGCTTTTAACTGACGTATAGCTTTCTAATCCATACTCGCCGCCCATTTCTCTACCGATACCAGATTGTTTATATCCACCAAAAGGCATTGTTTCTATTTCAAGACCGACTGTGTTAATCCATACTGTGCCAGCTTCTAACTTTTTGGATATATAATGACCGTGTTTAATATTTTGTGTCCAAACACTTGAAGCTAAACCATACTGACTATCATTAGCTCTATCAATGACTTCATCAATATCATCAAATACAAAGACAGACATGACTGGACCAAATATTTCTTCTCTCGCAATGGTCATATCATCTTCCACATCTGCAAAAATAGTAGGTTCAACATAATACCCCTGTTCATATACTTGATTACCACCAAATATTAATCTGGCACCTTCTTTTTTTCCTTTCTCTATATAATCTATTACTTTGTCTTGTTGTCTCTTTGAAATCAACGGCCCCATATCATAACTGTCATCCATACTTGGACCTAATTTTATTGACGCTGCTTTTTCCTTTAATCCCTCTAAAACAGTTTCATAAATATCTCTATGCACATAAACACGCGTACAAGCGCTACAATTCTGTCCTTGGTTATACATTGTGCCACTAAATGCGCCTTCAATCGCTTCATCTAAGTCAGCATCTTTTAATAAAATAGCTGGAGATTTACCGCCTAATTCTAACGTGACATTTTTTATTTCATCTGCTGCACTTTTCATTACATTCTTACCTACATTTGTAGAACCAGTAAATGCGATTTTATCTATTTTCGAATGATTTACGATTGCCTCACCTGCTGTTTTACCTGGGCCAGGAACAATATTAACTACCCCATCAGGAAAGCCAGCCTGCTTAAATAACTGAGCTGCATATAATAACGATAATGGCGTTTCAGTCGCTGGTTTTATAACAATCGTACAACCCACGGCCAATGCAGCACCTAATTTCCAGGAAGCCATTAATAATGGAAAATTCCAAGGAATAATTTGTCCAACAACACCAATAGGTTCGTGAACCGTGTAACTGACCAAGTCATTTGAAATTTGAGTGGTTTTACCACTAATTTTTGTTGCAAATCCAGCATAATATTCAAATTGTTGAATTGTTCCATCTATATCATCCACTAATGCAACATCATATGGTTTGCCACTATCAATAGATTCAAGTTGAGCCAACTCTTCTCGATGTGCTTTTAACAACTGTGCAAAATCATAAATAATATTACTTCTTGTATGCGCTTCCATTTTTGTCCATTCACCATTATCAAAAGCTGCTCTTGCTGAATCAACTGCATAATCAATATCTACATGATCAGCTTCATGTACATTAGTTATGACCTTTTCAGTAGAAGGATCCAAAACTTCAAATACCTTTCCTTCATTAGCATTACAATAAGAGCCATTAATATAAAGTTGGATATCTTCTTTCAAAAATGATTGCACTTTTGGTTTTAAATCTTCAAATTTATAATTTAGCAATTTTATACCCCCTTGTTTTTATTAAATAGAATATTATCACTTAAATGAACAAATGTAAACCCTTACATTTGTAAAAGGAATATTTTTGTTCTTTTTCAGAATTTTTATTTGCTATAAACCTTTGTTATGATATAGATATAGTTATTTGAATGAACAGAAACGAGGCGCTTGGTTTTTATGAATCAAAATCCAGATTTAAAATCAAAAATTGTAAAAGTTAAAAAAAGTTTACCCAAAAAACAGCAAAAACTCTGCGACTTTATACTTAAACATTTTGAAGACTTAGGGTTAATAACGATTAAAGAATTGTCTCAACAAGCTGAAGTGGGAATTTCTACAGTTATGCGTACCATACACGCTTTAGATTATGAAAATTTCAATGATTTTCGTAAAGATATTTACAATGAAGCCTTGCCAAATGAAACTAAATTCTCTCTTAAAAATGCTTTTGGTGACATCAATCATGAACAAGGTTTTGCATTGACTGATGTTTGGGATAAAAGCGTCGATTTATTAAATCAATCATTAAAACCTGACTTAATAGAAAACTTTGCTACTGCTGTTGAATATATAGAAAATGCAACGAGTGTATGTATCCTTGGTACACGTCCTTATAGGGCGACTGCTTTATATTTTGAGCATTTACTAAACGAATTTTATTTAAATATTCATCAGCTTAGTAATGATACTGATGCTATTTTTGATAAAATTACCAAAATGACTAAAAATGATATATTGATTGTCTTCGCTTTTGAACCCTACACAAATTCAGTGATTCAAGCTGTAAAAGAAACAAAGCGTCAAGGCAACCGTGTTATTTTAATCACAGATTATGACTCTTCACCAGTTTTAGAATATGCAACTATTACTTTAAAACTTTCTGTTAGAAAGGATCATTTTTCAATCATTCCAATTATTGCGCTGATTGATGCATTAGTGTTGGAACTTGGCAGACGTACTTCAGATAATGCACTATCCAATTTAGAAAAATTAGAAGATGTATTATATCGCAACAATATTACTTATAATGACGAATAGAATCACTGCTATTTTAATCAACTAGTGATGCAACAAAAAAATCAACACTTTCATCTTATAAAAATGAAAGTGTTGATTTTTATTTGATTATTTTATTTAATTTATACGCCAGAATATGATGAGAAGCCACCATCAACTGGAACTACAATACCTGTGACAAAACCACTCATATCGTGATCCATTAACCAGTATAATGTACCTAAAATATCTTCAGGTACACCAAAACGATCCATTGGTGTTTGTGAAAGTATTTTTTGAGCACGTTCTGAATATGAACCGTCTTCATTTCTTAGCAATGCCTTATTTTGATTTGTTTCGAAAAATCCTGGTGCAATTGCATTAACACGAATTTGTCCTGCAAAGTAAGTGCTTAACCATTGTGTAAAGTTACTTACTGAAGCTTTTGCACCACTGTACGCTGGAATTTTTGTCAACGGTGTAAATGCGTTCATAGATGAAATATTGATAATTGTTCCTGTTTCAGACGCCACAACATCTTTGCCGAATACTTGTGATGGTAAAAATGTGCCAGTATAGTTTAATTTAAAAACTTTATCTACACCTTCTTCTGTAAGATCAAAGAACGTTTTGTCGCCTGCTTTGTCGTACATTTCATCATTCGTTGTCGCATCAGGATGATTGCCACCTGCGCCATTGATAAGTATCGTAATTGCGCCAAACTTATCATTGAATGTTTGTTTCGCTTGCTCTAAAGCTGATTTATCTAGCACATCTGCTACTAACCCTACCGTTTGCGCTCTGTCTTTATCAATTTCATCTTGCAATTCCACAATTTTGTCTTCGGAACGACCTAGTATTCCCACATTCGCGCCTTTCTCTACAAGTGCTTTGACAAAAGTAGAACCAATGACACCTGTCGCACCTGTAATAACGACATTAACATCTTTGAATTGTGTTGCCATTATTTACTCACTCCTTCTATTAAGCCATTAATATAAGTTGCACCTAAAGCTCTATCGAACAAGCCATAACCAGCTTTACCTGTTTCTCCCCAAATCATACGTCCATGGTCAGGTCTGATGGTACCTTTGTAATCAATGTCTCTCAGCGCTTCAGTAACGGCTTTCATATCTACTGAACCATGTTTAGATAAATGGCCTGTTTCTATAAATGAATATTCACCAATACGTTTAACATTTCTCATGTGTACAAAATGAATGTGATCACCAAATGTTCGAATCATGCTCGGTAAATCATTTTCTTCTAATGCGCCTAATGAACCAGTACAGAAACAAATGCCATTATGTGTATCATTGCTAATGGATAATAAACGTTCGTAACTTTCTTTATTTTTAATGATACGTGGTATACCAAATATCGACCAAGGTGGATCGTCCGGATGTATAGCCAGATCCACATCATGTTCGATAGCAGTTGGTAATACAGCATCTAAGAAGTATTTTAAGTTATCCCATAGTTGATCATCAGATGTTTCTCGATAAGATGCAATCAGTTGATTCATCTCTTCACGTGTGTAACTTTCATCCCAACCTGGTAGATTTAAATTCGTCGTTAGTGGATCAATATCTTTAATTTGATCATGATTATAGATCAGTGTATTGGAGCCATCTGATAAATCATAATCTAATTGCGAACGTGTCCAATCAAATACCGGCATAAAGTTATAAGTTACCGTTTTAACACCATTTTCAGCGAGATTAATCAGTGAAGTTTTATAGTTTTCAATGAGTTGATCTCGTTTATCTGTACCAAGCTTTATTTCCTCACTGACAGGTAAACTTTCTACAACTTCAAATTTCAAACCCGCATCTTCAATTGACTGTTTTAATGCTGCAATTCTTTCTTTAGTCCAAACTTCTCCAACAGGAATGTCATAAATAGCTGTAACAATTTGTTTCATATCTGGAATTTGTCTAATATTATTTAATGTTACTGGGTCATCTTCTCCATACCAACGAAATGATAATTCCATGGTTATACCTCCTCAACGCCTTCTATTTTGAATAATTTTACTGCATTGTTATAACAAATATCTTTCACTATTTTAGTGATGGTTTCTTCTGATAATTGAATCTCACCTTTTTCAATTCTATCTCCTAAGAAATTACATAATATTCTTCTAAAGTACTCATGACGTGTATACGAAATCATGCTACGTGAATCAGTAAGCATACCTACAAATTTAGATAATAAACCGACATTAGCATACTCTACTAAGTGTTGCTCCATACCTTCTTTTGTATCATTAAACCACCATGCAGCACCGAGTTGGACTTTGTGATTACTATTAGTAAAATTCCCTGCAGTTGCTTGTACCATTAAATGGTCATTACCATTATTTGGATAAATAATCGTATCTGATAACGCATGATTTTGTTCTAGATGATCTAGTAAGACATTTAATTTTTTAGCACTTAGCTGTTCGCCTACACTATCAAAGCCACTATCTGGTCCTGTAATTTTAAACATGCTTGAGTTATTATTTCTTGTTGGTCCAAGGTGGAATTGTACAACCCAACCTAATTCTTCATAAACCTTACTAATTTCAGTTAATATATAACCTGCTAATTCATATTGTTCAGTTTCTGTTACTTGTTCACCACGTTTTAGCGCATTATAAATTTCAGTTGCTTTTTCAACAGTTGCTGTTACTAACGGTGTCTTTTCAAAGCTTTGATCTGAACTACGTGCACCTTGTCTATCAAAATAATGTACACGCGCTTTTAACGCATCAATGTAAGTATTTAAATCTTGAACGTCACAATCCGTCGCTTGATTTAATTGGTCGATTTTTGTATGGATAGACTCATTATTTAAGAAAACATAACTATCTGGTCTAAACGTTGGGATGACTTTAAATGTAACGTTGCTATCTTCATTTAATAACTTATGATATTTCAAGTCATCACATGGATCATCCGTCGTACATACCACTTTAACATTACTTTGCTTAATTAAATTTTGTGGTGTGTGTGAAGGTTTTGCTAACTTTTTATTTAGTGATTTATATAATTTACTGATATTCACTTTATCTAAATCTGTATCTTCATTAAAATAGCGTTTTAATTCTAATGCACACCAATGATACATTGGATTCACAATAGCAAACGGTAACATATGCATAAATGCTTGGAATTTATCAAAATCATCAACACTGCCTGTAATAAAAGCTTCCTCAATGCCATAAGCTCTCATTAAACGCCATTTATAATGATCTCCACCTAACCATAATTGTGTAATATTGTCATAATTTTTATTTTCGTAAATTTCTTTTGGGTCTAAATGACAATGGAAATCATAAATTGGTAAATCTTTAACCTTTTGGTATAGCTTTACTGCTGTTTTACTATTTAATAAAAAATTATCATTAATTAAAGTCATATAATTGCTCCTTTTCTATAATCCTAGTAATTTCGGAAGGAATAGTGATAATTGTGGAATAAAAGTAATGATTAGCATTAAAATAATTAATGCCACAAAATATGGAATTAAATATTTAAATACTGATTCAACACGCACACCGCCTACACTTGCTCCCACAAACAACGCACTACCAACTGGTGGTGTGATATTACCAATACATAAGTTAAACGCGATAATGATACCAAAATGAATTGGATCAAGGCCTAATACTTCTGAAATCGGTAAAAAGATAGGTGTGAATATAAGTACTGCTGGTGTAATATCCATAAAAGTACCAATGACTAATAAAATAACGTTGATTAATAATAACAATGCAATTGGATTGTCAGTCATTGAGATAATGCCATTGGATATCGCTTCCGGTAAACCGGTATAACTCATCACAAGTGAAAATAATGCCGAAGCGGTGATTAAGAATAAAATCATTCCGCTAATTTCAGCTGTTTCTTTGATAACGTTGGATAATTGTTTGATTTTTAAACTTTTATAAATCAACGAAAGTACTACAGAATATAAAACCGCGACTGCTGCACCTTCTGTTGCTGTAAAGATACCTCCGACAATAGCGCCGATAACCACTACAATTAAAAACAAACTTGGTAATGCATCCAATGTTAAGAATAATCTATCTTTCCAACTTATTTTCTCTGATACTTTATAACCTTGTTTTTTCGCCATTACATAAGCAACGATCATACACGCAATACCCCATAAAATTCCTGGAATATAACCCGCGATAAATAGCGCTGCAATGGATGTCCCGCCGCTGACTAATGAATAAACAATCAATAGTGAACTCGGTGGGATAAGTAAACCTGAAGGTGCTGATGCGATATTTGCTGCTGCTGAGTATTCTTTTTTATAACCTTGTGTTTTTTCCATAGGTCCCATAATACGACCCATGGCAGCTGCTGCAGCTACACTAGAACCAGAAATAGAACCAAAAAGCATATTACCAACAATATTTGTATGAGCTAATGATCCTGGTAATCTGCCAACGAGCACCTTCGCAAAGTTAACTAATCTAAATGCAATACCGCCGTTGTTCATGATGATACCCGCTAGCACAAATAACGGAATCGCTAACATCGTAAAATCATCAATGCCGGTTACCATACGCTGCGCTGCAGTTACGATAGTGACATCAAATGGTAAAATCAATAACAGCGTAATAATAGAACTTAAAATAATCGCTAATGCAATAGGTAAGCCAATGATAAGAAAAATGAAGAAAGTGATAAATAATACTAATCCTGCAATCGTTGTCATAAGCCATCACCGCCTTCAAGCTCATCACGCTCTTGAACTGCAGTCATTTCCTTTGTATTTAATAAATTATAAAATGCATAGAATATAATAAATACTCCTGAAACAGGCAATGCGCCATACATCGCGGCCATTGATAAACCTGTTGACGGTGCGATTTGAGACCAAGTCAATTTCACAACTTCAAAACCGCCCCAAATCATGAGCACGAGTGCCACGATAATTAATATAATGTCCGAAATCTTTTCCAAGTATAGCTGTACTTTTTCAGGTAATTTTTCTCTGATAAATACAATGGCAATATGCTGTTTAATCCCAAAGACATAACTAGCACTCAATAGCCCAAACCATATCAACAAGAATCTAACAATTTCTTCACTCGTCGTACTTGGTGTGTTAAAAATAAAGCGTGTTGCGACTTGATAAATCGATAAGATAACCATTACAAAAAGCGTAATACCAGCTAGCGTTAACAACAATTTATCAATGATTTGTTTTGCTTTTTTCATAGCGCTGTTCCTCCTTCTCGATTAGTTTATAATCCTCTTTCGTATCAGGATTATTTTTAAATTCATCTTGAAGAGGTTTAGAAGTCGCTTTAAATGTAGACTTGTCTACATCATGAAACTTCACGCCCATTTTTTCTGTCGCTGTTTTTTTAGCATCGCTCACTGCTTTATCCCAAATAACTTCATGTTTTTTTGTGGAATAATCCGCAGTATCTTCTAACCATTTTTGTTGTTGTTTCGTCAAGCTGTCATAGGTTTCTTTGTTCATAATTAAAATATCGGGCACGGTTGCATGTTCTGTGTAGTAATAATTTTTAGCAACTTCACCATGGTTATTCGTTGTTAAAGAAGTTTCATTATTTTCTGCTGCATCAATAACACCTGATTGCATTGCAGTGTACACTTCACCATAATCCATCGGTGTTGGCGTACCACCTAACGATTTAATTAAATCTACGCTTGTTTTTCCTGGTTGAACACGAATCTTCAAGCCTTTCAAATCTTTGTTGTCTTTAATCTTCTTATCTTTCGTGTAGATATTACGCATACCAGCATCATAGTAAGTAATACCTAAAAATCCTTGGTCGTCTGTCGATTTAAAGAAAGCATCTTGTACGTTTTTACGTTTCATTACGTGTCGATAATTATCTTCAGACTCAAATAAATATGGCATATTAAATAATGAATACGTTGGCGAAAAACTTTCCAGTGCGCCAGCCGAAACTTTAGTCATTTGAATTGCATTCGTTTGTGTCATTTCTATCGCTTCACGCTCACTACCGAGCTGACCATTCGGATAAATATTCACCTTTATTTGACCATGTGATTCTTTTTCTAATCTATCTTTAAAAATTTTTAATGATTTATGAACAGGATGTTCTGTTGGCTGATTATGCGCTAACATGATTTCTTTGGTCTTTGTTTTAGCAATCGTCTCCTCATTTGTAAGCATCATCGATACCATCCCCATCGCAAAGAATGCGCTTACAAGAAGGAGTGTAAATTTCCTCATAAAGATTAATCCCCTTGTATTGCAGTTTTTATCGCTTCAGTTCTCCAAAATGCGTTGATAAATTAAAAACATCACTTTCTTGTACACTTAGTGCATCTTCATTTGTTGTATGTTGTAGAACAGAACATTTTGTTGCAAAATCTACTGTATCTTCTGGTTGCCATTCTTTATTCAGTCCATGTAATACCCCCGCCATAAATGCATCACCAGCACCAATTCTGTTTAAAACGGTGTAAGTATATGCTTGGCCTTCAATATATTTTTCTTTTGTCAGCATAATACCTTGTAATGTACTTTGTTCTATATTTCTATTACTTGATGCCATCAATTCGATGTCGTATTTGGATTGAATTGTTTTTGCACATGTCTGAATGTCATCTTCTAAATCGTTCGTTTCAAGTAGATGTGTAGCATCTTTTTTTCCAAAAAATAGAACATCGACAAATGGTAAAATAGACTTGATTATTGGTACTGCTGTTTCTTTTGACCATAAATTACTTCTAAAATTAATATCGAACACTATCTTAACGCCTTGTTGCTTTAGTTTCTTTAATACATCGACAATTTGATGACGAATCATTTTATTTACAGCTAACGTAATACCTGTAAATACAAAGAAATCACCGCTTTGAGCATTGATTCCTTCCATTACATCTTCACCATGATTAGCAAACGTTGAATGTTCACGATCATAAATGACTTTGCCACTACGAAATCCGAAACTTTCTTCCATATAATATGTGCCAATTCTGCCGTTATTATATTTCACTGAAGCAGTACCTACACGTGTTTGAAACATTTTTTGCAATGCTAAATGACCAAGCGCATGATTAGGTAATACCGTCAACATTTCAGTCTCGTGTCCAAATTGTGCTAGTGTCACAAGTGCGTTCAATTCTGCACCACCAACATTAACTTTAAACATATTGGCATCTTTCAACTGTTCATAATTTGGTGGTGTGTAACGTAATAATACTTCACCAAAACCATAGACCGTCATTGTTATACCTCGCTTTTTATTTCTGAAATATATCTTTCTAAAGCATCTTTTCCTTCTTGTTGATAAATTTTTGTGATTTCGCTTCCAATGCCAACTGCAAAACTACCAGCATCTAACCATTCTTTATGGTTTGCTTTACCAACACCACCGGTAGGCACAATTTCAATTTGTGGTAATGGCCCTTTGAAATCTTTAATTGATTTAGGTGTGAATTGTGTCGCTGGGAATAGTTTAAGGACTTTGCAACCATAACGTAATGACTCAACCATTTCTTTAACTGTCATACAGCCTGGAATATATGGCACATCATATAAGTTAGCAATTTTCGCTGTTTCTTTATCAAAGGATGGGCTAACGATAAATTTTGCACCATTTAAAATGGCAGTACGTGCAGAAATGCTATCTAATACTGTTCCTGCTCCAATCAATGCGTCCTCCCTTTTTGATAGTTCAGCTATAATTTCTATAGCGTTCGGCGTAGTTAAAGTTACCTCAATCGTATGAAGGCCCTTGTCAATAATGGTATGTGCAATATCTAAAAATGATTTTGCATCTTCTGTGCGCATGACAGCAATGTGTTTACCTTGTTGAATCTCTTTCATTGTATTCATTGAATCCATGTCTTCAACCCCTCAAATATGATATCAATTACAATACCTTTAAAAATAACAACGTTGTTATTTTTGTACAAAAAAATATTGTAATGCTTATCTCTATGGTATAATTAATTTGCATTTAAATCAATCAATTTCAAGGAGAAATTTTATGGCTGTAACTTTAAAAGATGTTGCTGAAGCCTGTGGTGTCAGCTATTCCACAGTTAGTAAAGCACTTAAAAATTCTCATCTCGTAAAACCAAAAACAAAAAATATGATTCAACAAAAAGCTCTAGAAATGAATTATATACCTAATCACTCCGCTAGAGCACTTGTCTCAAAGAAAAGCGGCACAATAGGATTAATCTGGCCTTCTGTAGATCGTGTAGCCGTGACACATCTTATTTCAGAAATCAATCATGCCATTAAAGATTTAGGTTATGTCATGTTTGTGTCTATCGACGATGTCGCTGCCGCTTCAAAAAAATTTGTTGAATTCGGCTGTGATGGTATCGTCATTTTTGATGAAGGTGATGCAACAAACTTATCTCCAGAAATTTATAATAACGTTCCTGTCGTTGCCTATGGTGTCAATCGTGATATTCCTTATCCGATCATAAATGTAAATCATTCAGAAGCGATGATTATGGCAATTAAAGCATTGGTTGATCAGGGCATAGACCATATTGATTATATTAGTGATATACATACAAACGATACACGACAAATCGCTAAAAAAGAGGCGATTGCTCAATATTGTAACGAACACAAAATAGATTATCGTATCATTGATTCTACAAGTTTGAATGCAATTGAAACAGAATCTTCCGTCAAACAATTTTTACAAGCACATGCACTTGCACCAGGGGTTATCTGTGGTAGCTATGATATTACAGTCGGCACCATTAATGCACTTGGACCACAAGATCACCCTACCCTATATTCATATGACAATATACCACAAATTAAAAAATTAGATTACCCTGTCAACGCGATTGGCGTGCCAACCGCTGAAATTGCTCAAACAATTGTAGCTACTTTAGACAAAGTTATTAAAAATGAAGTCACAGCGCCCGCATATCATCTTCACCCTAAAATTCAAAAAAACATTTAAAATAAACATGCCCAAACCTATTTCTAAGGCTTGGGCATGTTTATATGTTTGTTTGATGTTTGACAAGAGGTTCGTTTATATTAACTGTACTGATTTAGAAGATAAGCTTAGTTTTTTAATATCATTGCTCAATAATATAATAATGAATAAGAATAGGGTGTCCTTATTTTAGTGAATGAATGGGGAGAGTTATTATATTAGTTAAATTCTAGATAAATTTGTTATGAGCTTTAAATTATGAAACGCATATATAGTTAATATTTTGGCGCTAGGGATTATCATAAATGTTTTAACTTTTACTCTTCTATTAATAATCAGTACTTACTACCTCTATATCTCTATTATATTACGCACTGAAATATGATTAAAATACATAGTTGGAATATATAATATTCTGTTATGGAATACATATTTCACAACCATGAACACCTTGTTAACCACTATTACTGTGTATCTTTTAAAAATTTAATCCATTCGTGTGTTACATAATTCATATAGCTATCTTTTTTCCAAATAACTCCCAAATTCCACGATACATCTGCGCCAGAAATTTCTATACCTACGAGGTCATCATTTAAAATATCTACGATACTTTCTGGTAATATACTCACACCGATACCATCTCGAATCATATTTTCAATAAATGTAATTTGAGACATTTTTGCAACTGTTTTTGGATGAAAGCCAACTTTTCTACAACTTTCAATAATTTGATCTTTTAAATAATAATCATCATGAAACATAATAAAGCGCTCATTTTTTAAATCGCCTAGATAGACCGATGCTTGTTTAGCAAGCATCGCATCTCTGTTTACAACTAACAATAATTTCTCATTATATAATGGAATGGCATGGTAAATATCATTATCTACAGGCAACGTAGTAATACCCACGTCTATTTCATCATTATTCAAATAAGACTCTACAGCTTTCCCGCCACCTTCAATCACTTCGTAAGTTACTTTTGGATATTTACTATGAAAGTGATTTAAACTTTCTGTAAAAAGTCTCACATTCATAATCGCAGATATACCTACTCTAATATGACCTTTTTCTAAATTTGTTACATCTCCCATTTCTAATGATAAATCATCTAGAACCGCTAATGCTTCCACACATTTATCATAAAAAATCTGACCGATATCTGTTAAAATAATATGCTTTTTTCGTCTATCAAATAAAGTAATATTAAATTCGTCTTCAATACTTTTAATATTTTTACTTATTGTAGATTGCGCAATATATAAATGCTCGGATGCTTGTGTCATCCCACCATTTTTTACGACTTCTACAAAATATTTCATTTGCTTTATTTCCATGTTAAACCCCTCTGTACCAATCTATATTTCATTTGACTGAATCTATTTCAATGACTTAATAGCTTTTTCCGCTGCTGTTTGAATCACTTTATCATCAGGTTTCGCATCTTTATCTGTTTTTTTCGTGTAAATAGCAAGAATAATTGGCTTACTTTGGTTTTCTGGATAAACAAAAGCTAAATCATTTCGACTACCATATGTTAATCCCTGACCACTCTTATCACCTACAACATCATCTTTTGACGCACCTGCTTTAATTAATGTATCTCCAGTTTCATTATGGATCATTGTATGTTTTAGTAGCTCAAGGTTGGGTCTACTCATGTTCTCACTCGCTAAAAGGTGGTTCAACGTTGTTGCAGCCATTTTAGGTGTGGTTGTATCGGCTGTACTTTGCGGATCATATAAATTTAAGTCTGGTTCAAGTCTTTGCGGGTTTGAGATATTGTCTCCGCGTTGTTTTAGTGCTTGTTGAAATCCTTTAATACCACCTATTTCTTCGATGATTTTATTATTTGCTGTATTATCACTTTGCAACATAGAAGCTTTAATTAACGCTCTTAAGGTCATTTGCTTGCCGACATATTTTTCAGTAACAGGTGAATAAGCGACAATGTCATCTTTTGAAATAGTTATTTTTTTATTTAGTTCTGATGTTGGCGTATTTTGTAATAATATGCCACTTGAAATTGCTTTATATGTAGATGCAAATGCAAATCGTTCATCTGATCTGTGCTGTATCACTTTACCATTAGATGTATTGATGCCATAGACCCCTACAATTGTATCATTATCTTGTTCAATTTGATCAAAACTTTTTGCCGCAGCGACGTTCCCTGTGACTGCTAACAAAATAAGACCAACCAAAACACTTAAATATAATTTTTTCATATTTTTCCCCCTATTCATATGTGAACGAAACGCTCTATACTTACGTTTAACTATAATCATAAATATAACAAAACACAATTATCTTTATTAAACATACGCATTAAGTTATAGATATAATTCAAATTGACGGTATATCTTCAATAACAATAAGTCTAATAAAATACTACAATTAAGCATTTATTTAGCAAAAATGCTGATACATTTGCTAAATGAAAGCTATTTTTTAATGGCTATACCAACAAGATAAGCTGGGACATTTAATATGCCCCAGCCTAGAGTACACTTTCATTTAAATTAAATGTTACTACAATCAAAAACATACCATTTCAAAGCTTCTCTTAGTTGTATCCTATTTTTATAAACATCATTCTAATTACTGACCAATTGTTATTTCTACCAAATTATCATTTTGATCAAAGAATGCAGTATAAAAACCATTATTTGTCGCGTATTTTACATAAGTGCCATCTCCATTGCCTAATTTTCCATCTTCTATGATTTCATTTGAAGCATGTGCTTTCTTAAACGTTGCTTTAGATACAGAATCAGGTTTCGTGAAGAAAGTGAGTTGTACTACTTCATTGTCACTGTTAAATTCTACGCTTGTATCATAAACTTTCTTAGAATGATCAAATTCTTTTTTGGCATCAGTGTCAACTTTATAACCATCGATCGTGACATTATCATATTTCAAAGCGCGTACGAAGTTATAATCTTGTGTAAATGAAGGGTCATATGTTGTATAACCTTCGTAATTATACCAAGGTGTTGTTTGTGCTTGAGAACGAACACCATTTTCACTATTTGCACCGCTTGCGCCACCTTCACCGTGTCCCCATTTTTGGACTTGTTCTGCTGCTTGCGCTGTTGGACTACTCGTTGAGATATATGCTGCTGAAGAACCAACGACCAGTGTAGATACTACGACAGTTGCTGAAATTAACTTTCCGACTTTACGCATAATAAATCACTCCTTATTTGTAGTCTCCTATATGCAAAGTGTAATTATTCACTTTCATCATACACCTCTCTATTTTATTTGCAAGTAAATTTACACTTTCTTTACAAAATAATGGAAATTATATATGAAAATGCTTTATTGATATACCAATAAGATCATTCAAAAAGTTGTGATAATACCTATCAGAAAACGATTTGAGCCAAAAATTTATGCGATTTAACATAAATTGGTATAGTAAGCGTAATAAATAATTTAAAAGGGATGGTTTATCATGATTTATATTTTACAAGTTGATTTTCCAATCGATGGTCCTTTTGGCCAAGAAATGTCCACACAATTCGCTGATTTAGCGAAATCTATAAATGAAGAACCAGGTTTTTTATGGAAGATATGGACAGAAAATGCTGATGAAAAAGAAGCGGGTGGCATTTATGCATTTGATAGCTACGAAAATGCCGAAAACTATTTAAATATGCATAGTGAACGTCTTAAATCCATGGGTGTACCCAATGTAAATGCTAAAATATTTGCTACGAATGACACACTTACTAAAATCACACATGGAAGATTAACATAGCCGAACTTGAACGATAAAATACAACTAGCCTTTCAAATCCACACAAAAGAAGTGCGTTTTGAAAGGCTTTTTTAGGCGTTAATGAAGCGAATAAAATGAATACTTTAAAAATGATGACTTCTCAGGTGATTACTAGTTCAGTTGAGACATTTCATTGATAAAATCTTGATACGTTATTTTATTTTTAGATAACCTAGCAACAAGCATATATATTTGTTCATTTTTTGTGAATTCACTTTTATATAAATCTTTTTCAATTTCGCTCTCATTCTCTAAACGATTTACGACGTTCTTTGCGCTTGAAAATGCTTCATAATATCTAATTCCAAACAATCGTTGAGAGAAACCATCTATATGAATGCCATCTGGATTTGCTGTTAAGCCTACTGCTGTAACAAAGTAGCAATGATGCTCTTTCTGCGCTATATTTTTTATTATTTTATTAATTTCTTGATACTCTGTAGCACTAGCGCCAAATCCTTCTTTTCCTAAAAACGTTCCTAACAATCCAATGACAAAGGGAAGTTTAGGTAATTCCAGTTCTGTCCTAAAAAATTGAATTAAATGTGATAGTTTTGCTTCATATGTTTGATATTTATTATTTTGACTATCACTTTCACCTTGATGCCATAAAACACCTATCAATTCAGAAGTTTCCATGGCAAATCTAGCTTCACTTAAAGCATGCCGTGTCAACATGCTTTTATCCGACCATTCTTCAATGGAAGTACTCCCATCAGCACATGGAATTAATCCAATTGTTTCATCTGGATGATCATCTAGCCATCGCTTTGCAAACGATGCTGCTGGTCCAATACCTGCTACAGAACGATCACTATGTATCGGTTCTTCCATCATTTGCCATCTACCATTTCTAAGCATAAAAATACGTTCATCAATGATTGACTTTACACCATCTAAAAAACCTCGTCCTGCCATATTTGATTGACCAATAAGTAAAATTGATTTCATAAACTGATTCCTTTCACTATTTAAGGTTTTAAATGATTATTTTAAATATATGTAATCATATCATTCTTTATTAATCTTACTCAATTACTATATTATGAGTTGCCACGCTTTATATAAAATGATTATAAAACTAAATTCATATAAACTTTACTTTTAATACTAATTATCATATTATGGAATGGATTTTGAGAGGAGTTTTGATTTTGGAAAGGAAAATGGAACTCACCTATGCTAGGGCGATATTTTGTATCGCAATAGTCATCGTCCATTGTTTAACCGGTTTAGTAAACGATTATCATATTTCACAATTTGAAAAATCACTTTTTAGTTTTTTACAAGTTATTTTATTATTTGCAACACCGTGTTTTATTATTTTGTCGGAAACGTTATTAGGCATGCGGTATTCAAATAAAATTCCGCAAAACTTTTTACTTAAACGTATGAAATTTATTTTAATTCCTTATGCTTTATTTGGTTTATTTGTCACTTTCAGGCTATTTCTTGGTGATAGTTCAGATAAATCATTTTGGGAAATCTTTTTAAATATCGTCTTAGAAGGTAAATTTTTCGGTTGGTTTGTACTCGTTATTTTTCAGTTTTACATATTACATCGCTTATTTTATAAATTATTGAGTAAGGCCAATCCTATAGTTGTACTTGTCATTACTTTTATCATTAGTTTTGGACATTCTTATTTAATGTATTACAGTAATGATTATCTTGCATTCTGGGATTTTTATCCATTATTTAGTAGAACGATTATTTTATATTGGTTATTTTACTTTGTTGTCGGTTTCTATTTCGGTAAATATTATGACACTGTTATTCAATTTTTAAAACGTCATTTAGTTTGGTTGCTATTGATATGGCTATTGGCTTTATGTTATATGGCATTTAACTTTTCTTATTTAGATGTACATCTGAATGAATCTAATCGATTTGACTTAGTCTTATTTTCTGCAATCAGTTTTGTATTTATCGTCTATATATCGAAATTTTTAACTCGATTTAATTTAGTGTTTGTGTTTTTAATTAGTGAAATATCATTTTTCATTTATTTAGCACATCAGATTATTGTAGACTTTATTTCTAGATCGTTGGCATCATTTGTTACGTTCCCAACACTATTTTTAATTCTAAGTACTATTTTCACACTTGGATTTTGTATTGGATTAGCGATAATACTATCTTTTATTCCATATGTAAGAATTATTGTAGGAAGAAATACGCTACATCCTATGGTTGTTAATAACTATAAACATCATAGTTAATGTGCAAAAGTTGCTGTATAAACAAAGCATTTCAAATTAACAAGCCAGTATAAATCGAACGATTTTAAATATATAAAGGACGCATCCACTTCATATGGATGCGTCCTTTATTTTGGGCTTGAGCATTATTGCTCATCCCTTAGTTATTTGATATTTTAATCATCTAATAAATGATAAAATTGTTCAATTGCTTCTTTATTATATAACTCCGGATCAAATTTAGCATAAGCAGGTGTTTCCTTATTAATAAACTGTTGTATGCTTGTTTGTAATGATTCAGCATCGTTAAAACTCAACATACCGTATTTACCATAGTCAAGGACATATTGATTGGCTGGTATATCTGATGCCAAAATATCTATGCCTACAGTTAACGCTTCTAATAAGACCATTGATTGTCCTTCGTAATAAGATGGTAAAACAAATAAATCACAGTCTCTCATAATATTAAATGGGTTTCTTTTTTGCCCCATTAAAAATACATGTTCTGATAAATCTAATGAGTCAATTAACTTACTTAATTGGTTTTTGAGTGGACCATCTCCTAAAATATATAATTTCGCATTAGGATTTGCTTCCACGACACCGCTAAACGCTTGAATTAAATTATCAAATCCTTTTTCAGGTGATAATCTTCCCATAGTCATCACTTTAAAATCAGCTTTATGGAATGGCACGCTTGTAATTTGCTTATCCTGTTCTCTAACGATGACACGCTCACCATTTTTCATAAAGATATCATTATCTTCATCCACCAAATTATAAATTCTATCCAAATTAATTGTATTCATCGATGATTTAAATTTTTCTTTTGTTTTTCTATTTGCTATTTTTTTAACATTTTCTTGCTTGGTCACTTCAGAAACACTTACGAGCTTATCATAATAAGGATACAAGGACATTACACCTTTTAAATTGGCATAATGTGGTCTCACACCGTTCACTTTACGCTCCATATCCATTTTCATATCACTGTGTAAGTAGATTAATTTTCTTTTAGCATTACTTGCTAACAAGATTTCAGACCAAAACATCGCATAACCACTAAAATCCATAACTACATCAAACTCTGAATTACCAAACACTTTTCTAAATTCGCGTTGATACATTGCTTCAGGATAAATTTTTTCTTCAATTTTCGATTTGATGCCTCTATTGCGAACTAATAGATTACGATAGTATTCTGAAGTGTTGGCTAACAATGGGCCTCTTCTTAAAATAACTCTCACATTGTCATTTAAGCTATATAAATTATCTATGACGTCTTTATTTCTATTAAATCCAAGGTAAACTGTAATATCATATCTATCATAATCAACATTTTCTAATAAATTTAGAATCGACGTTGTTATGCCATTAGGTTTCATACCACCCGGATATATTAAAATACGCTCTTTTCTATTATTTTGATCACCTTTTTTGGGTGCGTCGTGATGAAACACTTGGTTGACGACTCTTTCCGTGACTTGACCATCATCATAATTCACAAATTTTTGTTTATATTTTTGATAGTTTCCTTGATATTGCGCTAACATATTTTGTGATTCTTTGACAGTAGCTACCAATGCTTCAATTGAGTGTACACTTGGCCCTGGGAGACTATCCACAGAAAGATAAAATCCTCTGTCTTCTTCATAGGCTTTATAATCAGGTGTATAAAAAATTATAGGTTTATCTGTAACTAAATAATCAAAAAAGATACTTGAATAATCAGTTACGAGCAAATCAACAATACTGAGTAATTCATTTGTATCAAATGTATCCTCTACTAAGTATTTCTTTAATTTTTTATTACCTACTGCTTTTTTATAAATAAACGGATGCACTTTTAATAATACTTGGTAACGTGTTTGTTTATTTAATGCTTCAATCAGCGCTTCAATTTCTTCAATATTATCTTCTGGTGAACTCACTGTTTGGCCACGCCACGTTGGTGAAAAGAGTAAAATCGGTGCATCTGTTAATTTAATGCCTTGCTTTTTTAATTTTTGTATAACTTCTTTTGACTGTGCATTTAATGTAGCATCTATTCTAGGATAACCAATTTCTAAAATTGCTTCATCGTTTAAACCGTCTAATTTAAATGCTTTTTTAAAAATATCTGTCGTATGTTGGTTAGGTGAAATGATATAATCAGAACTTAAAAAATTGCGAATTGTATTTTGTGATTCTAATAAATTTTGATTGATATCTAAACCCATTGCCTTTAATGGCGTACCATGCCAAGTGTTTACATATATCTGATTTGGCTTTTTCGTAAAATACGTTGGAAATGTCGCATTATTAATAAGATATTTACACTTTGTTAAATAATGTAAATAGTCTTCACTTTCTTTTACAATAAATTTTACATTTTTATATTTACTATATTTTTTAGAAAATGCTTTTTGCATTTTTTGAGATGCCACGACCCAAATATGTATATATTTTTGATAATCCGGATGGTTCATTAAATATTTAAATATCGCATAAGGACTATCCGTCATGCTTTGTCCGTCTCTAACTTGATACAAAATATGCTTGTTATCTACTTCAATCGTTTTATAAAGATTTGCGTAATGCATAATATTTTTTGTGTACTTACTTCTTAGTTGTAATTTCAATGGTTCAGAAATGAATTTTAATTTTCTTTTCGTTTGATTTAATACAAACTTTTTCGTTTTACCAATCATTCTTCCACCTCTTAGTTTATCTTATCTGTATTCGAGTATTTAATATATTCAGTTAAACCTGACACAATATCATATTGTGGCTTAAATCCTAGCGCTTCTAAACCTTTGATATCAGCACAAGAATGTTTGATATCCCCACTTCTTGATTCAGCAAACTGATAGTCTATAGATTTATTATAAACTATTTTGAATTTATCGAAAATTTCTAATAGTGATATTTGTTTACCAGTAGCTAAATTATATATTTGGCCATTCGTTGTTGCGTTATCCATCACGATTGAAACCGCTTGCACTAAGTCTTTTACGTACACAAAATCTCTTGTTTGTTCTCCATCCCCAAAAAATGTGAATGTTTCATTATTTTTAAATTTTTTATCTATAATGGATAACACACCAGAGTATGGTGAATGAGGATCTTGTCTCGGTCCATAAATATTAAAGAATCTTAAAGCAGTTGTTGGTAGGTTGTATAGCGTATTGTAAATTTTTGTATATTGTTCCCCAGCATATTTTTCGACAGCATAAGGTGATTCCGGATCGATAAATGTTTCAACTTGTTTTGGCAACCCCTCAGTATTGCCATATACAGCTGCTGATGAAGCAAAAATAAACTTCTTCAAATTATGGTTATATTGACGATTGGCTTCTAAGAGATTCAATGTACCATTTATATTGACAGATTGAGACTTTATAGGATCATTTATTGTTTCTACAACGCTAACTACTGCTGCTAAATGAATAACAATATCAAATTGTTCTTGCTCTACTAATGATGTCACAAAAGATGTATTAACCACATCATTTTCAATGAAATGTGCATCATCTATAAATTTAACATTCGAACGATGGCCTGTGCTTAAATTGTCTAATATAAACACCTCATTATCATTATTAAAATGTTCTGCTAAATGTGAGCCAATAAATCCAGCACCACCTGTAATTAGTATTTTCATTTTTTCTCCTCCTATATATTCAAGTCATAAGATATTTATCGTCAATGCTTTAATAAAATATATTACTTCATACAACTAACTTTTATTATAAAAAAACGCAATAGTATTACAACTAAAATTATAATTTTAGTTAATTAACATTTTCTATATATTAATACAAGTTTAACAATTTTGACGAACAAATCAAAAGAAATTGAGGTAAAAACTTAATAATAATTGAATAAAAACACCATGCCCTTTGCAAAAATTCTTTTGGTTCCCTAATAAATGAAATGAGTTATATTATGTTCTACTATTAGTGTAAATGGTGTTTAAAACGATCAACTTAGAAAAATATCATAAAAAGCGTTCCACCATAAGTTTCCTTTAAAGGATAAAATAATACCTACATTATACCATAAAGCGATATGGCGAAACGCTTAAGAATTTTACTATAACCTATCAAAATTTTACTCTGTCGACCTTATATAACTTAAAGTGCATCATTGTTTTCTTGTGCTTTTTGATAAAAATAATTAGCAACAATAATATCTACAATGGCTACACCTACAGATTTAAAAACGGTAATTTCATCATCACTTTCGCGTCCAGCTAAATTAGAACCGACGATCTCACCTAATTCTCCATATAAATCTTTTTCTCCAAATAAACCTTCATCCATAGGGGTAATTAAATCTCCTGTTTCTTCTAACGCCGCTTCCGATGCTTCTACAACTACTTTATCGGCATTGGCTATAGCGTGTGAAGGTAACTCTTGCATGTCTGGTTTAAAAGAGCCCACAGCATTCACATGCACCCCAGCATCTAATGGTTTATTAAAAACAGGTTGTGTGGCGTTGGTTGCTGTGACAATAACATCGGCATTAGATATAGCATCATCAACATTTTCCATCACTGTCACATCTACAAATTGATATTGCTGTTGTACTGTTTCTGCAAATGTCACAGCTTTACGATATGTTCTGTTATAAAGTTGAATACGCTTGATATCTCTAACAGCTAGTACAGCTTCAATTAATCCCTGTGCTTGGTCACCTGTGCCTATGACACATAATGTTTCTGCATTTTCACGGGCAAGGTATTTTGTAGCTACGCCAGAAATTGCACCTGTACGAATCTTGGTTAAGTATGAACCTTCTAATACAGCTAATGTTTCACCGGTTTCATAATCAGATAATATAACAGATCCGACGATAGTATTTTTACCTATCTTTGTATTGTTAGGTGCAACTGTTACTGTTTTAAGACCCACAACTTTCAATTCATCAGATAGGGCCGGCATAACCAGATAACGATTATCTTCATTAAAAGGAAGTACATAACGTAAAGGAGTATCCGTCTTTCCTTCAGAATAGGCCTTTAAAGATTCTGCGACCGCTTCAACGACTTCTTCCATGTTTAATAATTCTGCTTGTTCATGTGCATCAATAAATTGCATAAGCCACCTCTATTCTTCTACATTTTCTGACTCTAAAATGTTACTCTTCTTTTCCATTTTATTTTCAAATAGGATTAATCCTATAAATCCAACGATAAGTAAAGGGATGATAATCCAAGCCATATGATTATTGACATACACAGACACACAATATATCGCTAATAATAGCGTTATGGCCACCATATTTTTAATAAAAAGCAACCAATAATCCATTTTCACACTAAACCATGTTTGTTGCTGATTATCTTCTATTTTAATATGATATAACGTAAACTTTAAATGTGTAATCAACATATAAATAAATGCTAAAATGCCCATTAGCAACAATATTTTATGAAATATTCCATCAGGAACCACATCTGCAGCCGCTGCAAATATAATAGCAATAACAATACTTTTCAGTTCTGCATTTTGCTTCATATCAATCTTCGCACCTTTGTAATCAATTCAAGCTATAATGTTACAATAACATACTTAAACCGAATTTTAAGCTTGGCTAAAGATTAATTTTTTAATATAACAAATGGCCTATCTAGGAAAACATCGTATGGCATCTCGAAAAACACCTAACGATTCAAACAATTTTCAAAATAAGCAGCTGTATACTTTTGTACTTGTTCCAGTGTGGCGCCTTCTTGAAGTTCAACCAATTTCATAACTTTATCTTCAAATTTAAAAACAGCTAAATCTGTGATTAACGTGTTAACAGCACTTGCGCCAGTTAATGGCAAGTCACATTTTGCTTTTATTTTAGATTCACCGTGCTTATTCATATGATCCATGATAACGACTACTTTCTGAGCACCAACCACTAAATCCATAGCGCCGCCCATACCTTTTACAAGCTTGCCTGGTATCATATAGTTCGCTAAATCTCCTGTTTCCGAAACTTCCATGCCTCCAAGAATTGCTAAATCAATATGCCCCCCGCGTATCATGGCAAATGATTCTGCGTTGTCAAAATAGGATGCACCTTTAGCAGCAGTAACCGTTTCTTTACCTGCATTTATTAAGTCAGGATCAACCTCATCTTCAGTAGGATATGGACCAATACCAAGTAAACCATTTTCAGATTGAAAAAAAACATTTTCCACATGATCATTGAGCTCATTTGCTACAAGCGTTGGCATACCAATACCTAAATTAATTACCATATCACTTTGAATTTCTTGTGCTGCACGTTGAATAATCTTCTTACGCTGTGTTTGTTTATCCATGTTATACCTCCTTCACTGTACGTTTTTCTATACGTTTTTCAAAATGCTTGCCTAGATAGATATAATCCACATATACACCTGATAGATGTACATCATCTGGATCAATTTCACCTAATTCAACAATTTCTTCTACTTCAACGACAGTAGTCTTAGCAGCCATAGCACATAAAGGATTAAAATTACGCGCTGTTTTTTCAAATACTAAATTACCAAATGTATCCGCTTTTTGAGCTTTCACAATACCAAAATCACCTGTAATGGCACGTTCCATAATGTACGTTTCACCGTCAAATTCACGTGTTTCTTTACCTTCAGCAATTAAAGTACCCACACCTGTTTTTGTGTAAAATGCTGGAATACCCGCACCTCCTGCACGTAGTTTTTCAGCTAACGTACCTTGTGGTGTAAGTGCTACATCTAACTCACCATTAATCAGCTGTTGTTCAAATATTTTATTTTCACCAACATATGAGCTGACCATTTTATCTATTTGTTTTTTCTCTAGTAAGCGACCTAGTCCAAAATCATCAACACCACAGTTATTACTCACTACGGTTAACCCTTTTGTACCTTTTGTCCGAATTGCTTCAATAGCATGCTCTGGTATCCCGCATAGTCCAAAACCACCGGCGAGCACTGTCATGCCATCATCTAAATGCTCAAACGCTGTATGTATATCTTGAATGACCTTTGACATGTTATAACCTCACTTCTTTTTTAAAATTAATACCTAGTATTAAAAACAATTATACTTGAAATTTTTTGCGAAGTCTTTTATTTCATGTTGGCGTTTTCATAAATAAATATTCATATAATAAAACCGCCAACTACTTTTTTAGTGTTGACGGTTTTAAGTATTAGTTATTTTAAATTCAAATTATCTTTATAATCTTTAACTATTTGGTCATTATTACTTGGATAAAAATAGTATAATCCATCATCACCTAATGTATTTTCACCATTTAAAGTATGACGATTCACATTTTTTTGTGCACTCTTATAATCTGATCGAATACCGTTTAAATCAGTTAAACTCAAATCAGTTTTGACGTTATCCTCTACCGCGTTAAATATTGAATTGATTTTCGGTATTGAACTTGGATTCATTGATTTCTTAGCTACTGCTTCGATAACAAGTTGTTGTCGCGCTTGTCTTCCTTCATCTCCACCAGCACCTGCTTCTTTCCTACTCCGCATAAACGCCAATGCTTCTTTACCATCCATGTGATATTTCTTACCTTTTTCAAAGGTATAGTCTCTAACATTGAAAGTTGCATTACTAACAACATCTACACCATTAACTTCATCTATAAGTGTAGAAACACCATCCATATTTATGGCTGCATAATGATCAATAGGTACATCCATTAGCTTTTCTACAGATTTCACTGCCATATCTGGACCACCATAGGCATAGGCGTGATTAATTTTTTCTTCTGTATCTTTACCAACAATTTCAGCATGTGTATCACGAGGCACACTAATCATTTCTGTTTTTTTATCTTTTGGATTAATTGACAGAAGTACGATTGAATCTGATCTTTGCCCACCGTGTTCTGAATCCCTTATTTCATCAGAGTCTATACCAAAAAGCGCTATTGAAATTGGCTCTCCTTTTTTTATTGGCCCATCTCTAAGTTCAGAATGTTTTCTATCAAGTGGATCATTAATTGAACTATTTAATGACGTAAGTTTATAGAATATAAATGCTACAGCTATAATAATTAGCAGTGCTAACGCAATAACTATTGTGACGACAATTTTCTTTGTTAATGATTTTCTCTTTTTTTTCATCACATTACTCCTTGTCGATTTGTACTTATTTTAATGTCTTTTCTATTGTTTGTTCAAAATTATCATATTGCTTACTATTAATTTTTCTTAAATCAATTTCTTTAGAATAAGTTAAACTCCCATAAACTTTATTGATAATTCCTACTTTACCTAATAGCGATTTCATTATTCTTGGAACTGGTAATTCTATTATTCTCTCTCTTTTTCCCTGATGCTTTCTAATTAATGATAATGCATTATTTGTATTCATATACTCTGGGTTTTGAGGATGAATAGTGCCTGACATAGGATTTTCTACTAAGCTTAAAAGGTCTTTATATAGATTATCAATATGTATGACACTTCTTTCATTTTTAAATCTGGGGTAAATTCTACTTATATTCGCTATTTTTATAAGTTTTGAAAAATTACCTGGCGACTCTTTCCCATATATCATAGGTGGTCTAACTATATTAACGACAAATGCATCATTTTCAAGCTTGCGAATTTCTTTTTCCGCTAAAAGTTTAGATTGACCATATGCAGTAATGGGGTTATATGGTGTGAATTGATTTATCTCACATTTCTCCAACAATGAACCATTTAAACCAAAAATACTCATCGTACTAAAAAATATAAATTGATTAACACCATCTTTTTTTGCTTTTTCCGCTAATTCTTTAGTTAAATGAAAATTCACATTCATATAGTCTATAATTTTAGCATTAGCATTATTATTATGAACTAAAGCTGCTAAATGGATAATCACATCATATTTTCTTAAAGACTGGTGTTTCCAATCATTATTTCTCAGACTTGTTCTTTCAACCTTAAAGCCATCTTTTTCCAATAAATATTGAAATTGATTCCCTACATACCCATTTTCCCCTGTAATTAAGATATTTTTCATTAATGGCTAACTCCTTCAGAAGAAATAGTGTTTTTTATAGTTTTATAAATAATATACATATCTAATTTAAAAGATTGATTTTCAATATAAAACTTATCATATTGCACCTTTTGATCATCGCTATTGTCGTCTCTCCCCATAACTTGTGCTAATCCTGTTAAACCAGGTTTAACTAAATGAACATTTACATTCGTTCTTTTTTCAATAAGCTCATACTGGTTATATAAAGCAGGTCGAGGTCCAACTACAGCCATATCACCTTTCAAAATATTAAATAACTGCGGCAATTCATCTATTGATGTTTTTCTGATGAATTTTCCTGTTTTCGTAATGTAATCTGTAGGATCTAACTTATCAGTTGCTACATTTGGTGTATCTTGTCTCATTGACCTAAATTTATAAATTTTAAATAGTTTATTCTTTAAGCCTGGTCGATTTTGCTTGAATACAACGGGACCTTGGGATTCTATTTTAATTGCAATTGATACTAAAAGAAGTATCGGTGAAAATATGATAATTGCATATATAGAACTTAAAATATCAAATAGTCTTTTCAATAGAACTCTCCTCATCTATCAAGATAATTTTTATACATCTTTTCCATATCGTTCCAGATAATTTCATTAGAAAATTTGTTTTTAGCATGAATCCTACCATTTTCTCCTAGCTTACTTCTTAATTTTTCATTATTAATTAATTTTTCAATTTTATTTGCGATAGCTTCTACACTCCCCTTTTCAACTATAAAACCAGTTTTTCCGTCTACAACCGTGTCTATTGCCCCCGTTACATTTGTAGTAATAACTGGTACTTTAAGAGCCTGTGCTTCTATACTTACGTTACCGAACCCTTCTCTGTGTGTCGGAAATACAAATAAATCCATGTTGTTGTAATATGAAATAGGATTAGAAACATGATCTATGAGTAATACATTAGGATTATTTTTTAAAAACAGATAATCTTTATCGCTAATTGCATTTCCTTTTTCTACACTACCAATAACCATTAATTTAACATTATATGACTTACCCAAAATTATTTTAAATGCTTCAATCAACTCTTCTATTCCTTTATCTTTAACAATTCTTCCAACATAGCCAATAATAAAATTATTTTCTAATTGCTTTTTATATTCTTCACTTATTTTATTATCTTTCATTATAAATTTTTCTATCTGTATACCATTTGAACTGCCATAACCTAAAACTTTAATTTTTTCCTCGTTAGCTAGATTTAAAAATATTATTTTCTCTTTAAGACTTTGTGAGATTGCAATTATGTCTGTCGCACAATGCATCGCTAATTTTTCCATAAAGTATAATATTTTATATTTCAAACCACTTACGGTTTCTAATCTCAATCCCCTCACTGTATATATCCTAATCGGTCTTCTAGTTATGAAGGCAGCTAATGTGCCAATCAATCCTGCTTTTGGTGTTCCTGAATTTACAATATATGGTTTTTCTTTTAAAAAAAGTTTGATCATTTGTAGTAATGATTTAATATCACTTAGTAAAGAAATGTCTCGCTTCATAGAGACACTATGAAAAACTCCTTCTTCATAACTTCTTAGTTCTTTGCCATCATCTGAAACAATGTGAACATCCAGCCCTTTATTACGTAAAAATTCTATTTGACCTTTCATTAATGGGATACTTTTTGAAACTGTAACTAAGTGAAATATTTTATTTTTACCCATAAATAATCTCCCTCATTTAGTAATCATTATTCTCATTGATTTTGATGTGTTTTGCAGGCACTCCACCAGATACACTGAAATCATCCACATTTTTTATTACAGATGAATTAGCCGCAATTAAGCATCCACAACCAATTTGAACACCTTGTTTTATATGAACATGTGAAGCTATCCAACTCCCTTTACCAATTGTTACTTTACCCTCAAGTGATTTTCCAAACCTTGCTGAATTATTTTTAAATGTATGTTGCATAGTACTGATTATTACATATGGGGAAATCAAAACTTCATCTTCTAGTTTCATTCCGCCTTTTGCATTAATCCACGTACCTTTAGCTATATAAACGTTATTACCTATTTCAATATTATTTGAATTTAGTATAGTAACATCTCTGCCTATTTGAAAGTTTTTACCACATTTAAATATAAACGGTTTTAAAATTTTACCTCTTATTTTTATGCTATATCGATTATCTGGTAAAAACGAAGTTAAAAAAGACAAAAATGAAAATGGCAAATTAAACCTTAATTGATTAAATATTTTATTCATTAGCATTACCTTCTTTTAATTTTTTATAAAATTCAAATCTTTTTTTCTTTAAAATTGAAAAGTCATATTCTTTAGCCTTTTCAAAATTTTTAATAGCTGTAAGATTATATAAATTTGCATCGGACAGTATTTTCTTTATTAGATGTGATAAATTTTTATAATCACCTTTGTTTATTATATATTTATTTTCTATTAACTCTGGAATACCTCCAGCGTTAGTACCAACAGCTGGTATTGATCTACTCATTGCTTCAATTAGTCCTCGAGGCAAACCTTCTGTTTTACTAGGTTGAATATATATATCTAAAGTGTCCAACCATTTTATTACAGGGGAACCAGCCGGCAATGTTTTTATTTCGACATATTCGTTAACACCAAATTGTTCTGCTAATTTGTAATATTTAATTTTATCTCCAGTCCCCAAAATTGAAAGAATATATTTATGATCCTTTGATTTATTTAGAATATGGAGCGCCTTGATTGCTACATCTATGCCTTTATATTCGGATAAAAAACCTATCAAACCTATTTTATAACATTTCTTTTACAATTAATTTAATAAAACTTAATATTGATTTCATTATTTAAATATTTCCCTATTAAAATGAAATGTTATGTAATATTCCATGCATTTAAATATCAATCACTATATAAAAAACTGCCGACAAAGTGAATAGTTTGTCGGCAGTTTGTGTAATATAGTAAAATATTTGCTCTTTTATGCGATTTCTATCTGGAAGCGACGGACAATTGTGCCATCATCTAATGTTGAAGATTCTATTTCTTCTCCACCATTGTGTAAGATGACAGCTGCAGAGGCTTCATTATCTTTTTCACAGGTAATCAATGCTTCTTGTACACCAATGCGTGATAAATAATCTAATGACTTTTTCAAGATTTTGTTACCAAAGCCTTTACCTCGGTAGCTCTTACGAATACCGTAGCCAACATGGCCGCCAATGATTTTTAGCTTTTCATTCAAATTATGACGAATATTGGCAGCACCAATAATCTTATCATCGTCAATTAAAAACAATGTCGTATTATCTACTGTTTCATCATTAGATTTGTTGTCTGCTAATGCATGAACAATTTCTTCAAAATTATTATACTTGGTAATATTCGTAATCTCAGGCACTACCTTTTCATCGTGATCTATCCATTCTTTCATATAATCACAATATAATGTTTCGTCAGCCATTGTTAACTCTCTAAATTCAACCATGTTGACACTCCTTCCTTTTATTTACTATCCCATTGGTTCGTCATGTGTATTGAGATAATACACGTAGTTGTCAGTCCATTGTCCTTGTTCGAAAATAAATCCTTTTCGAATACATTCAAACTCAAAGCCTAATTTTTCAATTAACTGAATAGAAGGTTGATTATCCAAATTGATATGTGCTTCTATTCTATGAAACTTTAATGTTTCTTTCGTTTGTTTCACAAGTTCTGTTAGAGCTTCATAAGCATACCCTTGATGCCAGTATTGATTATGGATAAAATAACCGATTTCAGCCCATTGAAATTGGTCTCGGCTTAAGTTTTTAATGTTAAGCATACCAAGATGACGTCCTGTTTTATCAAAGATGCCGAATATATACAAATCATCATCTTTAATAGCTTGTTGATGCTTTGAAACCATTGCTGCAAACCATGGTTCTGTGGCATCTGACATATCAACTTGGCCCTTATCATACTTGTATTGCGCAGGATGACGATTAACAAATCCTGACAACCATGACTCATAATCATTTTCTTCTAACGGTCTAATGATAAGCCGTTGTGTGGTGAATTGCAACCCTAAATTATTTTTCATTCAAAAACCCCTTAACATAAGGCGTCAGCACCCAAAACTATAACATCATTTGGCATAAAATCAACCTTTTAATTTATTAAAAATATGAACTGATTCTAATGACGATTTTCACTCATTATTTAGGTCATTCAAGATCATCGTGAGTATATCATTTTGTGTCATCGTTTCAGGAATCAATTTCTCATTTTTTACATTTAATGTATCTTTTTCAACAAACCAGCTTGCAAGTTTTTCTGCACTAAAATCGGTATATACTTTTGAGTGATGTCTTCTCACAGTTTCTGCATAAGGTAAGTCAAAATAATAAATATAACTTTTAATATGAGCACTTGAAATGATGCTCTGTAACATATTACCATATTTTTCTTTATTGAAAATACCTTCTAAAATAACATATTCACAATGCGCTATACCATATGCAGTAATGTGTTTTATTAGCTCAATTGACAAATTCCCTGGGCTATCAGAAACATTTAACATATGGCGTCTTATTTCATCTTGACCCACGAGCATGACACCATTGCCTAACGTGTTTTGCAATTTATGGGCAATGGTCGTTTTACCACTGCCAGAGTTTCCCCTTAATAATATCAGTTTTGTCATTGTATCACCCTAGACCCAAGAAAAATTGTAATTTATGTATATGCTTTCATAAGTGTTAAACCTATACCCTATTAATATGATTAAAATCAAAAAAGCTAGACAACTCATGCCCATACAAATAGGACATAAGCAGTCTAGCAGTTTGTTGCTTCATTTATATTCGTTTAATATCTAGCTAGTTAGCGCTAAATTGTACCTAGTTCCTTACCTACTTTTTCATATGCCGCTAATGCTTGATCAAGCATTTCTTTTGTATGTGCAGCAGTAGGCATATTACGAACACGCCCTGTACCTTTTGGCACTGTCGGAAAGACGATAGATTTCACATATATACCTTCATCTTTTAAGCGACTACTAAATGCTTGTGTTTCTTTTTCGCCACCTATGATTACTGGTGTAATTGGTGATTCAGAATTACCAATGTCAAAACCTAATTTTTTCAGTCCATCTTTTAAGTAATTACCATTTTCCCAAAGTTTATCGTGTAATTCTGTTGATGCCATTAATTTCTTAACAGCTTCAGTGATGGCTTTTGTATCACCAGGCGCTAGTGATGTCGAGAATAAGAATGGTCTTGATTGTGCTTTCAACCAATCGATCAATGATTGTGTACCAGCTACATAACCACCTACAACACCAATCGCTTTAGATAATGTACCGATTTGGAAATCAATTTTGTCTTGAAGGCCAAAATGTTTCACTGTACCTGCACCGTTGCCCATGACACCAGAGCCATGTGCGTCATCAACATATGTGATTAAACCAAACTCTTCTGCAATTTCTACGATTTCTGGTAATTTGGCAACATCGCCGTCCATACTAAATACACCGTCAGTAATATACATTACTTTATTGTATTGTCCAGATTCAACAGCTTCTTTTGCCTTAGCACGTAAATCATCCATATCTGAATGATTGACACGAATGATTTTCGCTTTAGATAAGCGACATCCATCAATAATTGATGCGTGGTTTAATTCGTCTGATAGAATAGCATCATTTTTATTCATAACAGCTGAAATTGCTGCCATATTACAATTAAAACCTGATTGGTATGCAATTGCAGCTTCTGTACCTTTAAATTTCGCAAGTGTTTCTTCCAATTCATCATGAAGGTCTAATGTACCATTAATAGATCTTACTGCACCTGCACCTACACCATGTGTATCAATAGCATCCTTAGCAGCTTGTTTTAAATCTTCATCTGTTGCAAGTCCTAAATAGTTATTTGAAGATAAATTGACATAATTTTTCCCGTTAATCTTAATCTCTGGTCCATTCGCACCTTCAATTGTATCAATTTCGTTATAAAGTCCATTATCTTTCAAATACTGAATATTTTCATCTAAAAAGCCATGTAATGACTGTACCACTGAAAATCCCCCTTTGAGTTATCTACTATTTAATCTTATCATAACCCATTTTCTTGTATCAGGAAAGTAGAATCCCACGAATCGTTAAAGCGTTTTCTGCAACTTAATTAAAGTCATAATAATTGTCTCTACAGTAAAGTCATTTAAAATGATATAATAGAATAATCATTTTAAGGAAGAAGGGTTGAAGTTGTTTGATTGGTTTCAACTAGCAAGAGAAAAGGAAAACAGAATGATTCAAATTCGTCGCTATTTGCATCAATATCCTGAATTATCATTTGAGGAGTATCACACACGTGACTACATCCTAAATCAACTCAGCCAACTATCATGTGAAGTACGTTCACCCGTCGGACGAAATGGCATCGTCGCAACATTTAGCGGACAAGGAGACGGTCCAACGATTGCATTGCGTGCTGATTTTGATGCTTTACCGATCAATGAATTAACAGAGGTGGATTACAAGTCTAAAAATCCTGGTGCGATGCATGCATGTGGACATGATGGCCATACCGCAACATTATTAGCGGTTGCTGAAATAATTGAAGCACATAAAAACAAATTAAATGGTGATGTCGTACTGATTTTCCAATATGGTGAGGAAATTATGCCGGGTGGCTCACAAGAAATGATTGATGATGGTTGCTTACAAAATGTAGATAGAGTATATGGAAACCATTTGTGGAGTGGCTATCCTACGGGCACAATTTATTCTCGTCCTGGTGCAATGATGGCTTCTCCTGATGAATTCAATGTAACAATTCATGGCCAAGGTGGGCACGGTGCAAAACCACACGAAACAATCGATCCAGTGGTTATTATGGCTGAATTTATCATTAGTGCACAAAAGATTGTTTCTAGAACAATAGATCCCGTAAAACAAGCCGTTATTAGCTTCGGTATGGTACAGTCTGGTTCAGCAGATAATGTCATTCCAGATGCAGCATTTTGTAAAGGCACCGTGCGTACTTTCGATACAGAAGTACAAGCACATGTAATGCACAAAATGGATAAGCTCTTACAAGGCTTAGCTGTTGCGAACGACATCACTTATGATTTTGATTATATCAAAGGCTATTTACCTGTCCATAATAATCCAAAATGTTTTGATATTGTTAAACAAGCTACAAATGATATGAATTTAAGATTTAACGAATCAGAATTAATGATGATTGGCGAAGACTTTTCACATTATCAAAAAGTACGTCCTGGCGCATTCTTTTTAACAGGTTGCGGCAATCCTGAAAAAGGTACCACACACCCACATCATAGTCCGTATTTTAATCTTGATGAAAAAGCATTAAAATATAGTGCCAGCCAGTTTTTAAAAATATTAGAGTTAGAAAATGTAATAACGCCTTAGGCTTTTAATGCCTAAGGCGTTTTCTATAACCAAAGATTTCAATTTTTGAACGGTGACCTCATTTGTTCTAATAAATAGTTAAAAAAGATTTAACACGAATATAAAAAAGAGCCTCCAAAAATTGGAGACTCTTCAAATCTATATCAAGATAAAATATCTTATTTGTAGATTTCAGTTACAACGCCTGATCCAACAGTACGTCCACCTTCACGGATAGAGAAACGTGTACCGTCTTCGATAGCGATTGGAGAAATTAATTCAACTTCCATTTCTACGTTGTCACCAGGCATAACCATTTCAGTACCTTCTGGTAAAGTAACAACACCTGTTACGTCAGTAGTACGGAAATAGAATTGTGGGCGGTAGTTACTGAAGAACGGCGTATGACGGCCACCTTCATCTTTTGATAAAACGTAAACTTCCGCTTTAAAGTTTGTATGTGGTGTAATTGAACCAGGAGCAGCTAAAACTTGACCACGTTGGATGTCTTCACGTGCAACACCACGTAATAACGCACCAATGTTGTCACCAGCTTCAGCGTAGTCTAATAATTTACGGAACATTTCTACACCAGTAACAGTTGTTTTGCTTGAATCTTCTTGCATACCGATGATTTCAACTTCTTCACCGACTTTGATTTGACCACGTTCAACACGGCCTGTAGCAACAGTACCACGACCAGTGATTGAGAATACGTCCTCAACTGGCATCATGAATGGTTTGTCAGAATCACGTTCTGGTGTTGGAATGAAGTCATCAACAGCTTGCATTAAGTCTAAGATTTTTTGCTCATAGTCAGCGTCCCCTTCAAGTGCTTTTAATGCTGAACCAGAGATTACAGGTACATCGTCACCTGGGAAGTCATATTCGCTTAATAAGTCACGAACTTCCATTTCTACTAATTCTAATAATTCTTCATCGTCAACCATGTCAACTTTGTTTAAGAATACAACTAATGCTGGAACACCAACGTTACGTGATAAAAGGATATGTTCACGAGTTTGTGGCATTGGGCCATCAGCAGCAGATACTACTAAGATAGCTCCGTCCATTTGAGCAGCACCAGTGATCATGTTTTTAACATAGTCAGCGTGTCCTGGGCAGTCAACGTGAGCATAGTGACGTTTTTCAGTTGTATACTCGATGTGTGAAGTATTGATTGTGATACCACGTTCTTTTTCTTCTGGAGCGTTATCAATCATGTCGTATGATTGTGCAACAGAGTCACCATTTTTTGCTAAAACAGTTGCGATAGCAGCTGTTAAAGTAGTTTTACCATGGTCAACGTGTCCGATTGTACCAATATTGGCATGTTCTTTTGAGCGATCGAATTTTTCTTTAGCCATTATAAAATCTCTCCTATTCGTTAGAAAATTAATTGTTAAATTTATCTCTCATGACAGTTTCTCACCATCATGAGAAGATGATTTATTTAGGTTAAAAGTACCATACAGTACCTTTATAATGCATTTTCCCTAAAAAATCAATCAATAAAACTGTAAGCCATATAATTATGCTTTACATGTATTGTACAGACTGTCACTGCACAATACAAGTTTAATTATTCAGCTGATTTATTACCAGTGTTTTTCTTGATAATTTCTTCAGAAATTGATTTTGGAACTTCTGCATAGTGATCGAAGTACATAGTGTATGTTCCACGACCTTGTGTATTAGAACGTAATGATGTTGCATAACCGAACATTTCTGAAAGTGGTACAAAGGCATTTACAACTTGTGCATTACCACGAGGTTCCATACCATCAACACGTCCACGACGAGATGTTACGTCACCCATGATGTCACCCATGTATTCTTCAGGCATTTCAATTGTTACTTTCATCATTGGTTCTAAGATAACAGGTTCACATTTTTTAGCAGCTTCTTTAAGTGCTAATGATGCAGCAATTTTGAAGGCCATTTCTGATGAATCGACATCATGGTATGAACCATCAAATAATTTAGCTTTAACATCAATTAATGGATAACCAGCTAATACACCGTTTTCCATAGCATCTTTAAGTCCAGCTTCAACTGATGGAATGTATTCACGAGGAACTACACCACCAACGATAGCGTTTTCGAATTCGAAACCGCCACCTGTTTCGTTTGGTTCGAATTCAATTTTAACGTCACCATATTGTCCACGACCACCAGATTGACGCGCGAATTTACCTTGAACTTGTGCTGATTGCTTAAATGTTTCACGGTATGAAACCATTGGCGCACCAACATTACATTCAACGTTAAATTCTTTTTTCATACGGTCAACTAAGATGTCTAAGTGAAGCTCACCCATACCACCGATGATAACTTGTCCAGTTTCTTCGTCAGTGTGTGCATGGAATGTTGGGTCTTCTTCTTGTAACTTAACTAAAGCTGTAGTCATTTTGTCTTGGTCAGCTTTAGATTTTGGTTCAACTGATAGGTGAATAACAGGTTCTGGGAAGTCCATTGATTCCAAGATAATGTCATTTTTCTCACCACATAAAGTATCACCAGTACCAGTTTCTTTCAGACCTACCGCAGCAGCGATATCTCCTGAGTAAACTGTGTTAAGCTCTTGACGAGAGTTAGCGTGCATTTGTAGTAAACGACCTACACGTTCACGTTTATTCTTCGTAGAGTTTTTAACATAAGAACCTGATGTTAATGTACCTGAGTACACACGGAAGAATGTTAATTTACCAACATAAGGGTCAGTCATTACTTTGAACGCTAACGCAGCGAACTCAGCACTGTCATCTGCTTTTGCGATAACTTCTTCTTCTGGATCATCAGCACGGTGGCCGACGATTGGTTTAACATCTAATGGTGATGGTAAATAATCAATTACTGCGTTAAGCATTAATTGAACACCTTTGTTTTTGAAGGCAGTACCAACAAGAACTGGGTAGAATTCAATATTATTAGTTGCTTCACGAATAGCGTCTTTTAATTCAGCTACAGTAATTTCTTCGTCACCAAGATATTTTTCCATTAATTCATCACTTGTTTCAGCTACTGCTTCAATAAGTGTTGCGCGAGCTTCTTCAGCTCTTTCTTTTTGATCTTCAGGAATTTCAATTTCTTCAATTTCAGTTCCTAAGTCATTGTTGTATTTGAAACATTTCATTTCAACTAAGTCGATGATTGCTTCAAATTCATCTTCCGCACCAATTGGTAATTGGATTGGTTGTGCATTCGCTTGTAGGCGATCATGAATTGTGCTTACAGCATATTCAAAGTTAGCACCTAATTTGTCCATTTTGTTTACGAAAACAATACGAGGAACGCTGTAAGTTGTTGCTTGACGCCAAACTGTTTCAGTTTGAGGTTCAACACCTGATTGCGCATCAAGTACTGTTACCGCACCATCAAGTACACGTAATGAACGTTCAACTTCAACAGTGAAGTCTACGTGTCCTGGTGTATCGATGATATTTACACGGTGATCATCCCATGAAGCTGTTGTTGCAGCTGATGTGATTGTGATACCGCGGTCTTGCTCCTGTTCCATCCAGTCCATTTGTGAAGCTCCTTCATGAGTTTCACCAATTTTATGGATACGTCCAGTATAGTAAAGAATACGTTCAGTCGTAGTTGTTTTACCAGCATCGATGTGAGCCATGATACCGATATTACGAGTTCTTTCTAAACTAAAATCTCTAGCCATGTATTTTTCTCCTTCCAGTATAACTGCGAATAAATACTATAAATATGGCGATGCCCTAAGCATGCACCTAGATAGTAAACTATCAGTATGGAACATGCTCAGGGAAAAACCTACTATCCTACCAACGATAGTGAGCGAAGGCTTTGTTAGCTTCAGCCATTTTATGAACGTCTTCACGTTTCTTAACTGCACCACCAGTGTTGTTTGCAGCATCTAAAATTTCGTTAGCTAAACGTTCTTCCATCGTTTTTTCACCACGAAGACGTGAATAGTTAACTAACCAACGAAGGCCTAAAGTAGTACGACGTTCTGGACGAACTTCTACAGGTACTTGATAGTTAGAGCCACCTACACGACGAGCTTTAACTTCTAATACTGGCATGATGTTGTCGATAGCTTCTTCGAAAACTTCGATAGCTTCACGACCACTGCGTTCTTGAACTAATTCAAATGCAGAATAAAGAATTTTTTGAGCTGTTCCACGTTTACCATCTAACATAATTTTGTTAATCAATTTAGTAACTAATTTTGAGTTATGAATTGGATCTGGTAATACGTCTCTTTTTGGTACTGATCCTTTACGAGGCATAATATAAATCCTCCCTTCCTAATTATAATATATTTCCATTATTTATAACGAAAATTTACGCAATCTTAACCTTATTTTTTAGGTTTTTTAGTTCCGTATAATGAACGACCTTGTCTACGACCGTCAACACCTGAAGTATCAAGTGCACCACGTACGATGTGGTAACGCACACCAGGTAAGTCTTTTACACGTCCACCACGTACAAGTACAACACTGTGTTCTTGTAAGTTGTGTCCGATACCAGGAATATAAGCGTTGATTTCGATGTTGTTAGACAAACGCACACGAGCATATTTACGTAACGCAGAGTTAGGTTTTTTAGGTGTCATTGTACCTACACGTGTACAAACACCACGTTTTTGTGGTGAGTTTAAGCTAGTGTACTTTTTCTTTTTACTGTTGTAGTTTCTGTTCAATGCTGGTGAATCATAGTTTTTTGATTTGCTTTGTCTTGGTTTACGTACTAATTGATTAATAGTTGGCATGAAATATGTCCTCCTCTCTTCTTTTATAATCCCACACATCCAGGTGGTTCATTTTAAAGGTAAATAAAATTTAGTAAGAAAGAATCTTACTAATCTCATTTCAATAATGCAACAACAGTCGCATTAACGTTTATACCTACATACTTTCCTAAAGCTTGTTTGCTCTCGAAAAATGAGATAGATATGTTTTTGTGATTGATTTGACTTAACACGCGAGTCATCAGATGAACTTCAACGTCTTTAGCGATAATCAATGATGTCACTTGATCTTTATTCAAAGCTTTCAGCGTTTGTTTAAGACCAATAACATAGTGTTGTTTGTTAAAGCGTGCAACTTTTTCATTAGACATCTAAATATCCTCCAAAGTTCTGCTTGCATCAACCTTAATAATAATAACATCAAAATTACTGCGGAGTCAACTTTAATTAATATTTTTTGCAGAAAATATACAAAAAAATAAGAGAGCGAAATAAAGATTAAATGTTTCCATCAAATCTTTTATTTCGCCCGAGATCAAATGGTCAGTCGCTTAAAACATATGACATGTGATGGGGCCTTACAACCTCAACACATGTCTCTATATTTATACAACTTCAAATGAATGATAAACCATTTTACATTTCAAAAGCTATACTAGATTTCAGTTGGTTGAATCTCTTCAACGACTTCTTCAGGTGTCGCTTTATCATACTGTACATCACTGTAACGTCTCATACCTGTACCAGCTGGGATAAGCTTACCGATAATAACGTTCTCTTTAAGTCCAAGTAAGTTATCACGTTTACCTTTGATAGCTGCATCTGTAAGAACACGTGTTGTTTCTTGGAATGATGCTGCTGATAAGAAGCTTTCTGTTTCAAGAGAAGCTTTTGTTATACCTAGTAATACAGGTTTAGATGTTGCTGGACGTTTACGTTCTTTGAACGCTTCACGGTTAGCATCTGTAAAGTTATGAATATCTACAAGTGCACCTGGAAGTAATTTCGTATCTCCAGCTTCAATGATACGTACTTTACGTAACATTTGTCTTACCATAACTTCAACGTGTTTATCATCAATTTCAACACCTTGCATACGGTAAACTTTTTGAACTTCTTTTAATAAATAGCTTTCTGTAGCATTTAAACCAGATATAGATAAGAAGTTCTTAGGTTCAATAGAACCTTCTGTAAGTGCTTCACCACGTTCAACACTTTGGCCAACTTCAACTTTTAATCTTGAAGTACCTGAAGCCAAGTAAGATTTCGTTTCATTTGCACCTTTGATGACGATTTCTTGTTGACGGTCTTTGGCAACACTAATGTCATCTACGACACCTTCAATTTCGGTAACGACTGCTTGACCTTTAGGGTTACGCGCCTCGAAAATCTCTTGGATACGAGGAAGACCTTGCGTGATATCACTACCTGCTACACCACCTGTGTGGAATGTACGCATTGTAAGCTGTGTACCTGGTTCACCGATTGATTGGGCAGCAATTGTACCAACTGCTTCACCAACTTCAACTTTTTCACCAGTAGCAAGGTTTTTACCATAACATTTTTCACATACACCATGACGTGTGTTACATGTAAATGCTGAACGGATATACATTTCTTCTATACCAGCGTCTGTGATTTTCTTAGCAATTTCTGCTGTTACTAACTCATCTGGACGAACAATAACTTCATCTGTTTCTGGATGACGAATCGTTTCTTTAGAATAACGACCTTCAATACGTTCGCTAAATGGTTCGATCATTTCAGTACCTTCTTTAATATCAGATACTAGTAAACCACGGTCAGTACCACAGTCTTCTTCACGAACGATAACATCTTGAGCCACATCAACCAGACGACGAGTAAGATAACCAGAGTCCGCTGTTTTAAGTGCTGTATCGGCAAGACCTTTACGCGCACCATGTGTAGAGATAAAGTATTCTAATACTGTTAAACCTTCACGGAATGATGAAGTGATTGGTAATTCAATGATCTTACCTGATGGTGCAGCCATAAGTCCACGCATACCAGCTAACTGTGTAAAGTTAGATGCGTTACCACGGGCACCAGAGTCACTCATCATAAAGATTGGGTTTGTTTTTTCAAGTGAACCCATTAATTCGTTTTGAATTTGGTCTTTAGCATCAGTCCAAATTTCAACAACTGCATTGTAACGTTCAAATTCTGTAATTAAACCACGGTTGAATTGTTTTTGTACTTTATCAACTAGTTTTTCATGTTCATCTAAAATTTGTTGTTTATCTGGTAAAACCACAATGTCAGATACACCAACAGTGATACCAGCTTTAGAAGAGAATTTGAAGCCTAAGTCTTTCATTCTATCTAACATCATAGATGTATCTGTGATGCTGAATCGATTGAAGACTTCTGCAATGATATTTCCTAAGAAATTCTTGTTGAATGGTTCGCTAAGTGGTTGCTCATCAAAATATGCTTTTAATCCACCCTCACCTAATTCAGTAGCAGAAACAAAGTATTTGTCTGGCGTACTGTTTTCAAGGTTATATTTTGTTGGTTCGTTAATGTATGCAAATGAATCAGGAATGATTTCATTAAAGATAACTTTACCAACAGATGTTGTTAAGATTTTTTGATTTTGCGCTTCTGTAAATGTTGGGTTATTGAATGAACTTGCATGCACACCTATACGTGTGTGTAAATGTACATAACCATTTGCGTATGCTTTTAACACTTCGTTTGTATCATTATAAATTGTACCAGTATTTACAGCATCTTTACGTTCTAAAGTAAGGTAATAGTTACCTAATACCATATCTTGTGATGGTGTAACAACAGGTTTACCATCTTTAGGATTTAAGATGTTTTGTGCTGCAAGCATAAGCATGCGTGCTTCTGCTTGTGCTTCTTTAGATAATGGAACGTGAACAGCCATTTGGTCACCATCAAAGTCAGCGTTATAAGCTGTTGTAGCAAGTGGGTGTAGACGAATGGCACGGCCTTCTACAAGTGTAGGTTCAAATGCTTGAATACCTAATCTATGCAGCGTTGGTGCACGGTTTAAAAGAACTGGATGTTCTTTAATTACGTCTTCTAATACATCCCATACTTCATCATCCATACGTTCAATCTTGCTTTTAGCATTTTTAATGTTTGTCGCAATTTCACGTTGAACTAATTCTTTCATGATGAATGGTTTAAATAGTTCTAAAGCCATTTCTTTAGGTAAGCCACATTGATACATCTTCAAGCTAGGTCCAACAGCGATAACTGAACGACCTGAATAGTCAACACGTTTACCTAATAAGTTTTGACGGAAACGACCTTGTTTACCTTTAAGCATATGTGAAAGTGATTTTAATGGGCGGTTACCTGGTCCAGTTACTGGACGACCACGACGACCATTATCGATGAGTGCATCAACTGCTTCTTGTAACATACGTTTTTCGTTTTGTACGATGATGCCAGGCGCACCTAAATCTAATAAACGTTTTAAACGGTTGTTACGGTTGATAACACGACGATATAAGTCGTTTAAATCACTTGTTGCAAAACGTCCACCGTCTAATTGAACCATTGGTCTGATTTCTGGTGGAATAATTGGAAGTACGTCTAATACCATCCAAGCTGGATTGTTACCAGAATGTCTGAATGATTCAACTACTTCTAAACGTTTAATCGCACGTGTAAGTCTTTGTCCTGTTGCAGACTCTAACTCATCACGTAATTCTTTTAATTCTGTATCCAAATCAATTTCATCTAATAATTCTTTGATACCTTCAGCACCCATTTTAGCTGTAAATTGACCAGGGAATTTATCATAGTACTCTCTGAATTCTGCTTCAGATAGTAATGTCTTTTTCTCTAAACCAGTTGGTCCTGGATTTACAACAACATAAGAAGCAAAGTAAATCACTTCTTCTAATGCTCTTGGTGACATGTCTAATAATAGTCCCATGCGGCTTGGAATACCTTTGAAGTACCAAATATGTGAAACTGGCGCAGCTAATTCAATGTGTCCCATTCTTTCACGGCGCACTTTAGATTTAGTTACTTCTACTCCACATCTATCACAAACCATACCTTTATAGCGTACACGTTTGTATTTACCACAACTACATTCCCAGTCTTTTGTAGGTCCGAAAATTCTCTCACAGAATAGACCATCTTTTTCTGGTTTTAAAGTACGATAGTTAATTGTTTCTGGCTTTTTAACCTCACCAAAAGACCATGAACGGATTTTTTCAGGTGAAGCAAGTCCTATTTTCATATAATGGAAATTATTTACATCAATCAAGGAGCCTACCTCCTTCAATTTAGATTAGCTGTGCAAATTGATTGATTGCTCTTTATCAATATTAGATAAACCCATAATGAGGCAAGTACGACGACTTCACCTCAATATGGTATATCTCTTTATAAACTTAAATGCGATCTGTATTAGTCAGTAATTTCTTTTTGTGATTGTGGCGCTTCTTTTTGTTGAAGGTCCACTTTACGTTCTACTGCATCTTCATCTTCGTTATCTTGCATGTCAATTTCATTGTCATGCTCATCCATAATCTTAACATCTAATCCTAAACTTTGAAGTTCTTTCATCAATACTCTGAATGATTCAGGAACGCCAGGTTTAGTAATATTTTCACCTTTGACAATAGATTCGTATGTTTTAACACGACCTACTGTGTCATCAGATTTATAAGTTAAGATCTCTTGAAGTGTGTAGGCAGCACCATAAGCTTCAAGTGCCCATACCTCCATCTCACCGAAACGTTGTCCACCAAATTGTGCTTTACCACCTAGTGGTTGTTGCGTAACAAGTGAGTATGGTCCAGTTGAACGCGCATGTAATTTATCGTCAACCATGTGTGCAAGTTTCAGCATATACATAACGCCGACTGAGATTCTGTTATCGAATGGTTCACCCGTACGTCCATCATATAATACTGTCTTACCATCACGTGCCATACCTGCTTCTTCAATCGTTGACCATACATCTTCATCACTCGCACCATCAAATACTGGTGATGCAACATGAATACCTAAGTTTTTAGCAGCCATACCTAAATGTAACTCTAATACTTGTCCGATATTCATACGTGATGGAACACCTAATGGGTTCAACATGATGTCAATTGGTGTACCGTCTGGTAAATAAGGCATATCTTCTTCAGGAACTAACTTAGAAATAACGCCTTTGTTACCGTGACGACCACACATTTTGTCACCAACATGTATTTTACGTTTTTGAACGATATAAACACGTACTAATTGGTTTACACCTGGAGATAATGTGTCATCTCCTTCTTCACGGTTGAAGACTTTAACGTCTAGAACAATACCGCCTGCACCATGAGGAACACGTAATGATGTATCACGTACTTCACGTGCTTTTTCACCGAATATTGCATGTAATAAGCGTTCTTCTGCTGTTAATTCTGTTACACCTTTAGGCGTTACTTTACCTACTAAAATGTCTCCATCATTAACTTCAGCACCTACGTATACAATACCACGGTCATCTAAGTTTTTAAGCGCACTATCTGAAACGTTAGGAATATCACGTGTAATTTCTTCAGGTCCTAGTTTTGTATCACGTGCTTCTGATTCATATTCCTCAATATGAATAGAAGTATATACGTCATCTTTCACTAGGCGTTCACTCATAATTACAGCATCTTCATAGTTGTAACCGTCCCATGTCATGAAACCGACAACTACGTTTCTACCTAACGCCATTTCACCAAGTTCCATTGAAGGACCATCGGCTAAAATTTCACCTTTCGTTACGACATCACCTGTAGCAACGATTGGTCTTTGGTTATAACAAGTACCTGTGTTTGAACGTTTGAATTTAGCTAATGGATAGCGATCAATTTCGCCTTCGTATTCTTGTCCATCTTCTTCGATAAGTTGACGTACAAGGATTTCATTAGATTCAACGTGTTCAACACGGCCTTTGTGTTTAGCAACAATTGCTGCACCAGAGTCACGAGCTGCTACGTGTTCCATACCAGTACCTACGAAAGGTGATTCTGGATTCATCAATGGAACTGCTTGACGTTGCATGTTCGCACCCATTAATGCACGGTTAGAGTCATCGTTTTCTAAGAATGGAATACATGCTGTTGCTGCAGAAACAACCTGTTTAGGAGATACATCCATGTAGTCCATTTTTTCTTTTGCCATAACTGTGTTATTACCACGGAAACGACAAACAACTTCATCATCTAAGAAGCGACCATTTTCATCTAACTTAGAATTTGCTTGTGCTACAACATAGCTATCTTCTTCATCAGCTGTTAAATAATCAATTTGTTCTGTGATACTATTTGTTTCAAGATCTACTTTACGATATGGCGTTTCAATGAAACCAAATTCATTTACACGTGCATAACTTGATAATGAGTTAATCAAACCAATGTTTGGTCCCTCTGGTGTTTCGATTGGACACATACGACCATAGTGAGAGTAGTGAACGTCACGCACTTCCATTTGAGCACGTTCACGTGTTAAACCACCAGGTCCTAATGCTGATAGACGACGTTTATGTGTCAATTCTGCTAATGGATTGGCTTGGTCCATGAATTGTGACAATTGAGAACTACCAAAGAATTCTTTAATTGACGCAATGACTGGACGAATATTGATTAATTGTTGTGGTGTAATAGAATCTGTATCTTGGATAGACATTCTTTCACGTACCACACGTTCCATTCTTGATAAACCAATACGGAATTGGTTTTGTAGTAACTCCCCTACTGAACGTAGACGACGATTACCTAAATGGTCAATATCATCTGTGAATCCAATACCACTTAGTAAATTAAAGAAATATGACATTGATGCGATGATGTCAGCTGGTGTAATACATTTCACTTCTGAATCAGGGAACGCATTACCAATAACTGTCGTTGTGCGTCCTTCTTCATCATTAGGAACATATACTTTAATAGATTGAATTTCTACTGGTTCATCAATCACAGTACCTTCAAGTTCAAAAACTTCACTGTTAGCATTAGATTCTAATACGTCCATGATTTCATCTAAATTACGACGATCTAAGACAGTACCTTCTTCAGCTACAATTTCACCTGTTTCAGCATTAACAATTGGTTCTGCTAATTTTTGATTGAATAAACGGTGTTTTAAATGAAGTTTTTTATTCGCTTTATAACGACCCACACTCGCTAAGTCATAACGTTTCGGATCAAAGAAACGAGAGTATAATAAGCTTTTCGCATTTTCTACTGTAGGAGGTTCACCTGGGCGTAAACGCTCATAAATTTCTAATAATGCTTGATCAGTATTTTCTGTACCATCTTTTTCTAATGTATTACGTAAGTACTCATTATCTCCTAAAAGATCAATAATTTCTTGATCTGTTGAGAAGCCTAAAGCTCTTAATAATACTGTTAGTGGTAATTTTCTTGTTCTATCAATACGTACATAAACTACATCTTTAGCATCAGTTTCATACTCTAACCATGCACCACGGTTAGGAATAATTGTTGCATCATAGTTTGTGCGACCATTTTTATCTAATTTTTCATTAAAGTAAACGGATGGTGAACGAACTAATTGTGATACGATAACACGTTCAGCACCATTAATCACAAATGTACCTGTATCTGTCATTAATGGGAAATCACCCATAAACACTTCTTGCTCTTTCACTTCGCCTGTTTCTTTAATGATCAGACGTACTTTTACACGTAGAGGTGCAGAATACGTCGTATCACGGTTTTTCGATTCTTCTAAATCATATTTTGATTCTCCAAGTCTGTAATCAACAAACTCTAAAGACAGATTACCTGTGAAATCTTCAATCGGTGAAATGTCTCTAAACATTTCATATAAACCTTCTTCTAAGAACCACTCGTAAGACTTAGTTTGAATCTCAATTAAATTCGGTAATTCTAATACCTCTGAAATTCTCGCATAGTTTCTACGTTTACGATGTCTTCCATATTGGACAAATTGACCTGCCAAACAGATTCACCCCTCAAAAATTGCGTGTTTACTTTTACTAAATCAGCAAATATAATTAGACAAAAAGAAAACGGTAGCATAACTCATGACACCATTTTCTATTTCACCTTATATACTTTGTTAATTTATACGTAAAAGTACACACTTATTGAACATAATTTTTTACATTCTATTACTATATCAGAACAGTGGTTTTTAATCAACCTTTAACACTTCTTAATATATAATAGCCTTTGCGCTTTTCTAATACTTCTACGTTACCAAATGTTTCTTCCATTTTTTTCTTCGCGGATGGCATACCTTGTTTTTTTTGAATCACAACATAAAGGGCGCCATTCACTTTTAATTTATGATACGCATCAGCTAAGATGCTGTGAACTACCTTTTTCCCTGCTCTAATCGGTGGATTAGTTAGCACAAAATCGAAAGTATCATTCTCTACTTGTGATAACCCGTCACTTTCCTTGATGTCGACGTTCTCTAGATGGTTTTTCTTTTGATTTTTAATCGATAAAGAAAGTGCACGCTGATTTACATCAACCATTGTAATTTCATGGTGTGGAGACACTTTTGCAATCATCAAACCAATCGGACCATAACCACAACCAACATCTATAATTTTCTTAATAGGACCCGGGGGATTTTCGTTTAAAAATGTATTGATTAATAAATCTGAACCAAAGTCTATTTTCCCTTTAGAAAACACACCTGAATCAGTAACTAATTTTAAATCATAGCTTTTGTAGGAATACGTAAAGGGAAGTTCATCGCTTTCTACTTCAGGATTTTCATCATAGTAATGACTCATGACTACACCTCTTTTAATCTAATTCGTCTTAGATTAATACTATACCCTCAACGAAATTTTGTAGTAACAAATAATTCGTTCAGGATAGGTCAAATAAGATAAAACCCCGTTATATCGATAACGGGGTTTTCATTTCTCAAAGATTTCAGGCAATCCATATTACATTTAAGATTAGCGTATCGAAATAGCTAATGTGTTAAGCTGCTTGGACAACCTTCAATATATAATTATGAACTGTTAGCCAGCTAGAATTATTTTAATTCTACTGTAGCGCCAACTTCTTCTAATGCTTCTTTAAGTTTTTCAGCTTCTTCAGTTGGTAAAGCTTCTTTGATTACTTTAGGAGCTCCGTCAACTAATTCTTTAGCATCTTTTAATCCTAAGCCAGTAGCTTCTTTAACAGCTTTAACGACTTTGATTTTAGATGATCCAGCTGATGTTAATTCAACATCAAATTCTGTTTTTTCTTCAGCAGCGTCTCCGCCACCTGCTGCACCTGCTGCTGCTACTGGAGCTGCTGCAGTTACACCAAATTCTTCTTCAATTGCTTTTACTAAGTCGTTTAATTCTAAAACTGACATTTCTTTAATTGCTTCAATGATTTGTTCTTGATTAGCCATTTTAATATTCCTCCATTAATTTTTACTAGTTTATTATGCGCAATTATTCAGCGCTTTCTTCGTTTTGTTCTTTATCTTCTCCAACAGCTTTAACTGCATAAGCGAAATTGCGTACTGGAGCTTGTAATACTGATAAAAGCATAGAAACAAGACCGTCGTGTGATGGTAATGTACCAACTGTGTTAACTTCTTCAGCAGAGATAACACTGCCTTCCATAACACCTACTTTAATTTCTAAAGCTTTATGTTCTTTAGCAAATCCTGCTAATACTTTTGCTGGAGCAACAACATCTTCTGTTGAAGTAGCAACTGCAGTAGGACCTACTAAATGTTCATTTAAACCTTCTAAACCAACTTGATCAGCAGCACGACGAACCATTGTATTTTTTAATACTTTGAATTCAACGCCAGCTTCACGTAATTGTGAACGTAATTCAGTTACTTCTGAAACAGTTAGACCACGATAGTCAACGATTACAGTAGATACTGAATTTTTCAATGATTCAGCAATTACATCAACTTGTTGTTTTTTAGCTTCGATGATAGCAGACATTTAGACACCTCCATAGTTTTTTATTTGGTGCTTTTAATCTTGATTACAACTGCTAATTACATGAATTAACAACTTTATCTCAATAAAAAAAGCACTTTCTACCCGCGGCAAAAAGTGCTTGAAAGATCTAAAAATCTTCACGTTCAAGTCAATTTTAGCCTCGGTAGGATTATTTTTAAGTTATCACTAACTCCTACTGTCTTAGGTAAAATAATACATTAACCAATATAACTGGTTAAATGCAGTATGTCAATATATTTTTAAAGATAAGACTGAATCAATCCATCCAGTCTTATCATCATTTATATTTAAGATTAAAGTTTGAAGCTAGAAGTATCGACTTTTACTCCAGGGCCCATTGTTGTTGTAACAGCAACAGATTTGAAGTAAGTACCTTTAGCTGAAGATGGTTTCGCTTTAGTTAACACATCTTGTAAAGCTTTGAAGTTTTCAACAAGTTTGTCAGTATCGAATGATACTTTACCAATTGAAGCATGTACAATACCAGCTTTTTCAGCACGATATTCTACTTTACCTGCTTTGATTTCTTCAACTGCTTTTGTAACATCCATTGTTACAGTACCAGTTTTAGGGTTTGGCATTAAACCTTTAGGTCCTAATACACGACCAAGTTTACCAACTTCGCCCATCATGTCAGGTGTAGCTACTACTACGTCAAAGTCAAACCAACCTTGTTGGATTTGTTGAACATATTCACTTTCACCAACGAAATCAGCACCTGCTGCTTCTGCTTCAGCTGCTTTGTCTCCTTTTGCGAATACCAATACACGTTGTGATTTACCTGTACCATTTGGAAGTACAACTGCACCACGGATTTGTTGATCATTTTTACGTGTATCAATTCCTAAACGGAATGCTACTTCAACTGATGCGTCAAAGTTAGCGATACTTGTTTCTTTAGCTAATTCAACTGCTTCTTCAACACTATAGTGTTTTTGGCGATCAATTTTATTAGCTACTTCTTGAAATCTTTTACTTTTCTTAGCCATTTCATGTCCTCCTTTAGTGGTTTTAGCGGAATTTCCTCCCACATTTACTCGCTTTTGCAAGTTAAGAGCAGATAACAGAGAGGTTTTAATCGTATTGCATCTCAGGAAACACTTCCTAAATAAATGACAATTTCCCTCTTATTACGACAATATTGAACGCTTTGATCCTGTTTGTCATTTCTGTCATCTGCTTTATCGTCAATCTATGTTTTCAGTTAATTTTAATATTATTGAACAGTGATACCCATACTACGTGCAGTACCTTCGATAATACGCATAGCTGCTTCTTCGTCTGCAGCGTTTAAATCTTGCATTTTTTGGTTTGCAATTTCACGTACTTGATCTTTAGTTACTGTAGCAACTTTGTTTTTATTAGGTTCGCCAGAACCTTTTTCAACGCCAGCTGCTTTTTTAAGTAATACTGGAGCCGGTGGAGTTTTTGTAATGAATGTAAATGAACGATCTTCATAAACACTGATTTCTACCGGAATAATTAAACCTGCATCTTCTTGTGTACGTGCGTTGAATTCCTTACAGAATCCCATAATATTCACACCTGCTTGACCTAATGCTGGACCAACTGGTGGTGCTGGGTTTGCTTTACCTGCAGGAATTTGTAATTTAACAACTTTTTCTACTTTTTTAGCCACGATGTGCACCTCCTTGATATCGTGATGTGGTCACAGGACTCAGTTTTGTCCTCCCACTCTTCTACATTTCGTGACGAAATGAACGCTCTATGAGCGCGACCACAGTATTATAACATCTATTTAAATCATAAAGCAAGAGTAAAGTGTAACTTTTTTTATAGAACCCCTTATCACTTTAGTGATTAGGGGTTCTTAATGCATGAGCTTTAGCTCAGGTACTCTTTAATTTAAATCACTTTAGTGATTAGGGAGTTTAATGCATATAAAGTAACACTTCTTGCTTATGCAAGTGCCTGTGCACTTGCATTCACTCATATAATCCTCAAACTAAATCATTCATTCAGTTTCAATGGTCTATGACACATAGACCATCCAACCTGTATCATATGATTATAATTTTTCAATTTGATCGAATTCTACTTCAACAGGTGTTTCTCTACCAAACATGTCTACAAGAACTGTCAATTTAAATTTATCCGCTTCAATTTCTTGAACTTCACCAACTTGATTAGCAAATGGACCTGATTTGATTTTAACTTGCTCACCTAAATCTAATTCAACATCAATTGTTTTTTCTTTCATGCCCATTTGTTTCAAGATGAAACGTGCTTCTTCAGGTAATAATGGATTCGGTTTTGATCCAGCACCTGCTGAACCAACAAATCCTGTAACACCTGGTGTATTTCTGACAATATACCATGATTCATCAGTCATGATTAATTCAACTAATACATAGCCAGGAAATGTTTTTTTAGTTAATGTTTTAGCTTTGCCATCTTTAACTTGTGTTTCTTCCTCTTCAGGTATAACCACTCTGAATATCAGTTCAGTCATATTCATAGATTCCACACGTTTTTCTAAATTCTTTTTAACTTTGTTCTCATAACCAGAATAAGTATGCACAGCATACCAACGCTTTGCGCCAACTTCCTCAGACATGTCGTCACTCCTATCTATTTAATTAACTCTATAACTCTACCAATACCTAAATCTAAGACATAGAAGAAGGCTAAGAAAAATACTACCGTTGCCACAACGATTACAGTATATTTAAATAATTCTTCTTTCGTTGGCCAACTTGTCTTTTCCATTTCTGACTTTACGCCTTGAAAGAAATTTTCTTTTTTAGCCATTAGCAATACCTCCGTATTAATTCGATTTTCTCATTTGCTTATACATACGACAAATTAAGCAAATACAATACTCACAACTAAATTGGAAGGTTATATTTACTCAATTACTTAATCTAATATACCGACATTATTTTGCTTCTTTATGAACTGTATGTGCGTTACATCTTGGACAATACTTCTTCAATGTCAATCTTGATGTAAGGTTACTTTGCTTAGGAACATTATAATTTCTATTTCCACACGTTTCACAGCTTAATGGCACTTTTTTCATTTTACTTCACCTTACTCATTATAATACCAATCTACTATACATAACATCTCTGTCAATTGTCAATCTTCCACCATTGCTTTCTATTAACCCAAAAATCAATTAATACCTATCAATCACTGATTTTAATTCGGACGCTTTGGGTTAAATGCACGCTTCAATTTCAGTTTACATCTATGTATCGTATTGTAAACTATTTTAACATTTAGATTTAAAATGCAGGCAATTTCAGATGGTTTATAGTCTTTTAAAATATAATTTATAATGCCTTGCTCTAACTCTGTTAATTTTTCAATTCTTTGATGCAGCATCGTCAGTTTTTCGTTTCTTAAAATAATTTCATCCGTTTGTCGGGTTTGCCTTAACATTTGGACACTAATTAACATTTCGTTTTCTAACAATCTTTGCCGTCTTAAATCTGCTGATTTTTTTCTTATATAATCATTTTTGGCATTTTTGATAGTGCGATTTACATAATGTACCAATGGGATTTCTTTAGAAAAATCAAATTGTCTTAACGCTTTGAATAATTTAAAAAGTATTTCTTGTTGTAGATCTTCTTTGTCATCTGGATGTATTGAAAAATGATTCAAACATTTCAATATATGTGGCTGTAATTTCTCTAGTAAATCGATTAAGAAATGAATATCTTGCCATTTGCTTTTTGAGACTGATGTTGGTTCTTGATGGTTTGTTCTTTGTAGCATACTTTAAATCCTTTCATTAGGTTAAAGTTAGCATACAAAGTACGCTGTAAAAAAAGCAAGGGGACAATCTTCTTATTTATGATTGTTACCCCTTCTGATTTTTTCAAATTCTTCCAAAATTTCATTGGACAGCTCTATACGCGTCCGTGGCTTCTGCTCGTTGAACCCTTCAAGCTTTTTTGAAACCGAAACTTCATTTTCTCTCAAGTCTCTCCACATCTCTCTTGAAGAGATACGATAAGCACCCGCACCAAATATGGCATGTTGTTCACTCATATCACTTGTTACCACTGTGATGTGTCTTGTATGTTTGTCATATAAATCATACACATATTTTTCTATAAAACTGTCTGCTGTTTCTTTTTCTTTAGTAAAGACAATCTTCACACCATGATACATATATTCTGACGACATGCCCGATTGTTCGTAAGCGTCAAACACACAAACAACCTCATCAGCTATGACTGCATTATAATTTGCAATCGCAGTTAGTAGCTGATCACGTGCTTCTTCCAAATTTTCTTGGGCTATTTGACTTAAATCTTGTGATTGGCCAATCATATTATAACCGTCAATAATCAAGAAACGATCCTTCATGGTTTTTCTCCAATCTGATTACGTTTACGGTAGACTTCATACATCATTAAACTTGCCGCAACAGAGGCATTCAAACTATTTACATGCCCTACCATCGGAATATTTATATAAAAGTCGCATTTATCTTTTGTAAGTCGGCTCATACCTTGGCCTTCACTTCCGATAACGATTGCTAATGGCATACCGGCATCCATTTCACGATAATCTGTTGAATTTTCCGCTTCAGCACCAACTACCCAATAACCATGATCTTTTAATGTTTCAATAGTATTCGCTAAGTTTGTAACACGCATGACAGGTACATGTTCAATCGCACCTGTAGATGCTTTTGCAACTGTCTGTGTGAGTGCAACCGACCGCCTTTTAGGAATAATGATGCCATCCACACCTGAAGCGTCCGCAGTTCTTAAAATTGATCCTAAATTATGGGGATCTTCTAAGCCATCCAAAATTAGAACAGTAGATAGTTTTTCGTTATCTTTTTGTTGTGCTAAAAACGCATCAAAATCTGCATATTCATATGGTGCAATGTATGCAGCGACACCTTGGTGAGGTGCATCAGACAAACCATCTAATTTCGATTTTGGCACTGCTTGTACAATGATTTTGTTACTATTTGCCTTTTTTAAAATATCATTGATTTGTCCTTTTTTTACTGTATCCTGAATTAAAACCTTATTAATTGTATGCCCAGAAACAATCGCTTCTTTTACGGCATGACGACCTACGATTACAATCTCTTCCAAAGTCTCACTACCTTTCATCTACATTTTTTACAATGCATTCAAGTAACGAGGTGAGTCGTTCTTGATTTTTTTCTAGATATAAAAATCCGAGGATTGCTTCTAAACCTGAACTTTTTCGATAGGTTTGAATATCTGTGTTTTTGGCCTTAGTATAACTCTTAGCATTTCTGCCTCGACGCACGATATCTAATTCTTCATCTGTAAACCAGTTATTTTCAAATAAGTACTCAAGTGATTGTGCCTGACTTTTTGCAGAAACATAACGCTTAGCCTCTTGATGTAGACGATTGGGTTTCGCTTTTAACTTCAATATAATGTATTCTCTTACAAATTGATCTAAAACGGCGTCACCCATATATGCTAAAGTTAATGGATTTAACAACTTATTATTCATGTTACCCACGTTTGAATCTCACACCTTGTGGCGTATCTTCTAAAATAATATTTTGTTCTTTTAACTGGTCACGAATTTCGTCTGCACGTGCAAAATCTTTATTTTTTCGTGCATGATTTCGTTCTTCAATGAGCGCTTCGACATCTTCGTCTAATAATTCATCACTGTTTGATACTTTTAAAGGAACACCTAAAACATCACTGAATATTTGATAAACTTCTTTAAAACGTGCAATCACTTTGGTAGATGTCGTATTTTCCAAGACATATTTATTCGCTAGTTTTGATAAATCATACCAAGCTGTGATGGCATTAGCAGTATTGAAATCATCATTCATAACTGTTTCAAACTGATCTAATATTTGATTGATTTCATCAATATATTGGTCTTGCGCTTCAATATTAGTTGCAATTGCTTCTCGCTCTTCAAGGGATTGATAACTATTACGAATACGTTCTAATCCACTTTTAGCTGCCCCAACAAGCTCCATGTTATAGTTAATCGGGCTTCTATAATGTACACTAATCATAAAAAAGCGTAAGACATCTGGATCGATTTCTTTAATAATGTCATGCACTAAGACAAAATTGCCCAATGACTTACTCATTTTTTCATTATCTATGTTGATGAAACCATTATGCATCCAATAATTTGCGAATGGCGCATGGTTATGTGCTTCTGATTGAGCAATTTCATTTTCATGGTGTGGAAATTGTAAGTCTGTACCACCCGCATGAATATCAATTGTTGCCCCTAGCTCGTGATAAGCCATCACTGAACATTCAATATGCCAGCCTGGTCTACCTTTGCCAAATGGACTATCCCAACTAATTTCATCTGGTTTCGCCTGTTTCCATAATGTAAAATCGAGTGCATCTTCTTTTTGTTCCCCTTGCTCAATACGTGCACCTACTTTTAAATCATTCAACGATTGATGACTTAATTTACCATAATCTTCAAATTTACGTGTTCTGAAATAAACATCGCCACCACTTTCATAAGCGTATCCTTCTTCTATAAGTTCTTCTATAAACTTAATAATATCGTCCATATGATTCATGACTCTTGGATTTGAAGTCGCTTTTTTGACATTTAATGCGCCCACATCTTCATAAAATGCATCGATATAGCGGTTAGCTATTGTATTTACTGGTTCATTTAATTCTTTGGAGCGTTTTATTAATTTATCATCTACGTCCGTAAAGTTTGAAACATAAATCACTTCATAGCCTTGGTACTCAAGATATCTTCTAACAACATCATAGTTAATTGCAGGTCTTGCGTTCCCAATATGAATGTAATTATATACAGTTGGTCCACAAACATACATCTTAACCTTACCTGGTTCTATTGACTTAAACGTTTCTTTTTGACGTGTAAGTGTATTATATAATGTAATCATCTTGAATCTCTCCATTTCTTGTTTTCTCAAGTTGTTTCTCTAATTGTTTTAATTGCTCATAAATAGGGTCAGGTAAATTACGATGGTCAAATGTTTTACCGATTCTTCTTCCGTCTTGTTTTACAATATGTCCTGGTATGCCGACTACTGTAGAATAGCTAGGCACCGAGTTCAACACTACGGAATTCGCGCCAATATTAACATTTGAATTAATTTTAATATTACCAAGTACTTTTGCTCCCGCTGCAATTAGTACATTGTCTCCAATATCAGGATGACGCTTTCCTTTTTCTTTACCTGTTCCACCTAAAGTAACACCTTGATAAATAGTAACATTATCACCAATCCTACATGTTTCACCTATCACTACGCCCATACCGTGATCAATAAATAAACGCTTGCCAATTTGAGCGCCTGGATGTATTTCTATCCCTGTAAAGAAGCGTGTAATTTGAGAAATCAATCTTGCTAATACATATTTTTTCTTTTTATATAAAGCATGTGCAATTAAATGACTCCACACTGCATGTACTCCGGCATAAGATGTAACCACTTCTAATGTCGTACGTGCTGCTGGGTCTTGCTCAAACACCATATTTACATCATCTTTGATTCTTTTCAAAATTTCAAACAAGGTTGCGACCTCCTTATTAAAAAAGCACCTCCAACATCATATTGTTAGAGGTGCTTTGCACGGTTCCACTCTTTTTTAATAAGCTGATTCCTCAATCACGTAGTAATACAACTTATATTGACTCATTTACATTATTTAATTCTTCAAACTAAAGGTGCATTCAACAATGTTTGTGTTGTGCTCACAGCGACCGCACACTCTCTTGACACATACCATTGCATACTAATCCTTTAGCCAATTCACATATTATAATAGTTGGTAAATTGTAATTTTTCAAGTGTTATACCTTTAAGCCTTTTTATTCACACTTTGCATTAAACGTATTTTTTTAAGCGGTTCAACACTTTGTCTTTACCTAAAACTTCAATTGTATTTGGTAGCTCTGGTCCATGCATTTGTCCAGTTACAGCTACACGTATCGGCATAAACAATTGTTTACCTTTGATGCCTGTTTCTTTTTGAACTTCTTTAATTGTCTTTTTAATTTCAGCAGCTTCAAAAGGTTCTAAAGCTTCTAATTTGCCATATAAATGGTTCATAAGTTCAGGAACTTGTTCACCATCAATAACTTCTTGCTCATCTTCACCTAATGTTTGTTCATCTCTGAAGAAAATTTCAGATAACGGAACAATTTCGCCAGCATAACTCATTTCTTTCTGATAAAGTGCAATAAGTTTACGACCCCATGCTTTATCTTCTTCAGAAGGGTTTTCAGGTAATAATTCCGCTTTAACTAAATGTGGGAAAGCAAGTTCAAATACTGTTTCAGTATCTTTTTGCTTCATATATTGGTTGTTAATCCAAGCTAATTTTTGTTTATCAAAAAATGCAGGTGATTTAGATAAACGTTTTTCGTCGAAGATTTTGATGAACTCTTCTTTAGAATAGATTTCATCTTCACCTTCAGGAGACCAACCTAACAATGTAATAAAGTTAAATAATGCTTCAGGTAAGTAACCTAAATCTCTATACTGTTCAATAAATTGAAGTATTTGGCCATCACGTTTACTTAATTTTTTGCGTTCTTCATTTACAATCAATGACATATGCGCAAATCTTGGTGGTTCCCAACCAAATGTGTCATAAATCATTAATTGTTTTGGTGTATTAGAGATATGGTCGTCACCACGTATAACGTCTGAAATTTCCATGTAATGATCATCAACAGCTACGGCAAAGTTATATGTTGGTATACCGTCTTTTTTGACAATTACCCAATCTCCCATATTGTTTGAGTCAAATGAAATTTCACCTTTAACCATATCATCGAATTTATAAGTTGTATCTTTTGGAACACGAAAACGAATAGATGGTTTACGTCCTTCGGCTTCAAATTGTTGGCGCTCTTCTTCAGTTAAATGTGCATGTTTCCCACCATAACGTGGCATTTCACCACGCGCAATTTGTTGTTCACGTTCTGCTTCTAACTCTTCTTCTGTCATATAACATTTATATGCTTTATCTTCATCTAATAATTGTTGGATAAGTGGATTATATATTTCAGCGCGTTCTGACTGACGGTAAGGACCATAACCTTTATCTTTATCTACTGATTCGTCCCAATCAATACCTAACCATTTTAGGTTATCGAATTGTGATGATTCTCCGTCTTCTAAATTACGTTTGCTATCCGTATCTTCTATACGTATTACAAAATCTCCATCATAATGTTTAGCAAATAAATAGTTAAATAATGCAGTTCTTGCATTACCAATATGCAAATAGCCTGTTGGACTTGGTGCATATCTAACTCTTACACGATTACTCATTATGTTCACTCCTGTTTAAAATTTTTACGATTTAATTTTATTTTTTTCATCTTAACTGTGTTTACCCATAAAATACACAACGCTTATGTCAACACGACTCCAATGAAGTTCATATTAAAAAATAATGTTTCAGCATTTAAAGTATATTGCTTGTTCGCTTACTTATAATATCATAGCTCATCATTTTTTAAAGCATTACTATATTAAAATCAAACATTTCTTTGTTTTTAAATTCAACAGTATAATTCTAAATATAGTAATACAATTTCGCTATCTATTGTAGCACTTTAAAGCTGATTATGATATTACCGCGCTTAAATTTAACTGTTTATATAAGAATTCTTTTACATCTTCTCTATTTAGTGTTTTACGCTAAAAAAGGTTTCATGTGAAACTGTGACTGTTGTTGCTACATTTCAAATGAAACCTTCACTTCAATTTCAATATATTTTTTTCGCAAAAATAATGCGTCCAGAAGATGTTTGTAATAAACTGACGACTTCTAAATCAACGTGCTCACCAATATGTTTTTTAGCATTATCTACGACAACCATTGTACCATCCTCTAAGTAACCCACTGCTTGTCCGGCTTCTTTGCCCATCTTAGTTAACAATAAGTTAAGTCGATCACCTTGGTGAACCGTTGGCTTAATGGCTTCTGATAAATCATTGACATTTAGTACTTGAATCCCCTGTATATGACAAACTTTATTTAAATTAAAATCTGTAGTTATAATTTGAGCTCTATAATGGAGCGCTAGTTTAATTAACATTGCATCTATATCACTGTGTGATTTTGTAGGTTGTATGATACGTGTAGGGTGTTGTGCATCATGTAATGCATTTAGCATATCTAAGCCTCTTTGCCCTTTTTCTCTCTTCACACTATCGTTCGCATCTGCAATGACTTGCAGTTCATTAATCACACCTTGCGGAATTAGGATTTCTCCATCTACAAAACCACATTCTAAAACATCTAGAATACGTCCATCTATAATTGCACTCGTATCAATCACTTTTGGCATCGCATTTCGTGTGTTCATAGCCATAGAACGCGTCATGTTTTCTGGCAAAAACAAAAGCATTTCATCACGCTTACGTAAACCAAATTGAAAACCTAAATATCCCAATATGATTGTAACAATGATTGGTACAAAATGATTTAACACATTGTTGCCAATAATTTGGAAAATAAATGATATCATTACGGAAATAAGCAACCCTATAATGAGTCCAATTGTGGCAAACAATATTTCTATCGCACTTTGACGCATAATCATTTGTTCTAGATCTTTCATTGCTAAAGTTACCTTTTTAATAAACCATCCAAAGATTACAAAAAATAGTATAATCCCTAATAGCCCATTGAAATAATTATTTGTAAGTAGCATGAAATGACTCAAACCAGCATCTGCAATAATTTCTGGAATAAGATACACGCCTAAACTTGCACCCAGTATAATATAGCACAAGATTACAATGAGTCTTATCATGTTCAAATGCTAACGCTCCTTTCGCATGAAAGCTATTTTGATTACATGAGCCATGTAATCATTTAAATATATGTTGTTGATTAATGTTTTGTTAAGGCATATTTTAATGCCTCGTTCACATTTGTCACACCAATGACTTTGATATTGCTAGGAAATTCCCAGCCCCCAATATTAGATTCAGGAATAATAATGCGTTTAAAACCTAGTTTTTCCGCTTCTTGTACACGTTGTTCAATGCGAGAAACACGTCTCACTTCTCCGGTTAAACCAACCTCACCAATAAAACAATCTAATCCATCTACAGTTAAATCTTTAAAACTTGAGGCTGTAGCAACAATGATTCCTAAATCGACAGCAGGTTCTGTTAATCTTACGCCACCAGCTACTTTAATATAAGCATCTTGTTGTTGCAGTAAATAATTCTCTTTTTTCTCTAATACAGCCATCAACAAACTTAAACGATTGTGATCTATTCCTGTAGCCATACGTCTAGGGTTATTAAAGGTTGTTGGTGTTACTAAGGCTTGAACTTCAATTAATAATGGTCTTGTACCTTCCATCGTAGACACGATTGTTGAACCTGGAACATTCGTAGAACGCTCTTCTAAAAACATTTCTGAAGGGTTTTTAACACCTTTTAATCCACTCTGCTTCATTTCAAAAATACCCATTTCATTCGTAGAGCCAAAACGGTTTTTCACCGCTCTTAAAATACGATAAGCATGATGCTCATCACCTTCAAAATAAAGTACCGTATCTACCATATGTTCTAACAGACGAGGCCCTGCAATCTGACCTTCTTTCGTTACATGACCAACAATAAAAGTGGCAATATTTAGTTGTTTAGCTATATTCATCAAGCTCTGTGTACTCTCCCTCACCTGAGATACCGAACCGGGCGCAGAGCTGATTTCAGGGTGGAAAATGGTCTGTATAGAATCTACAACAAGCAAATCAGGCTTCAATTGTTTAACTGTCTCATGTATCACTTCTAAATCTGTTTCTGCAAATACATTTAAATTACTTGAGTCTTCATCTAATCGATCCGCTCTTAATTTTGTTTGGTTTAATGATTCTTCACCAGTTATATATAAAACATTTTTATCTTGTGATAATGCAGCACATATTTGTAACAATAGTGTTGATTTACCGATACCTGGATCGCCACCAATTAATACAAGCGAACCATTTACAACCCCGCCACCAAGCACTCGATTAAATTCTGCTGAATTCGTTTTAATACGTGGTGTTGTCTCATGCTTAATATCATTTAACTTCTGTACTTTGGCAGTATTTTCGCGACTACGTACACCATGTTTTGGGCTTGTCGTTTTCTGTTCTATTATTTCTTCCATTTGATTCCATCCACCACAGTTAGGACATTTCCCCATCCATTTAGGCGACTGGTAACCACATGCCATACATTCAAAAACCACTTTCTTTTTGGCCAAAACTGCACCTCCATCTTTATTGAACAAATCTATTTTATACCTATGTTTATGTAAAAACAAATTTTATTTACAAATGATTTATTTTGATATTTTATATGCTAAATAAATAGCTTTATATTGTAATATACAAATGAATATATTGCAAAAATCTATTTTTTTAAAATAACACTATTATGTCTATAGCACCATCAAAAAGATATACTTTCTTGATATTCAAATTAGATACAAGTTAACATCATATTTCTTCATCATACTGTATCACATTTGCTTAATAAAAAAAGCGTTTCTCAAGCTATATATAAATACTTGAGAAACGCGTTGGCACTATTACCTATATTTATCTAATTTTATGATTCAGAAGTTTCTTTTTCTTTTTTATCTTCTGTTCTATCTTTAATATCATATTTATATTCTTTACCGTCATGATCGATATAGACATTTTTACCTTCGATTTGGTTACCATCTAAGATTAACTCACTCAAGTTATCTTCAATTGTTTTTTGAATTTCTCGAATCAGTGGTCTAGCACCATACTCTGGGTCATATCCTTCTTTAGCGATGCGTTCTTTAGCTGCATCAGACACGATAATGTCGATATCTTGTTCTGATAAACGATCTGTAAGTTTATTTACCATCATTGTCACAATTTCTTTCAATTCATCTTGAGAAAGTTTGTGGAATACAATGATGTCATCTACACGGTTTAAGAATTCTGGACGGAAAGCATTTTTCAATTCTTTCATCATTGTCTTACGGATTGATTCATAATCTTGTCCTTCAGATGCGCCGCCAAATCCTGCAAAACGTTGATCTTGTAATTCTTGGGCACCAACGTTAGATGTCATAATAATCACAGTATTACGGAAGTCTACTTGACGACCTTTTGTATCTGTTAGATGTCCGTCATCTAATACTTGTAACAAGATATTAAATACATCAGGGTGCGCTTTTTCGATTTCATCAAATAATATAACTGAATATGGTTTACGTCTTACTTTTTCAGTTAATTGACCGCCATCATCATGACCAACATAGCCTGGAGGCGCTCCTACTAAACGGCTGACAGCATGTTTTTCCATGAACTCACTCATGTCTACACGAATCATTGCATCATCTTCACCAAACATTGTTTCTGCTAATGCACGTGCTAATTCTGTTTTACCGACACCTGTAGGGCCTAAGAAGATAAAGCTACCAATTGGTCTTTTAGGATCTTTTAATCCAGCTCTTGCACGTCTCACTGCTTTACTGATTGATGTCACTGCTTCTTTTTGACCAATAACACGTTCATGCAACGTATCTTCCAAGTTAAGCAAGCGATCAGATTCTGTTTCATTAATTTTTGTTAATGGAATGCCAGTCCAACCAGCGATAACTTCACCAATATCTTCTTCAGATAAGGATGTGTTCGCGCCGTTTTGGCTATTTTTCCAATTATTGTTTGCTTCTTCGTATTGTTTTTCTAATTTAGTTTGTTTATCACGTAAATTAGCTGCATTTTCAAATTCTTGTGCATGTACAGCTGCATCTTTTTCATTTTTCACTTGTTCAATTTCTTGTTCCAACTCTTTTAAGTTTGGTGGTGTTGTATGGCTTTTTAGTCTTACTTTTGAACTTGCTTCATCAATTAAGTCGATGGCTTTATCTGGTAAGAAACGATCAGATACATAGCGATGACTTAATTTCGCTGCTGATTCTAAAGCTTCATCAGAAATGTTAATGCGATGATGTGCTTCATAACGATCACGTAAACCTTTTAAGATTTCAATTGTATCTTCAACAGTTGGTTCATCTACTTGAACAGGTTGGAAACGACGTTCTAACGCTGCATCTTTTTCAATATTTTTACGGTATTCATCTAGTGTAGTCGCACCGATACATTGTAGTTCGCCACGTGCCAATGCTGGTTTTAAGATATTTGATGCATCGATAGCACCTTCTGCACCACCAGCACCTACTAATGTGTGTAGCTCATCAATGAAAAGAATGACGTTACCTGCTTGGTGAATTTCTTCCATAACTTTTTTCAAGCGTTCTTCAAATTCACCACGATATTTCGTACCAGCAACGACTGTTCCCATATCTAATGACATCACACGTTTACCTTTAAGTGTTTCAGGTACTTCATTATTAACAATTGCAAGTGCTAAACCTTCAGCAATTGCTGTTTTACCGACACCTGGTTCCCCAATTAATACTGGGTTGTTCTTAGTACGTCTGCTCAATACTTCAATCACACGCGTGATTTCTTTATCTCTGCCAATGACAGGATCTAGTGTGCCATCATTAGCAATTACTGTTAAATCACGTGCAAGGCTATCTAACGTTGGCGTATTATTGGATTTATTTGCCTGTGCATTTTTATTACTCATTTCAGGACTTCCTAAAGCTTTCACTACTTGAGCGCGTGCTTTAGTAATGTTTAAGTCTAAATTAGCAAAAACACGTGCAGCCACGCCTTCATTTTCTCTAATTAAGCCGAGTAATATATGCTCTGTGCCGACGAAGTTATGGTGTAATTTTCTTGCTTCATCCATTGATAACTCAATAACTTTTTTAGCACGAGGTGTGTAATGTAACGCACCCATTTGTTCTTGACCGTGGCCAATTAATTTTTCAACTTCTGTTACTACTTTTTCTTCAGTAATATCAAAAGATTCCAACACTTTTGCTGCAATACCTTCTGGTTCTTTCATTAAACCTAAAAGTAAATGTTCTGTTCCTATATTTGAATGATTTAAGCGAATTGCTTCTTCTTGAGCATGTGCCAATACACGTTGTGCACGTTCTGTCAGTCTACCAAATAACATAGCATGACCTCCTAATTTATATGTTCTCTTAATATATCTGCTCTTTTTTCGTTAACTGTTCTATCATCTTCATCATCTAATAAGAATGGCGATTGAATTGCAACCATCAACTCATTAAATTTGAAGTCTTCTAAATCAATATAGTCTAAGTCTATACCTAATTTTACTTCACTTAATCTAAATGATGCTTCTTCCATAGATATTAGTCTACTATATTTTAAGATACCTAACGAACGATATACTCTATCTAAAGTTTCAATTTTATTATGCTTGCTTAGTCGTTCGCGAATTTGCATCTCTTCATTAATAATTTGTTGTACTACTTCAGTTAAACTTTCAATAATTTCTTCTTCTGTTTTTCCAAGTGTCAGTTGATTGGAAATTTGATAAATGTGACCGTATACTTGAGAACCTTCACCATAGATACCTCTTATCGTGAATCCAAAACGATTTATCGTTTGAGCGATTCTATTCATCCGCTTCATAATCGTAAGTCCAGGTAAATGTAACATTACGCTTGCTCTCATACCAGTACCAATATTCGTCGGACAGGTAGTTAAATAACCAAGTGTTTCATCAAAACTCACATCTAATTCACTGTCTAGTGTGTCATCCAATGCAGAGGCTCTTTCGTATAATGTTTGTAATGATAAATCATTACCCATGGCTTGAATTCGTATATGATCTTCTTCATTAACCATAATGCTTAAAGATTCATCTTCATTTAAAAGTACTGCAGCAGCAGGTCTCTTTATTAACTCGGGACTTATAAGATGTTTCGCTACAAGTTTATATTTGCTCTGTTGATCCATCGTGTCTAATCTCTGTATAAACATGTTAGGAAGCGCATCTTGAACTTCATTTATCACTCTATTTCCATCTTGTTCTGATGCAAACATCAAAGGGTGTACATGATTTTCTAAATTTCTGGCCAAACGCAATCTCGAAGACATTACGATTGGACTTTCTGCTTCGTCTCTCATCCACTCACTAATGTGAGTGCTGATATCATTTTTACTCATCATGTTTCACCTCGCTGTCTTCTTTCAATGCTTTAATTTCATCTCTAACAACTGCAGCTTCTTCAAAATTTTGTTCTTCAATCAACTGATTTAAATACGACGTTTTCTCTTCTATTTGTTTTTTTAAAGCTAACTTTCTATGTGAAGAGCGCGGTGTTTTTCCAGTGTGTTCGATTTGACCACCTTGTACACGTCGTACAATATCGACAATGTCATCTTTAAAAGTTGCGTAGCAGTCTGCACAACCAAATTTACCAACATGCGCAATATCTTTTAATGTCATTTGACAAGTAGGACATCTCTTCTCTTCTTTAAATGCAATTTCATCGAAATCAATACCGTGTTTCGCTGCTAAATGTTGTAATATTTGTTTTACAACAAACGCACCTTCAATGTCATCTTGTGACTGCATTTGTTGGTTTTGAGTCCACGGGTTACCGCCTTGCGCGCATGTAGCACAAACCCATTTTTCATGTACACCGTCTTGTCCTTTAACTGCTAACTTTACCTCTGCTTCATTTAAATGACAATTTTCGCACAGCACGACTAAACACCTCTCTTAATTTCTTTAATAATAATTTATTACATGTAATATTCGTTTCACTATATTAGCACGTATAATATCTCTTGATAATACATCCATTTTCAAAGTTTCTCTATCGATTACAGCGTAAATCATTTTTGCTTCGCGTTCACTAATATAAGCTTTATCTAACAAACCATCTATGATGTAATATGCTTGCTGTTGTGAAATAGATGGTCCGATGAGTTGAAGTAAATGATTAATATAACCTGTTTCATCTTTGTTTTCAATTTTAGTGATTCGAATATAACCACCGCCACCTCTTTTACTTTCTATTTCATAACCATGTTCATTTGTAAAACGTGTTTTGATCACATAGTTTAGTTGAGAAGGCACACAGTCAAATCGCTGTGCAATATTGGCACGTTGAATTTCAACAACGTCTTCATTGGTGTCTTCAAATAATTTTTTAATGTACTGTTCTATGATGTCGGACATGTTATGCATGATTATCACCTCTTTTGACCTTCTTTGACTATATTATATGACCAACTTTGACCTTTTTCAACCAATATGTTTTAAATTTTTTCGTTTTTAGATGTAAGTAAGCGCTTGTTTATTGTATTATAGGAATTAAGAAAAAATTTAAAGGGATGAATTATTATGCATATTATTATCGGTTTAATTGGTATAGCTGTGTTTCTTGGGTTAGCTTTCCTCTTTAGTTCTGACAGAAAAAATATTCGCTGGCAATACATCGGCTTATTACTTGTAATACAACTTGTATTTGCGTTTATATTATTAAAAACAAAATTTGGTATTACGGTCATTGGTGGCATTTCAGATGGCTTTAATTATTTATTAGCTAAAGCTGCTGAAGGTGTCAATTTTGTATTTGGTGGATTTGAATTTGTAGATCCTGAAAATCCACCGTTCTTCTTCAATGTATTATTACCAATCGTTTTTATTTCAGCATTAATTGGTATCTTACAATACACAAAAATATTACCGTTCATTATTAATTATTTAGGTTTAGCTATTTCTAAAGTAAACGGAATGGGTCGCTTGGAATCATATAATGCGGTGGCAGCGGCAATTTTGGGACAATCAGAAGTTTTCATTTCACTCAAAAAAGAATTAGCACTTATCCCTAAACAACGTCTTTATACATTAACTGCTTCCGCGATGTCTACAGTATCGGCTTCTATTATAGGGGCTTATTTCACATTAATTGAACCCAGATATGTAGTTACAGCTGTAGTATTAAACTTATTTGGTGGGTTTATCATTGCTTCTATTATCAATCCATATAAGGTAGATGCAAAAGAAGATAAATTAATTGTTGAAGAAAGTGAAACAGAAAAACAATCCTTCTTCGAAATGTTAGGGGAATATATTTTAGATGGGTTTAAAGTTGCTGTAATTGTAGGTGCGATGCTTATCGGTTATATAGCAATTATCGCTTTGTTAAACGGTGTTGTGAGTGCAATTTTCACTGCAATTTCTGGTGGAAGTATTACATGGGATTTCCAAACTTTGATTGGATTTATATTTGCACCATTAGCATTTTTAATTGGAGTACCTTGGGACGATGCTGTTCAAGCTGGCTCGATTATGGCAACAAAATTACTATCTAATGAATTTGTCGCTATGCAAAGTTTAAATGAAGTTAAAAATATCAGTGACCACGCTAAAGGTGTAATCTCCGTATTTGTTGTTTCTTTTGCTAACTTTAGTTCTATTGGTATTATTTCCGGCGCAATCAAATCACTTAACAATGAAAAAGGTGATATGGTAGCGCGCTTTGGTTTGAAACTTTTATTTGGTGCAACACTTGTATCATTTATTTCTGCAGCAATCGCAGGTTTCTTTATCTAATTAAATTGACAAAAGAAAAAAACAGGTCCATCCATTTTGGAATTGACCTGTTTTTTTCTTGCGCTGTATTAAACTTTCTCAATTGTCGTAGGTGTTACAATATGTTCAATGAAATATTGCGTTACGCGATAATCTTCTGTTAATTCTGGATGGAAAGATACACCTAAATAACGGCCTTCTTGAACTGCTACAATTTTCTCACTAACTGTGCTCAATATCGTAGCATTCCCATGTACTTCTACAATATGTGGTGCCCTGATAAACACACCTTCTATATCTTCTGCTATACTAGTAATATTTAAATGACTTTCAAAACTATCCACTTGTCTTCCAAACGAATTTCGTTGAACCGTAATATCTAATTTATTGAGATATCCTTCTTCTCCAACAATATCCTTTGCCATAACTATAAGACCTGCACAAGTCCCGAACATAGGTAATTTAGATTGTTGTAATGCTTCTTTAAACCCATATAAATTCATTAAACGGCGTAACGTTGTCGATTCACCACCTGGTAGTATAAGACCATCAATTTCGTCTAATTGTTCCACATGTTTAATGGCAATACCTTCGTGGCCACTTAATTCAATATGCTTCAAATGTTCTCTCACAGCACCCTGTAAAGCTAAAACACCTATTTTCATATTACCAACCACGCTCTTGCATACGTTCTTCTAGTGATAAATCATTAATGTCTAAACCTTTCATTGCTGTTCCCAACTCTTTAGCTAATCTACCAATCAATTCGTAATCTTGATAATGTGTCGTAGCCTGTACAATTGCTTTTGCAAATTTTTCAGGATCTTCTGATTTAAAAATACCAGAACCAACAAATACGCCATCTGCACCTAATTCCATCATCAAAGCAGCATCTTGTGGTGTTGCTACACCACCCGCTGCAAAATTCACAACTGGCAACTTGCCATTTTCTTTAATTGATTTTAATACATCAAAAGGTGCGCCTATATTTTTAGCTTCCGTCATAATTTCATCATCATTCATTACTGTTATACGGCTTACTTCAGCATTAACTTGTCTAATATGTCTGACAGCTTCAACAATATTACCAGTACCAGGTTCGCCTTTTGTACGTAGCATTGCCGCTCCTTCGCCTATACGACGCGCTGCTTCACCTAAATTACGACAACCACAAACAAATGGTACTGTAAAAGTATCTTTGCGTAAGTGGAACTCTTCATCAGCAGGCGTTAATACTTCTGATTCATCAATATAGTCAACACCCATTGCTTCTAGTACACGTGCTTCTGTTATATGACCAATACGTCCTTTTGCCATTACAGGTATAGAAACAGCATTCATTACTTCTTCAACGATTTTAGGATTGGCCATTCTAGCAACGCCACCAGCCGCTCTAATATCTGAAGGAACACGTTCTAATGCCATTACAGCAACTGCTCCTGCCTCTTCTGCAATCTTCGCTTGTTCAGCATTGACAACGTCCATAATAACGCCGCCCTTTTGCATTTCAGCCATTCCTCTTTTAACTCTTTCTGATCCAGTAAATTTAGACATTTTATTTACCCCTTTACTTAGTTGATTAAATTCATTTTAAAAGATAAACTGGTATTTAAAAAGATACACTTTTGAAATAATTTAGGGGGTCAGTTTATTGTCTAAAAATCATCTTTATATCAATTTATACGAAAATTTAAAACAACAAATTATTGAAGGACAATATAAGTCTGAAGATAAATTTCCGTCTAAACGTGTGTTAGGACAACATTTATCTGTAAGTAACACAACAATAGAACATGCATATCAGCTATTATTAGATGAAGGGTATATTTATTCTAAACCGCGTTCGGGTTATTTTGTTTCAGATATAGAAACGCTTCCAATTGTCACAAGAAAACCAGATCAATTCTATATTCATAATCACTCAAAAAATAATCATGATGCAGTACAGTCAGACCATTCATTAGCATTTAATTTATCTGAAATTGATGCTGAATATTTTCCTATGAAACAATTTAGAAAATATGCAAAAGATGCATTTGAAGATGAAGAAATTGATTTACTACAACATGCTAATTTAAAGGGCGAAATTTCATTAAGACAAGAAATTGCGCATTACTTATTTAATAGCCGTGGCGTTAACTGCCGACCTGAACAAATTATCATTGGATCTTCAACAGAGCAGCTTATAAACCTTTTAACTGACATTTTAAATGATGGTCGGTTTTTAATAGAAAATCCTAGCTACCCACCTATTAAGCAAGTATTAGATAAAAAGCAAATTGCTTATCTTCAAGTACCAGTAAATAGTACAGGAATAGAAATAGATTGCTTTCAGAAATCAAATAATAATATCGCATATGTCACGCCATCGCACCAATTTCCAACAGGTTATGTCATGAGTTTAAAAAAAAGAACCCAACTTATCACTTGGGCACAACAAAGCACTGATAGATATATCATTGAAGATGATTATGATTCTGAATTTCGCTACTTCGGCAAACCCATTCCTGCTTTACAAAGTCTTGATACTAAAGACAAAGTAATATATATTAGTACCTTTTCCAAATCTTTATTTCCAAGCTGTCGAATTGCATATTTAGTTTTACCAAATAATTTACTATCAAAATATGACAAGTTAGAAAACAAAGAAGGAAATACAGTACCTGCGCATACACAAAAAATAGTTTCACACTTCATGAAATCAGGTAGTTTTGAAAGACATCTCAATAAAATGAGAAATGTATATCGTCATAAATTAACAACAATTTTAAATGCATTAGCTCCCTATCAATCACAATTAACAATAGATGGTGCTTTAGCGGGTATGCATTTTACACTCACTGTTAAAAATCATTTGACTATGAAGCAATGCTTAGAACGTGCAAAGGCAAATGATTTAAAAATAATACCCTTTAATAAATATGATAGTGAGCAAAGCACAGTTAAATTCATACTAGGCTTCGGTGGCATCCCAATATCACAACTCAAAGCACATACAGACGCACTGATTAAATCATTAACGGTCTAGTATGAATTTCTTTGCTAGATTTCCTACTGGCTAAAATTTCAGAATAGTAAAGTACCACTCTCAATTTATTGAGCTAGTGGTACTTATGCATGTGTATCAACTCAATGTTACAGTTCTTCGAACTGGAAGTTAAGCTCCTTTTAATACAAAAAAAGAGACCTCTCGGTCTCGGCTCATCGCATCCTATTTAATTGCCTGGCAACGTCCTACTCTTGCGGAACGTAAGTCCGACTACCATCGGCGCTAAGGAGCTTAACTTCTGTGTTCGGCATGGGAACAGGTGTGACCTCCTTGCTATAGTCACCAGACAATATC